>NZ_ASXG01000100.1 GCF_000411975.1 Amycolatopsis orientalis DSM 43388
CCACCGCAGCAGCGGCCTGAGAAACAGTCAGCTCCGGTGTCAACCGAAGCCTGGGCAGACCCAAGCAGGCCCGGGGCGGGTGTGGCTGGTGCGTGGCGTTTGGCGGTGGAGCGGGTGCTGCGCGGGCGCGGTCGTTCTGGCGCTGGCAGCAAGAAGCGCTGCCGTGCGGGTGTGGTTGTTTGGCGCCGCTGGGCGGTGAAGCAGGCACTGCGTGGGTGTGGTTTCTCGCGCGCGGAGCGTGCGCTTTTGCGCCGCTGGGCGGTGAAGCAGGCACCGCGTGGGTGTGGTTTCTCGCGCGCGGAGCGTGCGCTTTTGCGCCGCTGGGCGGTGCAGCGGATGCCGTGCGGGTCTGGCTGGTGCGTGGCGTTTGGCGGTGGAGCGAGTACTGCGCGGGCGTGGTCGTTTGGTGCCGCTGGTCGGTGAAGCGGGCGCTGCGTGGGGCGGCCGTTTCGTGGTGCTGGGCAGTGAGAAGTGGCTGCCATGCGGTGTCACTGTTTTGCGCCGCTGGGCGGTGGAGCGGGTGCCGTGCGGGTGTGGCTGGTTAGTGGCGCTGGGCGGTGAAGCAGGCCCGGGGCGGGTGTGCCTGTTTCGTGCCGCTGGGTGGTAAAGCGGGCAGGCCTGCTTCCTGCCGCTCGGCGGTGTTCCGGGCGTTCGCCTCTTCGTGCGCCCGGTCGGCTCCCCGCGGCTCAGCCAGCCGTCACACCGTCTTCACCGAACCCGAGTCCACCAGGTGGTCCGTCCCGGTGATGCTCCCTGCCAGCGGCGACGCCAGGTACGCGATCAGCGTGGCCACCTCGCCCGGTTCGATCAGTCGTCCGGTCAGCATTCCGGCACCGGCGGGCAGTCCGGCCAGCAAATCCTTCTGCGACAAGCTCATCGACGAGGCCAGCTCGGCACCGTAGCTGTCTGGACCTTCCCACAGCGCGGTGCGAACCGGCCCGGGCGAGACGGTGTTGACCCGCACGCCTTGCGGCCCGAACTCCTCCGCCAGTGCTTTTCCGAACGCGGTCAGCGCGGCTTTCGCGGTGGTGTAAGCGATCGGGCCCGAATGCGGCATCCGCGCGCCGTTCGAGGACACCGTGACGATCGCGCCCCGGCGTTCGATCAGATGCGGCAGCGCGGCGCGAGAAGCCCGGACCGCGGCGAGGAAATTCAGCTCCAGCAACTCCGTCCAGTGCTGGTCCGCGAGCGACAAGAAACCGCCGACCTGCCCGCGTGCGCTGTCTCCGCCGCCGACGTTGTTCACCAGGACGTCCAACCCGCCGAGTTCCGCGACGGCCTGCTCGATCAACCGTCCCGGACCGTCGGGCGTGGCGAGGTCCACCGCGACCGGCGCCGCGCCGGTTTCCTTCAATTCCGGCGTGATCGTCCGGGCTCCGGCCACCACGCGCATTCCTTCGCCGATCAGTGCGGAAAACCGTGGCCAGCCCGATTCCCCGGCTCGCTCCGGTGACGACTGCGGTCTTGCCGGTCAGCTTCAGGTCCATGTGAAAACCCCCAAGTCGAGTCAAAGACGATGCAGCTAACTTAGCAGTTGCAACATAGATGTCGCAACTAAATACCGAACAGCAACCATGACGTAAACTGGAAAGCATGGAGAAACGGGCCCTGCGCGCGGACTCGGAACGGACGGCCCAGGCGATCCTCGAGGCCGCCGAACGAGTGCTCAGCGACAACCCGGCGGCGACCATGGAGCAGATCGCCGCGGCCGCCGGCGTCTCGCGGACGACCGTGCACCGCCGGTTCGCCAGCCGGGACGCGCTGGTGGACGCCATGACCCGGTGGGCGACGGAGCAGTTCCGCAACGCGCTCGACAGTGTCCGGCCCGACGTCACGCCGCCGCTGGTCGCGCTTTACCAGGTGACCGCGAACGTGCTGCGCGTCAAGCTCCGGTGGGGGTTCGCGATGAACGCGAACCCGGCGGAAGAAGGCGTCCTGACCCCGGACGTGCTCGCCCACTGCGACGTTTTCTTCCGCCGGCTGGAGGAAAGCGGCGCGCTGCGTCCCGGCGTCGACCTGGTCTGGGCGCGCCGCGTGTACTGCGCGCTCATCCACGAAGCAGCGCAGGACCAGGACTCCGCCGACCCGGACGCGCTGGCCACCCGCGTCGTCGACACCGTCCTCGGCGGCTTCGGCAGACCCGGCGTGACGGTGGGCTAGGGGAGCCCGTCCCCGGCCAGTTCGGCGACGATCTTCGCGATCCGCCGCTCCCGCGTCTCGGCGCGCTTGGCCGACGTGACAGCTTCGGCGCGTTCCCGTTGCGCGGTAAAGGAAAGCTTGTCGAACGCGGCCCGTGCGCCGGTTCGTTCCGCCAAAGCGGCCACGAGGTCGTCCGGCAGCTCGACGGTCCGCTCGGCCAGGTCGGCTTCGAGCGTGACCTCGACCGTCTCCCCGGCGGCGACCCCGGCTGCCTCCCGGTTCGCCGCGCTGAGCGGCAGCATGAAGTCGCCGGAGTAGACCGCGACCGTGCTGCGGTAGGTGTGCGGGCCGATGCCCACCCGGACTTTCGGCCGCCGTCCCTGGCCGAGCGCCTCGACGACTTCGGCCGGGACCCGGAAACCGGTGGCGGTTTTGCCGTTGAGCTCGACGACCGTGCGGAACGTATGCGACATCGCTGCCTCCTGGAACAACCGCGGCTAAGCGTGCGGGACGCCGTCGCGCATCTCGGTGACCAGCGCGGCGACCACTGCCTTCAAAGATCCGTTGTACTGCTTCGCCACCGCCCGCTGCCGCTGGTAGCTCGCGCCGACCCGGAGGATGTTCTCGACATCGCGCAGCTCGCGGGCGCAGTCCAGCCGCTTGGCGACCGGTTCGAGCCGGTCCAGCAGTTCGGCGAGGTCTTCGGTGACGAGGCGTTCGCGTCCGGCGGCGTCGAGGATGACGATCGCGTCCAGGCCGTAGCGGGCGGCGCGCCACTTGTTCTCCTGCACGTGCCACGGCGGCAGCGCCGGCAGCGTTTCGCCCTTGTCGAGACGGGAGCTGAAGTCGTCCACGAGGCACTGCGTGAGCGCCGAGATCGCGCCGACCTCCTGCAGCGTCGGCAGCCCGTCGCACACGCGCATCTCGATGGTGCCGAAATGCGGGGCCGGGCGGATGTCCCAGCGGATCTCGGAGAAGTGGTCGATCACGCCGGTGGTGAACATGTCCTCGACGTAGCCCTCCAGCTCCGCCCATTCGCGGAACTGGAACGGCAGCCCGGCGGTCGGCAGCTGCTGGAACATCAGCGCCCGGTTCGAGGCGTACCCGGTGTCCTCGCCGGACCAGTACGGCGACGAAGCCGACAGCGCCTGCAGGTGCGGCGCGTAGCGCAGCAGCCCGTCGAGCACCGGCAGCACCTTGTCCCGGTGGTCGAGCCCGACGTGCACGTGCACGCCGTAGATCAGCATCTGCCTGCCCCACCACTGGGTGCGGTCGATGAGTTTGGCGTAGCGCTCCTTGTCGGTCACCTTCTGCCGGTACCACGAGGAAAACGGGTGCGAGCCGGCGGAGAACACCTCGACGCCCAGCGGGTCGGCGACCCGGTGCACCTCGTCCAGCGCCTCGTCGAGGTCGTGTTTCACCTCGGCGACCGTGCGGCAGACGCCGCTGACGACCTCGATGGTGTTGAGCAGCAGTTCCTGTTTGATCCGGGGATGCTCGGCCTGCCCGTCCGGGCGGACCGCGGCGAGCAGTTCCTCGGCGACCGATCGCAGTTCGCCGCTGCGCCGGTCCACCAGCGCGAGTTCCCATTCCGCGCCGACGGTGGAACGCCGCGACGCCCGGAAGTCGATCCGCATGCCCGCCCGGTCAGACTTGGGCGCCGTTGCTGGGGTCCGCGCCCGGCGGCGGGCCCTGGCGCACGCGCAGCAGGAGCAGCGCGATGCCGGTGGCGAGCGAGAGGATGCCGAGCGGCGTGGCGAGCGCCGGGCCGACTCCGATCAGGTTCGGCACGATCAGCAGCAGGAGCCCGACGACGAAGAACAGCAGCACGACGAACGCGCCTTTGCGCCAGCGCGGCAGCGGCGGCGGCTCCGGCGGCACGTAGTGCTCGTCGTCCTCGGCCGGGTCGCCGGAGAACATCGTGGTGTCCCAGTCGGTGCCGCCGGTGCGCCAGCCCTCCGGCGACGGGGGAGCGGACGGCGCCGGCGGGTCCGCTGCGGGCTTCGGCTTGGCCTGGCCCGCGTCGGTTTCCGCTCCGGCGGACGCGTCGGGTTCGGCGGATGCGGGGCCGGCGCCGGAGAACGGATCCTCGTCCAGGAACACGCCCACGCCCTCGGCCCGGAGGTCGGCCACGATCTCGGCGAACGTGGCGTCGACGTCCTCGGGCCCGTCCGCGCCTTTCCCCCGGTTCATCCGGCACCCACCTGTCCCGCCCGCAGCTTCCGGGCGAACTCGACACTGCGGCTGAAGATCAGGTCCGCGTCGTGGTCCTGCGTCGCGACGTGGAAGCTGTTCTCCAGCACCACCTCGGTCACGTTCGTGCTCGAGATGCTGTCCAGCACTATCCGCGAATTCTCGGGTTCGACGACGTGGTCGACCCGCGAGTGCAGCAGCAGCACGGGCTGCGTCACCTTCGGCAGGTCGGCGCGCACGATCTTCCACAGCCGGGCGAGGCTCGCCGCGGCCCGCACCGGCGTGCGCGGGTAGGCCAGTTCGACCTCGCCGGGCTTCGCGATGTCGTTGCCGATCGCGCGGATCGAGGGGACCACTCGCGACAGCAGCGGCAGCACCTTGGCGTCCAGGCTCAGCCGGGTGACCGACGGGTTGACCAGCACGAGGCCGGAGATGTCCGAGCCGAACTCCTCGGCGAGGCGGAGGGCGAGCGTGCCGCCCATCGACATCCCGCCGACGAACACCTGGTCGCAGTCCGCGCGCAGCGCCAGCAGCGCCTCGCGGACGCATCCGTACCAGTCCTGCCAGGTCGTCCGGTTCAGGTCCCGCCAGTGCGTGCCGTGGCCGGGAAGCAGCGGGCAGCGCACCGCGAAGCCCTCGGCGGCGAGGTGCTCGCCCCAGGTGCGCATGCCGTCGGGCGTCGCGGTGAATCCGTGGCAGAGCAGGAAGCCGGCCCCGGAGGAACCCGGGTGGGAGAACGGTTCCGCGCCGGCGAGCACGCCCATCACGAACGCCCTTCCGAATCGAAGCGGTGGAGTCCTCCCATGCTCTCACGCCGAAGCCGGGTTGTGGGCCCCACTCGCGGAAGCGAGAATCCTTCGGTCCCGCTGTGAGATCGGTCGCTGCCCCCGGGTGACCGTCCGCTCTCGCGTTGTGCGGGCCCGTCCTCGTTCCGTACCCTGACCTGCCGGGGCCCGCGCGGCAGGAAAGGACTGGAACCCGGTGCTGTACTGGCTGATGAAGTGGGTGTTCATCGGGCCGCTGCTGAAGACGCTGTGGCCCACCAAAGTCGTCGGCGCCGAAAACATCCCCGAGACGGGTGGCGCCATCCTCGCCGGGAACCACCTCGCGGTCGCCGATTCGTTCTTCATGCCGCTGCGGGTCAAGCGCAAGGTCACCTTCCCGGCGAAGTCCGAGTACTTCACCGAACCCGGGTTCAAGGGCCTGCTCAAGAAGTGGTTCTTCACCGGCGTCGGCCAGTTCCCGATCGACCGCTCCGGCGGCAACGCCGCGCAGGCCGCGCTCGACACCGCGATCAAGCTGGTCAAGAACGGCCATCTGCTCGGCATCTACCCGGAGGGCACCCGCTCCCCGGACGGGCGGCTGTACAAGGGCAAAACCGGCGTCGCCCGGATCGCGCTCGAATCGCGCGCCGTGGTGATCCCGGTGGCGATGGTCGGCACGGACAAGGTCAACCCGATCGGCTCCCGGATGTGGTGGCCGCGACGGCTCGAGGTGCGCTTCGGCGAGCCGCTCGACTTCTCCCGCTACGAAGGCCTGGCCGGCGACCGGTTCATCGAGCGGTCCATCACCGACGAGATCATGTACGCGCTGATGGAGCTGTCCGGCCAGGAGTACGTCGACATCTACGCGGCCAAGGCCAAGGAACTGCTCGCCGCCGAGGCCGCCGGGGTCAAGCCCGCGGTGCCGGCCCAGGTGCGGGCCGCCGACGCCGACCGGGTGCCGGAGACGAAGGCCGGGTAGCGCCCTACTAGAGTTCCCCGGTGCGTTTTTTCTACGACACCGAATTTATTGAGGACGGCGTGACGATTGACCTCGTGTCGATCGGTGTCGTTGACGAGCGCGGACGCGAGTTCTACGCCGTGTCCACCGATTTCGATCCCGGACGGGCCGGGGCTTGGGTCCGGGAGAACGTGCTGCCCAAGCTGCCGTCTCCCGCGGATCCCGCTTGGCGGAGCCGGGAGCGGATCCGGACCGACCTGCTCGAGTTCTTCGGGAAGCCGCCCGGCGGGATCGAGCTGTGGGCCTGGTTCGCGGCGTATGACCATGTGGCGCTGGCGCAGCTGTGGGGGCCGATGCCGGCGTTGCCTCGGCAGTTGCCTCGGTTCACCCGGGATCTGCGGCAGCGGTGGGAGGACGCGGGGAAGCCCAAGTTGCCGGCCGCGCCGGGGGATCAGCACGACGCGTTGGCTGATGCTCGGCACAACTTGCAGCGGTGGGAGGTTATTGAGGCTGCTTTTCGGCGGCGGTGAGGGTTTGGTTTCGGCTCGTCGCCCTGGCGGGCGACATTGCTGTGGTGAGGGGCGTGGGGCACCCCGAAGCTTGATTGTGCTGACGGACGGCGGGTGCTTGTCAAGGCGGGA
>NZ_ASXG01000101.1 GCF_000411975.1 Amycolatopsis orientalis DSM 43388
CTGCGGTCTGAGGGTGGTTGTCAAGGCACGCTTTCCCGCCTTGACAACCACCCTCAGACCGTCAGCACAATCAAGCTTCGGGGTGCCCCACGCCACCCCCAACGGCAATGTCGCCCGCCAGGGCGACGAGCAGAACACCCCAAACAGACTCACAACCACCCCCGCTCCTCAGCAACCCGAACCGCCCCCATCCGATTCCGGGCCCCGGTCTTCGCAATAGCCCCGGACAAATAATTCCGGACCGTCCCCTCCGACAAATACAAACTCCCCGCGATCTCCGCCACCGACCCCCCTCCCCGGGCCGCGATCAGCACATCCCGCTCCCGGGCGGTCAACGGCGATTCCCCGGCAGCCAATGTCGCCACCGCCAACGCCGGATCCACCACCCTTTCCCCCGCCATGACCCGCCGAATGGCTTCCCCCAATGCTTCCGCGGGCGCGTCCTTGACCACGAACCCCACGGCCCCAGCCTCCATCGCCCGCCGCAAATACCCGGCCCGCCCAAACGTCGTCAACACCACTACCCGGCACTCGGGCACCTGCTCGGCCAGAACCGCGGCCGCGGTCAACCCGTCCAATCCGGGCATCTCGATGTCCAGCAACGCCACGTCCGGCCGATGCTCCAGCGCCGCCCCCACCACCTCATCCCCTCGCCCGACCTGCGCGACGACCTCGAAATCGTCCTCGAGCGCGAGCAAGGTCCCCAACGCCTGCCGCACCAAGGCCTGGTCATCCGCGAGCAGCAACCGAACAGTCACTCCACCGTCACCCGCAATCGCCACCCCCGAGGCCGCACCGGCCCCGCCTCCATCCGCCCGCCTGCCGCGACCACCCGGTCCCGCAATCCGGACAGCCCATTTCCCGCACCCGCCCCGGAACCAACGCCGTCGTCCCGGATCTCCACCGAAGAACCGGAAACGAGCACCGCACAAGTGGTCGCCCGGGAATGCCGGACCACATTGGTCAATCCCTCCCGGACGACCCAGCCGAACAACTCCTGCTGCGGCCCGTCCACCGCGGTCGGCAATTCCGCCCTGATCCCCGCCGCCCGCAGCAATTCCCGTCCCCGCGCGAGTTCCCCGGCGAGCGTCACTTCCCGATATCCGGAAACCGCGGCCCGAACATCCGCCAGCGCCTGCCGCGACAATTGTTCGACCTCCCCGATCTCCTCGGCCACCCGCTCATCCCCCTTGTCCGCGAGCCGCCGGGCAAGATTGCTCTTCACCGTGATCGCAGTAAGCGAATGCCCCAGAAGATCATGCAAATCCCGCGAGATCCGCGACCGTTCCGCGTCCGCCGCCAATCGCTGCACCTCCGCCCGCGCCTGCACCAACGCCCGGTTCGCCCGCAGCGCCTCCGCGAACGCGACCACCACCAGCACGGTGAACACCAGCGCCGCGGCCTGCGCCCACCCCGGATCCGCCCGCCAGACCGCCCAGGGCACCACCACGGTCGCCGCCGCGGCGACCGGCACGAGAATCGCACCCCAGCGCGGCAACCGCGGAACCGCGAGCGAGACCACCACGGCAAGCAGGTAAAACGCGTTCGCGCGAGCGATCGGCAGGACGGCGGCGAAGAGCACCGTCAAGACCCCGGTCAGGATCCAGAACAGCCGGCTCCGGAACTGATACGCAGCGACGGCCGCCCCGATGTAGCACGCGCAGAACGCCACCAGCGCCACCACCGCCGCTGGCTGGTCGGCAGTCTGGGCGAGGACGATCAGCGGATACACCAGGAGGCCGGCGTCCAGCACGAGCCGGCGCCAGCCCAGTACCCAGCGTTGCGCGTCGGAATCGGGGCCGCGGTCCACGTCCGGCACGCTACTCGGAGAACAGCGAACGCACGTGCCGTCCGTTGACCAGGACGACGACCGCCAGCAGCAGCAACCCGCAGACGCCCTGCTCCAGCCGGACCCACAGCGGCAGGAACCCCGGAATCGACACGATCACGATGATCGCGACCGTCATCACCGCAGAGACAATCCGCAGCCGCAGGAGCCCGCGTTTCGACCCGCGAGCCGCGCTTCTCGCGAACAGGAACGTCAGCAACGCGCTGGCGGCCACGATCGTGGCGCGGACCCAGACGACGTCGGTGACCATCGACGGGTCGTCGCGGAAGAGGAAGATCGCGCCGAGGGTGAGCACGCTCAGCGCCAGGTAAGCCCCGGTGAGGAAGAGGACCGCCCGGATCCGGGGTTGCGCGGAAAGTGTTGCGGGACGGGAGTTCATGACTGTCCTTTGCAGACCTGGGATCGGCCCGGAGGATCCGGCGCCGCTTGCCCGTCCCATGGTGGCCGGACGGGCAGGCGGGCCGTAGTGTCACCGCGCATCGGTGCGCGATGACATTTGTCAGAACCCGGTCATCCGCGACGTCAGCGGGCAGCCGTGAGCTTCGGCCCGATCGCCGCGCCGACGATCACGAGCACCGCGCCGAGGAGGAGCAGGTACGCGCCGAGGCCGATCTTCGACAGGTCCTCGTAGAACATCGCGACGATGCCCGCGATGTGGAAGAGCAGCATGACTGTGGCCCGCCCCGCGAAAACAGTGCGGTACCACCAGAAGTTCGGCGGCGTCAGTTCGCGGCTGCGGATGCCGCTCAGCCAGTACGCGGACTTCTTGGTGCGCAGCGCGCCGAGCACCCACGGGAGGCTGGACAGCCAGGTCGCGGCGATCAGGAGGAACGCGAGGAACCGCACGTACATCGCGGCGAAACTGTCCATACCGGACGTCATCTTGCTGAACGCGTCGATGAAGGTGACGGAGGCCGATTGCGAGCCCAGCGTGAAGGTAACCCAGGGGATGAAGAGCGCGACGACCTCGAGGATGGCACCGAGAGCCACCGGGATGGCGCCGAGACCGGGTTTGGTGAGCGGCTGGTTCGGCGCCGGGTAGCCCTGCCCTGGCGCGGCGTAACCGGCACCCGGCTGCGGCTGAGCCGGATAGCCCGGCTGTGCTGCTGGATGACCCTGCTGTCCGGGGTAGGCCGCCTGCCCCTGGTACGGCTGGCCCGGGTACGGCTGCCCCGGCTGCGGCGGGAATTGCCCCTGCCCGGGCTGCCCCGGGTACTGCCCGGGAGGCTGTCCGGCCTGGCCCTGGTACGCACCTGGCGCGGGTTGCCCCGGGTACTGCTGCGCGGGCTGCCCGTACTGCGGCGACTGCCCCGGCTGCTGCTGGTAACCCGCGCCCGGCGGAGGCGCCTGCCATCCCGGCGGGACCGCACCCGGCCCCTGCGGCGTGCCTGGCTGCTCTTGTGGACCCCCTGAGGTGTTCATGGCCGCCGATGGTAACTGCCACACCGGCGCGGTGAGCGGTGGAAACCCGGCTCGACCATGACAAGTCCGCACAGCGGAACCGATTGACCGCTCGCAGCAGGCACAACGAGCCCGCTGACCAGGCCAATCACCAGCCCGTGGCGCGAACGGCGGAACGACGCGACTCGCCTGCGGAAGCGCGGCGCAGGCCGTCTCACCAGCCCAAGATCACCGCGCCGCAGCACGCAGGATCAGCTCGGCGACCGCGTCCGGCTGCGAAACCAGCACCGCGTGCGAAGCGTCCGCCACCTCGACCACCTCGGCTTCCGCGCGCTCCGCCATGAACCGCTGCGCGGCGGGCGGGATGTTCTTGTCCGCGGTCGGGATCAGGCTGTACACCGGCAGGTCCTTCCACGCCGGCGCGGGCGAGGCCTCGGCCAAGGCCGCCGCGGCGATCGGACGCTGGCCCGCCGCCATCAGACTCGCCTGCTCGCTCGCTACGTCCGCGGCGAATTGCTGGTGGAACAGGTCCTGGCGGACATACAGTTCGACGCCGTTCGACAGAGCGACCTGCTCCAGCGTCTCCCCCAGGGTTCCGCCGGGGAATTTCGCCGCCAGCTCGCCGGCGCTTTCGCCCTCGTCCGGGAGGAAACCGGCGAGGTAAACGAGCGCCCGCACCCCGGAGTGCCCCGCCGCGGCGGCCGAGATCACCGAGCCCCCGTAGGAGTGGCCGGCCAGGACGATCGGGCCCTCGAGGCTCTCCAGCAGAGACCGCACGTAGGCGGCGTCCTCGGCGACTCCGCGCAGCGGGTTCGCCGCCGCGATCACCCGGTGCCCG
Source organism: Amycolatopsis orientalis DSM 43388 (assembly GCF_000411975.1). Taxonomy (GTDB): domain Bacteria; phylum Actinomycetota; class Actinomycetes; order Mycobacteriales; family Pseudonocardiaceae; genus Amycolatopsis; species Amycolatopsis orientalis_D. Next base: position 4,089 of record NZ_ASXG01000101.1, read on the forward strand.
GCCGCTCGCACCCGCTCGATCACCCCGTTCCAGCTGGACGAATCCGCGAACGCGCCGTGCACCAGAACGACAGTGGCAGTCATGAGGCCCTCCTCGGGGAAAGTTCCGAACGGGACTCACAGTACAACTAAGTTGTGCACAATCAAGTTGTTCTCAACGAGATGCCGGTCACGGTGCGCGATAGGCTCGCGGCGGGGCGCCGAGCAGGCGGCTGAACATCGTCGTGAAGGCGGCGGGGCTCTCGTATCCGAGGGTGACCGCGACGTCGGCCACCGGAAGGTCCGCGGCCAGCAGCGGGAGCGCGTGCAGCACGCAAGCCCGCTCCCTCCAGCGGGCGAAGCTCAGGCCGGTTTCGGCGCGGAACAGCCGGTGCAGCGTCCGCTCGCTCACGTGCAGTTCCCGCGCCCAGCGAGACGGCGGATCGTGCACGTCGGGAGCGTCCGAAAAGGACTGGCACAGCGCGCGCAAGCCCTCGTGCCGCGGCCACGGGAGTTCAAGAGGCAGTGGAACGCAGCGGGAGATTTCGTGCAGCAGAAGGGAAATGAGCGTGGCGTCGCGGCCGCGACGCGGGTATTCGGGGGCGACGTCCACGGCTTCCCGCAGCAATTCCCGCAGCAGGGGTGAGACGTCGACAGTCTGGCAGCGGCGCGGGAACCACGGCACGGCGGACGGTTCCAGATACAGACTGCGCGTGGTCACGTTCGTCATCACGACGCTGTGGTCGGTCTCCGGCGGGATCAGCACCGCGCGCCGAGTTGGGACAGTCCAGGTTCCGTCGGCTGTTCCGACGCGCATCGAACCGGTGGCACCGTAAAGGAACTGTGCGCGGCGGTGCCGATGCGGCGGGAGGAAGTGGTCCGGCGGGTAGTCCGTGCTGATCGCGAGCACGGCCCGCGGCAGGGCGTCGACCTCGGACAACGGGACGTTGCGCATGCCTCGAGGGTAGATGTCTGGAACTCGAAAGAACCTGGCGGATCTTCGGATGCACGCCGCACCCGGCGGGACTTACCTTGAAGCCAGTGTGGACCTCGATCCTGATTCTCCTGCTCTTCGGCTGCCTCAGCGGCGTCACGACCGTGCTGTTCGGTTTCGGCGGCGGATTCGTCACCGTGCCGGTCGTCGCGGCGGTGACGAGCCGGGGCGACGCGATGCACGTCGCCGTGGCTACCTCCACCGCGGTGATGGTGGTGAACGCGGTCAGCGCGACCGTCGTGCAGGCGCGAGCCGGACGTCTCCGCCGCGAATACCTCTGGCCGCTCGCCGCCTTCGTCGCGATCGGTGCCCTAGTGGGCGCAATGGCCGCGACCTACGCGGGAGACGGACTGTTGCGGGTACTGTTCATTGTCTACCTTGCAGTGACCATTGTGGACAGTCTGGTGCGGGGCGGATTCCTTAAGCCGCAGGGACAACCGAAGCCGCTGAGCACGTTCACGACTACCGCGGGCGGGATCGGAATCGGTGCGGTGGCAAGCTTTCTCGGGGTCGGTGGGAGCGTGATGACCGTGCCGTTGCTGCGCCGCAAAGGGCTTCCGATGGCGGACGCGGCGGCGATGGCCAACCCGCTCAGCGTGCCGGTCGCGGTGGTGGCCACGGTCGTCTACGCGACCGCCGGCGCTGGACCGTCGGGGTACCTCGATCCCCTCGCGGGCGCGGCATTGCTCGCCGGTTCGCTGCCGACGATCGCGCTCGTCCGGCGGGTTGCCGACCGGTTGCCGGACAAGGTGCACGCCGTCGCGTACGTGGCGCTGCTCGCGACGGCGCTGCTCGCGGTCGCGGTCAGCTGAGGACGGACCGGACGGTTTCCTCGTCGCGCGCGACGACCGTAGTGCCGTCGTCGGCGGTGATGATCGGTCGCTGGATCAGCTCCGGGTGCTCGGCGAGCGCGGCGATCCACCGTGGACGGTCTTCCGGAGTCCGGGACCAGGATTTCAGCCCGAGTTCACCGGCGGTTTTCTCGCCGGTGCGGGTGATGTCCCACGGGTCGAGGCCGAGCCGGTCGAGCACCGCGACGAGTTCCGCCTCGGTCGGCGGGTCCTCCAGGTAGCGGCGCACGGTGTACTCCGCACCGGCCTCGTCGAGCAGCGACACCGCAGAGCGGCACTTGGAACAACGCGGGTTCACCCAGATTTCCACCCGCGCAGTTTACTCGTTTTCCATCGGGCGGAGTCGTTGGCGGACAAGAGCCTTCGATGCGTCCTGCATCACCTGCCCGGACCGGGTGGAACGGGCGTACCGTTCGTACATGACCCTGCCGCTGACCACCGAACGTCTCGTGATCCGGGACTGGACGGCTGACGACGCCGAAGCCGCGTTTCAGATCTACGGCTCTCCCGATGTGACGCACTGGCTGACTCCCGCGATGGACCGGGTCGCCGACGCCGCCGCCATGCGGTCGGTGCTGCAGGCCTGGCAGGAGGCGCAGCCCAATTTGCTTCCGCCCCGAGGGAGGTGGGCGGTCGAGCTTCGCTCCGACGGGCGCGTCGTCGGAGGGCTGGGGATTCGATTGCTGCCTCCGTACCGGGAGGATTTGGAGCTGAGCTGGCAGTTGCGGCCCGAGGAGTGGGGGCACGGGTACGCGACTGAGGCCGCGCGGGCGTTGGTGGAGTGGGCGTTCACCCAGGACGGGACGGACGAGTTGTTCGCGGTTGCCCGGCCCAGTAATTCCCGGGCGATCGCCACTGCGGAGCGGATCGGGATGCAGTGGGTTGGGGAGACGACTAAGTATTACGACTTGAGGTTGCAGGTTTATCGGATTCGGCGGGGGGATGTTGTTTGAGGTTCTCCCCGGGGGGTCTGCTCGTCGCCTGGCGGCGACATTGCGCCCTGGTGAGTGGCGTGGGGCACCCCGAAGCTTGATTGTGCTGACGGTCTGAGGGTGGTTGTCAAGGCGGGAAAGCGTGCCTTGACAACCACCCTCAGACCGCAG
>NZ_ASXG01000102.1 GCF_000411975.1 Amycolatopsis orientalis DSM 43388
TCCCTAAGGTTGAGGTTGTTCGGGGCAAAAGCCCTGGATGCCCAGGACGATGGGGTGTGGCTGATGTGTCGTTTGCCGCACGGTGGCTCGGAAGGAATGGCCGCCTCGTCGTTCTGGACGCCCTGGCCACTGATTCAGATCTGATGCGGACCGTCGCTGTTTAGGGACCTGTTGGCGGGGTTGTCCACGGGGTTGGCCTGCGACAACAGGAGAGCAAGCGTGACGGATCGCCCGCTGGTGTGGGTCGGTGTCGACGTGGGCAAAGCGGCGCATCATGCGTGCGCGGTGGACGCGGCGGGAAAGGTGGTGTTCTCGCAGAAGGTCGCCAATGGCCAGGCCGCGATCGAGCAGTTGGTCGCGCGGGCCGGCCGGTCCGCGGCCGAGGTGCGGTGGGCGATAGACCTGACCAGCAGCGCCGCCGCGCTGCTGGTCGCGGTGCTCGTGGCTGCCGGGCAGCGGGTGGTGTATGTCCCGGGCCGGGTGGTCAACCGGATGACGGGGGTGTTCCGCGGCGAGTCCAAAACGGACTCCAAGGACGCGCGGGTGATCGCCGAGACCGCCCGCATGCGCACGGACCTGACCCCGGTCGCCGCTGCTGACGACCTGGTCGTCGAGCTGACCCGGCTCACCGCCCACCGCGAAGATCTGATGGCCGACTGGGTCCGCGGCGTCAACCGGCTGCGCGACCTGCTGACCGGGATCTTCCCCGCGCTGGAACGCGCTTTCGACTACTCCACCCGCAGTGCCTTGATCCTGCTCACCGGATTCCAGACCCCGCAAGCGATCCGCGAGGCCGGCGAACCCGGCGTGGCCGGCTACCTGCGCGAGCACGGGGCCTGGCCCAAGGGCATCCCCGCCATGGCCGCCGCTGCCCTGGCCGCCGCGCACGCCCAGACGGTGCGGCTGCCCGGCGAAGCCACCACCGCGACGCTCGTCGCCGGCCTGGCCCGGCAACTGCTCGACCTGGACCGGCAGATCAAGGACACCGACAAGCTGCTCGCCGGCCAGTTCCGGCGACACCCGCAGGCGGAGATCATCGAGTCGCTGCCCGGCCTCGGGCCGATCCTCGGCGCTGAGTTCCTCGTGGCCACCGGCGGCGACCTCACGGCCTTCGCCACCTCCGGACGGCTGGCCTCCTACGCGGGACTCGTTCCCGTGCCTCAGGATTCCGGACGGATCACGGGAAACCTGCGGCGTCCCCAGCGATACAACCGCAGGCTGCGACGAGTGTTCTACATGGCCGCGCTGTCCAGCATCCGCGTCAGCGGACCGTCGCGGACTTTCTACGACCGCAAACGCGGCGAACGACTCATTCACACCCAGGCTCTGCTGGCACTGGCCCGTCGCCTGGTCGACGTCCTCTGGGCACTGCTGCGCGACGGCCGAACATTCACTCCGACCGCGCCACAACCCACTGTCACGGCGGCTTGACACGATCATTCAGATTCC
>NZ_ASXG01000103.1 GCF_000411975.1 Amycolatopsis orientalis DSM 43388
CAGCCACACCCCATCGTCCTGGGCATCCAGGGCTTTTGCCCCGAACAACCTCAACCTTAGGGAACTCACATGACCGACGACCTGCTCGCGCGCCACCGCGCGGTGCTCCCGTCCTGGATGTCCCTGCTGTACGACGAGCCGATCGAAATCGTGCACGCGCAGGATCGCCGCCTCACCGACGCCAACGGCCGCACCTACCTCGATTTCTTCGCCGGCGTGCTCACCAACGCGATGGGTTACGACGTTCCCGCGATCAGCGACGCCGTCCGCAAGCAGCTGGACACCGGCGTCCTGCACACCTCGACGCTGTACCTGATCCGCTCGCAGGTGGAGCTCGCGGAACGGATCGCGCAGCGCTCCGGCATCCCGGACGCCAAGGTGTTCTTCACCAACTCCGGCAGCGAGGCCAACGACACCGCGCTGATGCTCGCCACCCAGTACCGGCGCAGCAACCAGGTGCTGGCGATGCGGAACTCCTACCACGGCCGCTCGTTCGGCACGGTCGCGATCACCGGCAACCGCGGCTGGTCCGCGTCGTCGCTGAGCCCGATCAAGGTCAACTACGTCCACGGCGGCTACCGCTACCGCAGCCCCTTCCGCGACCTGCCGGACGCCGCCTACATCGACGCCTGCGTGGCCGACCTGGTGGAACTCCTGGAAACCGCCACCGCGGGCGACGTCGCCTGCCTGATCGCGGAGCCGATCCAGGGCGTCGGCGGCTTCAGCTCCCCGCCGGACGGCCTGTTCAAGGCGATGAAGGAAGTCCTGGACGACCACGGCATCCTCTTCATCTCCGACGAGGTCCAGACCGGCTGGGGCCGCACCGGCGACCACTACTGGGGCATCCAGGCGCACGACGTGACGCCGGACATGATGACCTTCGCCAAGGGCCTCGGAAACGGCCTGGCAGTGGGCGGCGTGGTCGCTCGCGGGGACATCATGGACTGCTTCCGGGCGGAATCGTTCTCCACCTTCGGCGGCAACCCGGTGTCCATGCAAGGCGCGCTGGCCGTCCTGGACTACATCGACGACCACGACCTGCAAGCGAACTGCAAAGCCCGCGGCGACCAGCTGATGCGCGGCCTGCGCGCGGCGAGCAGCCCGTTCGTCGGGGAGGTGCGCGGCAAGGGCCTGATGATCGGTGTGGAACTCGTCGAACCCGGCACCACGACGCCGAACACCGCGGCCGCCAAGCAAATGCTGGAAGAAACCAAAAAACGCGGCCTGCTCATCGGAAAGGGCGGCCTGCACAAAAACGTCCTGCGCATCGGCCCGCCGATGACCCTCACCGAAGCCGAAGCCGCCGAAGGCCTGCAGATCCTCCTCGACTCGCTGGCCGCACTGTCCTGACCGCTCGGCCCCGCGGTTTTGTCGTACCCCGGTGCGAAGATCCGTGCTCGTGAACACCGACCAGTTCTGGGCCCTGATCGACGAGGCACGCGGCCAAGCCTCCGCCCGGAAAGACAGCTACGACGTAGCCGAACAAGCCCGCGCTTTGCTCTCCGCGCGGCCGCGGGAGGAGATCGTGACCGCCCAGCAGATCGTCTGGGACCTGCTGGCCGACTCCTGCCGCGCGCCGCTGTGGGCAGCCGCCTACCTGGTCAACAGCGGCTGCTCCGACGACGGCTTCGACTACTTCCGCGGCTGGCTGGTCCGGCAAGGCCGGGAAGTGTTCGAGCGGATCGTGGCCGCCCCGGACGAATTGGCCGAGTTGCCCGCGGCGCGAGGCCGCGGCAGACGGCGAAGAACTGCAATGCGAAGCCGCACTGGGCGTCGCCTCGAGCGCGCACCTCGACGCGACCGGCGAGGAGCTTCCCTCGGACTCGTTCACCATCCGGTACCCGCCGCTGGACCGTGGCTGGGAGTTCGATTACGAGGACGCCGACGAGATGCGGCGCAGGCTGCCTCGGCTGGCCGCGGCCTGACTGTCCTGATCCCGTGGCCCGGCACTGCTGCGCGGGAACCCGTCCCGCATAGCAGTGAGTCACTGCCGCACAAACCTCGCCACGTGCTCGGCGAGCGTCTCCCCCGCGTCCTCCTGCAGGAAGTGCCCGGCGCCAGCCACCGTCGGGTGGTCCAGACCAGCCGCGCCGCGCATCGACCGCCGCAGAATCGGCCCCATCGCTCCGGTGATCGGGTCGCCGTCCGAGAACGCGCACAAGAACGGCACGTCCAGCTCAGTCAACGTCGCCCAAGCCTCGCGATTGGCCTCCGCCGCCGGATCGTCCGGCCGCGTCGGCACCAACCCGGGCATCGCCCGCGGTCCGGCCTTGTACATCTCGTTCGGGAACGGCGCGTCGTAAGCCGCCCGGACCTCTTCCGGCAGCGGTGCTTGGCAGCCAGCCTGCACACACCGTCCGACGTCCAGGATCTGCGCGCCCTCGACCGCTTCCCGGAACTTGTGCCACACCGGCGGCATGTCCACGTCCCCGGTCGGCAACCCGGTGTTGGCCGCCACTACTCCCGCGAACCGGCCCGGGTTCTCCGCCACCAGCCGCAGCCCGATCAGGCCGCCCCAGTCCTGCCCGACCAGCGTCACCCCTTCGAGCCCGAGCACGTCGAACGAAAACCGGCGCATCCACTCGACGTGCCGCGCGTAGCTGTGGTCGGCGATCTCCGCGGGCTTGTCCGACCGGCCGAACCCGACCAGGTCCGGCGCGATCGCCCGCAATCCGGCATCAGCGAGCACCGGAAGCATCTTCCGGTAGAGGAACGACCAGCTCGGCTCCCCGTGGAGCAGCAGAACGGGCGGCCCGTCCGCCGGTCCCGCTTCGACGTAGCCGACTCTGATCAGCCCGCCGTCCGGGTCGGACAGGTCGGTGTAGGAAGGTTCGAAGGCGAAATCGGGCAGGTCCGCGAACCGGTCTTCCGGCGTCCTGAGGAGTCGCACGGTTCCCACGTTAGTGGGAACGGGACCGCGCGGCAGTGCGCGAACGCTACGAAATCGCTACCGCGACGACCAGCCCGAGCCCGAGGTGCGCCGCCGCGACGACGATGCTCGCCGGCGCGAACTTCTCGCTCTCGATCGTGGACCCGACGTCGATCCGGGTCGCCCACTCCAGCAGCCGCACCGCCAGCACCTGCACGATGATCCCGAGCAGGCCGTAGACCAGCGACGTGATCAGCCCGGCGGTCAGGTCGCTCGCCGAGCTGTAGATCGCCACGACCACGATGAACGCCATCGACAACAGCCCGGACGCGGTCACGATCACCGCGTTCGGCAGCCCGCGGGTGACCAGTTTCGACAGCTTGCCCGGCGTGGTGAAGTCGATCGCGTAGAAGCCGGCGAACATCAGCAGCAGGCCGACGATGCCGTACAGCAGGATCGCGCCGATGCCGCGCACGAGGTCGGAACCGAACGTGGCGGGCAGCGCGAGCGTCGTGGTCACGGGGTCTCCCTGGATGGCCAATTCAGCCGGTGGAATCGGACATCCAGGGTTGTATCACGACTCCGGGATGCGATGCGGCACAAACGCCGCGCCGTCGTCGGTGACCAGTCCGCTGGTCTCGCGGATCCCGAGTCCCGCCGACGAGTCCCCGACGATCCACGCGCCGAGCGCGGGCCGGTATCCGTCGAACTCCGGCAGCGGGTCGAACGCCTGGTAGACGTAGCCTTCCGCGCCGTAGACGCCGTCCGTCTGCGTCTCGTACCCGGTCGCCACGATCTGCACGTTCGCGCCCTCGCGGCCGAGCTTCGGCTTGCGCACGTACTCGGTGAGCAGACCGGGGTCGTCGGCGAACGCGGGCAGCAGGTTCGGGTGCCCGGGGTAGTTCTCCCACAGCACCGCGAGCAGCGTCTTGTTCGACAGCAGCATCTTCCACAGCGGTTCGACCCACAGCGTGCGCGGCATGGTCTCCACCGCGAACTTGCCGAACTCCTCGTCGACCACCCATTCCCACGGGTACAGCTTCACCACCGTGGACATCTGCGCCTCGGCGAGGTCGACGAACCGCTTGAGCACCGGGTCCCAGCCGATCTCCTCGATCGCGAGCCCGACCGTGTCGAGCCCGGCCTCGGCCGCGGTCTCCTGCAGGTACGCCGTGGTCACGTGGTCCTCGCCGCTCGGATCGGCCGCCGACCAGGTGAAATGGAGTTCGTTCGACGGCAGCTTCCCGCCGATCTCCGCCCACCGCTCGACCAGCTTCTCGTGGATGGAGTTCCACTGGTCGTCTTCCGGGAAGACGTCGGTCTTCCAGTGCCACTGCAGCAGCGACGCCTCCAGCAGCGTGGTCGGCGTGTCCGCGTTGTACTCCAGCAGCTTGGCCGGCGATTTGCCGTCGTAGCGCAGGTCGAAGCGGCCGTAGACGTGCGGGTCCTGGCGCTTCCACGACTCCGCGATGTGCGGCCACACCCATTCCGGGATGCCGAAGCGCTGGTACTGCTCGGTGGTCACGACGTTGTCGACCGCTTCCAGGCACATCGAATGCAGCAGTTCGACGTCCGCCTCGAGCGAGAGCACCTCGTCCATGTCGAAGACGTAGTGCACCGACTCGTCCCAGTACGGCCGGGGCTTGCCGGTGCCGTCGCGCGCCGGGGTGCCGTAGACCAGGCCCTGCTCCTCGACGATCCGCTGCCAGTCGCGGCGCGGTTCCCGCCGGTCCCGATACATCTACGAGCCTCCGCTCTTGCCGGTCCCGCCGGAGGTGCCGCTCTTGCCGCTGATGCCGAAGCCGCCGCGCTGGATGCTGGTTCCCGACTTGGTCGAAACGTTGGTGTTGCCCGACGGAGCCGTGTACGTGCCGCCGGACACGCGCTGGCCGACGTTGCCGGTGCCGCCGTAGTTGTAGTGGTACTGGGAGTATCCGCCGCCCGGGAGCGGGATGAACCAGAACCCGCCGCTGTAGTGCCCGCCGTGGGATACCGCGTAGCTCTCGTCGCAGTACCGGTCGTCCTGGATGACCCCGTCAGACGTGGTGCAGACCGCGGTGACTTCCTTGGGCTTGGCGATCGTGTAGAACGTCGCGACCAACCCGACCAGACCGACGGTGACGCCGCTGCCGATCAGGATCTTGCGTTTCGTGGCCGCCTTCGCGTCCGCCGCCTCCCGTGCCGCGACGGCCGCCTGCCGTTCGCGTTCCTGGTCGGCGAGGGCCTGCTTGCGGGCCCGCTGTTCGGCCACCGAGGGCTGCCGCGGCTGCGTGTTCGCGTCCTGGAAACGCATCGAGCCCGGCTTCTTCGGCTCCTCGGGCGGCTGCACGCCGCTGTTGTCGTCTTGCGTCATGTGCGCTCCGTAATCCCCCAGCACTGCAAACCCCGCGTTCCACCCTAATCGACCCGGCACACGCGCGGTTCATGCGGCGCGGGCATCATGGGTATCGATGTCTCAACGCTCGGAGCGGTTCCCTTCGCGTATGCAGACCCTGACCACCCGCGTGGTGATGGCCGGGGTGTTCTTCGGTGCGGTCATCGCGCTGGCCTTGAGCGTCGCCTTCTCCTGGACCGACACGCTCGCCGGAGGCGCGGGCGGCGGGGAGGGCAAGCTCAGCGAGGCCGCCCAGCAGGCGTTCCACTCGCCGCCGGGCACCTGCCTGACCTGGAACGCCAAGGACGCCTCGGACGCGCACCAGGTGCCGTGCACGCAGTCGCACCTGTTCGAGGTGACCAGCGTGGTCGACATCGGCGCGAAGTACCCGCAGCAGGCTCCGTTCCCGAGCCTCGACCAGTGGCAGGACATCGCGCAGCAGCAGTGCAACGCCGACGTGCGGCCGTATCTGGGCCACCCGCTCGACCCGTACGGCAAGCTCACCACCAACCTGCTGCGGCCCACCTCGGCGCAGTGGGCCCAGGGCGACCGCCAGCTGCGCTGCGGCCTGCAGTTCGCCGGTCCGGGCGGCACCCTGCAGCCCACCACCGGCGCGGCGAAGACCCAGGACCAGTCGATGGTGTGGGCCCCGGGCACCTGCCTCGCGCTGGTCGGCAAGGGCGTCGGCGACCCGGTCGACTGCGGCAAGCCGCACTCGTACGAGATCATCGCGACGCTCGACCTCGCCTCGCACTTCAAGGACGGCTACCCGAAGCTGGACGACCAGAAGTCCTGGCTCGACACCGAGTGCAACAAGGCCGCGAAGGACTACACCGGCAACGCCGACCTGTCGGCGAAGAAGCTCACGCTGGGCTGGGACTCGCGCGAGCAGGAGAGCTGGGACGCCGGGTCCACGAAGGTCAACTGCAAGGTCGCGGCCACGCTGCAGGACGGCAGCGGGTTCCAGGCGGTCACCGGCAGCGTGAAGGGCGGCTCTTCCGGGTCGTCCAGCCAGCCGCAGAGCCCGCCGCCCAGCTCCGGCTCCGGTGGGGGCAACTGAGCCGTGCCCGTCGAGATGAGCCAGGCGCGGTTCGAGGAACTCGTCTCCGACGCGCTCGACCAGGTGCCCGCCGAGTTCGCCGCGGCGATGGACAACGTCGTGGTGCTGGTCGAGGACTTCAACGAGGAAGCGCCGGACATCCTCGGGCTCTACCACGGCATCGCGCTCACCGAGCGCACCAGCCACTACAGCGGGGCGCTGCCGGACCGGATCTCGATCTACCGCGAGCCGATCCTCGACATCTGCGACACCGAGGACGACGTCGTCGAGGAAGTGCTGATCACCGTGCTGCACGAACTCGGCCACCATTTCGGCATCGACGACGAGCGGCTGCACGAACTCGGCTGGGGCTGACCCCGGCGAAACCCGCCCCGCCCGCGACGCCCGGGTGCTGTTCTCTGCTCCACACCTCGCCGCAACCGCGGAAACCACCGAAGGTCACCAAAGCGTCACACAACGCCTCCGATCTACCTAGACTGGCCTCACCAGGGCGTTTTCTTTCCTCGTGAGGTGGTTTGTGTCGCATCGTCAGACGGACAGCCGGCTGCGCTGGCTGCTCGCCTCGAGCGGCACGTCGAACCTCGCCGACGGCATCGCCAAGGTCGCCTTCCCGCTGCTGGCCACCACGCTGACGCGCGACCCGGTGGAGATCGCCGCGCTGTCGGCGGTCCAGTTCCTGCCGTGGCTGCTGTTCGCCATCCCGGCCGGCACGCTGGTCGACCGGATCGACCGCAAGAAGGCGATGGTCGCCGCGAACGCGATGCGTGCGCTGGTGGTCGCCGCGGTCACCGCGCTGCTCGCGTTCGGTTCGGTGCAGATCTGGACGATCTACGTCGCGTCCCTGCTCGTGGGGATCGCGGAGACGGTCGCGGAGAGCGCGGCGAACGTGCTCCCGCCCGCGCTGGTCGAAGCGGACCGGCTGGAGAGCGCGAACAGCAAGCTGCAGGCGTGCGAGATCGTCGGCCAGACGTTCCTCGGCGGTCCGGTCGGCAGCGCCACCTTCGCGATGTTCGCCGTCTTCCCGTTCCTGCTCTCGTCGGTCGGGTTCGCGGTCGGCGCCGCCGTGCTGCTGGGCATGGCGGGCAGCTATCGGCCGCGGCAGGAAACCAAGTCGCACATCCGGGCGGATTTCGCGGACGGCTTCCGTTGGCTGCGGCGGCATTCGCTGCTGCTGCGGCTGCTGGCGATCGCCGGTTTGCTCAGCCTGACCAGCGAGCTGGCCCAAGCGCAGCTGGTGCTGTACGCGCTGGAAGACCTGCATTTGTCCGACGCCACCTTCGGTGCTTTCGCGTTCGTCGGCGGAGCTGGCGGCCTGCTCGGGGCCGGGTTGACGCCGCGGCTGGTCCGGCGCATCGGACGGCGGCCGGTCCTGGTCGGCGGGGTGTTGTTCTGTGCGCTCGGCTTCGGCGGCATGGGCTTCATCCGCCAGCCGGTGGTGTCCGCGGTGCTGTTCGGCGTGTTCGCGGCGGCGGTGGTGGCGGTGAACGTCGTGCTCGCGACCGCGCGCCACACGCTCGTGCCGGGCGAACTGCTCGGCCGCGTGCTCGGCGTCTGGCGCACCGTCGTCTGGGGCGCGATTCCGCTCGGCGCGCTGCTCGGCGGATGGCTCACGAAGCTGCTCGGTTCGGCGGGCGACACCTTCGCCGCGTCCGGCGTTCTGCTGCTGTTCGTGACCGCGTACGCACTGTTCGCGCTGCGCGGGCACCCGCTCGATGACAAAACGGCCTCGACCGGCGACGGAGTCCGTTCGCAGCAGTGATCCGGCGCGGTTTTGGTGCTGAAATAGCACCTCACCCCGGCTGCCCGGAGGTACGTGATGACCGCGCTCGACACCCCGCCGCCGCCGGACGACGACCGCGACACCGAGCCTGAACCGCCGCCTCCGGCCTCCCGCCGGCCGCTCGTGCTCGCCGCGGTCGCCGGCTTCGTGCTCGGCGGGTGCGTCCTCGGGCTGTTGTGGGGACTGTCCGGACAGCGCGTCGGAGCGAATGTCGACGCCGCGGCCGCCTGCGCCGCGTTCGCTCGCGCCGGGCACATCCCGGACACCACCGGAGGCGTCGACGCGGCGCAGTTCACCCGAATGTCGGACGACTCGGTGCACCGCGTCACCGGCGCCATGGAGCTGGCCAAGGCGGCGGCCACCTTCGACGGCAACTACCAGCCGCTGGCCAAAGCACTCGACGCGGTGAACAAGATGGTGCTCAGCAGCCGCTTCGACAACCGCGACGGGCAGGCCGCCGTGGTCCAGGCGGAACAGCTCTGCGCGCGAGGCTGAACCCCACGCGCGGAGCGACCGGTCAGGCCTTGTGCACCGTCTTCACGCCGAGCTGCTTGCCCGGGATGTTCGTGCCCGCGCAGCCGGTGCCGTCGAGCGGCACGAACTTCGACGCGGTCTCCTGCGGCAGGTACACGCGCAGGCCCTTGACCGGCGTCGGCTTGCAGACGCTCGGATCGAAGTTGCGCACCTGCGCGAACTGCAGGTCGGCGGCGGCGGTCTGGCCGGGAGCCAGCTTCACCGGCGCCCCCTTGGCGCCGTCGCGCTCGGCGGCCGGGCCGATCTGGGCCCCGTTCTCGCCGCCGACGTAGGACACGCCGGGGAAGCCCTGGATGGTGCACGGTTTGCCGCTGGTGTTCTTGATCAGCAGCGACCGGTACTGCGAGCCCGCGCCGGCGTCCCCGCCGCCCAGCGACAGGGACACGTCGCCGGCCTTGCACAGGCCGTTGTCGGCGGGCGGCTTCTCGGCCGGAGCCGTGCCGCCGCTCGGCGCGGACGACGCGGAAGAAGGAGCGGACGACGCGGCGGACGAGGCCGACGACATCGGGCTGCTCGACGGGGTGTCCGAACTCGCCGGCCCGCTCGCGGCGGGTGCGCCCTGGCCGCACGCGGAAAGCAGCAGCGCCCCCGACGCGCCCACTGCGGACAGGAAGACCAGGGAAATCCACGGTTTCTTCGTGTTTGCCATCTCACTCGCCTCGCTGTGCTGGTGAACGCCGATCTGGGTGAAACCTTCATCCGGAGGACGTGCCAGGTCCGGACGGGGTTGCTCCGCATCCGGTGAGTTCCCCACCGGCACCGCCTTCACGCAGCGTTTCCCCGCACGAGTGAGCAAGCCCTCGTGAGCGGCAAAGCCGGTTCTGACCGGCTTCGCCGCTCACGAGAGCCGTGTGTCCACCCAGCGGAGGCAGCACCACCCGCTCTCCGTCGCTTCCAGCTCGACGAACTTCGTGTTCGGGATCAACGCCTCGTTCGCCAATTCGGCGGGCACGTTCGAGGCCAGCCACTCCCCGGCGAGCCGGATCGCGCCGCCGTGGCTGACCAGCACGACCACTCCGTCCGGCGAGGTCTCCTCGTGCTTGGCCCGCAGCTCAGCGGCCGCGCCGACCATCCGGTCGCGCACCTGCGCACCAGTCTCTCCGCCGGGGATCGCGACGTCCAGGTCGCCTTCCGTCCACGCCTTCACCACGCGCAGGTAGACGCCGATCGAGTCCAGATCGGTCTTGCCCTCGAGGTCGCCGGCGTCGACCTCCTTGACGCCCTCGATCACCTGGGCCTCGAACCCGAACGTCTCGGCCAGCGGGGCCGCGGTCTGCTGCGCACGCACCGCTTCCGACGCGTAGACCGCCACGATCGGCTCGGATTTCAGCTGTTCGGCGAGGGCGGCAGCCTGCTCGCGACCGAGTTCGGTCAGCGGCGGACCGGGCAACGCGGTGTCCAGCGCACGGCGGACGTTGCCTTCGGTCTGTCCGTGCCGGACCAGCAGCAACCTCACGCGCCCTCTCCCTTCAGGACCGCGTCGACCCACGCCTGCGCGTCGAGGAAGTCCTGGTTGCCCGCGCCCTCCTCGATGGTGGCCGCGACCTGGTCCGCGCGCGGATGCGAACCGAGGAAGCGCAGGTGACAACGGCGGCGCAGAGCGGTCATCGCGTCGATGATCCGGGGTTCGGCGACGTGCCCCTCGAAGTCGATGAAGAACCGGTACTCGCCGAAGTTGTTGCGGGTCGGCCGGGCGTCGATCCGGGTCAGGTTGATTCCTCGCCCGGCCAGCTCCACCAGCAGGTCGGACAGCGTTCCGGTGCGGTTGACCGCGGCCGCGACGATCGACGTGCGGTCGGCGCCGGTGGGCGCGGGCAGTTCGCCGGGACGGCGCACCATCAGGAACCGGGTCTGCGCGTCGCGGACGTCGGCGACGCCGGTCGCCAGCTCCTCCAGCGGGTAGTGCTCGATCGCGACCGGCGCGGAGACCGCGGCGTCGAACTCGCCCTCGACCACGCCGACCGCCGCCGCCGCGGTGGACGACGAGGCGACCGGGGTGGCGTCCGGCAGATTCTGCTCCAGCCACTCGCGCACCTGGGCGAGCGCGTGCGGATGGCTCGCGACGGTGCGGATTTCGCCGCTGCCCGGCCGTTTGAGCACGCTGAAGTGGATGGGCAGGATCGTCTCGGCCGTGGCGACGAGCGGATCGCCGTCGCTGAGCCCGTCGAGCGTCGCGGGCACGACGCCCTCGACGGAGTTCTCGATCGGCACGCACGCGGCGTCCGCGGCATCGTCGCGGACGGCCTGCAGCGCCAGCCGGACGGTCTCGTAGGGGGTCAGGTCCTCGCCCGGCGCGAGCGCGCGGGCGGCCTGCTCGGTGAACGTGCCCTGAGGGCCGAAATACGCGATCCGCAACACGAAGGTCAGGCTAGCGACCGCGCGCGTGGCGCTTTTCACTCGGACAGCCGGTGGCAAAACCGGTTACGCCGGGTGGCGTTTTTTGCCATGCTGGAACGGTGACCGCCGACTCAGGCACACACGCCGGGCACGGAGAAGCCGGTTTGCCGGGTTCTCCCCGAACGCCGGAATTGGTGCTGTGCGCCGTCGATGAACCGCTCGCCGCGGCGTGGACCTCCGCCGTGGCGGACTTCGGCGGCTCCGTCCGGGTGCACCGCGGTTCGGTGCTCGACATCGCCGCGCAGGCGGTGGTCAGCCCGGCCAACTCCTACGGCTGGATGCGCGGCGGAATCGACGCGGTCTACGCACGAGCGTTCCCCGGCATCGAGCAGAGCGTGCGCAGCGCCGTGCTGGCTTCGTACGGCGGTGAGCTGCCGATCGGCGAGTCGGTGATCGTCCCGACCGGCGAGTCCGAACCGGCGTGGCTGATCAGCGCGCCGACCATGCGCGAGCCCGGCGAACGGCTGCCCGCCGACACCGTCCACCCGTATCTCGCGGCGCGCGCGGTGTTCCTGCAATGGCAGCGCGGGCAGCTGGATTCCGGCCCGGTCGCCTCGGCGGTGCGGACCATCGCGATGCCCGGGCTCGGCACCGGAGTCGGCGGCGTGGCCCCGGCCGCCTGCGCCCGCCAGGTCGCCGCCGCGTGGCAGGAAGTTTTCGGAGCCAACGGTCACCATCGGTGATCGAAAACCGCCCCGGCCCGGGGTGCGTGCATCACATCACAGCGCGTTCACGCGCGGTAAGCCCTACCGTTGATACGGCGTTACGGAAGTAGCGCAGACGGAGCCAGCGCAGGCGACGGCCGAGGAGTGTGCGATGCCCACACGGGTCCGTGAACTCAGCCCTTACGTAGAGCTGCATCGGGAACAGTGGCGGGAGCTGCGCAGCTCCACTCCGCTGCCGCTGACCGCGGACGAGCTGGTCCGGCTCCGCGGGCTCGGGGAGCAAATCGATCTCGCCGAGGTCGCCGACGTGTACCTGCCGCTTTCGCGGCTGATCAATCTCCAGGTGAAGGCCCGGCAGCAACTGTACGAGGCCACCACGACATTTCTCGGCGAGGACTGCCGCAACACCAAAGCTCCGTTCGTGATCGGCATCGCGGGCAGCGTCGCGGTCGGCAAATCGACCACCGCCCGCATCCTGCGCACTCTGCTCGCCCGCTGGCCCGACCACCCGCGCGTCGACCTCGTGACGACCGACGGGTTCCTCTACTCCCGCGCGGAACTGACCCGGCGCGGGATCATGCACCGCAAGGGTTTCCCGGAAAGCTACGACCGGCGCGCCCTGCTGAGGTTCGTCACCGAGGTGAAATCCGGCGCCGAGCGGGTGTCCGCGCCGGTGTACTCGCACCTGGCCTACGACATCCTCCCGGACGAGGAGCAGGTCGTGGAACGGCCGGACATCCTCATCCTCGAGGGGCTGAACGTCCTGCAGCCCGGCCCGAGCCTGACCGTCTCGGACCTGTTCGATTTCTCGATTTACGTCGACGCGCACATCGACGACATCGAGCACTGGTATGTCGAGCGGTTCCTGAAACTGCGGCACACCGCGTTCGCCGACCCCGCCTCGCACTTCCACCACTTCGCCGGCCTGCCCGACGACGAGGCCCGCGAAGAGGCGCGCCACCTCTGGCACACCATCAACGAGCCGAACCTGATGGAGAACATCAAGCCGACCCGTCCGCGTGCGACTCTCGTGCTCCGCAAGGACGCCGACCACGCCATCAACCGCGTTCGGTTGCGCAAGCTCTGAATTCACCCACACGCGCCTCTGAAGTCCCGCTCGGCACAACGGCCGGGTAATTGACCGATCGGCCGGAGTCTTCGTAACCACTTGGCCGATACCCGCGGCCCCGGTCTCCAGCGACCCTGAAAGCAGCAGGATGTCGCACTTGACCTGCGAAGGAGGCCACGATGTTCGCTATCGTCCTGACCTGGGTCGGCGCGGTATTGGGATTGACGCTGCTGGTCGCGATGGCCGCCGGGGCGTTCGTCGTCGACTTCGACGACGCGCTGCGCGAACGGCGTCTGAAGGCCCGCGGCACGGCGGAGCCGACCAGCTGAGGCCACGCCTTCGGGCTTAGGCAAGATGTGCGGCATGAGTCCGGTGAGCCGCGCGCGCAAGAAGAGTTCCCTACCCACCGCCCCCAGCGTCAACGGTCTGTTCAAGGACGTGCTGCGGGACTTCTCCGCGGTCGCGGCCGAGCCCAGTCCGTTCGACATCGAGCTGCTCGGTTCCGAGGTCGTCGGGCAGTGGCGGGACGTCGTCGTGGAGGACGAACCGGAAAGCCAGCTCGGACTCGAGCTGATCGCCTTCGCCCAGCGCAAGATCACCCCCGGTGCGGCAGCGCTGCTGGCCGCGCTGAAAGTGCTGGCCGAGTCCGAAGAGGAGCGTTCGGCGGCGGCCGAGGCGCTCGCCGTCGTGCTCGGCCGGGGCATCCCGGAGCCGGAGTGGGCCGCCGAGGTCGGACAGGTCAGCGTCGGCGAATGCTGGCGCACCGGGGATGTCTACGGCGACGAATCGTCGTTGCTGTGCGTCTTTTCCCGCGGCGACCACTCGCTCGGCCTGCTCGCGCTGCTGGACTTCACCGAGGGCGGCCGGGTGCGCGACCTGGTGGTCATCGAGGAGCCGCACGAGGTGCTCGCCGAAATGCGCGCCCAGGTCGAGGAAGACGGCGAGCTGGTCGTGCTGGAAAAGGTCGAGCCCGCGGACGCGCATCGCCTGCTGGTGTCCGGGATCGCCGCCACGGACGCGCTGGACGAGCCGGACATCGGCGAGGACTACACCCGGTTCCACGCCATCGCGCTGACCTGGGCGCGTTCGCTGCCGGAGGCTTCCGAGGTCCCGCCGGTGGCCGAGTGGAGCGCTGAGCAGCGCGAGGCCGCCGTCGCCCAGTTCCTCGCCGACACCAACCTGCCGGACGCCGACGCCGCCCGCGAAATCGCCGACCTGCTGGTGGACCACGGCTGCCGGGCAGAACCGGCGAACCCGCTGCGGGTGGGTCCGGAAAAGCTGGCGCGGTTCCTCGAATCCTTGCTGGAGGGCGAATACGAGCTGGAAGACGAGGACGCGGTCGCGCCGGTCGTGCTGTCCTGGGCCGGCTGGGCCGCGGCTCGCGCCGGACTGTCCGAAGTCGCCACGGCCGCACTGCTCGAAGAGGTCACCGAATACCTCGGCGAATACCTCTCGGACGACGACGAGGAAGAGGACTTCAGCGACTACCTCGACGGCACCGAATCGGCCGAGGAAGCCCTGGAAGTGGTGGCCCGCCGCCGGTTCGCGGTGCCCGAACTGTCCACAGTGATCGGTGACGAGGAACTGGCCGACCTCGACCCGGGCGACCCGGAACAGCGCCGGCTGCTGGTGATCGGCGCGCACCCGGAGTACCACGAATCGCTGGCCGCGGAAGAATTCGACGGCGCGGACGGTCTCCGCCTCGCCCTTGAGACGTCCATTGTGGACCAGCTGTGGGACAACGAGCCCGCCGAGGTGTGGACCGCCGCGCAAAACCTGCTGCGGCAGGACCTTTCCCGCGCCGACGTTCTCGACCGCTTGGTGTCCGTCCTCGAAGGACAGCTGACCGAGACCGAGGAAGAGGACCAGCTGGACTACGACCTGGACGCCTACCGCGCCGCACTGGCCGAGCTCTAGCCCTTCGGAAGCGCGATCCGGGCCGACCGGAGCTCCGCGAGCAACCGGGTTTTGCGGCGGTGGACGTTCACCAGCTCGGCGACGTAGCCGGTGAACTCCTCCGCCGTGCCCGCTTGCTTGTGCAGGGTGCGCAGTTTTTTGAGGCACTGCGCCGCTTCCCGGTATGCGCTGGCTTCTTTCCGCGCGATCAACTGCTCGATCCGCTCGCGGTACTCCGAAATGGACTCTTCTTCCTTCTGCTCCGGCTTGTCCGGCCGCTGTGGTTTCTCTGCCCGCTGTGGTTTCTCCGGCCGCTGCGGGGTCAACACCCGCGCCGCGTAAGCGATCGCCTCGCTGTGCCGCCCGGCCGCCCGCAGCACCCGGACGATCTTGAGACTGACGTCCACCCGCGGCGGCTTGGCGGCGAGAATGGCGACCAGCCCGTCGACATCCCCGCTGGCCTCCGCGATTTCCTCCTGCAGCCGTTCCGCGACCGCGAGCTTGTCCTCGGATTTCCCGCGCAACAATTCGTCCACAATAGACTTCATCCGCGCGAGCCCGGCGTTCCCGAGTGCCGTCGCGAAATCAGCCACCGCGATCGCGCGCCCGCTGAACGCCGCCTCCAGCACCCAGTCCGCGAGCTGCTCCGGATCCGGCGGCCGAGCCGCACAAGCCCGCGCGTACAACGCGACCGCCTGGTCGAGCCGCACCTGCAGATCCCCGGTGAGATCGCCGTGCTGCTCGAGCATGGCCACGATGTCGTCCACCGCCCGCCGGGCGAGCGGCGCGAGGTCAGCGCGGCTGCCGGAGTCGAGCAGCCGCCGCACAGTGTCGAGAACCGCACCGATTTTGGCGGTGTACTCGACCGGGTCGGGGACGCTCACGCGAACAGTCTGCCGTATGGCCGGTAACCGGCGTGTGGGCCAACGGCGTACTCTTTTCGGCCCAACCCGGACACCCCAGGTGAGCACCGCGCGTGATAATCAAGTCCGGTGACTTTAGCCGACCTCACCCAGCGCCTCCGCGACTTCGCCGCCGCCCGGGACTGGGAACCGTTCCACACCCCGAAAAACCTGACGATGGCCCTGTCCGGCGAGGTAGGCGAGCTGATCTCGCTGTTCCAGTGGCTGACCCCGGAGGAAGCCGCGAACTGGCGCGCCGACCCGGAACAGGAGTTCAACGTCCAGGACGAAATCGCCGACGTGATGCTGTACCTGGTCCGGCTGGCCGATGTGCTGGGAATCGATCTGCTGGAGGCGGCGAACGCGAAGGTGGACCGGAACGAGAAGAGGTTCCCTCCGCTACCCCGCTGACCCGGCCGCGACCCGCTTCGTCTCGTCGAGATACCAGCCGCCGACCAGGGCGCCGACCGCGAGAACGGCCAGCACGATCCCCGGCCCCAGCCCGGCACCGCCGAACATCGCGGCGACCGTGAGGACCATCAGGACCAGCCCGATTCCCATCAGCACCCGCCCGGCAAGCCGGTTGCTGCTGACCGGGATTTTCTTGACCGGGGTTTCCTGCTGCTTCGGCTGCGGGGCCGGAGCGAACCCCAGCAGCACCAGAGCGTCGTCGAGCCGCGCGACGTGCGCACCGAGTTCGAGCGCCCGGGAAAGCCGCGGTTCGGACTCGCGCACCCCCGAGTCGTAGGCGAGATGCGTGACCGAACCCGTGAGGTTCTTCGCGAGCTGGAAGCCTGCCGAGAGCACCCGCGCCCGCAGCTGGTCCGCCTCCGCCGTCGTCCCGAGCACCAGGACCCTCGTCGGCTTGGTGCCGTTGGTGGTGACCTGGAGGTCCACCACCCCTTCCAGCGCCCCGAGTGCGTCCGCGACCTGCCGTAGTTCGCGGTACTCGGTGGATGTCACCACCCCGTCCGCCTCCACGACCCGGCGCAGCTCAGCGACGAAGCCGGCGTGCAGCTGATGCACCTCGGCCTCGGTCATCCCGGCTTCGGTCGCCAGGTCGGCGAGCGCCCAGACCTCCTCGTCCGTCAGGAATTGGTCGCCGACCGCTTCGGCGAGCAGATCGAGGTAAGCCCGTGCGACCGGGCCGTCGGCACCCGCGAAAGCCCGGTCGACCGCCTCGGCCATCCAGCCCTTCTCCGCACCCGCCACCGCCCGGCGCACGGCTGCCGCCCCGCTCGCGTACCGCGGCAGTTCCGGAAAACGCACTGGCTGCGCCAACCGCAGCCCATGCGTACCGATGAGCGCGATCATCGCGTGCGCGCACGCCCGGGCGGCCGGTTCGGCGAGGTAGCCGGGGAAGTCCTCGATGCCGAAGGCCCGGGCGATGGCGGCGAGCCGGTAGTTGGGCAACGGCAGCGCCGCCCGCGCCGCGTCCTGGAGCGAGATCCCCGGAAGCCGGGGCAGCCGGACGCCTAACTGGCCGATCTCGGAGAGGAGGCCTGCCACCGAGGACAGGTCGTGCGCCACGACAACCGCGCCCTGGCACAGGTCGAACAACCGGCCGAGGACGTCTCCCAAGGCCGGCGCGTCAGCCAATTCCGCCGCGGTGATGCGGTGCGGATTGCGCCGGTTCGCGTCCGCGGCGACGACCGTCGCGAACTCGCCGAGGAACGTCCCGTCCCCGCGGAACCGGATCGCGGCGACCTCCAGGACGCGACCGGTGTGCAGTCCGGTCGTCTTCACGTCGAGCGCGGTGAATTCCGTGCCGCTCGCGGGAACCTGTCCGGCGGAGGACAGGGACAGTCGTTCGATCAGCTCGGCCATCGTGGATGCACTTTCTCCTGAACGGTTCCCCTGACCATCGCGGGAAGCTCGCGAATCGTCACGCCCGGAACGGAAAATGCTGTCTTTGTGACAGATCCGTGACGTCTTCTTCGCTCTCGACAATCTGGGCTCCCCAGCGCGTAACACTTGCCGCCGCTGGGGCGAACACCATTCTGCACCCGCCTCAGGAACAGGAATTCCGAATGCCCTCCACACCCGCGCCGACGTCGCGCCCGAAGCTGAAATTCCCGACGTGGCTGACGGTCGTGCTCAGCGTCTTCGCGGTTCTTTTCGTTCTGGGTGCGGTGTTCGGAAAGCCCGCGCCGACGCCGGCACCGGCGCCGGTAGCCGCACCGGTCGCTCCGCCGCCGGTCACGACCCCGGCGACCACCTCGGTCACCCCGGCACCGGTGACCTACACCGTGGACAAGATCACCGACGCCGCCAATGTCGAACTGGCTGGTTCCGACGGGAGCCACCGCACCGTGCACATCCTCGGTCTCGAAGTGGCGACCGGAAACAACTGCTACGCGAATGAGACGGCGGTTTGGGCCGACAACAAGCTCTCCGGCGCGGCGGTGAAGATCACCACGGACACCACCGACGGCGTCGCGTTGGTGTTGAGCGACGGCACCGATTACGCGACTGCGGCGCTCTCGGCCGGATACGCCCGGCTGGCTGGCAATGCGATCTCCGATTCACTGCGCAACGCGGCGAATACGGCCCAGCAAGCTGCGACCGGATTGTGGGCGGCTCCCTGCAAAGGCGTGATCACCGCACCGACGCCAGTGCCGACTCCCACTCCGACACCGCAGAGGGAAACGCCTGCCCCGCCGCCCGCCCAGCGCACATCCGAACAAGCCGCCCCGCCGCCGGTCGAGGACGCGCCGGAACCTCAACAGCCGAGCGGGGTGTACTACAAGAACTGTGCGGCCGCGAAAGCCGCTCATGTGACGCCGCTCTATCGCGGCCAACCGGGCTACCGTCCCGGCCTGGACCGCGACGGCGACGGGATCGCCTGCGAGCGGTAACACCTGGTGTCGTGCGGCACCACCGGCAGACGGACCGACCCACGGCCCGTAACCTGGAGATATGCCGATCCAGGTGCTGCTCGTAGACGACCACGAACTCGTCCGGCGGGGCCTGCGCGACCTGCTCAGCGACGAGGCCGACCTGGAGGTGGTCGCCGAGGCCGGGAGTGTCGAAGAGGCGCTCGCGGTGGCCATGCACGTCGAGCCGGACGTCGCGGTCGTGGATGTGCGGCTCGGGGACGGCGACGGCATCACGTTGTGCCGCGAGCTGCGGTCCAAGCCGAATCCGCCGGCCTGCCTCATGCTCACCGCGTTCGACGACGAGGAAGCCATGGTCGGCGCGATCATGGCGGGTGCGTCGGGCTATTTGCTCAAGCAGGTGCGCGGCCAGGACGTCGTGAACGCGGTGCGCGAAGTCGCCGCCGGCCGGTCGCTGCTCGACCCGGTCAGCACCGCTCGCGTGCTCAACAAGCTGCGCCATCCGCCGACCGACGAGCTGGCCACTCTCACCGACCGCGAACGCGACGTCCTGGAGCTGATCGGGCAGGGATTGTCGAACCGCGAGATCGCCGAACGGCTTTTCCTCGCCGAGAAGACGGTGAAGAACTATGTGACGTCGGTGCTCGCGAAGCTCGGCATGCAGCGCCGTACGCAGGCCGCGGCGTGGATCGCCCGGCGCGGCAAGTGAATCAGCTGCCCGCGACGGCGCGTGCGTAGCGTTCGGACAGCAACCGCAGCCGCGGGATCAGCTCCGGCGGCGATTCGACGGTGAAGTCCATCATCAACATTCCAATGTAGACAGCCACGGTGTCCAAACTGTCCGCGCCGGTGACGAGCACGCACTGGTGGTCGTCAAGGGGTTCGACGACGCCGACCGTCGGATTGATCCGGGCCAGCACCTTCTCCGCCGGGGCGTCGATGCGCAGGCGTGCGTGCACGATCCAGCCACTGGCCGCGATCGTGCGCATCGCGAAGGCGGTGTAATCCCCGCCAGGCAAGGGATTCGGCTCGAACCGGCGACGGGTCGGCATCCGCGGCTGCATCAGGTCGACGCGGTAGGTCGCCCAGGTGCCGTCCCGCGGATCGCGGGCGACCAGGTACCACCGCCGTTGCCAGCTGAGCAGCCGGTACGGCTCGACCAGCCGCAGCTCGTCCGCGTAATCGAACCGGAGCCATTCGACGTGCCGGATCGCCCGCGCGACCTCCTGCAGCACGGCACCGTCGACCTCCGGATCGGGCGCGTCGGTGCCGGTGTTCTCCGGCCCGCGGTCGATCGTCGAGCGCAGCGCGTCGACCGTCGGACGCAGCCTCGACGGCAGCACCTGTTCGAGCTTCGCGAGCGCCCGCGTGCCGGCTTCTTCGATCCCGGAGATGCCCGCCGCGGCCCGCAGCCCGACGGTGACCGCGACCGCTTCCTCGTCGTCCAGCAGGAGCGGCGGCAGTTTTCCGCCCGAGCCGAGCCGGTAGCCGCCGACGTTCCCGCGCGTCGCCTCGACGGGATAGCCCAGGTCACGCAGCCGTTCGACGTCGTTGCGGATGGTCCGGGCCGAGACGCCCAAGCGCTCGGACAGCTCCCTGCCGCTCCGCCCAGCGGCGGTCTGGAGGAGGGCGAGCAGCGCCAGCAACCGCGCCGTCGGATCGGCCATTCGAAACTCCCTCTTCTACTAGGAACTGATCCTACCTAATAGCCTCCTAGTGTTCTTCTCATGACGAACGCAACCGTTTCCCTCTCCCTCCGCCCCTTCACCGTCGAGATCACCGACGCCGAACTCGCGGACCTGCACGACCGCCTCGCCCGCACCCGCCTGCCGCAGCCGTCGCCGACCGACGACTGGGACGCCGGCACGCCCAACGCCTACCTCCGGACCGCGCTCGAAGCGTGGCGCGCGTTCGACTGGCGCGCCGCCGAAGCTCGGATCAACTCCTTTCCGCACTTCACCGCCGAGATCGACGGCCAGACGTTCCACTTCGTCCACGTCCGCTCCGCCCACCCCGGCGCGACGCCGCTGCTGCTCGCGCACACCTACCCCGGCTCGTCGGTCGACTACCTGGACCTGATCGACCGCCTCGTCGACCCGGTCGCTCACGGCGGCCGCGCCGAGGACGCCTTCGACGTCGTCATCCCCGACGCACCCGGCTACGGCTTCTCCCAGCCCCTCGCCGAATCCGGCTGGACAGTCGCCCGCGTCGCCGCCGCGTACGACCGGCTGATGCGCGGCCTCGGGTACGAGAGCTACGGAATCCACGGCTCGGACAACGGGGCGATGGTCGCCAGGGAACTCGGCCTGCTGAACCCGGACGGTTTCCTCGGCCTGCACGTCCTGCAGCTGTTCTCGTTCCCGTCCGGCGACCCAGCCGAATTCGAACGCCTCGACCCGGCCGACCACGCCGGTCTCGCGCACATGCAATGGTTTCAATCAGTCGGTGGCTACAACACGATGAACGCCTCGCGCCCGCAGACGGTTTCCGTCGGCCTCAGTGACTCCCCGATCGGATTACTCGCCTACAGCGAGCTGTTCAACTCCTTCGGCAACGGAACCTCCCTCGTACCACTGGAAACGATCCTGCTGGAGGTGAGCGTGAACTGGTTCGCCAACGCCGCTTCCGGGATGAGCCGCAGCTACCTGGAGAACGCCCGCGCACAGGCCGAACCCCGGGTGAGCGACGCGCGCACCGGAGTCGCGGTGTTCAAGGACGACTTCCAGACCATCAAGACTTTCGCCGAACGCGACAACACGAACATCGTGCACTGGAGCCGCTTCGAGGAAGGCGGGCACTTCGCCGCGATGGAACGCCCCGATCTCCTCGCCGGCGATATTCGCGCTTTCTTCGCTAACCGCGACTGACCTCTGCCGAATCCGCACCCAAACCCCGCCCGCGTTGCTGCGGACGGGGTTCTCGGCGTTCAAGACGGAGCTGTGGGTAGCCGACTTCCGCACTGTGGTTCACCCCATTGAGTGCCGAATGGATGTTCGATTCTTCGCTACCATGGGGAACGGCTCGGTGGCAGGCGAGACAATTCGAGGAAGGAGCGTGTTCGATGACCCGGGAAGGCTGAATCTCTTGGTGCGCGGTGGATCCACGGCGGTGCGAGGTTGATACGGCGGGTTTGCGGCGAGCGATTCAGGAAACGCGGACACAGTGCGTTCACGGCGATCCGAGGAGGCGGATTCGGAACGGTGGTTGCGCGGCAGCTCGTTTCAGGTTGCGGATTTGCGGTGGCTTGCCTGAAACTGCGCTAAGCCGAGGTGGCATTTCGGTGCTGCGCTAGGTCGCCGCAACGCGGGGTCGACGACACAGTGCAGGGCTACCCGATGCCGTGCGGCTGACGTGTCGAATCCGCTGCGATGGCGGGTTCAGTGCGATGTGGTTACCGCGACGTGCGCGCGCGGCGCGGTAACTGCCGCTTCGGACTCGGCGGGGTGCTGGGTATCTGCCGCTTCCGACTCGGCGGGGCGCGGGTTATTGCCTTGCTGGCCAAGGCAATGCGATTGCTGCTGTCCATGCAAGGCGTTGCGGTCTGGCGAGGTCGTGGCGGACGTTCCCGTTGCAGCCTGCAGGTCATGGCCGCTCGCGACTGCGGTTCGCCACCCTCGCAGCTGCGGTATCGACCGTTGCGGGATCGCTGGCTCGCTGCCGACCGCCGCGGTTGACCGCGTACGGTGGCGCGACCGCGCAAACCCGCTGCGCGAGAACGCGCCCGCATAGCGGCTCACTCCAGCGCACGGCTGCGGTTTACGCCTTCGCAGCTGCGGTGCCGACGACTGCGGCATCGTGCGCTGCCGACCGCTGCGGGTTGGCAGCGCACGGCGGGCCACCGGTGCGGCTGCGGAAACCCGCGGCGCGACAACGCGTCCGCCTAACCGCTCACCCCAGCACGCGAGTGCCCCTTCACCACCCCGCAGCTGCGGCACCGACGGTCGCGGCATCGCTCACTGCTGCCCGCCGCGGGTTGGCAGCGCACAGCGGGCCACCGGTGCGACTGCGGAAACCCGCTGCGCGACAACGCATCCGCCTAACCGCTCACCCCAGCACGCGAGTGCCCCTTCACCACCCCGCAGCTGCGGCACCGACGGTCGCGGCATCGCTCACTGCCGCCCGCCGCGGGTTGGCAGCGCACAGCGGGCCACCGGTGCGACTGCGGAAACCCGCCGCGCGACAACGCATCCGCCTAACCGCTCACCCCAGCGCGCGAGCGCCGTTCACCACCCCGCAGCTGCGGCACCAACGGTCGCCGCATCGCTCACTGCCGCCCACCGCGGGTTGGCAGCCCACAGCGGGCCACCGCTGCCACTGCGGAAACCCGCCGCGCGACAACGCATCCGCCTAACCGCTCACCCCAGCGCGCGAGTGCCCTTCACCACCCCGCAGCTGCGATACCAACGGTCGCGACATCACCGCCGCACTTAACCGCGCACCACAGCCAACCAGCACGACCACGCAAACCCGCCGCACAACAACGCGTCCACCTAACCGATCACTCCAGCGGCAGATCGAACGCGACAAGCGTGCCCAAACTCGGCGAGGAATTGAGGAAAAACCGACCACCAGCAGCATCGGCACGTTCGGCGAGATGCCGGAGCCCCCGGGTCGCCACGCCTTGCGGCACCCCGGATCCGTTGTCCCGCACGCGAAGCTTCACTCCTTCGGCGTCGCGGGTCAGCGTCACGCGGGTTTCGCTCGCGCCGGAGTGTCGGACCACATTGGACAGTGCCTCGCGCAACGCGGCCCGGATGTGGTCGGCTCGTTCGGCCGGGATGTCGGCGAATTCGCCGGACAGCTCGAGGGTCGGCGGATACCCGAGCAGTTCGCCGGCGATGCGCACTTCGCCGCGCGCGGATTCGGCGAGGTCGGTCGGGCTGGCGGGATCGTGGCGCGGCTCGGGCGAGCGCAGCGCCCGCACGGTGCCGCGGATTTCCTCGATGGTCTGGTCCAGCTGATCGATCGCGTCGGACAGCCGGGCCCCGTCGGCCTGTGCGAAGCGTTTCCGCATGTTGCGGCGGACGCGGTCCAGCTGCATGCCGGTGCCGTAGAGCCGTTGGACGATCACGTCGTGCAGCTCGCGGGCGATGCGTTCGCGCTCCTGGTAGAGGGTCACGCGATGCCGCGCGTTCGCGCCCTCGGCCAGCGCGAGCACCACCCCGGCCTGCGCCGCGAACGCCGCGAGCATCTCGACCGTGCCCGCGGAAAACGGCTCGCGCCCCTGCCGTCGATACACCGTGAGCGCGCCGAGCACCCGCCCGCCGGAGCCGAACGGCGCGGCCGCGAACGGCCCGTATCCCCGCAGTTCATCGGGTACATACGGGGCCGTGCGCGGATCGACGATGAAGTCCTCCGCCGCGATCGGCTCGCTGCCGCGCGCGACCCGGCCCGCCGCGGAATCCGTCTCGAGCGTTAGCCCGCGCAAGTCCCCGACCGGGCCGCGTTCGACGTCGCCCGCCGGCACCTCGGCGAGCAAACCGTCGACCCCGTACGCCGCCTCGACCACGACGCGCCCGTCGTCGGCGCTGACCATCGCCAGCCCAAGGTCGGCGTCGGCCAGTTCAACGGCCCTGGCCACGACTGTTTCCAGCACCCCCTCCGGGTCGTCCCCGGACAGCGCGGTGCTGGTGATCTCCGTGGCCGCGGAAAGGGCGCGCGCGGCGAGTGTCGGGTCCATGAGCAACTCCGACCTTAGCGCGGCCCCCTGCCCCAGACCCGAAATCGTGACCGTCACCAACAACCCTCCGTCACGCCGCCACCCGCGGCAACGCCCGACGCACGACGCGCCCGTCCCGGACCTCGAAAACAATGTCCGCTTGCAGCTCTTCATCCGCATTGTGCGTTACGTGCACGACCGTCCGTCCCGCGAGTTCGGCCCGCAACGTCGCCCGCAAAGCCCGCGCCGTCGGCTCATCGAGATGCGACGTCGGCTCGTCCAGCAACACCAACTCCGCCGACGGAGCCGCCAGCAACGCCCGCGCCACCGCCACCCGCTGCGCCTGCCCACCGGACAACCCGGCCCCGGCGCTGTCGAGCACGGTCTCCAGATCGAGCTCCGGCAACTGCGCCTGATCGAGCACCCGCCGCAAATCGGCCGTCTCCGCCAGCGGATCCGCGAGCCGCAAATTCTCCGCCACGGTGGTCGACACAAGCATCGGCTCCTGCGGCGCCCAAGCCACCTTCCTCGGCACAGCAACCTCGCCCTTGCGCGGCTGAAGGAACCCCAGCAAGGCCGCCACCAACGTCGACTTCCCCGCCCCGCTCGGCCCGACAACCGCCACATAAGCCCCGGCCGGCACACTCAGGTCGACGTCATTCAGCACCGCCTCGCCGCCAGGCCACCCCAGCTCAGCCCCCCGCAACCAGACCGCGGCTGGGCTATCCAAATCCGACTCAGCCGTAAACTGAGCGGCCTCGGCGCTCGCGCGCGCAACCGCGGGAACGGCTCCCTCTCGCAGGTCCTCAGACCCAGTCACGAACTGCCCGCCACCAGTGACCGCCGCAGCATCCGTCCTGCGCAAACGCTCCGGCTCGCCGACCACCCCGCCAAGCCGACCCCGCGCCGCCCGTAGCGTGTCCCAGTGCACTGCCGCCTGTGGCAGCAGCGCCAGCACCTCCGCCAGCGCCAGCGGCACCAATGCCAGCAGCGGAGCCATCACCCCCGCCAGCTCACCGCGGCTGACCGCCCCGGCAGCCAGCATCGTGCTGACCACCGCGGCCGCCCCGGTCGACAGGGTGATCAGCGCATCTGCCGCCCCCGCACCGAACGCCTGCCGGCGGGTGTCGGCCGCCAGCTGGGTATCCGTCGAGGCAAGCTCGCGACGACGCGAAGCCGCCCGGCCGTAAGCGAGCAGCTCTGCCGCTGCGGAGAACAGGACCAAGACCCGCGCCGCGACGTCACGTCGTCCGGCGGCGAGGGCCGAAGTCGCCCGTCGCTCCAATTGCAGCGCGACCGCCGGTGCTGCCAAGCCCACCAACACGGTGAGCGCCAGCACCAAACCGGCCGACGGCAGCACCACCGTCTGCACCGCGATCGCCCCGGCTGCGACCAGCCCGACCACGATCGGTGGCGACACGACGCGCGGCAGCAGATCCCGCACCGTATCGACGTCCGTCACCAGCCGCCGCTGGCTCTCCCCGGCTTCGAGGCTGCGCGCCGGACCCAAGCGCACCAACGCATTCCACAGTCGAACCCGCAGCCGGCCTGCGATGCGGAAGGCGGCGTCGTGGGTCACGAGTCGTTCGACATACCGCAGTCCCGCACGGCCGAGTCCGAAGGCGCGCACCCCGACAACTGCGACAGTCAGGGTCAAAATCGGCGGCTGCAACGACGCTTTGGCGATCAGCCAGCCAGAAGTCGCGGTGAGCGCGATCCCGGCCAGCAGCGCCAAGGCACCCAGCAGGGCACCGGAGAAAAGCCGTCGATCAAGGATCAGGTGCCAGGGAAGCGGTCGCGCCTCCACATTGTCCGAAGTGGACTCGACCACCGCCGCAGGAGCTGAGTCCGTAACGGCCACCGCAGCGGAACGTTCGTGAGCAGCTATTACCGCCGCCGCACCGTTTTTCACCGCTCGTTCGACGGCGTCCATCACCCGCCGCGCGTTGACGTCGTCCAGGTGCGCGGTCGGCTCGTCCAGAAGCAGCAACCACGCACCCGACTGGACTCGCAGCAACGCCCGAGCGACCGCGACGTGCTGGCGTTGGCCCTGGGAAAGCCGGTCGACCGGACGGTCGGCGAGGCCGTGCAGGCCCAGTTCAGCGAGCATGGCATCGACGTCCGCCCCGGCGACCGCGAGTTCTTCCCGCACCGTCCCGCCGCTGAAAACCGGCGACTGCGGGACCCACGCGATACCCGCGCGCCAGCGTTCGAGGTCGGCTTCGGCCAGCGGAACGTCCCCAGCCAGCACCGCCCCGTCATAGGACAGCACGAAGCCCAGCAGCGTCGCCAGCGTGGTCGATTTACCGCCACCGCTTGGCGCGCGCAGCCACACGATCTCGCCGCGCCGGACGGAGAAACTCTCGCCGTCCGGGGCAAAACCGCCGCGTCGGGCGACTTTGAGGTCGGACACAACCAACGCTCCACCGGGCGCGGTCCGCGTCCCTTCGGCCGGGACTGGCTCCGCGAGCACCGCGGTCACCCGGCGGACCGCTTCCACGCCGTCCTCGCTCGCGTGGAAAGCCGCGCCGACCGCGCGAATCGGCTGGTAGCACTCGGGAGCGAGGATCAGCACGCCGAGTCCGATCGTCAGCGGGAGCGATCCCGACACCAGCCGGACGCCGATGACGACGGCCACCAGCGCGACCGAGAGCGTCGCGGCGAGTTCGAGCACGAACGCCGAGGAGAACGCGACTCGCAACGTCTTGAGTGTCGCGCGACGGTGCCGGTCCGACAGCTTTCGCACGGTCTCGGCCTGTGCGTCGGCCCGCCGGAACGCGGTGAGCACTGGCAACGCCCGCACCAGTTCGAGCAGCAGGCCGGACATCCGGTGCACCGCGTCCGTCGCGCCGGATACGCGGTCGGCGGTGAATTTTCCGACCAGGATCGCGAACATCGGCAGCAGCGGGACCGTGGCGGCGATGATCACCGCTGACGGCCAGTCTGTCCACAGGATCGCCGCGCCTGCCGCGAGCGGGACGACTGCCGCGGTGACGAGCGCGGGCAGGTACTCGCGGAAGTAGGAGTCGAGCGCGTCGAGGCCGCGCGTGACGAGCGTCGTGAGTTCGCCGTGGCCGCGCCGGGCGAGCCATTCCGGTCCGAGGCGCAACGCGTGGTCGACGACGCGGGCCCGCAGGTCGCGTTGCGCGGTCGCGGCGGCGCGAGCGGAGACCACCCGCACCGCCCAGCTGGTGCCCGCCCGGCCCACGACGAACGCGAACAAAACAGCCAACTGGACGGTGCGGCCCCCGATCCCCTGGGAAACCACGTCGGCGAGCAGGTCCGCTAGCAGAAAGGCTTGTCCGACCAGGAAAACCGCGTTCCCGAGCGAGAGCACCGCGACCAGGATCAGCGCCCGGCGCGCGGCCGGCCCGAGAGCCGAGAGCGCGCCGAGCGGACCCTTGCCCGGCCGCACTGGGTCCAGGGCGGACCTCGTGGCGGAAAGGGGTGCGCGGCCGGGAAGCTTCGTCATGGTGCGTGCACCGCCGGGATGTGCTGGACGCCGATGCGCCTGCGGAAAACCCAGTAGGTCCAGCCTTGGTAAATCAGCACGGCTGGCGCCCCGAACGCGCCGACCCAGGTCATCACGGTCAGCGTGTAGTGGCTGACCGCGCTGTTCGTGATGGTCAGCGAATGCGCCGGGTCGAGGGTGGACGGCAGGACGTTCGGGTAGAGCGCGCCGAAGAACGTCACCGCGGCGGCCGTGATGACGACCGCGAGCGCGGCGAATGCCTGGCCGTCACGGTCGACGTAGAGCCGCAGCCACGCCACCGCGGCGGCGAGGACGACGATCACCAGCGAGACGAGCGTCCACAGTTTGCCCTCGCGGACCTGGACGACCACGAGGAACGCGACCAGCGGCAGGAGCCCGACCGGGAGGATTCGCAGCGCGATGGTCCGCGCCCGTTCCCGCAGGTCGCCGGTCGTTTTCAGCGCCAGGAACGCCGCGCCGTGCACGAGCGAGAACCCGACGATGGCGACCGCGCCCAGCAGCGTGTCCCACCGGACCGATTCGAACGGCGAGCCGACGCGGTTGCCGTGCGCGTCGAGCGGCAGGCCGAGCACGGTGGTCGCGAGCAGCAGCCCGACGCCCAGCGGCGGGATCCAGGAACCGATGATGATCACGCGGTCCCAGACGCGCCGCCAGCGTTCGGAGTCGACCTTGCCGCGGTACTCGAACGCGACGCCGCGCCCGATCAGCGCGAGGAGGACGAGCAGCAGCGGGAGGTAGGCACCGGAGAAAAGGGAGGCGTACCAGCCGGGGAACGCCGCGAAGGTCGCGCCGGCCGCGACGATCAGCCAGACCTCGTTGCCGTCCCAGACCGGTCCGATCGTGTTGACGAGGACGCGCCGCTCGGTGTTCGTCTTCCCGAGGACCGGCAGCAGCATCCCGACGCCGAAGTCGAAGCCTTCGAGGAAGAGATACCCCAGCCAGAACAGCGCGACGATCGCGAACCACAGCGTTTCGAGTGTCATCCCCACTCACCTCGTCCGGCGTTTGCCGACGTCATCCGGTCGGCCACCGGGTTGTCCCCACGATGGCCCTGAGTTATCCACAACCCACCGAGTTGTCCACAGATTTGCTGTGGGTAACCCGCGAGAGCCACCGCACGATTACGCTGGGTACGGGGCGTCCCCCCGGTGAGGGTGGGGGCTGCGTAGGCGCGCGAAGGGGTTGGGGCGAGAGTTCGGGGCGCTTGGTGCCGCGAGGCAGTGCGGCCTGAAGTTCGCCCGGTCGTGGTCGGGGACGCGAGGTGGGGACTGGCGGCGGGCGGGTTCGTTTCGGCGGCCGCGAGCGGCAGACCGTTCATCTCCACCTCCGTCTGTTCAGCACCAGCACCAGCACTCGTCCAGGCCAGTGGAGCGGGCCGCGCCCAGACCCGGCCCTCCGGGTCTTCTGGCGGCACCCCGGCCCGCTCCACCGGGTCAGTAGGCGAACGAAAGCGCCTGGTCATCGGAATCCTCGGAATCATCAGAACCGTCGGAAGCGGCGGCGGGCGGCATCACGGCGTCCACCCCGCCCCGGATGTACTTGCGCATCAGGTACAGCTCGACCACGCCCAGCACCGCATACAGCACCGTCAACGAGATCAGCGACGTCAGCACCTCGCCGGCGGTCAGCTTCGACACCGCCTGCGCGGTGAACATCCACATTCCCTCGACGCCGGTCGGATTCGGCGCGACCACGAACGGCTGGCGGCCCATCTCGGTGAAGATCCAGCCCGCGCTGTTGCCGATGAACGGCGTCGTGATGCCGCCCAGCACCAGCAGCGGGAACCAGCGTCCGCCGGGAATCCGGCCGCGCCGGGTGAGCCACAGGGCCAGCAGTCCGATGCCCGCCGAGATCGCGCCGAAGCCGATCATGATCCGGAAGCCCCAGTACGTCACCGGCAGGCTCGGCACGTAGTCGATCGGCTTGCCCGCGAGCGCGCCGAGCGCCGGGTCGTCCGGGTAGTTCGTGCCGTATTTCGCCTGGTATTCCGAAACCAGGTTCTCCACGCCCTTGACCTCGGTGGAGAAGTCGTTGTGCGCCAAGAAGGACAGCAGCGCGGGCACGTTGAACGTCTTGACGTCCTCGCAGTTGGCATTGGCCACGTCGCCGACCGCGATGATCGAGAAGCTCGCCGGCTTTTCCGTGTGGCACAACGCTTCCGCCGACGCCATTTTCATCGGCTGCTGCTCGAACATCAGCTTGCCCTGCATGTCGCCGGTGATCGCGAGCACCGCGAACGCCACCACGCCGACCCAGCCGCCGAGCCGCAGCGACGAGCGCCAGACGTCGCGGTGTTCGTCCGACTCCGCACGCTTCCGCCACATATGCCATCCGGCCACGCCGACCAGGAACGCCGCCGCCACCGAGAACGCGCCCGCGAGCGTGTGCGGGATCGCGGCGAGCGCCGTGTTGTTCGTGAGCACCGCGCCGATCGAGTTCATCGTCGGCTTGCCGTTCACGAACTCGACGCCGACCGGGTGCTGCATCCACGAGTTCGCGGCGAGGATGAAGTACGCCGAGGCCATCGTGGCCAGGGAGAACGCCCAGGCGCACGCCAGGTGGACCCATTTGGGCAGCCGGTCCCAGCCGAAGATCCACAGGCCGAGGAAGACCGATTCGACGAAGAACGCGAGCAGGCCTTCCATCGCGAGCGGCGCGCCGAACACGTCGCCGACGAACCGGGAGTAGGCGCTCCAGCTCATCCCGAACTGGAACTCCTGGACGATCCCGGTCACCACGCCCATCGCGAAGTTGACGAGCAGCAGCTTGCCCCAGAACTTCGTCATCTTGAGGTGCCGCGGATTGCCGGTGCGCACCCAGGCCGTCTGCATGGCCGCGACCAGCACCGAAAGTCCGATGGTCAGCGGGACCATCAGGAAGTGGTAGACGGTGGTGATGCCGAACTGCCACCGCGCGAGCTCAAGGACATCCACGGGTTCGATCCTCCGCGCCCGCCCCCGCGCCAGCCAGTTCAACACGTCCTGAACTAGCCGGGACCAACGTCCCGCCGACCTGCTGGAATCCGGTCCCGGACCCCCGGCCAGCTACCCCCGATCAGGTGGCTAGCGCGTCTCTTCCACCAGCCACGACAGATACCGCGGGCTGCCGCCGACGATCGGCGTGACGATCACCTCGGGCAGGTCGTAGGGATGCCGCACGTTCAGGAACTCCTCCAGCGCGCCGGACCGGTCCGCGGCCGTCTTGCACTCGACCCGCCATTCGGCCGCCGTCTGCACCTCGTCCTCCCACCGGAAGACGCTGGTGATCGGCCCCACGATCTGGGCGCACGCGGCGAGCCGGGCCTCGATGGCGCTCGCCGCGATGGTGCGCGCGGCGGCTTCGGAGTCGACGGTGGTGATGACGACGACGTGGTCAGCAGACATGACCCGCACCGTACCGCAGCCGGAAAAAAGAATTCGGCGCACCGAAAAAAATTCTCCGGCAAACCGGCGGCGAGCATTCTGCCGACCTGATCAGGCAATTCGCGAAACCCATCAGCTTGCGGGTTTCTGAATCTCCCCTTTATCGTTGCAGGGAAAGGGGTGAGCCCGAGCCCATGTCTCCCGCAATGATCGCTCTGTTCAGCGCGTTCGGCCTGGTCCTGGCCGTCGAGCTGCCGGACAAGACGCTCGTGGCGACGCTCGTGCTCACCACCCGTTTCCGCGCCTGGCCGGTATTCGCCGGAGTATGCGCGGCGTTCGCCGCGCAATGCGTGATCGCGGTCGCTTTCGGAAGTCTGCTCACGCTCTTGCCGGAAACTCTTGTTTCGCTGCTGGTCGCCGGGATGTTCGGCGTCGGCGCGTTCCTGCTGCTGCGCGAGGGCTTCCGCGAAGGCAGCGAAGCTGGCGAGGACGCGTCGCGGTCCGGGCCCGGGCCGGTGTCGTTCCTGCGCTCCGCGCTCACGTCGTTCGGCGTGCTCTTCGCCGCGGAGTGGGGCGACGCCTCCCAGCTGGCCACCGCCGGTCTCGTCGCGCGCCTCGGCAACCCGTTCGCGGTCGGCCTCGGCGCCTTCGTCGCGCTGGTGTCGGTCGCCGGGCTGGCGGTGTTCATCGGCGCGAAGATCCGCGACCGGATCCGGCCGAAGCTGATCCAGCGGGCGGCCGGCTTCGTGTTCGCCGGTTTCGCCGCGTTCGCGCTGGCCCAGCTGCTCTGGTAACGGCCGTTTCACAGGAACGCCAGGTAACCTCTTCGGAACCCCCGAACGAGGACCAGGTGAACCCCCGGTGACGCCATGGTCTCTGCCGTGACCGCCGAGGAGTGCCCGTGCCGACCACTTCCAGCGCCGCCGTGTCGCCGGTGCACGGGCGGCTCGCGCTGGTCGGCATCGGGGCGGCCGTCGTCATCGCCACCGACCTGCACTTGCGGCTCTCCGCGCAAATCAGCCCGATCTGGCAGACGCTGTCGGAGTACGTCTACGGCAGGCTCGGCGACCACTCGGCGGCGCGGCTGTTCACCGTCATGTGCCTGGCGCTCGCGCTGGGCTCGCTCGCGTTGCTGGCCGGGCTCGTCAAAGCGCGCCGCTCGCCCGCCGTCGTCGTCCTGCTCGGCGTGTGGTGCGCCGGCCTCACGATCTGCGCGACGGTCCCGGTCGACCCCAATGGCGAAGCCCGCTCCTTCGACGGCCAGCTGCACAACGCCGCCGCCCTCACCGCGTTCCTCGCGCTCCCCACGGCCGCCTGGCTGCTGACCCGCCGCGGCGGGCGATCGTGCCCGTGGGAGCCGCGCCGCACCACGATCCGGAGGCTGGCCGTCGCGAGTTTCGCCAGCGTGGCGGTGGTGCTGGGCGGCTTCGTGTGCACCCTGATCACCGGGCCCGCGCAGCAGGAAGTGACGCTCGGACTGTTCGAGCGGCTGCTGTTCACGGTCGACCTGGCGCTGCTGCTGACCATGGTCCGGCCGCTGGTCGCCGCGTCCCGTCGCTAGGTCCGCAGCACCTCGGCCAAGTTCGCGGCGGCCGCTACCGTCAACGGCCCGACCTCGTCCGCAGCCAACGGCTCCAGCGAGATCACCCCGACGCTCGCCCGCAGTCCCGGAACCCCACGCACCGGCGCGGCGACGCCCGAAGCACCGGCCTCGATCTCGCCGGTCGAAACGCTCCACCGGTCAGCGCCGCCGGGCCGCAACGCCATCGCCCGCCCCGCCGCGCCCGCGGTGAGCGCGTGCCGGCTGCCGACCCGGTACGCCACGTGGTAGCTCGTCCACGACGGCTCCACGACTGCGACAGCCTGCGCGTGATCGCCTTGCGCCACCGTCAGATGCGCCGTCGCGCCGACCTTCTCGGCCAGCTCGCGCAGCACCGGCCGCGCGGCCTCGCGCAGCTGCGGCAGGACTTGACCGGCCAGCCGCAGCACTCCGACGCCGAGCCGCACCTTCGTGCCGTCTCGCCAGATCAGGCCGCGCTCGGCCAACGGGACCAGCAGCCGGTACACCGCCGCGCGGCTCGCGCCGATGGCCACCGCGAGTTCGGAGATGGTCGCCGCCTGCTCGCCCGAATCGGCCACCGCTTGCAGCAGCGCCAGGCCGCGGTCGAGGGTCAGCGACCCCTCCCTGCTCACAACAGCTCGAGTTCACCCAGGTCGGCCACCGGCTCGGCGAACGACGCCGCCGCGTACGACCCGAAGAGTTCCCGTACCGCCTTCGCGGCCGGCTCGGGCAACGCACGGGCTTCGTCCGCGAGCGCCTTGCCATCGGTCGATGCCAGCGCCGCGCGGACGTCGCCGCCGGACAGGCAGCGCGCCGACGCGACGAGCAGATTCAGGAAGCCGTGGTGGGTGAAGCCGGTCTCCGGGTCGACGTGCCGGACCGCGCGGTGCAGGCTGTTCGTCGCCTTGAACGACGCCCCCGGCGAGCCGCTGACCACGGACAGGAAGTCGGCGACCTCG
Source organism: Amycolatopsis orientalis DSM 43388 (assembly GCF_000411975.1). Lineage (GTDB taxonomy): Bacteria > Actinomycetota > Actinomycetes > Mycobacteriales > Pseudonocardiaceae > Amycolatopsis > Amycolatopsis orientalis_D. The sequence goes on from NZ_ASXG01000103.1 coordinate 33,418, forward strand.
TCCACGCTGGGGAAGTTCTCGCCCGCCTTGCCGCCGCAGCGGATCTTCGGCCAGCTGCCGTGCTCGATCACGTTGCGGACGCCGTCGAGCCAGCCGACGCCGCGCCGCGGTTCGACGACCCGGATGACGTCCTCGGGCACGAACTCCGAGACGCGTTCCAGCCACACCTCGTCGACGTCGGACGGCGCGGGCATCTCCACCATTCGCAGCGACAGCAGCTCGCTGCGCGATTCGACGATCGAGATCGCCTTCGGAACGCCGCCGAGCCCGGTGTCGATGATCAGCGACAGCGGCAGCGGCTCCTTGGGCTTGATCTTGATCAGCTCGGTGATCAGCTCCGGCAGCCGCGAGGCCTGGCACAGGAAAACCCCGAGCACCCCGGCGTGTTCCCCGCTGCGCGACTCGAAGTACGCGCGCAGCGCCTCCGGCATCGCGACGTCCGCAGGCGGGAAGAGCGCCGAGTCGTCGACGAGCCGCGCGAACAGGGGAGGAATTCCACGGGGGCCGGGGGGCGTGAGTTCCACAGCGCTTGACACGACTGACACGCTAGTAGCGTACGGCAAGGGGACAAAATCGTTCGCTCTGCGGACGCCTCTCGATATCCCTTCGACACCGGAGCACCCGGCCCCCATGGCCGAAGCCATCCGCTCCGGCCCCGCAGCCGATCCGCTGACCAGCATTTTCCCGTCCCGTGGGTGATCTTCCCGCGCGCCCTTCCCTTCGCGTGCCAATTCAGGTTAGGCTCACCTAAGTAGGAGGTGAGCCGTGACCGAGGCACCCGTATCCGTGCGCCGCCCGCCCGCGCCGAACCCCGCCGAACGCGCCAAGACGATCGCGACCCGCGGCGGCCCGGCGACGATCATGCCGACCGTCGAAAACGCCGGCTGCGAGGCCGAACGCGTCGAGCCAGTCCTGCATCACGTGCACCACAGCGGAAGCGTCAGCATTCTTCTGCCGGACGAGCACCAGATGGTGCGCGCGTCCCGGCAGGCACAACGCGGCGAGCTCGCCGTCATGGTCGAGCTCGCCGACCACGCCCCAGTGGCGCTGCGGGAACCGGTCCGCGGCCTGCTGTGGATCACCGGATGGCTCCGGCCGCTCACGGAGGTGTCGGCCCGCGCACGTGCGGTGTCGATCGCCGAACAGCGGCCGGACCACCGGCTCCTCGACGTCGGGCACGGCCTCACGCTGCTCCGGCTGACCCCGGCGTCACTGGTCCTCGCCGACGCGGAGGGCACGCATTCGCTCCGGCCGCACATGTTCAGCGCGGCCCCGCCGGACCCGTTCCACGACTACGAGGCGGAATGGCTGCGGCACCTGGAAAGCGACCATCCGGACGTCGTGGAACAGCTGGCCCGGCACCTGCCCGCGGACCTGCGCGGCGGCCGGATCCGCCCGCTCGGCCTCGACCGGTACGGCCTGCGCCTGCGCGTCGAGTCGACGGCGGGCGACCACGACGTCCGCCTCGCCTTCTCCCGCACGGTCGACAGCCCGCCGCAGCTGGCCGCGGAACTGCGCCGCCTGCTCGGCTGCCCGTTCCTGCGCGGCGAGGCCTGACCGGTCAGTCCTCGGCCAGCTCCGGAGGGAAGCCGCCGGTCGCGATCGGCCCCCACCGGTCGATCGTGATCCGGATCAGGCTCTTGCCCTGCTTGCGCATCGCCTCGCGGTACTCGTCCCAGTCCGGGTGCTCACCGGAGATGCTGCGGAAGTAGTCGACCAGCGGCTCGACCGAATCCGGCAGGTCGATCACCTCCGCGGTCCCGTCGACCTGCACCCACGGGCCGTTCCACTCGTCCGACAGCACGCACACCGACACCTTCGGCTCGCGCCGGAGGTTGACCGCCTTCGCGCGCTTCGGGTAGGTCGCGATGACGATGCGGCCCTCGTCGTCGACGCCGCAGGTGTTCGGGGACAGCTGGGGCCGCCCGTCGGCGCGGGTGGTCACCAGGATCGCGCGGTGGCGCGGCTTCAGGAACGCGACCAGTTCGGCGCGTTCGACCTTCGTGTTGGTGGCGATAGTCCTCGGCATACCCCGACGGTAGCGTGCGTTCATGCGCACCACAGAGCGTTCCGGAGGGCCGTCCGGCCTGCGATCCTGGCTCAACCCGGCACTTCCGGCGTTCCCGGCTCAGCTCACCGACCCCGCGCAGCGGCGGGCGGTCAAGATCGAGCTGGTCCTGGTCTTCGGCATCACGCTCGGGATGTCCGGCGCGCGCAGCCTGCTGTCCCTTGTGGACTCTTTGCTGCGGCCGACCCCGTTGGCGCAGCAGCAAGTGCAGCTCAACGTCCCGCGCGCCGCGGCGAGTCTGCTGGACCTGCTCCAGCAACTGCTCAGCGCCGCCCAGCTGGTCGGCTGGGGCGGGCTCGGGCTGTACCTGCTGTGGCGGGCCGGGCTGAAACTGCGCGAAATCGGCCTGAGCCGCCGCATCCGTTCGGACGCGCTGATCACGGTCGGGATCGCCGCGTTGATCGGCATCCCCGGGCTCGCGCTGTACTTCGTTTCGTACCACCTCGGGTTCAGCCTCGCGGTGCAACCGTCCACTTTGGGCGATACCTGGTGGCGGCCGATCGCGCTGACGCTTTCCGCGTTCGGCAACGCCTTCGCCGAGGAAGTGCTCGTGATCGGCTACCTGCTCACGCGGCTGCGGCAACTCGGCGTGCGGGAGAACGCGTCGCTGTTCGGCGCCGCGGTGCTGCGCGGCTCCTACCACCTGTACCAAGGGTTCGGCGGGTTCGTCGGCAACCTCGTGATGGGCCTGGTGTTCGGCCGGGTGTGGCAGCGGACCAACCGGCTGTGGCCGCTCATCGCCGCGCACACTTTGTTCGATGTGGTGTCCTTCGTCGGCTATTCGTTGCTGAAAGGCCGTCTTTCCTGGCTCCCGTGAGGCCCGCTCATTAGGCTCGCACTTCGTGAGCGAGACGAGCGAGATGACCGCACCTCCCCGGGTGGACAGCGAAGTCGGGCCGCTTCGGGCAGTCCTGCTGCACCGGCCGGGAAACGAGCTGAAACGGCTCACGCCCCGCAACAACGACAAGCTGCTTTTCGACTCCATCCCGTGGGTGAGCCGCGCCCAGCAGGAGCACGACGCGTTCGCCGACGTCCTGCGCGGACGCGGCGTCGAGGTGCTGCTGCTGGCCGACGTTCTCCGCACCGCGCTGGAAGACCAGCGCGCGCACGCCGCCGGGGTGCACGCCGCGGTGGACGACCGGCGTCTCGGCAACGATCTCGCGGACTCCCTCAGGTCGCATCTGACGAGCGTCGACGCGCCAACGCTTGCTGAAGTCCTGATGGCCGGCATGACGTTCGAGGAGCTGCCGTCCGCCGAGGGCGCGTCTTTGGTGCGGATGATGCACCATCCGCGCGACTTTGCCGTCGATCCACTGCCCAATCTGCTGTTCACCCGCGATTCGTCCGTGTGGATCGGCGACCGCGTCGCGATCTCGTCGCTGACCATGCCGGCGCGGCGGCGGGAAACGGCAGTCCTCGACCTCATTTACGCCTACCATCCGCGCTTCCGCCACGCCGCCCGCGCTTACGGCGCGCATTCCGCGCCGATCGAAGGCGGCGATGTGATGCTGCTGGCCCCCGGCGTCGTCGCGATCGGAGTCGGCGAACGCACGACTCCGGCCGGCGCCGAATCGCTCGCTCGTTCCGTATTCTCCGACGGCCTCGCGCATACCGTCCTCGCGGTGCCGATCGAACAATCCCGCGCGACAATGCATCTCGACACGGTATGCACGATGGTCGATGTCGACGCCGTCGTGATGTATCCGCTCGCGCGCGATTCCCTGACCGCGTTCACGCTCAAGCCGACCGGCGACGGCGGCGTGAAAGTGGCCGGCCCGACGCCGTTTCTCGAAGCGGCCGCGGAAGCGATGGAGATCGACCGGCTGCGGGTGATCGACACCGGCCTCGACCCGGTCACCGCCGAGCGCGAGCAGTGGGACGACGGCAACAACACGCTGGCACTGACCCCGGGCGTGGTCGTGGGGTACGAACGGAACGCGGAGACCAACGAGCGGCTCACCGAGGCGGGGATCGAGGTGCTGCCGATCACCGGGTCCGAACTCGGGTCCGGCCGCGGCGGCCCGCGCTGCATGTCGTGCCCGGTGCGCCGTGATCCCCCGCCGAAGCGGCACTGATCCCCGCGCCGGCGAAGTTAGCCTTTCCTTAATAAGGGCAGACACATTAAGGGAAGGCTAACCAAAATAAGTATTTCCTTCTTGAGGAATGGTAACCCTAATAGGGTGGAGATCACCAGCCAAAAGTGGAAAACAATGCGCCATTGACGTACCGTGATGGACATGGCCCTCACGAAGAAAGAACCGCGCTCCAAGTTCTACGAACTGCTGCAGGCGCAGATTCACAACGAGTTCAACGCCTCCCAGCAGTACATCGCGCTCGCGGTCTGGTTCGACAACGAGGACCTGCCGCAGCTCGCGAAGCACTTCTACAAGCAGTCGGTGGAGGAGCGCAATCACGCGATGGCGCTAGTCCAGTACATGCTCGACCGCGACCACCACGTCGAGATCCCCGGCACCGGCGAGGTTCGCAACGAGTTCTCCGCCCCGCTCGAGCTGATCGAGCTCGCGCTGGAGCAGGAGAAGGAGGTCGCCGCCGACATCTCCGCGCTCGCGAAGGCCGCCCGGGCCGAGGAGGACTACATCAGCGAGCAGTTCGTCCAGTGGTTCCTCAAGGAGCAGGTCGAGGAGATCTCCCAGATGTCGACGCTGGTCACGGTCGCGCGCCGCGCGGGTGACAACGTCTACGAGATCGAGAAGTTCCTGCACCGCGAGGCCGTCGGCGACACCGGCGCGGACTCGGGGATGCCCCCGGTCGCCGGTGGCGCGCTGTAACGCGCAAAGCCAGCCTGGAAGCCCGGTTGTCCCCAGTGTGGACAACCGGGCTTCCGCATGTGGATAACTTCAGCGCCGCTCGTAATGCGCGATGAGCACCCCGGTGGTGGTCGCGACGCTTCCGGTAAGCGAAAACTCGGCCCTCGGCGCCGGTCCCTCGAACAGCCGCGCGCCGCGGCCGAGCGTCAGCGGGTGGATCAGGAACGTGTAGCGGTCGACCAGTCCGGCGGCGTGCAGCGCGCGTACCAGCGAAACGCTGCCGATGATCGAAAGATCCTTGCCGGGCGAGTTTTTCAGCCCCGCCACGGTCTCCACCGCGGAACCGCGCAGCAGCACCGAGTTCTGCCAAGCGTCCGCGTTTTCCAGAGTCGTGGAGACGACGTACTTCGTCGCCGCGTTCATGTGCGTGGTGAACGGATTCCCGTCCGTCCGCGGGCCCCACGCCGTGGCGAAGTCCTCCCAGGTCCGCCGGCCGAACAGCATGTCCCCAGGACGGCTCATGCCCTTCGCCATTTCGCGCGCCATCACGTCGTCGCTGTAGCCGTTGCCCCAACCGCCTAGGTCGAACCCACCGCGCGTGTCCTCGTCCTCGCGGCCGAGGCCTTGGACGACGCCGTCGAGGGTGCTGCTCAAGGTGACGCTGATCGAACGCATCGGGGATGTCCTTCCGCTTCCGCGGGCCGCCGGCCGGCCCGTCACCCGCTACACGAGCGGCGCGGGGCCGGATCGACATCGGCCCGCGGAAATTTATCCGCCGGTGCAGTCCTGCGTCTTCGCCCGGACCTCGATCCCCTCGACCGCCCCGTCCGAGTTCAGCGTGAAGTGGTACGTCCCCTGGTCACCGGTCGGCGACACGAGCGCGCTCCCCGACTCCGACGTACCCGGATAAGTCGCGGTGACCTGGTCTTTCGGCGACCCCTCGCCGACCCCTTCCGGCGTGTGCGCGGCCCCGTCGGGCTTCACCGCGACGACGCCGCTCTCTTTCGACACGACGGCCGTCGCGTCGGGCGTCCCGGCACCGCTGACGTCGTAGTAAGTGCAGCCAGCCGACTCTTTCACCGCCGCGAGCTTCATGCCCTGGTCCGCGAGCTGTTGCTCGGTCATGCCGAGCTTCACCGCGCCCACGCCGTCCGCGGTCACCAGCGCTCCGGCAGCGGCCTTGGTCGGCGTGGTCTGCGGCGGCGCGGACTTCGTGCGATGCGGACGCGCGGGCGGCACCGGCGGGTCGGCGACAGTGGTCTCCATCGGCGGGGGCGGCGCTTGCACCTGCGTCGATTCGGCGCTCGACGGCGGCTCGGGTGCCGAGGAGGGCAGCTCGGGCTGGGTCGAAGCGACCGGCTGGGCGGCGACGCCGGTCGTCGCGGGCTGGGTGCGCAACTGGATCGCCACCAGCCCGGCCGACGCCACCGCGAGGACGCACGCCGCCCCGGCCGCGGACGTCAGGATCCGCTGCCGGCGCCGCCGCTTGCGCGCGCCCGCCACGATGGCCGACGCGGCGTCCTCGGCGGGTTCGACGGCCAGCCGGTCATCGGCGAGGAGGGCGCGGAGCCGCAGTTCCAGATCGTCGGGCTCGCTCACCCGGCGTCGCCTCCTTCCTGGTTCCTCAGTTTCGCCCGCAACGACGCGATCGCCTTGCTCGCTTGGCTTTTCACCGTCCCCTGGCTGATGTTCAGCGCTTGGGCGATCTCCACTTCGGACAGTCCTTCGTAGTACCGCAACACCATCACCGTGCGCTGCCGCGGCGGGAGGTCGCGCAGCGCCTGCCACAGCGGCTCGTGCTCGAACGGATCCTTCGGCGCGCACGGGCTGGTGTCGGGCAGGTCCGCGACGAGGTTCTCCCGGCGCGTCCGGCGCCAGCGGCTGACGTGCGCGTTCGCCATCGAACGCCGCACGTACGCCAGCGGGTCGCCGGTCTTCTGCTGCACGTACGACCAGCGTGCGCCGATCTTCTCGAGCACGGTCTGGACGAGGTCCGCCGCGTCGTGCGGGTTCCCGGTGAGCACGTGGCCGTAGCGGAGCAGTCCAGGCAAAGCCTCGCGCACGAACTCGCCGAAGTCCGTGATGGCGTTGGCGGCTTCCGCCCGCGATCCGGCCCAGGGCGGATCTTCGCCCGCAAGGGGCAATGCGGCTGCCGTCACCGTATCGCCCCCTCCCCGGATGACCGCGTCGAGCGACGGTTGCTCGTCATCCCCACCACGCATGAGCGCCCCCGAGGGTTGTCCCGCCTCCGTCGCTACTTTCCGTAGCTGTGGACAACCGAGGTCAGCGCACGGAAAGCGACTCGGGCAGCTTCAAGGCACCGTCCGCGTCAGTGGGGAAATCGTGTACCGCGACCACAGCGTTTCGCGGGACCGGGCCGTAGATGTGCGGGAACAGGATCCCGCGCGGGTCCGGAGGAGCCCCGTCCTCCCAGCGGACCGGCGCGTCGACCAGCTCGGGGTCGATTTCCAGCAGCACCAGGCCGGGTTGGCCGCGGTAGAGCGCGTTGGCGGGCAGGGCGACCGTGCCCGGGTCCGAGCAGTGGATGAAGCCGGCGTCGTCGAGCGAGGGAGCGCGGTATTCGCCGTCGGCGGGCACCGCGGCCCACGCGTCGCGCGTGCAGATGTGGAGAATCACGCGGCGATCATCCACCTGTGGACAACTGAGGTCGAGTTGTCCACAGGTGGATAACTCAGCGAATGGTGAGCTGCCGCCCGATCAGACCGTCGCGGGCGCGCCGCTCGGCGGCGTTGAGCGGTTCGGAGTCGAGCGATTTGAGCGCCTCGTCCAGCCGGGCGCCGAGCTGGTCCTTGGGCTCGGCCCACTCCCGGGCGTGCGCCTCGGGGTCGAGGTCCCACACCGGGACGAGCAGGCCGTGCGCACGGAACGACCCGGCGTACCGGGTGCCCTCGCCGAGCCCGAGGGTGCCCGCCGCGGACAGCCGCGCAAGCGCTTGCAGCAGCAGGTTCTCCGGTTCCGGGCGGACCCAGCGCAGGTGCGCCTTCTCGCCGGCGAGCACCCAGTAGGCACCGGAGCCGAGCCGGTCGGTGGGCATGATCGCGGCGTTCGCGCGCTCGAGGGAGACCGCGACGTCGCCGGTCGCGTCCGCGTCCTCGGGCAGCCACCACGCGAAGTCGCTGTGGAGTTCGACCTCCAGCTCCGCACTCGGCACGAGCAGGTCCTGGAGCCGGTTGCGCTCGTCCGGGTCGGTGGGCGAGGCGGTGTCCGGCACCGACAGCACGTCGCCCGGTTCGGCGTCGAGCAACCAGCGCAGCGCACGGCCGAGGTCGCGGCTGATGTCGGAGGACCGCGTCTGCACCTGGAGGCCGAGGAAGCGCTCGCCGTCCGAGCGGACGAACGCCGCGGCGGCCATGGGCAGCACCGTGCCGAGCGTGACGTCGCCGCCGTCGGCGAGTGTCAGCTTCGCCGTTGCCGACGGGACGAACTCGCGCAGCGCGATCAGCTCCGGCTCCGCCGCCAGACCCTCGAAGGGCTGGCCGACGAAGACGTCGCGCACCTTCGGCTTGCGGTCCGGCTTGGGACCCTTCTTACGCGCGCCCTTACCCATGAACAGCCTCCTTGCGAACTCGAGGTCAGACGCTATCGAAGGGATCGGCGGTCCAGGCCCGCGGGTTAGAGTCAGCTCGTGTTCGACCCTCGCGATCCCGCCTTCCTCGCCGACCCGTATCCCGCGTTCGCCGCGCTGCGCGCCGAAGGCGAGGTGCACCAGCACGATGGCTTAGGCATCGCGATCACGGTGTCGCACGCCGCGTCCGCCGCCGTGCTCCGCCATCGCGGTCTCGGCCGCATCTGGACCGACGCGCAGCCGCTCGAACGGTTCGCGTCGTTCAATTTGCTGCACCGCAACTCGCTGCTGGAGAACGAACCGCCCGCGCACACCCGCCTGCGCCGCGTCATCGCGGGCGAATTCGGCCGGGGCCACGTGCAGCGGCTGCGTCCGATGGTCGCGGAACTCGCGGAGTCCATGGTGGACGCCCTGGCCGCGAAAATCGCCGCCGACGGCAGCGCGGACCTGCTCGAACACCTCGCGCAACCGCTCCCGGTAGCGGTCATCGCCGAACTGCTCGGCGTCCCGACGTCGGACGGCCCGCAGCTGGTGACGTGGAGCAACGCGATCGTGAAGATGTACGAATACGGCCTGTCCGAGGAAGGCCGCGACGCCGCCGAACAGGCCGCGGCCGATTTCGTGGCCTACCTGCGCGACGTCGTCGCTGGTGCCCCGAGCGGGATCGTCCGGGACCTGACCGCGAGCGAACTGACCCCCGACGAGGTTGTGGCGACCGCGGTCCTGCTGCTGATGGCCGGCCACGAGGCGACGGTCAACGTGATCGGCAACGGAGTGACCGCGCTGCTCACCCACCGATCGGAATGGGAGCGGCTTAGGTCCGACCCAACGTTGCTGGACTCGGCGGTGGAAGAACTGATCCGCTTCGACGCTCCGTTGCAGCTGTTCGAGCGCACGGCGACCGAGGATGTGGACATCGCCGGTCACCGAGTCGCGAAGGGCACGAAGATCGGCGCGCTGCTGGGTGCGGCGGCTCGGGACCCGAAGGTGTTCGACGCCCCGGACACCCTCGACGTCGGCCGGTCGCCGAACCCACACCTCGGATTCGGGATGGGAATCCATTATTGCGTCGGGGCACCCCTGGCCAGAGTGGAGATCGCGGCCGCGTTGACGGCATTGACCAAGCGCCTGCCGGAATTGCGGCTGGCTGCGGAGCCGGAGCGGAGGCCGGAGTTCGTGATCCGGGGGTTGCGGACTTTGCCGGTGACTGCCTGAGCCCCGCGGGTTCAGGTGGTGAGTGCTGGATAATCGCGGTGGTCTCTTGCTGGGGCGGCGGATTGTCCACAATGGATGATTCTGCTGAGCCGTCGCTTGCCGCACCGCCAGCCGACTCAAGGTCTGCACAACTGCACCACCTGGCCGAGTCGGGACTCGCATCGCCGCACCGCCGGGCGGAGTCGAGGTTCGCATCGCCGCACGACGGGGCCGAGGTTCGCATCGCCGCACGACGGGGCGGAGTTTCGCATCGCCGCACCGCCGACCGGGTCGAGAGCCGCACCGCCGCGCCCGGCCACTCGGCCAGGTCGAGAGCCACACCGCCGCACCGCCAGGCCAAGCCAAGATCTGCATCACCGGACCGTGGAGGGTTAGGCCTTTGCTTGACGCGCAAGCGATCCGCTGAAGCCATTGCTTGGACTCGAGGCGTGGCTGCGGCGGCCAAGGCCGCGCAGGACGCCACGCCGCGGCAACCCGGCAACCCGGCAACCCGGCAACCCGGCAACCCGGCAACCCGGCAACCCGGCAAC
>NZ_ASXG01000104.1 GCF_000411975.1 Amycolatopsis orientalis DSM 43388
TTCCCGCCTTGACAAGCACCCACCGCCCGTCAGCACACTCGGGCTTCGGGGTGCCCCACGCCAGCGACGAGGCGCAATGTCGCCCGCCAGGGCGACGAGCCGCCCAGCCAGCAACGAAGCAACCCCCTAACAACTCGCGTACGTTCGATCACGTGCTGAACCGAATCGTCGACCGACTGCTCGGTCTCCCCGCCGCCGAAGGCCCCTCCCCCGTGGCCGCCAAGGGCCTGCGCATCCCGATGCCCGACGGCGCGCACCTCCTGGCCGACCGCTACACCCCGCCCGGCCTGACCACCGGCCCGGTAGTCCTCATCCGCACCCCCTACGGCCGCACCGGCCCGCTGGCCAAGCTCTTCGGCGAAACCTTCGCCCGTCACGGCCTCCAGACAGTCCTCCAAAGCACCCGAGGCACCTTCGGCTCCGAAGGGGAATTCCGCCCGTTCCACACCGAACGCGAGGACGGAATCGCCACCGCGGAATGGCTGCGCGAGCAACCCTGGTGCGACGGACGGATCGCGATGGCGGGCGCGAGCTATCTCGGCCACACCCAATGGGCAGTGGGCCCGTACCTGGATCCGCCGCTGGAAGCCATGTGCCTCGGGATCACCGCGTCGGAATTCGTCAGCACGTTCTATCCGGGCGGAGTGCTCGCGGCGGACAACATGGTGTCCTGGTCGGCCCTGATCGGGAAGCAGGAGGAGCGGTTCGCCGCGCTGCCCAACCCGCTGCAGACGCGGCGCACGCGCAACGCGATGGCGTATCTGCCGATCGCGGGCGCGGACGTGGCGGCGATCGGCAAACCGGTGCAGTTCCTGCAGGACGTCACCGCGCACGCGGACCCGGACGACGATTTCTGGCAGATGTCCGACCACAGCGCCGAAGTCGCGAAGCTCGAGGTGCCGGTCAGCATGGTCACCGGCTGGTACGACCTGTTCATCCGCGCGCAGCTGCGGGACTTCCGCACGCTGCAGGACGCCGGGCGAGCGCCGCGGATCACCGTCGGTCCGTGGGCGCACGGCGAACCGGCCAGCTTCCGCACGCTGATCCAGGACCAGCTCGGCTTCCTGCGTGCGCATCTCGCCGACGACCGCACCCAGTTGCAGCGCTCCCCGGTGCGGATTTTCCTGCAGCAAGCGTCGACCTGGCTCGATTTCGACCACTGGCCGCCCCCGTCCGAACCCACGCACGCGCACCTGCGGCCAGTCGGCGGCCTCGGCGAAACGGTGCCCGGCGAGGCCCGGCCCACATCGTTCACCTATGACCCGGCGGACCCGACCCCGGCCGTCGGCGGGCCGTTGCTGATGGGAAAGAACAAGCAGCGCGACAATTCCGCGGTCGAGGCGCGCGACGACGTGCTCGTGTTCACCGGCGAACCGCTGGTGCACGACGTCGACGTGATCGGCGACGTGTCCGCCACCGTGTTCGTGCGGACCGAACTGGCGCACGCCGACGTGTACGTGCGGCTGTGCGACGTCGACCCGGGCGGCATCTCGCGCAACGTCACCGACGGAATCCTGCGGCTGCGTCCCGGCGCTCCGGAAGCCGATGCCGACGGCGTGGTGCGGGCCGAGGTGGAACTCGACCCGACCGCGTATCGCTTCCGTCGCGGGCACCGGTTGCGCGTGCAGGTCGCGGGCGGCGCGTTCCCCCGATTCGCGCGCAATCACGGTACGGGAGAACGGGTTTCGTCCGCGGTGCGCGGCGCATCGAACCGGTTCGAGGTGTTCCACGACGAGACGCGGCCGTCGCGGGTCACGCTTCCGGTCTTTACGCGGTGACCGTGCGCTGATGCGTCGTCAGCCTGCCGTCGTCGTGCAGCACGTGCAGCAGAAGCGACGGCGGGCTGTCGAATTCCAGCGGCCCGCCCTCGTCCCAGCCGCGGCCCGCGCCGGGTTCCACCGGCAGCAGCGATCCGGACACCACGCCCGGCGCGATCCGCACCGGCACGCCCGCGAACTCCGTCGCCGCGCCGGTGTGCACGTGCCCGCACAGCAGCGCCGCCACGCCGGGATGCCGCTTCAGCACGGCGGCGAGCCGGTCTTCGCCGGTCTGCCGGATCGCGTCCACCAGCGGCACCCCGACGTCGAGCGGCGGGTGGTGGAACGCGACGAACGACGGGCCGTCGTGCCCGGCGAGCGTGTCGTCCAGCCAGGCGAGCGTCTCGTCGGCGAGGTAGCCCGCGCCCTTGCCCGGGATCGTCGAATCGCACGACACGAGCAGCACGCCGGCCACCTCCGTCGCGGTGTTCACCGGGGAGTCGCTGGCCGGTTCTCCCAGCAGCGCCTCGCGAAACGGCGCGCGCACGTCGTGGTTTCCGGGGCAGACCACCACCGGCACCGGAAGGTCCAGCAGTTCGGCCGCGCGACGGTACTCCTCGGGCAGGCCGTGATCGGCGAGGTCTCCGGTGGCGAACACGGCGTCGACCGGCTTCTCGAGGTTTCGCAGATACCGCGTCACCGCGGCGGCCCGTGCGTCGGCGCGCTCGCTGCCGTCGAGGTGGATGTCGGAGAGATGCGCGAAAACCCGCACCGGATCAGCTCCCTTTCAAGTACGCCAACGCTTTCACCCAGTTCTGGACGAGCAACGCGGACGCCCGCGGCAGGTCGCCCGCCCGCAGCGCCGCCGCGATCTCGCGGTGTTCGGCCCCGCTCTCCGCAGCTCGGTCCCGCCCGCCGAAGTATGCCGTCTCGTAGCGTTTGAGCAACGGCTTTGTCTGCTCGATCAAGCGCAGCAGATGCGGGTTGTCGCAGCGGGACGTGAGCAGCGCGTGCCAGCGGTCGTCCGCCGCGGACAGATCGGCGGAATCGGCTGTCTCGTCGGAAATCCGGTCGAGCGCGTCCGGGAGCGAGGCGAGTTCGAGCGGCGACGTCCAGCGCAACGCGAGCGCTTCCAGCTCGGCGACCAGCGGATACAGCCGGCGCGCCTCCTGCGGATCGAGCGGCGCGACCAGGAATCCCCGGCCCGGCGCGGCGACGAGCAGCCCGCGATCGGCCAGGCCGATGAGTGCCTCGCGCAGCGGGGTCCGGGACACGCCCAGCTCGTTCGCCAGGTGGACCTCGTTGATCCGGGTGTCCGGGGGAAGCCGTCCGTCGAGGACGCGCGCGGTGATCTCTTCGAGAAGCTCGCCGCGCATGAGTCTCTTGCCCATCCGGCGAGTATTGCACACAGTTTGCTCGTACTGTATTCAGTTGGTATGGCCAGCTCTTTCGATGTCGACCGCGCACGGCGAGAAACGCCCGGGTGCGCCGGAGTCACGCACTTCAACAACGCCGGCTCCGCCCTGCCTCCGGCGCGCGTCACCGACGCGGTGATCGACTATCTGCGCACCGAATCCCTGCTCGGCGGCTACGAAGCGGCCGAACAGGCCAACAACCGCATCGACGGCGTGTACGCCTCGGTCGCGAGGCTGCTCAACGCCGCCCCGGACGACATCGCGCTCAGCGACAACGCGACCCGCTCGTGGCAGGCGATCTTCTACGCGCTGCCGTTCGGGCCGGGCGACCGGATCCTCACCGCGCAGGCCGAATACGCCAGCAACGCCATCGCCTACCTCCAGATCGCCCGCCGGACCGGCGCGACGGTGGAGGTCGTGGACGACGACGAAACCGGCCAGCTCGACGTCGCCGACCTGCGCCGCCGGATCGACTCCGACGTCAAGCTCATCGCGGTGACCCACGTGCCCACCCAGGGCGGACTGGTGAACCCGGCCGAGGAAATCGGCGCTGTAGCGCGCGAGGCGGGCATCCCGTACCTGCTCGACGCCTGCCAGTCAGCCGGGCAACTGGACCTCGACGTCGAACGCATCGGCTGCGACGCCCTGACCTCCACCGGCCGGAAATACCTGCGCGGCCCGCGCGGCACCGGCTTCCTGTACGTGCACCCGCGCCTGCGCGACCGCCTCGAGCCGGCGATGCTCGACCTGCACTCGGCCACGTGGACGTCTCCCACCGAGTACGTCCTCGACCCGACCGCGAAGCGCTTCGAGGTTTGGGAGCGCGATTACGCTGCCGTGCTCGGCCTCGGCGCCGCCGTGGAGTACGCCCTGGAATGGGGCCTGCCCGCGATCGAAGAACGAGTCACCGCCCTGGCCGCGACGCTGCGCTCCCGCCTGGCCGGACTGCACCGCGTCACCGTGCACGACACGGGCGCGCGCAAGTGTGGTTTGGTGACGTTCAGCGTCGACGGAGTGCCCGCAGACGAGATCAAGGACCGGCTGAACTCGGCGAAGATCAACACGAGCGTCACGCACGCGTCGTCGGCGCAGTACGACTTCACCGCCCGCCGCCTGCCCGACCTGGTGCGCGCGTCCGTGCACTACTACAACACCGAGGAGGAAATCGACCGGCTGACCGGGGAGGTCGCCGCGCTCGCCCGGTGATCTGGAGATCACCCGTTTGACGCAGTATCCAGCTCCGCCGAAGCCGCCTCTTGTCTCGCGTACACCCGCGGAGTGCGCCACGGCGGGCCTGTCGAGGGGGCAGGCCCGACGGGGCAGGGGGAGGAAACGAGAAGGCCTCCTGGGCCGGGATTGATGGGGGAACCCGGCCCAGGGGGCCTTCTCGCGCGGATCGTTCATCGGCGCAGGTGAGGAATTTCAGGAAGCGAAGAATCACCTGGAGCTTCCCGATGGAGAACTCCCATCGCCGCCCCTGCGCGAACCCTTCGATACGACAGGGAAAAACCCCATCCGGTGCAGCTTCCCCGGACGGGGTCGAAACGGTGGGCGCAGCAGGGATCGAACCTGCGACCGCTCGGGTGTAAACCGAGTGCTCTCCCGCTGAGCTATGCGCCCGCGCGCCGGAGCGGGAAACCCCCACCCCGGCGGACGAAACTCGTCAGGCGGTCAGTTCCTCGACCGCCTTCTTCCACCCCGCCTGGTCGCGCGCCTCGCCCGGCGCGTTGACCTCGGCGAAGCGGACCACGCCTTCGGTGTCGATCAGGAAGGTGCCGCGGACCGCGAGACCCGCCTGGTCGTTGAACACGCCGTACTTCTGCGCCACCTCGCCGTGCGGCCAGAAGTCCGACAGCAGCGGGAACTGGTAGCCCTCCTGCTCGGCCCACGCCTTGAGCGAGAACGGCGTGTCGACCGAGACGCCGAGGACCTGGACGCCCTTGCCGTCGTAGTCGCCGAACTCGTCGCGCAGCTGGCACAGTTCGCCGGTGCAGATCCCGCTGAAGGCGAACGGGTAGAACACCAGCAGAACCGGCTTGTCGCCCTTGAACTGCGACAGCGTGACCGGCTGCTTGTTGTAGTCGTTGAGCGTGAAGTCAGGGGCCTGCGAACCGACCTCGACGGCCATACCGGCGATTCCTCTCCAGAGCGAACACGAGCGTGCCGCCCCACCCTATCGCGGCCTCAGCGCTGCTTGGCCTTCGAGGACTTCGGCGACACCAGCCGGGTGCCCAGCCAGCCCGGGCCCACGCTGATGTTGGCGGTCTGGGCGAGCCCGACCTGGGGCACCGCCTCGGCGATGTCGCTGGGCTCGACGTGCCCGGGCTGCCCGGTCTTCGGGGTCAGCACCCAGATCACGCCGTTCTCGTCCAGCGGGCCTCGCGCGTCGACCAGCGCGTCCCCGAGGTCTCCGTCGTTGTCGCGCCACCACAGCAGCACAACGTCGATGACCTCCTGCGCGTCTTCGTCGAGGAGCTCACCGCCGATGGTCTCCTCGATCGCCGCGCGAACGTCGTCGTCGACGTCCTCGTCCCAGCCGATCTCCTGGACCACCATGTCCGGCTTGATGCCAAGGCTCTCGGCGACGCCGGCAGTGCCTGCGTCTCCCGCGGCGACCACTGCTTCCACTCCTCCAACTACGACGGAGCGCGGCGGTCGGTCCGCCGCACTCGGATACCGGTTGTCGAACAGCGAACACTGACGCGGCGCTGCGCGCAACCGTCCACACCGGATCTTTGGCAAGTCGTGTCTGCAGCGTAGGGGCTTGCCGCGCCCCCGCCCGACCCCGGGTGGCACTCAGTACCCCACCACTGCGCGGCTCTCCCCGGGAGCCTCCTTTAGGGTGGAGGAGAGAAAACGCGCGCGCGATACACCGTGCGCGGGGAGTGGCGAAACTCGGGCGGCCGATGTTACCGGGCAGTACAGGTGACGGGAACCCCAACCGGGACGACCATGGACGTCGGCGAGCACTCCCGCCCACCAGCTACAACGGCTACAACCAGCTACAAGGAGACCCCTTGGCCCCGCAGAACGACGGCGCCTCCGGCAAGGAGACCCCGGCTCGCGTACGCGTCATCCGTGACGGACTCGCGGCGCACCTTCCCGACATCGACCCGGAAGAGACCAGCGAATGGCTGGACTCCTTCGACGAGGCGCTGGCCCGAGGGGGCCAGCAGCGGGCCCGGTACCTGATGCTGCGCATCCTCGAGCGCGCCCGGGAGCGCAATGTCGGCGTCCCGGCGCTCACGTCGACCGACTACGTGAACACGATCCCCACCGAGAACGAACCGTGGTTCCCGGGCGACGAGGAGATCGAGCGCCGCTACCGCCGCTACATCCGCTGGAACGCGGCGATCATGGTGCACCGCGCGCAGCGGCCGGGCGTCGGCGTCGGCGGCCACATCTCCACCTACGCCTCGTCGGCGGCGCTGTACGAGGTCGGCTTCAACCACTTCTTCCGGGGCAAGGACCACTCCGGCGGCGGCGACCAGGTCTTCTTCCAGGGCCACGCCTCCCCCGGCATGTACGCCCGCGCGTTCCTCGAGGGCCGGCTCACCGAGCAGCAGCTCGACGGGTTCCGCCAGGAGTACAGCCACGCCGGCGAGGGCGGCGGCCTGCCGTCGTACCCGCACCCGCGGCTGATGCCGGAGTTCTGGGAGAACCCGACGGTGTCGATGGGCCTCGGCCCGATGAACGCGATCTACCAGGCGCGGTTCAACCGCTACCTGCGCGACCGCGGCATCAAGGACACCTCCGACCAGCACGTCTGGGCGTTCCTCGGCGACGGCGAGATGGACGAGGCCGAATCGCGCGGCCTGATCCACGTGGCCGCGGGCGAGGGCCTGGACAACCTGACCTTCGTGATCAACTGCAACCTGCAGCGGCTCGACGGCCCGGTGCGCGGCAACGGCAAGATCATCCAGGAGCTCGAGGCGTACTTCCGCGGCGCGGGCTGGAACGTGATCAAGGTCATCTGGGGCCGCGAGTGGGACTCGCTGCTGCACGCCGACCGCGACGGCGCGCTGGTCAACCTGATGAACGTCACGCCGGACGGCGACTACCAGACGTACAAGGCCAACGACGGCGCCTTCGTCCGGGAGCACTTCTTCGGCCGCGACCCGCGGACGAAGGACCTGGTCAAGGACCTCACCGACCAGGAGATCTGGAACCTCAAGCGCGGCGGCCACGACTACCGCAAGGTGTACGCGGCGTACAAGGCGGCCATGGAGCACGCCGGCCAGCCGACGGTGATCCTGGCGCACACGATCAAGGGCTACGGCCTCGGCCCGGCGTTCGAGGGCCGCAACGCCACGCACCAGATGAAGAAGCTCACCCTCGACGACCTGAAGCTGTTCCGCGACACCCAGCGGATCCCGATCAGCGACGAGGAGCTCGAGCGCGACCCGAAGCTGCCGCCGTACTACCACCCGGGCCCGGATTCGCCGGAGATCGAGTACATGCGCGGCCGCCGCAAGGCGCTCGGCGGGTTCCTGCCGGAGCGCCGCCCGAAGGCCGCCAAGGCGCTCGTGCTGCCCGGCGACAAGGTCTACGAGGGCGTGCGCAAGGGATCGGGCAAGCAGGAGGTCGCCACCACGATGGCGATCGTCCGGCTCATCCGCGAGCTGGCGAAGGACTCCGAGATCGGCAAGCGGATCGTCCCGATCATCCCGGACGAGGCGCGCACGTTCGGCCTCGACTCGATGTTCCCGACCGCCAAGATCTACAACCCGCACGGCCAGACCTACACCTCGGTCGACGCGAGCCTGATGCTGGCGTACAAGGAGTCCGAGAAGGGCCAGCTGCTGCACGAGGGCATCAACGAGGCGGGTTCCACCGCGTCGTTCACCGCCGTCGGCACGTCGTACGCGACGCACGGCGAGCCGATGATCCCGATCTACATCTTCTACTCGATGTTCGGGTTCCAGCGCACCGGCGACGGCCTGTACGCGGCGGCGGACCAGATGGCCCGCGGCTTCGTGCTCGGCGCCACCGCCGGCCGCACCACGCTGACCGGCGAGGGCCTGCAGCACGCGGACGGGCACTCGCTGCTGCTGGCGGCGACGAACCCGGCCGTGGTCGCCTACGACCCGGCCTACTCGTTCGAGATCGCGCACATCGTCAAGGACGGCCTCCGCCGGATGTACGGCGAGACCGGCCCGGACGGCAACGGCGAGAACATCTTCTACTACATCACCATCTACAACGAGCCGTACCAGCAGCCGGCCGAGCCGGAGAACCTCGACGTCGACGGCGTGCTCAAGGGCCTCTACCGGTACTCCGACGCGCCCGCGGGCGACGGCCCGGAGGTCCAGGTGCTGGTCTCCGGCGTCACGATGCCGGACGCGCTCAAGGCGCAGAAGATGCTGGCCGAGGAATGGGGCGTGCGGGCCGCGGTGTGGTCGGCCACGTCGTGGGGCGAGCTGCGCCGCGAAGCGGTCGAGATCGACCACGACAACCTGCTGCACCCGGACCAGACGCCGCGGGTTCCGTACGTCACGCAGAAGCTGTCGGAGGTCGCCGGTCCGGTCGTGGCGGTGTCGGACTGGATGCGCGCGGTGCCGGACCTGATCCGGCCGTGGGTGCCCACCGACATGCTCACGCTCGGCACCGACGGGTTCGGCTTCTCCGACACCCGCCCGGCCGCGCGGCGCAAGTTCCTGGTGGACGCCGAGTCGATCACCGTCGGCGCGCTGTCCGCGCTCGCCAAGCGCGGCGAGTTCGACCAGGCGAAGGTCGCCGAGGCGGCGCGCCGCTACCGGCTCGACGACGTGACGGCCGCCGGGCCGCAGACGTCCGACTCCGGCAACGCGTGACCGTCGGCTGACTCCAGAGGCCCCTCCGGGACGGTGTCCGGGTGGGGCCTCTGCCTACGGTGCCGATCGTTACTAATCCGACCACAGTCACGGCCGAATGGCTTTGCCGCATCGGTTACGTGCCGCGCGGGAGTCGGCCTACCTGTGGCCGGATCAGTAAGGTAGACATCGGATGTATCCGGATGCCTGATGAAAGGTGGTCGAGCGTGCCCCAGCGTCGCCTGCCCCGGCCCAGCGAGCTCAAAGAAATCCTGCGGCCGAAGCCGATCGTGCTCAATCCGACCGACCGGCGCCTCGCCGGCGCGCACACGATCGCCGACCTGCGGATGATCGCGCGCAAGCGGACCCCGCGCGCGGCATTCGACTACACCGACGGCGCGGCCGAGCTCGAGGACAGCCTGCGCCGCGCCCGGCAGGCCTACCGCCGGGTGGAATTCCAGCCCAACGTGCTGCGCGGAGTGTCCGATGTGGACACCAGCAGGGAGATCCTCGGCCAGCGCTCGGCACTGCCGTTCGCGTTCGCGCCCACCGGGTTCACGCGGATGATGCAGACCGAGGGCGAAAGCGCGGTGGCCCGCGTGGCACAGCGCAACAACCTGCCGATGGCGCTCTCGACGATGGGCACCACGTCGATCGAGGATCTCGCGGCGGCCGCGCCGAACGCGCGCAAGTGGTTCCAGCTGTACGTGTGGCGCGACCACGGCGCGGGCGAAGATCTGATGAATCGCGCTCGGGAGAACGGATACGACACGCTCCTGCTGACCGTCGACACCCCGGTCGCGGGCCAGCGGCTGCGCGACGTCCGCAACGGCCTCACCATCCCGCCCGCGATCACGCTGAAGACGTTCGTGGACGGGGCGATGCACCCGGCGTGGTGGTTCAACCTGCTGACCACCGAGCCGCTCAACTTCGCGTCGCTCAACCGGTTCGGCGGCACCGTCGCGGAACTGCTGGACCAGCTCTTCGACCCGACGCTGAACTTCGACGACCTCGACTGGGTGCGCCAGACGTGGCCGGGCAAGCTCGTGGTCAAGGGCGTGCAGAACGTCGACGACGCCCGCGACGTGGTGAAGCACGGGGCGGACGCGGTGCTGCTGTCCAACCACGGCGGCCGCCAGCTCGACCGCGCTCCGACGCCGATCGAGCTGCTGCCCGCGACGCTGGACGCGGTCCAGGACAGCGCCGAGGTGTGGGTCGACACCGGCATCCTGTCCGGCGGCGACATCGTGGCCGCGCTCGCCCGCGGCGCGAACGCGGTGCTGATCGGCCGCGCGTTCCTGTACGGCCTGATGGCCGGCGGCGAGCGCGGCGTGCAGCGCTGTGTCGACATCCTGCGCAGCGAGATGATCCGCACGATGCAGCTGCTCGGGGTCCGGCGGGTAGACGACCTGCGTCCCACCCACGCGACGCTCCGCTGAGCCCAAGATCCGCGCACCCGGGTATCCAGTGACGGAGATCACGCCTCTTGCCTTCGGAGCATCCGAGGGAGGGGACCATGTCCGGCACGCTGAACCGCCGCGCGCTGGCGATGCTGCGCGCGATCGCCGCCGGCCGAGCCGAACTCACGCGCAGCTGCGAACCGGACCTGCGGGTCGACGGCCTGCCCTGCTGTGACCAGGCCACCGCACACGACCTCGTCCGGGAAGGACTGGTCCGCCCGGCGCCCGCGCCGGGCGGCGCGGTCGGGCAGTGGACGCCGGCCGAGCTGACCCCGGACGGGCAGCTCGCGCTCGGCACCTGACCTCAGCGTGCCGCGGCGACGGCTTTCCCGCCGGACACCGCGGTGCGCGCCGACCGGTTCCAGGAGACCCAGCCGTGGACGACCAGCGCGGCGAAGACGAGGTAGATCGCGGCCGAGAAGTACAGGCCGGAGCTGATCTGCAGCGGCACGCCGATCGCGTCGACCACCAGCCACACGCCCCAGAATTCCACGAGCCCGACCCCTTGGGCGGCGAACGCGACGAGCGTCCCGACGAAAATCGCGGCGTCCGGCCACGGCGCCCACGAGGCGTCGAGTGCTTGGAGAGTCAGCGCCATCGCGACCGTGCCCAGCGCGAACGCGGCGAGCATCACCGCTCGCTCGGTCCAGCGGCCCTTGCGCACGACGACGCCGTACACCGGGTCGGTCCGGCGGTTCCAGGCCCACCAGCCATAGAGCGAGATGAGCAGGATCGCGACCTGCCGCCCGGCGAGACCGCCGAGATGCGCGGAGGCGTACACGGCGAAGAGCAGGACGGTCGCGCCGACCTGCACCGGCCAGGTCCACAGCGTCCGCCGCTGCGCGAGGAACACGACCGCGAGCGCGAACAGCTGCCCGGCCAGCTCGGCGATCGAGATCCACTGGCCGAACACGGTCACGCCGTGGTGCAACAGGAAGTCCACGTCGGCACCCCTTCCGATCTACGCCTCCCAACATGCAACACGGAGCCGCCATTCCCGTGCCGATGTGAGACTGCAGACAGTCCCGCTGGGTGGACGCCGCACCGGTGCCGAACAGACTGAAGGGGCCGCGCTGCCGAAGCAGCGCGGCCCCTCGCTCCACCCCGATCCGCGGATCAGGGACAGGCCGTCAGCGAAGCCGCTGGCCGGGCTCGAACCCGATCGGCAGCACGGCCTCAACCTCCTCGCCGGTACCGGC
Organism: Amycolatopsis orientalis DSM 43388; assembly: GCF_000411975.1. Classification (GTDB taxonomy): domain Bacteria; phylum Actinomycetota; class Actinomycetes; order Mycobacteriales; family Pseudonocardiaceae; genus Amycolatopsis; species Amycolatopsis orientalis_D. The sequence goes on from NZ_ASXG01000104.1 coordinate 11,624, forward strand.
TCAGCGGTCCACGCGTCCGAAACCGGCCGGCGGGGTCGGCGGCTCCGGCGGGCGGCCGCCGTCCGCGGGCATCTGGCGGGTCTGCTCGCCAGGCTGCGGAAGGCTGCCCGACTGCGACTGCGGATAGCTCTGCGTCCGGGCCTGCCCGGCGTGCGCGTGCTGCCCGCTCACCTGGCTCGGCTCCCGCGAGCCGCCGCCGGTGCCCGAGCCGAGCTGGCCCTGCAGGTTCGACAGCCAGCCGTCCCACCGCTGCTGGGCCGGTTTGATCAGGCCGCCGCCGAAGCCGACCACGATCACGCCGCCCGCGGTCGCCAGCACCGCGATCAGCAGCGGGCCGGTCACCGAGGTCGCGATGTTCACCTGGCCGAGCGCCGCGATGATGCCGAACGCCATCACCAGCCAGTACGCGATCGTGCTGAGCAGCCGCCCGGCCGGGCGGCCCGACAGCGCGCCCGCGACGACGTCCCGCACGACCTTCGCGATCGCCGCGGCCACGACGATCAGCACGACCGCGACCAGGATCCTCGGCAGGAACGCGATGATGTCGTTCAGCAGCTGGCTCACCGGGTTCGACTGCCCGAACACCCCGAACGCCAGCTGCAGCGCGATCAGCAGAATGAAGTAGTAGACGAGTTTCACGAGCACCGTGGTGGCGTCGAGATTCGCGCCCTTCACCATTCCGGTCAGCCCGGTCTTCTCCACCATCCGCGAGAAACCGAGCTTTCCGAGAACGAGCCCGACGGCTTTGGACACGGCTTTCGCGATCAGCCAGCCGATCAAGAGGATGATCAGAAAACCCACGAGTTTCGGGACGAACGTGGCCACCAGATTCCAGGCCTGTCCGAGTCCGTCCTTGAGTTGTTCACCCACGCTGGCTCCCTTCGCCGCGGTTCGACGTGGATTCCGGCACAGTCCTGTCGCACCGGGTCGCAGGACAGGTACCCACTGCGCCCAGGTGCTGTGCACCACGATCGAGTGAGACGACTGGCGCGGGAAGATCAAGCACCGCCATACTTGTCGTACCGGTGGGGACCGGGGAGACGAGGCCGCTCGGCGCAGCGAAAACCGCAAGCGCCGAGCGGCCTCGAACATTTCCCGCGCTTTATCGCCGCGCGAGGGCGCTTCCGAGACGAATAGGGTTCGGGTTTTCTCCGCCGTTCATCTGGACTTCATGTTCGCCCCGATTGCCGGGCCGTCGACGGATTTGCGCGCCGACCAGGGCATGGCGGCGGAGATGTCCGGACGGGAATCCCGCCGGGGCCCGGTCTGTACGGTGCGAATTCGCGTCGCCGGAGAGCCCGCGGCGGCGAATTGCGTCGCTGTCCCGCCCGGCCCGCCGGATAACGGCGAGACGGCAATAACGCGCCCGCCGAGAGGTCGAGTGAAGGCCATTAACCGGCATGCGGCGGAAGAACGGCACGCCCGGCGCGCGAGGGCGGCCTCCACGCAACTCACCCGTTGCCGCTAACCCACGTGGGTTAGCGCCTCGGCCGCCCACGTCCCTCACCGGACCATCGCGTCCACCGAGAGTAGAGGCTTCCGGCCCTCCGGACCGAAACAGCGGGCCGCGGCATCCCGCCGCGGCCCGCTGCCAGCAACTGCACGGTCAGGCGGCGCGCAGGGCGTCCCGCAGCTTCACCTTCGCGCCGGTGCGCATCACCGCGTTGCGGTAGATCCGCGCGGCCAGCCAGATCAGCGCCGGGATGAGCGCGACGACCAGGGCGACCGACAACACCGCCTCCCACGCCGGCACGCCGCCCATCGCCAGCCGCATCGGCATCAGCGTCGGCGCGAACACCGGGATCACCGACAGCACCTCGGCCAGCGGGCTCCCCGGGTTCGACGGGAGGATCGAAATCCCCACCACGTACCCGGCGATCACGAACATCAGCGCGGGCATCGTCGCGCCGGCCACGTCCTCCTGCCGCGACACCAACGCGCCGAGGGCGGCGAACACAATCGAATACATGAAGAACCCGAGCAGGTACCAGACGATCAGCCAGATCACGGTGCCGACCGCCGCGTTCACCGAGATGGTCAGCACCCCGAAGCCAAGCCCCGCCGCGACGCCGGCCACGCCGATCGCCAGCATCTGAATCAGCCCGACGGTGCCGATGCCGAGCACCTTCCCGGCCATCAGCTGCCACGGTTTGATCGTCGACAGCAGCAATTCGACCACGCGCGACGTCTTCTCCTCGACGACGCCTTGGGCCACGCCCTGCCCGTTGAGCATCAGCGACAGGTAGATCAGGATGCCCGCGATGACGCCGAGCACCAGCTGCTGCCCGTTGTAGTCGTACGGTTTTTCGAGCGGCGGCAGTTCGTCGATCGTCGCCTCGGCGGCCGCCTTGCGCACCTTCGCCGGATCGCCGCCGAGCGACTCGATCTGCTGGTTGAGCGTCAGCTGCCCTTCGAGCACGGTGAAGGCGTTCTTCAGCTTCGCGTCGAGGTCTTTCTTCACCTGGACGTGCACGCGCTTCGAGTCCTGCACCAGCAGGGCGTCGATGGAGCCGTCCCGCAGCTTCCCCTCGCCCGTCTTCTCGTCGGGCACCCGCTCCGTCGCGATGGTCTGGCCGATCGACTTCCCCGTCGCGGTCAGCGGCTCGGCCAGCTGCGCGGCGGCGGGCACGTAGCCGACCGTCGCGTCGGCGCTGCCGCCTCCGTTGAAGAACTTGAAGACCAGAGCCAGCCCGACGACGATCAGCACCATCACCAGCGTGGTGACGCGGTAGGCCTTGGAGTTGACGCGCGTGCTGATTTCCCGCCCGGCCACGAGGCCGACCGCGGACAAGGGGCTCATCTGAATGTTCGACCCGGTCATGCCGCGGCCTCCTGGTGCTCGGACACGACGGAACGGAACAACTCGGTCAGGGATGGCAGTTTGCGGGCGAATTCCCGTACCGGGCCGGTCGCCAGCGCGGCGCGCAGCACTGCCTGGTCGTCCGCGCCGTCGGCCAGTTCCAGTTCGGTCACCGCTCCGGTGCGGCCCACGACGGTCACGCCGGACAGCCCGGCCGCCCAGTTCTCCGGAGCGTCCGGCGCGTCCACGAGCAGCCGGGTGGTGCCGCCGGCGCGCAGTTCCGCCACCGTGCCGCACGCTTCCATCCGTCCACTCCGGACGATCCCGATCCGGTCGCACAGCCGTTCAACCAAATCCAGCTGGTGGCTGGAAAACACGACCGGAACGCCCTGCGCCGCCTTTTCCTTCAGCACGTCGCTCATCACGTCGACGGCCACCGGATCCAGTCCGGAAAACGGTTCGTCCAGCACGAGAATCTGCGGTTCGTGCACCAGCGCCGCGGCCAATTGCACGCGCTGCTGATTGCCGAGGCTGAGCTTCTGCACCTCGTCGTCGCGACGCGCGGCCACGCCGAGCCGTTCGGTCCACCGTTCGCTCGAGGCTTTCGCCTCCGCTTTGGGCATTCCGTGCAGCCGGGCCAGATACGTCAGCTGTTCGCCGACCTTCATTTTCGGATACAGCCCGCGTTCCTCGGGCATGTAGCCGATCTGGCGGCGCGTTTCGTGAGTGATCGGCTCCCCCGCGTACCGCACCTGGCCGGCGTCCGCGCTCAGCACGCCGAGCGCGATGCGCATCGTGGTCGTTTTGCCCGCCCCGTTGCTGCCGACGAATCCGAAAAGCTCCCCCGGCCGCACGTCGAACGTCATGTTCTCAAGCGCCACCACGGCGCCGTACCGTTTGGAGATCCCGTCGATCTCCAGTCCGGGCTCTGGCATGGCCCGTCCCCCTGTTCTTTTTTCGCCGGGGTGATCCCCTGCCACCCCACCCGGGATCCTAGGCACTTCGGCCGGGTGCCGCCCACCACCTCGGGTAGCCCCCGCATCCGCCTGAAGTTGCAGGCCGGGGGCGGCACGTAGGATCGGACCCGACATGGCCGACAGCACAGGACGCCCCGCGCGCAAGCACCACGGGCTGTCCGCGAAAACCCTGCGCAGCCTGGAGCACGCCTCCGGGCGGCTGGCGAGCGCGAGCGTCGCGGAAATGGAACGCCGCCTCGTGTGGTTCGCGCGGCTGCCCGCCGACCAGCGCGCCAGCGTCCTGCTGATCACGCAGACCGGGGCCAGCGGATTCGTCGCGTGGCTGCGGGATTCGAAGGAAGCGCTCAAGCTCACCACGGAAGCCTTCCGCGACGCGCCGACCGAAGTGTCGCGCTGGATCAGCCTGCGCCAGGCCGTCGCGATGGTGCGGCTCGCGATCGAGGTCTTCGAGGAACAGTTGCCGGAATTCGCCGCCTCGGAAGCCGAACGGGCCGCGCTGATCGAAGGAATTCTTCGCTACGGCAGGGAAATCGCCTTCGCCGCGGCCAATTCCTACGCCGCCGCGGCGGAAGCGCGCGGTGCGTGGGACGCCCGGCTCGAAGCGCTCGTGGTCGACGGGATCGTTCGCGGCGACGCCGAGGAATCGGTGCTCTCGCGAGCCGCGGCACTCGGCTGGGATCCGGCCGCGGCGGCGACGGTGATGGTGGGAAATCCTCCTTCGGACGACCCGCCGACGGTGGTTTTCGACGTCCGCGCCCGGGCCGCGCGCGTCGGCCGTGCGGTGCTGCTGTCGGTGCAGGGCTCGCGGCTGGTGATCGTGATCGGCGGCCCCACCGAGGGCGGGCCGAAGGAACGCGAAATCCTCACCCGGATGTCGACGGTGTTCGCCGACGGCCCGATCGTGGCCGGTCCGACAGTGCCGTCGCTGGCGGAGGCGCACCACAGCGCGGCCGAGGCCCTGTCCGGGCTGCGCGCGGTGGTCGGCTGGCCCGGCGCGCCCCGCCCAGTGCGCTCCGACGACCTGCTCCCCGAACGCGCGCTCTCCGGCGACCCGGGGGCGGAACGCCTGCTGGTCGACCTGGTGGCCCGGCCGCTGGAAGAGGCCGGGGCGGCTTTGCAGCGCACCGTGGAGACCTATCTGGACACTGGCGGGGTCCTGGAACGCTGCGCGCAGACCTTGTTCGTGCACCCGAACACGGTCCGGTACCGGCTGCGCAAGGCAGCGGAACTCACCGGCCGCAACCCGACCGACGCCCGGGACGCCCTCGTGCTGCGGGTCGCGCTCACCGTCGGCAGGCTGGCCCGGGCACGCGGCCTCTGGTGACCGGCCCGGTGCGCTGCCGCTGGGGTCCGCGAGGGAATCGGATTCCTTCAAGGGGCCCTTCACGGACTTCCGCCCGGCAGCATCCGCACCCCCGTCCGCAGCCCCGCTTCCCCGCCGAGCCGAGGCGTGCCGGAGCCCCGGCGCGTGACAGACTTCACGGCAAGCGCTGGTTGAATCCCACAAGGCGGATGGGTTAAGGGCCGGGTTCTCCGGCGGGTCTTTGGAGGTTTCCTCCAATAACGCCGCACGGACTTGGTGACCGCCCGCAGCCGAAGCACAAGGCGTCCCGTGGTCTCATAGACAGCGTGACAGTCGCAGTCCTCTCCCCCGGCCAGGGTTCCCAAGCCCCCGGCATGCTCGCTCCGTGGCTCGAACTCGACGGCGCCCGCGCGCGCGTCGAAGAGTGGTCCGCCCGCTCCGGGCTCGACCTGATCCGGCTCGGCACCGAGGCCGGCGCCGAGGAGATCCAGGACACCGCTGTCGCGCAGCCGCTGATCGTCGCGCTGTCCCTGCTGTCCTTCGAGCACCTGCCGGTGCCCGCCGACGCCCCGGTCGCCGGGCACTCCGTCGGCGAACTGGCCGCGGCCGCGATCGCCGGCGTGCTCACTCCCGCCGACGCCGTCGCGCTCGCCGCGGTCCGCGGCGCGGAGATGGCCAAGGCGTGCGCGCTCGAGCCGACGTCGATGGCCGCGGTGATGCTCGGCGACCCCGAAGAAGTCACCGCGTGGCTGGAAGGCCAGGGCCTCGCCGCCGCGAACCGCAACGGGGCCGGGCAGATCGTCGCCTCCGGATCCGCCGCCGCGATCGAGGCGATCATCGCCGAGCCGATGGAGGGCACGAAGATCCGTGCGCTCAAGGTCGCCGGCGCCTTCCACACGCCCTACATGGCGCCCGCGGAAGACGCCCTGCGCGAGCACGCCGCCGGTCTCTCCCCGGCCGACCCGACGCGCCCGCTGCTGTCCAATGCCGACGGTCAGGTGGTCACGAGCGGCGCGGAGTACCTGCGCCGGCTCGTCGCCCAGGTGACCCGCCCGGTCCGCTGGGACCTCACGATGGACGGGCTCGTCTCGCTCGGCGTGGACCGCACCGTCGAACTGGCGCCCGCGGGCACCCTGACCGGACTGGTCAAGCGGCAGCTCAAGGGCGTCGTCACCACTACCACCGCGCTGAAGTCGCCCGCCGAGCTGGCGGCGCTGCGCGAGGAGGACGCCCAGTGACCGCCCGCCCCACCCTGAGCCTGGCCCCGGGCGCCCCCGCCGCCCGCATCCTCGGCTTCGGCAGCCACCAGCCGGACCGGATCGTCACCAACGACGACCTGTCGCAGATCATGGACACCAACGACCAGTGGATCCGCGACCGCGTCGGCATCATCGAGCGGCGATTCGGCGAGAAGGAAGACGTGCTCGTCGACTACGCCGTCGCCGCCGGGGCCAACGCGCTCGCCGACGCCGGCGTCGAGGCGTCCGAAGTGGACACGGTCATCGTGCCCAACTGCACCATGCCCTCCCCGATCCCGAACGCGGCCGCGCAGGTCGCCGCGCGGATCGGCGTCCCCAGCCCCGGCGCGTTCGACCTCAACGCCGCGTGCGCCGGGTTCTGCTACGGCCTCGGCGTCGCCTCCGACCTCGTGCGCGCGGGCTCGGCGAAGAAGGTCCTCGTGATCGGCGCCGAGAAGCTCACCGACGTCGTGGACCCGACCGACCGCGCGAACGCGATCATCTTCGCCGACGGCGCGGGGGCCGCGGTGGTCGGCGGATCCGACGAACCGGGCATCGGCCCGGTGGTGTGGGGCAGCGCGGGCGACCTCGTCGACCTGATCTACATGCGCGACCACCAGTGGATCTTCCAGGAGGGCCAGTCGGTCTTCCGCTGGGCGACCACGCAGATCGCGCCGATCGCGCTGCGCGCGCTGGAAGCGGCCGGGCTGCAACCGTCCGATGTGGACGTGCTGGCCCCGCACCAGGCGAACCTCCGGATCGTCGAATCGATCGCCAAGAAGCTGCGCGCCAAGGGGGCGCGCGAGGACCTGGTGGTGGCCGACGACATCAAGTACTCGGGCAACACCTCGTCCGCCTCGATCCCGATGGCGCTGGACCACATGCGCAAGGCGGGAACGGCGAAAAGCGGCGACGTGGTGCTGGCGGTCGGCTTCGGAGCCGGGCTTTCCTATGCCGCGCAGGCGTTCGTCCTGCCCTGAGCGATACTTCCCCCGCGGGCGCCGTGCCCGCGAGCGGACCCCGCAGAAAACCGAGAAGGGAACAACACCGATGGCTGACAACACTGAGATCCTCGCCGGCCTCGCCGAGATCGTCGAAGAGGTCGCCGGCGTGGCTCAGGACGACGTCACCGAGGAGAAGTCGTTCGTGGACGACCTGGACATCGACTCGCTGTCGATGGTCGAGATCGCCGTGCAGGCCGAGGACAAGTTCGGCGTCAAGATCCCGGACGACGAGCTGGCCAACCTGAAGACCGTCGGCGACGCGGTGAACTACGTGTCCGCCAACTCGAAGTAAGTCCTCTTCGTACCCGGGCCCCGGTCCGGAGCCGACCTTGGGGAGACTCCCATGAGCAACATCGACGTCGTGATCACCGGCATGGGCGCGACCACGCCGCTGGGCGGGGACGTCGCGTCCACCTGGGACGGTCTGCTGGCCGGCCGCAGCGGGGTCCGCACGATCGAGGCGGACTGGGCGGCGGAGCTGGACCTGCCGGTGCGGATCGCGGCGCAGCTCGCCGTCGAGCCGACCGACATCCTGCCCCGCGTGCAGGCCCGCCGGCTCGACCGGTGCGAGCAGGTGGCGCTCGTCGCCGCCCGCCAGGCCTGGGCCGACGCCGGGTTCGCCGAGCAGACCGACGAGCACACCGACGTCGAACCGGAACGCCTCGGCGTTTCGATCGGCACCGGGATCGGCGGGCCGGTGACCCTGCTGACCCAGAACGACCTGTTGCACCAGCAGGGGCTTCGCAAGGTGTCTCCGCTGACCGTGCCGATGCTCATGCCGAACGGCCCGGCCGCGCACGTGGGCATCGACCTGAAAGCCCGCGCCGGGGTGCATTCGCCCGCGTCGGCGTGCGCGTCCGGGGCCGAGGGCATCGCGAACGGTTTCGAGATGATCCGGTCCGGGCGGGCCGACGTGGTGGTCGCGGGCGGAGCCGAGGCCTGCATCCACCCGATCACCGTCGCCGGGTTCGCCCAGGCGCGCACGGTGTCGACGCGCAACGACGACCCGGCCGCGGCCTCGCGTCCGTTCGACGTGAGCCGCGACGGTTTCGTGCTCGGCGAGGGCTCCGGCGTGGTCGTGCTGGAGCGGGCCGACCGCGCGAAGGCCCGCGGCGCGCGGGTCTACGCCAAGCTGGCCGGCTACGGCCTGACCTCCGACGCCTACCACATCACGGGCAACCACCCGGAGGGCATCGGGCAGATCGCGGCGATGCGCGCGGCGATGACGATGGCCGGACTGTCCCCTTCGGACGTCGGCCACGTGAACGCGCACGCGACGTCCACCGTGGTCGGCGACATCGGCGAGGCGGCCGCGATCCGGAAGGCGATCGGCGAGCACCCGGTGGTCACCGCGCCCAAGGGCGCGCTCGGCCACCTCGTCGGCGGGGCCGGCGCGGTCGAGGGCATCGCGACGATCCTCGCGCTGTACGAGGGTGTCGTGCCCGCGACGCGGAACCTCACCGAGCTGGACCCGAAGGTGCAGCTGGACGTCGTGTCCGGGGAGAACCGCAAGGTCGAACTCGCCGCGGCGCTGTCCAACTCGTTCGGTTTCGGCGGGCACAACAGCGCGCTGCTGTTCACGCCGGCGAACTGAGTCCCTTTTCGCGGCTGAAGGGCCCTCGCGGGAATTCCCGGGAGGGCCCTTCAGCCGTATGCACGGGTTTTCGAGATCAGCACTTGTCGCGTTCGGTGGCCGTGCTGTCGACGGTGTCGATCCGGTACGAGCCGTGCTCGTATTTCATCGGCAGCACCAGCCGCCAGCGGATGCACGGCTCCTGGAAGTCGACCGGGGCCTCGTTGAGCGACTGGGTGCTGGTGAATCCGACCAGCGCCCGCAGCGTGCCCTGCGCGCCCGGTTCGATGCGGTACAGCAGGATGTCGACGTCCTTCGTGGACTGGAAGTTGCGGTGCCAGTCCGATTCCGGCTGCTTGCTGCGGCGCGCGTCGCTGACCGTCTCGGTCCAGGCGTCGTAGTCCTTTTTGTTCAGCGCGGTGAAGTAGGCCTTCAGCACGCTGCGGACGGCGTCGTCCTGCGGATGGTTCTCCGCGTCGGGGGTGACCCCGACCTCGACCTCGCCGGATTTGCCGGCCGAGCCTCCGCTGGTCGTGGCGGACGGGGCGGTGGCCTCGCCGCCGGCCGCGCGCGGGGAATCGGGGCGGCGGTACAGCTCGCGGGCGAGCAGGCCCCCGGCGACGGTGATGGACAGCACCACCACGAGCACGGGGATCAACCACCGCTGACGGGACTGCGGGGCCGGGTCAACACTCACCCGGGTGAGGGTACCGCCCTGCCCTACCCGACCTGGTGCAGCCAGGTGACCGGGGCGCCGTCGCCCGCGTGCCGGTACGGCTCGAGCGCTTCGTCCCAGGCCGCGGCGAGGAGTTCGTCGAGTTTGTGCGCGAGGGTTTCGCCGCCGCGGGTCATGCTGACGAGCGCGCGCAGCTGGTCCTCGCCCACGACGATGTCGCCGTTGGCGCTGGTGCGGCCGTGCCAGAGCCCGAGCCCGGGCGCGAAGCAGAACCGCTCGCCGTCGACGCCGGCGCTGGGTTCCTCGGTGATCTCGAAGCGCACCATCGGCCACGCCTTGAGCGCGTTGGCGAGCTTGCCGCCGGTTCCCGCGGGCGCGCTCCAGCTGCATTCGGCCCGGAGCTGTCCCGGACTGGCCGGCTGAGCCGTCCACTTCAGCTCGACGCGGGCACCAAGGGTGCCCGAAATAGCCCACTCGACGTGCGGACATACCGCAGACGGCGACGAGTGGACGTACACCACGCCTCGGGTGCTGCCACGGGTGCTCACTGCTGACCTCCGCTTGTTCGACGAGGGACGTCTTCCCCTACGACCTCTCGAACCTTGCGCAGGTTGCGTAGCCTCCACGGCAGTTCCCGACCTGTGTAGCACATTCTGCACCCCAACCGTGCCGTTTGGCCACATGAACCCCACAAGTCGCGGCGGACGACCCATTGTGGTGAGGCACGCCGACGCGAGGGCGCGGAGCACGGTTCCGGCGGCCCGGCACGCTAGCGTGGTGCACCGGAAACGCTGCGGATTCGACAGGAGAGTTTCGGTGCGACTGGTCCGTCTCGGGCAGCAGCCCTCGCGCGTCGCGGAGGACGTGCGGGCCGCGCTCGCCTCCCTCGGCCGGGGGAGCACGGTGATCGGCGGCGTCGCGCTCGTCGGCGCCCGCCCGACTGGGGACCGTCCGGTCGAGGCGGTGGTCGTGCTGCCCGCGGGCGTGCTCGTCGTGATCGGCGTGGACCTGCCCGACCCGGCGCTGCGCCTCGAAGCCCCGCTGAGCGGCCCGTGGAAGGCCGACGGCTGGCCCCTGGTCCACGGCGACGACGTCAACCCGGCCACCGAAGCGCTCGACCTGTCCCAGGAATGCGAACGCCGGATCGCGGAACTCGGCGGGGGCCCGGTCGGCACGATCGTGGCGGTCGGCCCGTATGTCGAGACGGTCGACCAGCCGCCCGGCGACCTCGCGGGCCCGGTCCGGGTCCTGCACCCGACGCCGACGACCATGCTGGCCGCGACGGTCTCCCTCGCGACGGCACGGCATCCGCGGTCGGTGGACCAGGCCCGGGCACTGATCGCGGCGCTGGCTCCGGACGCGCCGGAGCTTTCGGACGAGGTGCTGCGGGGCGAGGGGTTCGTCCGGTTCGCGGACGACGTCCCCGTTCCGCCTGGGCCACGGCCTCCGGTCGGCGGTGCGGCGGCTCCGGGCACGGCGAACTCCGGTCCCGCCGGGGCGGCTGCTGGGGCTCCGGATGTCTCGCGGCCCGATGCCGCCGCGGAGAAGTCCGTCCCCGCGCCGGGCCCTGCTCTCGCGGCTGCTGGAACCAGCGCGGCGGCCGGTTCCGGCCCGGGAACCGCCGCTCCTGCCCCGACCGAGGGCACCGCTCCGCAGGCCAGCGTCAGTTCCGGCTCCGTCCGCCGCGACGGCGCCGGTTCCGACGTGAACGCCAGCCCGGCCGGGCCTTCCACCGCGGATGCGCCCGGGCTCCCCGTCTTCCCGGGCACCGGCGCTCCGGGACCCGCTGGCCCCACGGCTGCTGCTTCCCCCAGCAGCCCTGCCCCCGCGCCGAAATCCGCCGCTCCCCCGTCGCCGCGGCCGAAGATCATCGCGGTGCGGCCGCCTCGACCGGAGGTTCCGCCGGTGGAGCTCGAGTCGCTTTCCGAAGCGCCCACCGAGTCCACCGACCCGCCCGAGACACCGACCGAAAAGATGCCGTCTCCGGCGAAGCCGCAGGGCGCGGGACGTCCGCGCGCAGCTGTTCCGCCGGTCGTTCCCGGGCCCAGCAGTCCGCCGCTGGGTGCGCCTCAGCCCACCTCGGCGAGGACAGCCAGCCCCAGCAACGGTGCTGTCACCGCGGCGGGAGCCGGTGCCGGAGCGGCGACCGCAGTTCCCGGACCCGGTACCACCGCGGCCACCGGAACGGCCGCGGCGACGGGAACCGCGACCGGGCCCACCCCAGCTGCCAGCGCGGGAACCGGACCGGCCACCGCCACGGGAACCGGACCAGCCCCCACCGCCAGCACGGGAACCGGAGCACCCTTCGCGGCGGGAACCGCAACCGGAGCGACCGCCGGATCCGGGGCGAACACCCCGCCCGGGCCGGGAAAACCGGACTCCCGGACGGTCAAGTGGGTGCCGATCGCGGCGATCGTCTTGCTGGTCGCCCTGGTGGTGTCGGCGATCGTCGTGGCGACCAGCGGCGGCGAGACCACCGCGGCGCCGCCCGCCAGCAGTGCGCCGCCGAGCAGCGTCCCGAGTCCGGCGCCGAGCAGCGCCAAGCCGAGCGCCCCGCCGGCCCCCACTCTCGCCTTCGAACCCCGGGCGAGCAGCGCCGACCAGAAGTGCGCCTCGCACGCGTTCGGGGACGTCCAGGCGAGCCTTCAGCAAACCAGCTGTTCCGCGGTCCGCCGCGCGAGCTACACGGCCCTCGTGGACGGGCGGCCGGCGGCGGTCACCGTCGCGGTCGTCGAGTTTCCCGACTCCGGACAGGCCAATCACCTCAAGGAGATCGCCGACAACCCGGGCGGCGGCGGAATCCTGGACGTCGCCACGGAGACCGGCAAGTGGCCGTCCGGCCCGCCGCAGTTCGACGGCGCCGCCTACGCGAGCAAGATCGACGGGAACGGCGTCCGGCTCGTGCAAGCGGTCTGGCAGCCGGGACCGTCCACTGCGGACGATCCCGGGCTGGTCCGCGCGGCGAAGGGCGCGCTCGACTTGCAACTGCCGTCCTGAGGGAACGGCACCGCGACTCCGCTCACTGCCACCCGTTCTCCAACAGGTCGAACGCCACGTCGACCACGTGCGGCGGATCGTCCGAACGCTCGGCAAGCGCGACCGTCTCCAGCGCGAAATGAGCCAGCACCGCACACCGCGGATCGTCCTCCGGCGCACCGGTTTCCGCCGCGATCACGCGGCTGAGCGAGTGCTCGTGGCCCATCCACATCTTGTGCCAATAGTCGGCGAGCGCGGGCGTCTCCCGCACCAGCCGCAGCAGCGGTTCGGCTTCCGCGCGGATGCCGGAGGTCGCCCGTACGTGCATGTGCGCACGAAGCGCGTCCAGCACCGACATGCCCTCCGGCCGGTCGCGGACCGCCGACACCAGCGCTTCGTCCACCTCCGGCTCCCGGTCGAAGACCAGGGCTTCCTTCGTCGGGAAGTGCTTCATCAGCGTGGTAGTGGACACGTCGGCGGCGTCGGCGATCTCGCGCACGGTCACCTGGTCGTAGCCCCGCTCCAGGAACATCCGCAGGGCAGCGTCGGCCAGCGCCTGGCGGGTCGCCGCCTTTTTGCGTTCACGCCGGCCGGGAACGGGGGCACTGGTCATGCCCCGACGCTACCGGAAAGCGACAGCTCAGAGCCCGTACGCCTCGAGCAGCCGCAGCCACACCTCGCTGATCGTCGGGAACGCCGGGACCGCGTGCCACAACCGGTCCAGCGGCACTTCGCCGACGACCGCGATCGTCGCGGAATGCAGCAGTTCCGCCACATCCTGGCCGACGAACGTGACGCCTAGCACGACCCCGCGTTCGGGGTCCACGACCATGCGCGCCTTGCCCTGGTACCCGTCTGCGTGCAGGGAAGAACCGGCGACCGCGATGTCGATGTCCACCACCCGGTCCGCGGATCCGTCGCGGGCCTCGGTCAGGCCGACGGACGTCACCTCGGGGTCGGTGAACACCACTTGCGGAACCGCGTGGTGATCGGCGGTCGCGCTGTAGCGGCTCCACGGCTCGGTCGAGATCTCCTCGCCGCGAGCCCGGGCGGCGACCGCGTCCCCCACGACGCGAGCGGCGTATTTCCCCTGGTGGGTCAGCAAAGCGCGACCGGTGACGTCGCCCGCCGCGTACAGCCAGCCACCCTCCACAGCGGACACTCGGCCGCTCTCGTCCACCTCGAGCGGACGGTCGGTGGGCAGTCCCAGCACGTCCAGCCCGATCGAACTGGTCGCCGGAGCGCGGCCGGTGGCGACCAGGAGTTCGTCGACCGCGATCTCCTCGCCGCCGGACAGCTTCAGCCGCGTCCCACCGTCCACACTGGACACTTCGCTCAAGCCCGAGCTGGCGTGCACCCGAACCCCCGCCTCGCGCAAGCCCGCCAGCACCAGGTCGCCGGCGAACTCCGGCAGCCGCGGCAGCGGGCGTTCGCCGCTGATCACGAAGTCGACGCGCGCGCCGAGCCGGGCCCACGCCTGCGCCATCTCCACGCCGACCACGCCGCCGCCGAGGACGCCGAGGCGTCCGGGAACCTCGGTCGCCGAGGTCGCTTCCCGCGAACCCCACGGCTTGATGGTGTCCAGACCGGGAATCTTCGGCGTGCGCGGGACGCTGCCGGTGCACACGATCACCGCGTGCCGCGCGGCGAAAACGCGGCCGTCGTCGAGCGTGACCTCTCGTTCGCCGCTGATCCGGCCGTAGCCGCGCACGGGTTCGAGTCCCGCGCCCCGCGCCCATTCGATCTGGCCGGAGTCGTCTCCCTTGCCGGTGAACCAGTCGCGGCGCGCGAGCACCTTCTCCGCGTCGAGCGCGTCGCCGATCGGCACGCCGGGCATCCGCTTGGCCGCGGCGAGCAGGTTTCCCGGGCGCAGCAAGGCCTTGCTCGGAATGCACGCCCAGTACGAACACTCCCCGCCGAACCGTTCGTGTTCGATCAGGGCCACCTTGAGCCCGCCCTTGGCGGCCCGTTCGGCGGCCACTTCCCCGACCGGACCCGCCCCGACGACCACGACGTCGAAAGTCTCTGCTGCCATGCGGACAGCGCACACCACCGCGCGGGTTCGCGCAAGCCTGCCGGTATTCTCGTACGAGAGCTGCAAGAAACCGGCGGCACCGCGAAATCCGGGTCGTCGCCGTGCCGGTTGCACGCACGACCACGATCGAGCACGGGAGGCTCCCATGGCGAGGAACACTGCTGTCCGCACTCTCGACGACCTGACCGGAGGACGCGCGGCCGAGACCGTCGCGTTCGCGCTGGACGGCGTCGAGTACGACATCGACCTGGGCGCCCGCAACGCGGCGGCGCTGCGGCGGCTGCTGGAGCGCTACGCCAAGGCCGGCCGCCGGACGGGCGGCCGGAAGCTGCGGCCGCGGCTCGTCGCCGGAGCGAAGAAGGCCGAGGCCAAGCCGGCCGCGGAGAAGGCCGTCGCGGCTGGCAAGGCCGGAAAAGCCGTTGCTGGCAAGAAGACTGCCGCCGCCAAGACTGCCCGAACGAGTGGCGCGCGCAAGGCGCCCGCCAAGACCGCGGCGGCCAAGACCACCGCCAAGTCGGCAAGCGCGGCGGCGACCAAGACCGCGACAAAGTCCACGAAGGCCACTGCGGTCAAGGCTCCCGCCGCTGCGAAGGCGAAGACCGCGAAGACCGCGACCGTTAAGGCGACCGCGAAGGCCGCGCCCGCACCTGCCGCACCCGCGAAGACCGCCGCTCCGGCGCCGGCCAAGCCGCGTCGCCGGGCTGCCAGCGCCGTGCCGCAGGTCCTGTTCTCCGCTCCCGGCAACTGATCCGTTCCGGGAAGGGCTCCTTGCGGGAATCTGATTCCGGCGAGGAGCCCGTCCCGGCATCTCGGCCAGGGTGCCCGAATGTGCCGGTCAGGCAAGGCGATTACGAGCGCTGGCGTCCCTCGGCGTGCCACTGCGGGTATTCGTAGCGGCTCCAGAGCAATGCCCGCTGCCGTGCCAACTCCCCCGCCGTCGGCTCGCGCGGAGGGAGCGGGCCGAGCAGTCCCGCCGCGGCCGCGCGGACGGTGTCTTCCACTTCCGCCAGCGGCAGCCGCACGCCGTGGTCGAGCAGGGACGCGACCTTGCTCCGGTGCGAATCCAGCGGTTTGGGGTCCGGCGGCGGGCCGGTGAGGTACGCGCCGACGCGCGCGGCGTCGGTGTCGACCAGCAACGTCGAATGCGCCAGCAGCACGTCCTTGGTCCGGAACACCGCGAAGCCGCACAGTTTCGCGTCGCCGACGAAGATCCCGCGGTCGCCGATCCGGGCCGGGAGGCCGAGTTTCTCCACCGCGGCGGACATCACGAGTCCGAGCATTTCCAGCGGACGCGGCGCGGGTCCGGGAAGCACGAGCGTCACGTTGAGATTGCCCGGGTCGTGGAACACCGTCCCGCCGCCGCTGGCTCGGCGCAGCACCGGAACGCCGTCGCGCGCACAGTCTTCGACGCGGACTTCGCGGGCGATGCGCTGGCCGCGGCCGACGACGACGCACACCGGGTTCCGCCACAGCCACACCACCGGACCCGGCGGGCCCTCGCGCAGCAGGGCTTCGTCGAACGCCAGGTTTTCGGCTGGGTCGGCGAATTCGGCCCGGACTTCCGACCCGCTCGGCATAGCGTTCCTCCACGATCAGCTGGACTTCGGGATCGTAGAGCAGGCTCAGGAGACGGCCGGTCCGAGCAGGTCCCAGCGGTTGCCCGCGATGTCGCGGAACACGACTACCCGGCCGTACGGCTCGGTCCGCGGTTCGCCGAGAAACTCGACGCCGGCGTCGGCCATCCGCCGGCAACTGGCCTCGAAGTCGTCCACGCGCAGGAAGAACCCGACGCGTCCGGCGTGCTGGTCGCCGACCGCGCGGGCCTGGCGCTCGCCGTCGGCTCGGGCGAGGAGGATGCCGGTTTCGCCGCCGGGCGGGCGGACGACCACCCACCGTTTGGGGCGGCCGTCGTTGGTCCGCGACGGGGAATCCTCGACCAGGTCGAATCCCAGCGCGCGGGTGAAGAAGCCGATCGCCTCGTCGTAGTCGTCGACGATGATCGCGGTCAGGTGCAGGAAATCCATGGTCGTCAAGGCTGCCAGTGCGGCACGCCGAGGAGAATCATCCGGAGCCGTTTTTCCGCCGCGGCCAAGACGCGCTCGTCGGCGGCGGTGTCGCCGGGACGGATTTCCAGCAGTTCGGCGACCGTGCCGAGCATCGCGGTGACGATGAGGTCGGCCAGCAGGTGCAGGTCCTCGGTGGGCCAGGTGCGCAGCGGATCGAAGCGCGCCAGGTCCAGGGCGAGGTCGCTGGAGAACATCCGCATCTCGACCGCGATCGCCCGGGACACCGCGCCGGCTCCGGCGTAGCGCTCGCGCGTGACGAACCGGAAGTGGTCCTCGTGCTCGCGGACGTGCCGGTGCAGCGTGCGCACCGAAGCCCGGATCATGCCGCCGTAGCCGCTCTGCTCGGTCCGCGCGCCGCGAAGCATGCCGCGCAGCGTGCGCGTGGTCTCCTCGACCAGCGCCACGCCCAGCTCCTCCATCGACGAGAAATGCCGGTAGAACGCCGTCGGCACGATGCCCGCGCCCTTCGCGACCTCGCGCAGCGAGAGGCTGGCGAAACTCCGGTCGGCGAGCAGGTCGAGCGCCGCGTCGAGCAGCGCCTGACGGGTGCGCTGTTTGCGCTCCTGCCGGCTCACCGGGCCGGCCGGCTCCTCGGCTGCGGACACGTCGAGCAGCGTACTGGCGATCGTCGCATGGCCCACGTCACATCACCTCGCTTCCGCGTTGACAGGCCCCCCGGCCTTGCCCCCACACTAGTCAGTGTACGACTGTGCACTCAAACTTCTGGAGGGGTGATGACCGCACTGCTCCCGCGCCGCGTGCGCGGGCTCGTCTCGCTCGCCGAGGCGCTGCTCACCCCGCACGGCGCGGACCGGTACCTCGAACTGGTCGACCCGATGCTGGTGCGGCGCGAGATCCGCGGCCGCGTCACCGCCGTGCGGCATCAGACGCCGGACACCGTGACCTTCACCGTGCGGCCGAGCCGGGCGTGGCAGGGCTTCCGCGCCGGGCAGTACGTGCGGATGCAGGTGGAGATCGACGGCGTGCGCCGGACCCGCTGCTACTCGCCGTGCGGCGCGCAGGGCAGCGGCGACCTGGAGTTCACCGTGAAGGCCGACCCGAAGGGGCTGGTGTCGCGGCATCTGCAGGAGACCGCGGTCGGTGCGGTGGTCGGGCTTTCCCCGGCGGACGGCGAATTCACCCTGCCGTCGCCGCGTCCGGACCGGATCCTGCTGATGAGCGGCGGCAGCGGCATCACGCCGGTGCTGTCGATGGCCCGGACGCTCGTCGCCGAGGGACACCCCGGCGAGATCGTGTTCCTGCACTATTCGAACACTCCGCAGGACGCGCTCTACCGCGCCGAACTGGCCGAACTCGCCACGCGGCATCCGGCGTTCCGCGTGGTCCACGCACACACCCACGCCCGTCGCGGCGGCGACCTGCACGGCCTGTTCTCCGTCGAGCACCTGGAGAAGGCCGCGCCGTGGTTCCGCGAGGCCGAGACCTTCCTCTGCGGCCCCGCTCCGTTGATGGCCGCCGCCCGGGAACTCTTCGAAATCGAAGGGTTGAGTGCACAACTGCACACCGAAGAGTTCACCGCAGCGCCGTTGCCCTTCGCCGCGGAGGCGGCCGAGGGCCGGGTGCGGTTCGCCCGCAGCGGCCGGGAGTGCGACAACTCCGGCAAGCCGCTGCTCGAACAGGCCGAGGACGCGGGCCTGACGCCGGAGCACGGATGCCGGATGGGCATCTGCTTCTCGTGCACGCAGCTCAAAACCGCCGGACGCGTCCGCAACGCCCGGACCGGCGAGGTCTCCGGCGAGGAGAACGAAGAAATCCAGCTCTGCGTCAGCGTCCCTGTCGGGGACGTCGAAATCGACGCCTGACCACCGGAGGATGCAGTCATGACCGGTTTGCAGGACCGCCTGACCCCCGCCCAGGTCGAGGAGTTCGGCCGGGAACTCGACGCGCTGCGCCAGCGGATCGTCGACGACCTCGGCGAGGACGACCTCGAGTACCTTCGCAAGATCATCAAAACCCAGCGCGCGCTGGAGGTGACCGGCCGCGGCCTGCTGTTCGCCGGCTTCCTGCCGCCCGCGTGGCTGGCCGGCGTCGCGGCGCTGTCGGCGGCGAAAATCCTGGACAACATGGAGATCGGCCACAACGTGATGCACGGCCAGTACGACTGGACGCGCATCCCGGAGCTGAGCTCGCAGCGTTTCGAATGGGACACCGTCGCGCCGGCGGAGAACTGGCGGCACTCGCACAACTACATCCACCACACCTACACGAACATCGTCGACAAGGACCGCGACGTCGGCTACGGAATCCTCCGGATGGACCCGGCGCAGAAGTGGCACCCGTACTACCTGGGCAACCCGGTGTACGCGACGCTGCTCGCGCTGCTGTTCCAGTGGGGCGTGATGCTGCACGACCTGGAGGTGGACCGGGTGGTGAAGGGCGAGCGAACCTGGGCGGAGAACGTGCCGGTGCTGCGCCGGATCGTCCGCAAGGCCGCGCGCCAGATCGGCAAGGACTACGTCCTGTTCCCGCTGCTCACCGGCCCGCTGGCGCCGCTGACGCTGCTGGGCAACGCGAGCGCGAACCTGGTCCGCAACCTGTGGGCGTTCGCGATCATCTTCTGCGGCCACTTCCCGGCGGACGTGGAAAGCTTCACCGAGGAAGAGACCGAGAACGAAACGCGCGGCCAGTGGTACCTGCGCCAGATCCTGGGCTCGGCGAACATCACCGGCGGCCCGCTGTTCCACATTCTGTCGGGGAACCTGTCGCACCAGATCGAGCACCACCTGTTCCCGGACCTGCCCGCGCGCCGCTACCCGCAGATCGCCGCCGAGGTGCGCGAAATCTGCGAACGCTACGGCCTGCCCTACAACACCGGCCCGCTGCACCGCCAGCTGTGGTCGGTAGCGAAGAAAATCGTGCGGCTGGCCCTCCCCGGGAAACCGGCCCCGACCGCTACCGTAGACCCGGAACGGCAACTCCGAGCAGCCTGAGGAAGCCCATGGTCGGCCCATTCGAGAGTGGCAAGGACACCGTGCAGGAGCTGACGGAGTCCGCGGCCACCCACATCGGCAACATCGCCACCATCATCACCGGCGCGGTCCGCGACATAGCCCGCGAAACGGGCGACTGGTTCACGGACCTGATCGAAATGCGCGAAGCAGCGCAACGCGCGAAGGAAGACGAAGCCCGCCTGACCCAACCGCCAGAAACAGACTGACTTCGCTCCACCCGCTCGGCAGGCGCTCGTGAGGAACCCTCACGGCGCCACCCGGCCGTGAGGGGCCCCTTCACGGACTTAGATTCCCTCAAGGGGCCCTTCACGGACCACTCCCGCCCGCCGCCCGCCCGCGACGCCGCCGATGCGGGCTTGGGTGCGCCCCACACCCAACGCCGCGTTCAGTGCATTCCCCGCACCAAACGCGGCATTTCGGCGCATCCCCCCGCACCCAATCACACCTTCGGGCGCAAGGCCGACCACAAACCCGCAGCCACTGCACCCACCTCTCGAGGCACCCAGCCCCTCCCGCTGACCAACCCACCCGAACCGCGCACCACCCCATAAACCGCAGCCACTGCACCCACCCCTCGAGGCACCCAGCCCCCGCCCTGCACCCCGATACGAAGCCTCCCTGCGGGCGGTGGGTGCTTGTCAAGGCACGCTTTCCCGCCTTGACAAG
>NZ_ASXG01000105.1 GCF_000411975.1 Amycolatopsis orientalis DSM 43388
CAACCCTGCGACAGATCAACCGAGACACAACACGGAAGCAGCTTCCGTCAGGGTTCCCCTCACACCCGCCACCGCCCGTGAGGGGCCCCTTCACGGACTTAGATTCCCTGAAGGAGCCCTTCACAGACCACCCGGCCGGTCACCCCCGCACCCAACGCCGCCGTTGACACAAGCGCCCCCGCAAACCGCAGCCCCCGCACCCAACCATCGAGGCACCCACACCACCCCCGCACCCCGATACGAAGCCAAACTGCGGTTCGGGGGTGCTTGTCAAGGCACGCTTTCCCGCCTTGACAAGCACCCCCGAACCGTCAGCACAATCGGGCTTCGGGGTGCCCCACGCCACTCACCCGCCTGCAATGTCGCCGCCAGGCGACGAGCAGCCCCCGACACGGACCTCAGGAAAACGCAGCCACATTAGCCCGAGCCCACTCCGCATAAGAAACCCCAGCCCGCCCCAGCAATTCCTCCACCACCCCGGTCGGCTTCTGCGGATTCTCCGCCGTATACGCGTACATCCCCAGCAGCCACGAAGCGATCTCCTCGGGATACCCGGCCGCCACCCACTCCGCGACCTGCTCCTGCGGACTCACCTCCACCACCGGAACCGGCTTCCCCAGCGCATCCCCAATTGCCGAAACCATTTCCGCGAACGAAATCCCCTCCGGCCCGCTCAGCTCGTAAGTCCGCCCCACGTGCCCGTCCGAATTCAGCACGTGCGCGGCCACCGCGGCGATATCCGCCAGATCGATCGGCGTCTGCGTCGCCTTCGGATAAGCCAGCCGAACCTCGCCGCGTTCCCGGATCGAAGACGCCCACCCCAGCGAATTGTTCATGAAAGCCCCCGGGCGCACGAAGGTCCGATCGAATCCGGCAGCGTCCACCGCGGCCTCCACTGCCGCGTATTCATGCCCGCTGGACGCCGGATGCTCGTCTCCGATACTCGCCCCGGACAACGCGACCACGCGCCGGATCCCCGCCTCCCCGGCCAGCTCGCAAAACCGCGCAACAGTCCGCGCATACGGAGCCAGATACACCGCCTCGACCCCGTTCAGCGCGGCCGGCAGCGTCGAAGGCTTGGCCAGCGACCCGACCACCACCTCGACCCCTTCCGGCAGCGCCGCCCGCTCCGGATCCACCGTCAACGCGCGCACCGGCACGCCGCGAGCCACCAGCTCGTCGACCACCAGCCGTCCGACGCTGCCGGTCGCACCCGTCACCAGAACCGTCATGCCCCCACCTTCTCGTATGGCGTACGAACACATCAAGCGTACGGCATACGAGAAATCCGCGCCACGAAACCCCCGAAGCGGCCGGCGAAGGCGCTCAGGAGGTGATGGTCGGCAACTCCGGCGCGGACACGTCGTAGATCTTCCCTTGCTGCGTCAGCAACGCGGCCAACACCTTCGCCTTGCGATCGGTGTTCTCCGCGTTCCCCCACCGCACGGTCTTGCCGTTGGAAAGCGTGAATTCGACGCTCGCCGGCGTCTGCGCGGTGACCGTCGTCGTCTGCTTCAGCAGCTGCTCGGGCAGCACCCGCAGGACCGCGGTGACCGCGCGGGTGACCGGATCGTCCGCCGACACCTTCGGCAGTTTCAGCTCGGGCAGCCCGGCCGGCCGGGTCTTCACCGTCTTGAACACGACCCCGCCGCCGTCGACGAGGTGCACCCCGTCGCCGCCGGGGCCGCTGTCGAAGAACGCGATCGCGGTCCGTTCGGTCACCGCGATCTCGAGCGTCGTCGGCCACGACCGGGACACCTCGACCGTCGCGACGCCCGGCATCTGGGCCACCCGGTCGCGGATCCCGTCGACGTCCGCGCGCAGCATCGGCTGCCCGGGCGGCACCGCCGCGGTCGCGCGGATCTGGTCCGCCGACACGCTTTTCGCGCCCTGCACCTCGATCGTCTTCACCGACAGCAGCGAGCTGAAGAACAGCAGATACCCCAGCGCCACAAGGGTGACCACGGTCAGCAGCGCGACCCAGCGGCGGCGGATCTCCTTGCCGCGGGTCGGCCGGGACTTCCGGGCGGCGGCGCGCGCCGCGCGGCCCGAACGCGCGGAGGTGCGGGCCCGGGTGCGCCGGCGCTCCTCCTCGGACCGCCGCCCGCGGCGTTCCCGGGCCAGGGCAGCACGCTGTTCCTCGCCCGCGCGCGGCGCGGGCGAGCGACGGCGCTGCCGGGTCCCGGTCATGCTCGGTCGGCCCTCCGGTCCAGCTCGGCCAGGATCTCCGGGCCGAGCTGCGTCACGTCGCCCGCGCCCATGGTGATCGCCAGGTCGCCCGGCCGGACGAGGTCCGCGACCAGGCCGGCGGCCACGTCGAAGGCGGGCTGGTAGTGCACCGGCACGGTCACCCGGTCGGCGATCAGCGCGCCGGTCACGCCCGGCACCGGGTCCTCTCGCGCGCCGAACACGTCGAGCACCACGACCTCGTCCGCCAGAGACAACGCCTCGGCGAACTCGGCGGCGAAGGTCTGCGTGCGCGAGTACAGGTGCGGCTGGAACACCACGACGACCCGTCCGTTTCCCGCGGCCGTGCGCACCGCGCGCAGCTGCGCGGCCACCTCGGTCGGGTGGTGCGCGTAGTCGTCGTACACGCGGACGTCGCCCGCGCGGCCCTTGAACTCGAACCGGCGGCGCACCCCGCCGAACGCGGCGAGCCCGGCGGCCATGCCGTCCAGCGGCGCGCCCAGTTCGAGCCCGGCGAGCAGCGCGGCGACCGCGTTGAGCGCCATGTGCTCGCCCGGCACCGCGACCCGCAGGTCCTGTTCCTCGCCGTCCAGCGCGATCCGCACGACGCCGCCGTCCGGAGCGGGCGTGTAGTCCAGCACTCGCACGTCGCCTTCACCGGAAGCGGCGCGGCCGTAACGCCGCACTCGCACGCCGGCCGCGGCGGCCTCGTCGCCCAGCCGGGACGCGCCCTCGTCGTCCGCGCACACGATCAGCAGCCCGCCCGGCTCGATCTGCCCGACGAAGTCGCTGAACACCTTCACGTACGCCTCGGCGGTGCCGTGGTGGTCGAGATGATCGGGCTCGACGTTCGTCACCACCGCCACCGACGGCGTGTAGGTGAGGAAGGAACCGTCGCTCTCGTCGGCTTCCGCGACGAACACGCCGCCCTCGCCGTGGTGGGCGTTGGCCCCGGACTCGTTGAGGTCGCCGCCGATCGCGAACGACGGGTCCATCCGGCAGTTCTGCAGCGCGACGGTCAGCATCGACGTGGTCGACGTCTTGCCGTGCGTTCCCGCGATGCACGCGACGCGGTGCCCGGCCATCAGCCCGGCCAGCGCCTGCGCGCGGTGCAGCACCGGGATGCCCCGTTCGCGGGCCGCGGCGAGTTCCGGGTTGGTCTCCTTGATCGCGGTGGACACCACGACGGCCGACGGCGGTTGCGCCAGCTCGGCGAGGTTGTCCGCGGTCTGGCCGACGAACAGCGTCGCGCCCTGCGCGCGCAGCGAAAGCAGCGCCCGCGATTCCTTGGCGTCCGACCCGGACACGGCCGCGCCGCGGGCGAGCAGGATCCGCGCGATGCCGGACATCCCGGCCCCGCCGATCCCGATCAGGTGCGCCCGGCGCAGCTGCGCGGGCAGTTCGGGCGTGTCAGGCACCGGCGGCCTCCAAAACGATGCGGGCGAGGGTCTCGTCGGCCTCGCGGTGGCCGAGCCCGACCGCGGCCGCGCTCATCGCCGCGACCCGGTCGGCGTCGGTCACCAGCGGGATCACCAGCTCGGCGACCTTTTCCGCGGTGAGGTCCGCGTCGGCGACCATCAGCGCGGCCCCGGCGTCGACCGCGGGCTGGGCGTTGACCGCCTGCTCGCCGTTGCCGTGCGGCAGCGGCACGAACACCGCGGGCAGCCCGACCGCGGACACCTCGGCCGCGGTCATCGCGCCGGACCGGCACACCACCGCGTCCGCCGCGGCGTAGGCCAGGTCCATCCGGTCCAGGTACGGCACCGGAACGTAGGCCGGGCGACCCGGAAACTCTTGCACCACCAGGGAATTCTTCGGCCCGTGCGCATGCAGCACGCCGACGCCGGCCTCGGCGAAGTCCTTGGCCGCGCCGGACACCGCGGAGTTGATCGACGCCGCGCCCTGGGAACCGCCGAACACCAGCAGCGTCGGCGCGTCCGGGTCCAGCTCGAAGTACTCGCGGGCCTCGGCGCGCAGCGCGGCCCGGTCCAGCGACGTGATCGAGCGGCGCAGCGGAATGCCGACCACCTCGGCCTTCGGCAGCGGCGTGCCCGGCACCGCGACCGCGACGCGGGCGGCGAACCGGGCGCCGACCTTGTTGGCCAGCCCGGCCGACTTGTTCGCCTCGTGCACCACGATCGGCGTGCGGCCGCGCGCGGCGAGGTACGCCGGCAGCGCGACGTAGCCGCCGAAGCCGACCACGACGTCCGCGCGCACCCGGTCGAGCACCTCGCGGGTGCGGCGGACCGAATCGCGCACCTTCAGCGGCAGCCGGAGCAGCTCCGGCGTCGGCTTGCGCGGCATCGGGACCGGCGGGATCAGCTCCAGCGGGTACCCGCGCGCGGGCACGAGCTTGTTCTCCAGGCCGCGTTCGGTGCCGAGGGCGACGATCTCGGCGTCCGGGCGCAGCCGCTTCACGGCGTCCGCCAGCGCGAGCGCGGGCTCGATGTGACCGGCGGTGCCCCCGCCGGCGACCACGACGACCGGCGCCCGGCCCGCTGCCGACCGCTGCGTTCCCTTGACGGGCTTGCTCACCAATGACCTCTCCGGTTCGCGGTGCTCCGGGCACCGCGGTTCGCTGTAGTCCGCCGCGCCGACCGGCGGCGTTCCTGTGCCGGTGCGGGCCGGGCCGCACGCGGCGCCGGCCGGGCCGCCTTCGTCCCGCTCCCCGCGCCGCGCGTTCCCTTGCGGGTCGACGGCGGGCGGTACGGATCGGGCGCGGGCAGCCGCAGCAGGCGTCCGAATTTACCCGGCCCGTGCGAGCGCAGCGCGGCCACCGCCTCGGGTTCGTGCCGCGCCGCGTTGGCCAGCACGCCCATGATGAGCATGGTGATCACGAGCGACGTGCCGCCGTAGGAGATCAGCGGCAGCGTGACGCCGGTGACCGGCAGCAGCCCGACCACGTAGCCGATGTTGATCGCCGCCTGCGCGACGAGGAACACCGTCAGCGTGCCCGCGACGATCCGGATCCACGGGTCGATGTTGCGGGTGGCGATGCGCAGGCCGACCACGGCCACGCCGGCGAACAGCGCCAGCACCACCGCGCAGCCCACGAAGCCGAGTTCCTCGCCGATCAGCGCGAAGATGAAGTCGTTCTGCACGTTCGGCAGGTAACCCCAGTTCGACGCGCCCTGCCCGAGGCCCTTGCCGAACAGCCCGCCGTCGGCGAGCGCCAGCTTGGCCTGGTTCGCCTGGAACCCCTCGGCCGAGGTGTCCGCGTCCGGCGACAGGAACGACATCACCCGGGCGAGCCGGTAGGGCGCGATGATCGCCAGCACCAGCACGCCGCTCAGGCCGCCGGCCAGGATCACCCCGAACAGCCGTTTCGGCGCGCCGGCGAACCACAGCAGGCCGAGCAGCACCACCGCCAGGGTGATCGTGCCGCCGAGGTCGGGCTGCAGCATCACCAGCGCGAACATCAGCAGCGCCACCGGCACCACCGGGACGAGCAGATGCCGCCACTGGTGCAGCACGTTGTACTTGATCACCAGGATGTGCGCGCCCCAGAAGGCCAGCGCCACCTTCGCCGCCTCCACCGGCTGGAAGGTGAACACGCCCAGCTTGAACCAGCCCTGCGAGCCGTTCACCGTCGACCCGAGCGGCGTCAGCACCAGCATCAGCAGCCCGAGGCAGAGCACGGTGATCGTCGCCGACATCCTGCGGATGCGCTCGAGCCGCACCCGCAGGCCGAGCCAGAACACGACCCCGCCGATCGCGACGAACATCAGGTGCCGGAAGAACAGCGAGTACACGCCGCTGCCGGTCTTCGGGTTGTAGGACGCCACCGACGAGGCGGACAGCACCATCACCGCGCCGATCACGGTCAGGATGCCGGTCAGCGCGAGGATCAGGTGGAAGGACGCCAGCGGCCGGGACAGCCACGCGGTCAGCGCGGTGCGGAGCGCGACGAACGGGCTTTCCTTGCGGACGCGCCGAGGGCGGGGTTTGTCTCCGTCAACGACTGTCATCCGCCGCCCCCGCCGCGCCGTCGGCCAGAGCACGCACCGCGGCTTCGAACGCGTCGCCGCGCGCTCCGTAGCCGGCGAACATGTCCAGCGAGGCGGCGGCGGGCGCGAGAAGCACCACGTCACCAGGACGAGCCAGGGCGCTGGCCGCATTCACCGCCGCAGTCATGGGCTCATCGTCACCCGGAAGGAGGCGGTTGCACGGGACATCCGGCGCGTGTCGCGCGAGAGCGGCTTCGATCACGGGGGAATCGGCGCCCAGCAGGACGGCCCCGCGCAGCCGTCCGGAGACCGCGGCGACGAGATCGTCCACCGACGCGCCTTTGAGCTGCCCGCCGGCGATCCAGACCACGCTTTCGTGCGCCAGCAGCGAGCCGAGCGCGGCGTGCGGGTTGGTGGCCTTCGAGTCGTTGACGTACCGGACGCCGCCGACTTCCGCGACCTCCACCGCGCGGTGCGGCGCGGGCTCGTAGGCGCGCAGCCCCTTCCGCACCGCCGCGGGCGAGACGCCGTGCGCGCGGGCCAGCGCGGCCGCGGCGAGCGCGTTCGCGAGGTTGTGCGGCCCGGCCGGGCGCACGTCGGCGATCTCGGCCAGTTCCTCGGCGCTCGTCTGCGGGTCGGCTCCGAAAGCCCGGTCCACCAGCAGGTCCTCGACCAGGCCCAGCTCCCCGGCGCGCGGGGTGTCGAGCACGAACCCGATCCGCCGGGCGCTGTCCGGCGCGTGGTCCTCGGCGATCCGCGTGGACCACGGGTCGTCGACGTTGTGCACGACGGCGCGCGACCGGTCGTGCACGCGGCCCTTCGCCGCGGCGTACTCCTCCATCGAACCGTGCCAGTCGAGGTGGTCCTCGGCGAGGTTCAGCACCACTGACGCGTCCGGCGCGATCGTGGACGACCAGTGCAGCTGGAAGCTCGACAGCTCGACGGCCAGCACCTGGTGCCCGCCGCGGACCGCGTCGAGCACCGGGTAGCCGACGTTTCCGCAGGCCACCGCGTCCGCGCCGGCCGCGCGCAGGATCGACTCCAGCATCCCGACCGTCGTCGTCTTGCCGTTGGTGCCGGTGATCACCAGCCACGCCGGCGGATGCTCGCGCAGCCGCCCGATCCGCCAGGCCAGCTCGACGTCGCCGATCACCTCGACGCCCGCCTCGGCCGCCGCGACCAGCAGCGGCGACGTCGGCCGCCAGCCCGGGCTGGTCACCACGAGCGCGGTGTCCGCGGGCGGTTCGCTCAGGCCCGGGACCAGTTCGGCGTCCAGGCCGTCCAGCTCCGCGAGCCGCTCGGCGTTGCCGTCGGTGACCGTGACCCGAGCGCCCAGCTCGCGCAGCACGGGGACGACCGATTTGCCGGTGACGCCCGCGCCCGCGACCAGAACGAGTTTGCCGTCAAGCTGCAAAGGTCAGCCTCCGAAGTTGAGCTGCTCGCTGTAGAACAGCCCGAGCCCGAACATGCAGCAGATCGCCGAGAGCAGCCAGAACCGGATGATCACCGTGGTTTCCGCCCACCCGGCCAGCTCGAAGTGGTGGTGGAAGGGCGCCATCCGGAACAGCCGCCGCCGCGTCGTGCGGAAGACCGCGATCTGCGTGACCACCGAGATCATCTCGACCATGAACAGGCCGCCGATGACGATCGCGAGCAGTTCGGTGCGGGTGGTCATGGACAGCCCGGCGACGAGACCGCCGAGGGCCAGCGACCCGGTGTCGCCCATGAAGATCTTCGCCGGCGCGGCGTTCCACCACAGGAACCCGATGCAGGCCCCGGTGGCCGCGGCCGCGACGACCGCGAGGTCGAGCGGGTCGCGCACGTCGTAGCAGGCCGGGAGCGGCTGGGTCGAGCAGGAGAGCCGGGCCTGCCAGAACGAGATGACCACGTACGTCGCGAGCACCATCGCCGCCGCGCCGCCGGCCAGGCCGTCGAGGCCGTCGGTGAAGTTCACCGCGTTCGACCAGCCGGAGATGACGATGTAGCAGAAGATCACGAACACGACCGACGGGAACGTGATCAGCGCCAGGTCGCGGACGTAGGACAGGCTCTGCGACGCCGGGGTCAGCCCCTGGGCGTCCTTGAACTGCAGCGACAGCACCGCGAACAGGACGGTCACCACGAGCTGGCCGACCAGCTTCGCGGTCTTGTTCAGCCCGAGGTTGCGCTGCTTGCGGATCTTGATGAAGTCGTCGAGGAAGCCGACCAGGCCGAGCCCGACCGCGAGCATCAGCACGAGCAGGCCGGACGCCGACGGCGCGGCCGAGCGCGAATTGCCGATCCAGGTGATCAGGTGCGCGACGAAGTAGCCGGCGACCATCGCGATGATGATCGCGACGCCGCCCATGGTCGGCGTGCCGCGCTTCGACTTGTGCCCCTGCGGGCCTTCCTCGCGGATCT
The DNA here is from genome assembly GCF_000411975.1 of Amycolatopsis orientalis DSM 43388. Lineage (GTDB taxonomy): Bacteria > Actinomycetota > Actinomycetes > Mycobacteriales > Pseudonocardiaceae > Amycolatopsis > Amycolatopsis orientalis_D. The sequence continues at coordinate 8,535 of NZ_ASXG01000105.1, forward strand.
CCTGGCCGAAGCCCTGCCGCGAGAAGACCCGGATGAGGTAGGGCGTGAGCAGGATCGAGACCAGCAGACCCGCCGCGGCCGCGATCATGATGTTGATCACGCGTGACCACCGTTCGAGCGTTCGGAGTTCGAGGAGGAGGAGTTCCCGGGATCGGCCAGCAGCGCTTCGGCCACCCGCCAGAGACCGGCGGCCTTGGACGCCTTGACCAGCACCACGTCCCCGGGACGGAGCTGATCATGCAGCACGGCGACTGCGGCCTCGACATCGGGTACCAGCACCGACTCCTCGCCCCAGGAACCCTCCTGCAGAGCGCCCTGGTGCATGGCGGCGGCGTCCTGGCCGACCACGACGAGCTTCTCGATGTTGAGCCGGACCACGAGCCGCCCGATCGCGTCGTGCGCGGTCACCGAGTCCTCGCCCAGCTCGCCCATCACGCCGAGCACCGCCCACGCGCGACGGCCGGAGCGGCTCATCGAGGCCAGCGCCTTGAGCCCGGCCCGGACCGATTCCGGGTTGGCGTTGTACGAGTCGTTGAGGATCGTGACGCCGTCCGCGCGGGTGACGACCTCCATCCGGCGTTCCGAGCGCCGCTGCAGCGCCGACAGCCGCTGCGCGATCTCCTGGGTGGTCGCGCCGAGTTCGCGCGCGATGGCGGCGGCCGACAGCGCGTTGCCGACGTGGTGCTCGCCGTGCAGCGGCAGCGTCACCGCGGCGTCGCCCTCGGGCGTGATCAGCCGGAAGGACGGGCGGGCTTCGTCGTCGACGGTGATGTCGGCGGCCCGGACCTGCGCCCCGGCCGACTCCCCCACGCCCACGACGCGGGCCTTCGTGCGGCTCGCCATGGCGGCGACCAGCGGGTCGTCCAGGTTCAATACCGCGAGCCCGTTTTCCGGCAGCGCCTCGACCAGTTCGCCCTTGGCCTTCGCGATGCCCTCGCGCGAGCCGAACTCGCCGACGTGCGCGCTGCCGACGTTCAGCACCGCGCCGATCCGCGGCGGGGTCGTCTCGGCGGCCGCCGCGATGTGCCCGACGCCGCGGGCGGACATCTCCAGCACGAGGAACTTGGTCGACGCGTCGGCGCGCAGCGCGGTCCACGGGTGGCCGAGTTCGCTGTTGAACGACCCGGGCGGCGCGACCGTCGGGCCCATCGGCTCGACCAGCTGCGCGATGACGTCCTTGGTCGAGGTCTTGCCGGACGAGCCGGTGACGCCGATGACGGTCAGCCCGCCCGCGGCCAGCCGGTCGACGACGTGCCGGGCCAGCTTGGCGAGCGCGGCCAGCACGGCGGCGCCGGAGCCGTCGGTGTCGCCGGCCAGCGCGACCGACCGGGCGTTGGCCTGCCCCGGCGGCAGCGGCGGCACGACGATCGCCGGGGCGTCGACCTCCCGCGCGGCCAGCACGCCGACCGCGCCGGCCTCGACCGCTTTCGCGGCGAAGTCGTGCCCGTCGACGCGTTCGCCGGGCAGGGCGAGGAACAGCCCGCCCGGGCCCAGCTGGCGGGTGTCGAATTCGACGCTGCCGGTCACGACGGCGGATCCGTCGGTGCGGTGCAGCCGGCCGCCGACGACGTCGGCGATCTCGGCCAGGCTCAGCTCGATCACGCGGTCACCTCGAGACGCTTGCGGATGGCGGCCTCCAGCTCGTCCCGGTCGGAGAACGGGTGCACCACACCCTGGACCTCCTGGCCGGTCTCGTGGCCCTTGCCTGCGATCAGGACGATGTCGCCCGGCCGGGCGAGCGACACCGCGTGCGCGATCGCCTCGCGCCGGTCGCCGATCTCCAGCACCTCGCCGCCCGCCGCGGGCCCGACGGCGCGGGCCCCGGCCAGCATCGCGGCGCGGATCGCGGCCGGGTCCTCCGAACGCGGATTGTCGTCGGTCACGATCAGGACGTCGCTGCGGCGCACCGCGGCCTCGCCCATCATCGGGCGCTTCGCGGTGTCGCGGTCGCCGCCGCAGCCGAGCACGGTGATGACCCGGCCCTCGGTGCGGGCGCGCAGGGCGTCGAGGCCCTGGGCCACCGCGGCCGGTTTGTGCGCGTAGTCGACCACCGCGGTGAAGTCCTGGCCGAGGTACACCCGCTCCATCCGGCCGGGCACCTCCACCGCGGCCAGGCCGGCGACGATGTCGTCCGCTTCGATGCCCGCGCTGTCCAGGATCGCCGCCGCGAGCACCGCGTTGGCGACGTTGAACGCGCCCGGCAGCGGGATCTTCGCCGCGCGGCTGAGCCCGTCCGGCCCGAGCAGCGTGAAGGTCTGCTCCCCCGCCGGGGTGGCTTCGATGTCGGCGGCCCGCCACAGCGCGTCGGCCCCGGCTTCGATCGACACGGTCACCGTCTGCGGAGTGAGCAGTGCCTGTCCCCACGCGCTGTCGACCACGACCACCTCGGTGGTGGACCGGCCGTCGAACAGCAGCGACTTGGCGGCGAAGTACTCCTCCATGTCCTTGTGGAAGTCGAGGTGGTCCTGCGACAGGTTGGTGAACGCGCCCACCGCGAACCGGGTGCCGTTGACCCGGCCGAGCGCCAGCGCGTGGCTGGACACCTCCATCGGCACGTGCGTGACGCCGCGCTCCAGCATCACCGCGAGCAGCGCCTGCAGGTCCGGGGCCTCGGGCGTGGTGAACCCGCTGGCGAGCCGCTCGCCGGCGATCCGGGTCTCGACCGTGCCGATCAGGCCGGTGGTGCGCCCGGCGGCGCGCAGGCCCGAGTCGACCAGGTAAGAGGTGGTGGTCTTGCCGGAAGTGCCGGTGACGCCGAGCACGGACAGGTGCAGCGACGGCTCGCCGTAGATCCACGCGGCGATCTCGCCGAGCGCGGCGCGCGGGTCCGGATGCACGAGGACCGGCACCGGCGCGTCGCGCAGCGCGGGCCGATCGGCTCCGCTCGGGTCGGTCAGGACGGCCGCGGCACCGGCGGCGAGGGCCTGCTCGCTGAAGTCGGCTCCGTGCGCGCGGGCTCCGGGGAGCCCGGCGAACAGGTCGCCGGGGAGCACGTGCTGCGCACGCAGCGTGGCGCCGGTGACGGCGAGGTCGGCGGCCTCGGGACGGTCGGCGATGAGCCGGGCTCCCGCACGGGCGAGCAGCGTGGCCAGCGGGACCGGGTCGATCCGGGCCGGCCGGGGCGGCGCGGCGGCCGCTTTGACCGGGCTGTCCGGCAGCGACGCGGCAGCGGGCCCGCTTCGGGGCTGGGACGAGGACACGGACACGCCGGAGAGGTTACCGAGGCCGGATCCGGGTGACCCAACGCGGTACGGCGAACGCGCGCGCTCGCCGGGGATGTGGTAGGCGGGGCGGTCAAGATCGTTGCGGCGCAAGCCTTTCCCCGGCTCGCCACCGGCCCGTGTGGACGATCGGCCGCGGCGCGGAGCCGCGAACGACCGGGAGGGGAACCCCAGGGAACAGATTCCCTCGGAGTTCCCCTCCCGGACCGGCGGGCGGTCAGCCGAGGACGAGCGGCACCACCGGCGACGGGCCGTCGGACAGCGGAATCTGGTACCGCTGCGACAGGTACGACGCGATCGAGTGGAACAGCGGGCCCGCGGAATGCCCGATGGGCAGGGTGGTGTCCGGCGCGTCGAGCCGGATGCCGACGACGAACCGCGGGTGGTCGGCGGGCAGGATCCCGGCGAAGGTGATGTTCGCCAGGCTCGAGCTGTAGGCCTTGGTGCGCGGGTCGATCTGCTGGCCGGTGCCGGTCTTGCCGGAGACCTGGTAGCCCTCCAGCCCGGCCGACGGCGCGGTGCCCGCGTTCGGGCTCTTCGCGTTCTGCACCACCGCGCGCAGCATGTCCCGCACCGTTTTCGCGGTTTCCGGGCTCACCACGCGCTCGGTCTTCGGCGGCGCTTCCGGCGTCACCGTGCCGTCCGGGTTCTTCTTCGCCTTCACGATCCGCGGTTCGACGCGCAGGCCGTCGTTCGCGATCGCCTGGTACATCCCGGCCATCTGCACCACGGTCATCGAAAGGCCCTGCCCGATCGGCAGGTTGCCGAACGTGGACGCCGACCAGTCCTTGCGCGGCGGCACGTAGCCGGAGCTCTCGCCGGGGAGGCCGATGCCGGTCTTCTGGCCGATGCCGAACTTCTTCAGCAGCTCGAGATACCGGTCCGGGCCGACCTGCTGGGCGAGTTCCAGCGTGCCGACGTTGGAGGACTTCGCGAACACGCCGGTCGTGGTGAAGGTCTGGGTGCCGTGCGACCACGCGTCGTGCACCGTCCGGTCGGCGATCTTGATCGAGCCCGGCACCTCCAGCGTCGAGGTGGGCGTCGCGATCTTGTTGTCGATCGCCGCGGTCGCGGTGACCACCTTGTTCACCGAACCGGGTTCGTAGGGCGTGGTGACCGGGCGGTTGTTGAGCAGGTCGGGCTGGATCGTGGACGGGTCGTTCGGGTTGAACGTGCTGGAATCGGCCAGCGCGTACACCTCGGCCGTCTTCGCGTCCATGATGACCGCCTGGCCGCCCTTGGCGTTCGCCTTCGCGACGTAGTCGCTCAGCTGGCGCTGCAGTTCGAACTGCAGGTCGGAATCTATGGTCAGCTGGAGGTCGGAGCCCGGGACCGCGGCGGTGAGCACGTGCTCGGTGCCCGGCAGGTACAGGTTGTCGTTGCCGTTCTGGGTGTTCACGATCTCGCGGCCGGGCGTGCCGGCCAGGTCCGCGTCGCGCGATTGCTCCAGCCCGATCACGCCGTGCAGGTTGTGCTTCGACACGTCGGGGTCGTCCATCCGCCAGTTCGCCAGGCCGACGATGTTCGACGCGAGCGTGTCGCCCGGGTACTCGCGCTTGGCGCGCTTCTCCACGCTGATCCACGCGTACTTCTTGACGATCTGGTCGGCCACCGAGGGCTCGACGTTGTCGACGAGGTAGGTGAAGGACTGCTGTTTGTGCAGCAGAGCCAGCTGTTCGGCCTCGGTGGTGAGGTGCGGGAGCTTCTGCGCGATCAGCTTCGCCGCGCCGGCGACCTCGGTTTCGAAGTTGCGGCCCTTGTCCGGGTACTTCTTCGCGTACTCGTCCATCGACTTGTGCAGCGCCCGCAGGTTCACCGACAGCGTGCGGGTTTCCACGCTGAACGCCAGTTTCGCCCCGTTGCGGTCCACAATGGACCCGCGCTGCGCCGGGATGTCGATGGTGAGGGTGCGCTGCCGTTCGGCCGCCGCGGACAGCGCGGGGGCCTCGAACCACTGCACCTGCACGAGTTTCGCGCCCGCCACCACCATCAGCACGACGAGCATGATGCGCACCGCGGAAAACCGGCTGCGCTGTCCGCCGTTGCCCCGTTTCGCGACCGCGCGGCGGGTGCCCGCGGCGTAAGTCCGCCGCGCGCTGCCCGCCGCCCGGGAACGGCTGTTGCCGCCTGCCGCCATCACTGCCCTCCCGAGGTCCCCGCGGGCGTGCCCGAGAGGTCTCCTTCGATGCCGCCCTCCGGCGGAGCGGCCGGCTGCTGCGCCGGGGGCGCGGCCGCGTCCTGCTCGTCCGGCTGGGCCTTCTTCGGTTCGCCGACGACGGTCGTCTTGCCGTCCTTGCCGACGACGATGCGCGCCGGGTCGCCGCCGGGCACCATGCCCAGCTGCTTGGCCGCAGGCGCGAGAGACGCCGGGGACTGGGCCTTCGCGACCTCACGCTCCAGCCGGTCCTTCGTCTCCATCAGGGAAGCGTTGTCCGTGCGCAGTTTTTCGAGCCGGTAGGAATCGGCGATCGCCTGCGTGGTGAACCACAGCGTCGCCGCGACCCCGATCGCCAGCAGCCCCATCATCACGAGCACGAAGGACGCGCGCGACCGCGGCCAGCGCAGCTTCAACCGCGTGCGCACCGTCTTCGTTTCGACGGTTTCCGGTTCGGCCACCGGCTTTTTGGGCGCGCGCTGCCGCAGCAGGTCGGCCCGCTGCGCCCGGCGGGCGTAGGCGCGCTCCGCCGCCGTCGTGCGCCGCCGCGCCGGAGCGTCGGTCTCGGCGACGGTGTTCCGCGGTGCCCGCTCCGCAGCGGTCGACGACGAGCGGCGGGACTTCGTAGGTGCGGTCAACGCGGCTCTCCGATCCGTTGTGCTGCGCGCAGCCGCACCGAGGCGGCTCGCGGGTTCTGCTCGATCTCGCTCTCGCCGGCTTTCTCCGCTCCCCGGGTGAGGAGCTTCAGTTCCGGCCCGTGCCCGGGCAGTTCCACCGGAAGCCCTTCCGGCGTCCGGGATTTCGCCAGTTCCGCGAGCGCCTGCTTGACCAGCCGGTCCTCGAGGGACTGGTAGGACTCGACGACGATCCGGCCGTTCATCGCCAGCGTGCCCAGCGCCGCGGGCAGGGCCCGGCGCAGCACTTCCAGCTCGCCGTTGACCTCGATCCGCAGCGCCTGGAAGGTGCGCTTCGCCGGATGCCCGCCGGTGCGCCTGCTCGCCGCCGGGACCGCGGAGTAGAGCAGTTCGACCAGCCGGCCGCTGCGGGCGAACGGTTCCTTTTCGCGTTCCGCCACGACGGCGCGGACGATCCGCTGCGCGAAGCGCTCCTCGCCGTAGTCGCGCAGGATCCGGATCAGCTCGCCGGGCGGGTAGGTGTTGAGCACGTCGGCCGCGGTGAACCCGGTGGTCGGGTCCATCCGCATGTCCAGCGGCGCGTCCTGGGAGTAGGCGAACCCGCGTTCGGCGCGGTCGAGCTGCATCGACGAGACGCCGAGGTCGAACAGGATGCCGTCCACTCGGGACAGTCCCAGCCGCGACACCGCTTCGGGAAGTCCGTCGTAGACCGTGTGCACGAGGTCGACGCGGTCGCCGTGCCGCGCGAGCCGCTCCGCGGAGCGCTCGAGCGCGGCGGGATCGCGGTCCAGCCCGATCAGCCGGAGGCGGGGAAACGCCGACAGCAGTGCGTCGGAGTGGCCGCCGAGGCCGACGGTCGCGTCGACCAGGACGGCGTCGCGGTCGGCGAGCGCGGGGGCGAACAGCTCGACGATGCGGTCCAGCAGCACCGGAACGTGCTCGGCTGCGTCCGTCATGTCTTCCCCCTTTCTGCCGCGTGCGTAACCGGGGAAGATGCGGCGGATGCCGTCAGGTCCCTGCCCGCCCGCTTGCTGACCTGGCACCGGGGAAGGTGCGCCAGGGTCAATGAGCGGACAGAGGCCTCACGGCATCCGCGTCGAACGGCGTTCCCGCGTCCCCCGACGACGCAGGTGCGCCCGGGGCGCCTCCTAGAAGACGCCCGGCAGTACTTCCTCCCGAGCCTGTGCGTAGCTGTCCTCGTGTTCGTCCAGGTAGCCCTGCCACGCCTGGGCGTCCCAGATCTCGAGCCGGGTGATCGCGCCGATCACCACGCACTCCTTGTTGAGCCCCGCGTACCGGCGCAGCTCCGGCGCGATGGCTACGCGCCCTTGCCCGTCCGGACGTTGCTCGTCGGTCCCGGCGAACAGGTAGCGCTGGTAGGCCCGCACCGCCTCGTTCGTGAACGGGGCCTCGGCGACCTTCCTGGCCATCTGCTCGAACTCGGCACGGGGGAAGACGAAGAGGCAGTGGTCCTGCCCCTTGGTGACCATCAGCCCGCCGGCCAAGGCTTCGCGGAACTTCGCGGGCAGCGTGAGCCGCCCTTTGTCGTCCAGCTTCGGGGTGTGGGTGCCGAGGAACACCGGCCTCCACCTCCCTACCGGATCCGGTTGGCTCCCCGCCCGGTCCCGGCTCGGGGGCTCCCTTCCGCCCCACTGCGCACCACCGTACCCCACTTTTCACCACAGTCAACGCGTCCGGAGACCGTGCCACTCCGTCGGGTGGCGCGTTTGCGCAGGTCACGGAGGTGGGTCGAGGTGGGGGCGCGGTGGGGGGACCGTGGCGAAGATCCCCCGCACCGGGGTCTCTCGCAACCTCGGAAGGCCGGAAACGTCCGCGTTTCGGCAGCGTGGGGACCACGAGTGGGGAGTGGTGGGGGAACCGGTGGGGCCTGGTGGGGACGCTGCGAAAACCGGCGTGGCGGCCGGTGGCGAGCCGCCGTGGGGCCAGGTGGGAGCCGCAGTGGGGGCCAGTGGGGGCGTTGTGGGGAGCCGATCTGGCGCGCGGTGGGGCTGGGTGGGGAACGGCGGCCCGAGCCCGGTGGGAGGGAGTGGGGGACGGCGCGCCGGGCCCGGTGGGGCGACGTGGGGCTGGCCGGATGGGGACAGGCGGGGAACCGTCCACTCTCGACACCGGCGCGCGCCGCCACCGTCCACTTCTGACCGGCTCAGCCCGGCACCAGCTCCATCACCCGCTCGGCCAGCCGCGGACTGTCCACCGGGGACACCGTCACCCAGTCCTGCCCGCCGCGCCCCGGCGAGCAGGCCGCCGAATAGGCCCCGGCGTCGGTGTCGAACCACGTCAGCCCGCCGGTCCGGGCCAGTTTGCCCGCCCGGTCGCGGACGTGGACGGTGAACTGGCCCGCCGCGTACACCGGCCGGGACTGGATCGCCCGCAGCTCCTCCCCCTGCGCGCCGCCGGGCGGCTCGCCCGCCGCGGGCAGCCGGACGCCGTAGCCGGGTCCGGCCGACAGTTCGGGCAGGACGTCGACGATCGCCGAGGCCAGTTCGCTCTCCCCGATGTCGCGCACGCCGATCGTCCGCGCCGGCTGCACGGCCAGCACCGCGTGGCGGCCCCGGAGCGCGGCGACCGCGCGGAACGGCTCGTCGGCCGTCATGTCGGCGAGCGCCTCGCACTCCACATACCGGTCCGCCGAAGCGAGCACGCGCAGGCTGTTCTCCAAGGCGGCGTCGAGACGGCCGTCGAACAGGCCGCGTTCGCCGAGGTTGCGGTAGACCTCCGCGCGGATCGCGGACCGGTCGGCGGCGGTCTCCCCCACGCTGCGCACCGCCAGCGGCGCGGGCGGGGCGGCGAGGCCTAGGTCGGCCCAGACGATGTCGAACGCGGACGCCGACAGGCTGATCAAGCCGGCCCCGTGCCGAGCGGCGGGACCGCGGGGAACTCGCCTTCGGGCAGGAGCCCGCGCAGCGCCGTGTCCCGGGTGCGCAGGACGTCGATCGCCTTCTGCCGGGCGGCCTCGGCTTCGGCGCGCCGCTCGTCCATCGCCGCCGACAGCCCGGCCAGCCGCACGAGGTCCCCGCTCGCCGCGGCGGACCGGATCATCGCCGCCGGGTCGAAGTCCACCGGCGCGGGCATGTCCGCGCGCGCCCGGGCGGCGACCTCCGCCTGCCCCTGCACGGCTTCCCCGACCTTCGCCGACACCACCGACGTTTCGGCCAGCCAGTCCGACGCCTTGCCGAGCACCTTCCGCATCGCGTCGCCGGCGTCGCCCTGCCAGGTTTCCTGGCTGCCGGCGGACAACGCGACGAGCCCGCCGATCGAGTCCTCGAGCCGTTGCGCCAGCCCGGCCCACCGGGCGCCCGCCTCGCCGGCCGCGGCCGGGTCGTTGCCGTCGACCGCCTGGGCGGCCAGCGCCGCGTGGCTGAACGCTTCGTACCGGGCCGTCGGCTCGGGGGCCGGGGTGTCGGTCACGACTTTCCTCCTCGCACGGGGTTCACGGCAGCTTCGGCTCGAGCAGTCCGGCCACGTCGCTCGCCCGCCGGCAGGCGAGTTCGGAGTCGGCGAAGCTCGCGTTGCTGACGTCGACCTGGACGCTGTGCGCACCGCCGACGTCGAGCAGCACCGCGCAGGTGCCGCGGCGGCCGGACACCTGCACCGCCTGGTGCGAGCCGACGTCCTTCTTGGTGCGCTTGCCGTCGGAGAGGTCGAGGTTGGCCAGTCCGTTGGTTTCGTCGAGCGTGACGGTGACGCCGAAGGTCGAGGGCACCGTCCAGTCGCAGGCCCGCGCCTCGCCGATCGTCTTCGGCTTGCCCTGCCCGGTGAGCCCGGCCGACGACCGGTCCTGCGGCGAGAGCAGCGTGCACGGGTCGAGCTTCGCCAGCGAAGGAGCGGACGACGTCGGAGGCGGCGGGCCGCCGTCCGCCGGGGCGGCGTGCGAAAGGCCGGGCATGCGGCCGCACGAAACGAGCGACAGCACGGCGAGCCCGGCGAGAGGCAGGAGCGCGGCGCGCGCCGCGAAACGGTCAGCCACCGGTGCAGTCCACGCCCTCGGCGGCTTCGCTGTCCTGGTCGCGGTACTTCTCCAGCGCGCCGCCGATGCGGTTTTTCAGCCCGGCGATTTCCTTGCCGAACGCGGTGAGCTGGTCGACCGCCGACCCGTCCCGGCCGAGGCCGTACTTCGCCATGAACGCGCCGACCTCGCCGGCGTACCCGCCGCCGAGCGGCACCGACCGGCCGAGCACCGCCGCCTCGCGGACCATCTCGCCCACGACGTCCTGCAGCTCGCCGAGTTTCGCGTACGTCGCGGACGCCAGCTCGGGCGTGACCGCGAACCGGCCGCCGCCGGACAGCCCCGGGAGCCCGGCTTTCCGTTCCGCCTCGGCCTCGCTCATGCGCGGATTGCACCTCTTCCGACGTCGAACCGTGGTCGGGCGACTTCGTTGCGGAGCATACGACAGTGCATACGGTCAGCGGGATCACCTGAAAATGCCTCATAATCACCCGTAAGAAGGAGTGCCGGGGTGGCTGGGCGTCACCATGAAACGATCTCGGGGTTCCGCCGCCCAGCTCTCCCGGGTTTGACACACTGGGGAGAACGCTGGACAGGCGCGCATCCCCGCCGGTTCCCGTCCAGCCATCGCGCCACCAGGAGGTCGAGTGACGTCGCGAATCCAGTCCGCTTCCCCCGCCGGACCGCACGGCAACGGGTCCGGCGAGCCGCCGTACCCGGCGGTCGAGTCCGCGGACGGGCTGGCGCGGGTCCCGGCGGCCGGGCTCGGCGAACTGCACGACACCGCGCGCCGGATCGCCGCGAACGTGGAACGCGTCCTCGTCGGCAAACCGGACGTCATCCGGATCGCGCTGGTGACCCTCCTGGCCGAGGGTCACCTGCTCGTCGAGGACGTGCCGGGCGTCGGCAAGACCTCGCTCGCGAAGGCGCTCGCGCGCTCGATCGACTGCACCGTCAGCCGCGTGCAGTTCACGCCCGACCTGCTGCCCAGCGACGTCACCGGCGTGTCCATCTACAACCGGCAGACCGGCGAGTTCGAGTTCCGGCCCGGCCCGGTGTTCGCGAACATCGTGGTCGGCGACGAGATCAACCGGGCCTCGCCGAAGACCCAGTCCGCGCTGCTGGAGTGCATGGAAGAGCACCAGGTCACGGTCGACACCAGCACGTACTCCCTCGGCGCGCCGTTCATGGTGATCGCGACGCAGAACCCGATCGAGATGGAGGGGACCTACGCGCTGCCCGAGGCCCAGCGCGACCGGTTCACCGCGCGGGTGTCCATCGGCTACCCCGACCAGCAGGCCGAACTGGCCATGGTCGACGAGCACTCCGGGCACAACCCGCTCGCGGACCTGGCCCCGGTGTCCGACGGCGAGACGATGCTGCGGCTGATCGAGACCGTCCGCGGCGTGCACATCGCGCCGGAGGTCCGCCGGTACGCCGTCGACGTCGTGGCGGCGACCCGGCAGGTGCCGGAGATCCGGCTCGGCGCCTCGCCGCGCGCGACGCTGCACCTGGTCCGGGCCGCGCGGGCGCAGGCCGCGCTGTCCGGGCGCGACTACGTGGTGCCCGACGACCTGCACACGGTCGCCGTGCCCGTGCTGGCGCACCGGCTGGTGCTCACCACCGAGGCGCACGCCGCCCGCCGTTCGGCGACCGACGTGGTCCGCGCGGTGCTGCACCGCGTCCCCGTCCCCCAGGGCTCGGCCCGCTGAGGCGCGTCCCGCTACCCGATTAGGGAATCCGCATGCTGCGCGCGCTTTCCGGCCTCACCACCCGAGGCCGCTGCCTCCTCGCCGCCGGGATCGCGGCCGCGGTGTGCTCGCTGGTGCTCAACGAACGCGACCTGCTACGGGTCGCGGTCTTCGTCGTCGCCCTGCCGCTGCTGGTCGCCGCGTACATCTCGGCGACCCGGCTGCGCCTCGGCGCCGCGCGCTCGCTGCGTCCGGACCGGATCGCGGCCGGCTCGACCGGCGAGGTCGACCTGGAGCTGTGGCGCAGCGGGCGGCTGCCCGGCGGCGAGGTGCTGCTGGAGGACGGCGTGCCGTACGCGCTGGGCTCCCGCCCGCGGTTCGTGGTGGAACGGCTGCCGCACGACCGCCGCGTGCTGCTGCGGTATCCGCTGCGGCCGGGCATGCGCGGCATCCAGCAGGTCGGGCCGCTGCGCGCGACGATCACCGACCCGTTCGGGCTGTGCGAGTTCGAGCGCGAGCTGATCGGCCATTCGCGGCTGGTCGTCGTGCCGCGCGTGGTGCCGCTGTGGGGCCTGCCCGGCGGCGCCGGGGCCGGGGCGGGCGACGACGGGAGCGTGCGGCTGCATTCCGGGCAGGGCGAGCCGGACGTGATCGTGCGGCACTACCGCACCGGCGACGACATGCGGAAGGTCCACTGGCGCTCGACCGCGCGCCGCGACGAGATCATGGTCCGCATCGAGGAACGTCCTTGGCGCGGCGGCACGACAGTGCTGCTGGACCACCGCGCGGCCGCGCACCACGGGAGCGGCCCGACAGCGAGCCTGGAGTGGGCGGTGTCGTTCGCCGCGTCGGTGTCGCTGCACCTGCGGCGGACCGGCCACCGGGTCCGGCTGGTGACCGAACACGGCGTCTCGCTGGCCGACTCCCCCGCCGACGGCGGCGAAGGCCACGACAATCTGGTGCTCGACGCGCTGGCCGCGCTCCAGCCCGCGCACCAGCGAGACGTGACGCTGGGCCACGACCCGGCGGAAGGGCAGGAGCTGATCACGATCCTGGGCACGGTGAGCGCGGAATCGGTGCACGAGCTGACGCGGTACCGGGCGCGCGGCGTCCGCAGTCTGGCCGTCCTGCTGGACACCCCGGCCTGGGCGGGTTCGGCCTCGCCGGAGCACCTCGCCGCGGCGACCGAGGAGTCGGCCGAGCTGCTGCGCGGGGCCGGCTGGGGCGTCGTCGTGGCCGGTCCGCACACGCCGATGCCCGAGGTGTGGGGCCTGCTCTGCCGCGCGGGCACCCATCGGTCGACGGTGATCGGCGGGACGCGATGACCACGACGACCGCCGCCGGGCGCGGCACTCGCGGTTTCCGCCGGGATCGCCGCGTCCGAGCACGCAGGGGGAACCGATGACCACCACCGCTCCCCGGCCGTCCGGCGCACCGCCGATCCCGCACACCCCGACGCCGCAGCCGTCCGAGCCCCCGCCCGCGTGGCGGAGCAGCGTCCTGCCGCCGATCGCCGCCGGGCTCGCGACGCTGTGCGCGGCGACGTCGCTGACCAGCGTCGTCTCCGGCTGGGCCTGGTTCGGCTATCTCTTCGTGGCGGTCGTGCTCGTCGCGGGCACCGGGCTGGCGCTGCGGTCGCTGCGCGCGCCCACGGTCGTCGCCGGGTTCGGCCAGCTGCTCGTGCTGCTCTTCCTGATCACCGGGGCGTTCACCACCCAGGGCGTGCTCACGATTTTCCCGGGACCCACCGCCTTCGGCGAACTGCGGGCGACGCTCACCGCGGCGGCCGAGCAGATCCGGACCGGCCTGCCGCCGGTCGACAGCACACAGCCGATCCTGTGCCTGGTCACGATCGCGATCGGCCTGGTCGCCGTGCTGGTCGACACGCTCGCCGTCGCCGCGGCGGCCCCCGCGGCGACCGGGCTCGTGCTGCTTTGTGTGTACGCGGTGCCCGCCGCGCTGTCAGACGAACTGATGCCGTGGTGGACGTTCGTGCTCGGCGCGGGGGCCTTCGCGTGCCTGCTCGCGCTGGACGGCAACCACCGGCACCGCCGCTGGCGCAACCGCGACGCCCCCGGGTCCGGCGGCACGCTGCGGCTCATGCAGGCCCCGGTCGCCGTGGTCAGCTCGGCGATCGTGCTCGGCCTGCTGGGCGGCGGGATCACCATGGTCGGCACCGTCGGCAAGATCCCGTTCGGCTCCGGCCCGGGCGGCGACGGCGACGGCACCGGCGGCTTCGGCATCGCGCCGTTCACCCAGCTGCGCGGGCTGCTCGACCAGGGCCAGAACACCGAGTTGTTCCAGGTCCGCGGCCTCGGCTCGGACCGGCGGCTGCTGCGCGCGTTCACTTTGGACACCTACACCCCGAACAAGGGCTGGGGCCTGCGCGCCGGCGGCCAGGCGCAGACCGGCGTGCTCGCGAACAGCACGCTGCCCGCCGCGCCCGGCGACGACGGCACCGGAGTGTCGCGGCAGATCCAGATCCAGCCGACGCGCTGGGTCGACAACTGGCTGCCGATCTACGGCGCGCCGCGCGCGCTCCGGGGCGTGCCGCCGCAGTGGCTGTACGACCGCGTCAGCGGCTCGGTGTTCACCACGCAGAGCGAACCCGCTCCGACCTACGTGGAAACCGCGTCGCTGAAGGAGCCGACCGCCGCGGAATTGCGCGACGCCGCACCGAAATCCGACGAGATCCCCGCGCTGTACACGCGGATCGGCCAGGTCGACCGGCGGGTCACCACGCTCACCGAGCAGCTGACCGCGGGCAAGACGAACAACTTCGACCGGGCGACCGCGCTGTGGCAGTACTTCAGCGCGCAGAACGGGTTCGTGTACGACACGAAGACCGCCGACGCCACCGACGCCGACGCGCTCGCCGACTTCATCCTCAAGGGAAAACGGGGCTACTGCGAGCAATACGCGTCGGCGATGGCGGTGATGCTGCGGGTCGCGCACATCCCCGCGCGCGTCGCGATCGGCTTCACCCCGGGCGTGTCCAAGGGCGACTACCAGTCGATCAGCTCGCAGGACGCGCACGCCTGGGTCGAGGCGTACTTCGGGGACAAGGGCTGGGTCAGCTTCGACCCGACACCTCTCGCCGACGGCCGCGGCATCGTCCCGCCGTACCTGCAGCAGAACACCCAGAACCCGCAGCAGTCCAACGCGACCGACGACGTCCCGACGGCCCCGCGCTCCGCCTCCCCGTCCACCGGCGCGTCGACCGACAAGTCCCACGACCAGGCCGCTCCCGCCACCCCCGCCGCCGCCACTCCGGACGACAGCTGGCTGACCTGGCTGGCGTTGGCCCTGGCGGTCCTGGGCGCGGCGGCCGTCGCCACGTCGTACTTCCTGCGCCGGCGCGCCCGTCCCGGCCTGGCTCCGTCCGGGGTCCCGCCCGGTGCCACGCCGGACGGGAACGTGCTGGTCAGAAACCCCGTCACCGCTCCGACTCCGCTGCACCTGGCCGCGTTGTGGCTGCCGCTGACGGGAGCTGCCCTGCTGGTCGCCGCGCTCGGTCTGCTGGCCGGGACCGTGTCGTGGTGGTTCGCCGCGGCGGTAGTCGTGGTCCTCGCCGCGGCCGGCGGCCCGGCCGCGATCCGCGACCTGGTGCGCCGCCGCCACCTCCAGACCATCGCGACGCACGCCCCCGGCGCGGCCGCCGCGGCGTGGCGCGAGCTGAAGGCGGAATGCGCCGACCGGGACCTGCCGATCTCCGACAGCGACACGGTCCGCGTGGCAGGCGGGAAGATCGCCGAACGCCACCGCTTGGACGAGTCCGGCCGGGAGGCTCTGCGTACGGTGCTGGGCGCGGTGGAACGCAGCTGGTACAGCGGCGAAGCCGCGCCGGATCCGACGCTGGAGCCCGCGTTCGGGCAGTTGCAGGAGAGCCTGCGCCGGACGGCTCCGCTGTCGATGCGGGGACGGTTGTTCCCGCGATCGGTGCTGCGCCGACGGCGGTGAGCTGCTTCTCCCGCCTGCCGGAACCCCGAATGGGCACGACAACGTTCTGGCAGGCCCCGCGACGTGCGCGCAGCACCAGGACGAACCGTCTTTCGCCGGACCGCGCTCTGCTCACCGCGGTGGTCAGCACGGGTGCCAACGCGGCCGTGCGGCTGCCCGGGGCGTCGCGGAGCACCGCTGTCGTTCCTGAAGCGGACCGGTGCGGCGCTCGGCGTGCCGGTGGACCTGGTCGTCGAGCGACGCGACCGTGACGCGGCCGGGTCGCACGGCTCGGGAATCCGCGTCCCGTTAAACGATGCAGCCCGTGCCCGAGCACGAGAATCCGCGCTCCGCCCCGAGGGGAGAAGCGCGGATTCGCCGACGTGCTATTGGCCTTCGAAGCGCTGGCGGAAACGTTCCTCCATGCGCTGGGTGAAGGAGCTCTTGCGGCCGGACGGCTTGCCCCCGCCCCCTCCGTCGTCATGGCTGTTCTTGCCGCCGCTGTCGCTGTGGCGCAGCGACGTCACGGCCATCATGACCCCGAAGAACATCACGAGGAACCCGAGCACGCTGACCACCGGCACGTCGGCGACCCGCAGCACCGGGATCACCACACCGAGCACCAGCAGCGCGACGCCCACCACGAACAGGGCGATCCCCTGGATGCGCCGACGGCGCGCGGGTCGGCGCAACCGGGTGCCACGCACCGTGGATGCGAACTTGGGGTCCTCGGCATAGAGCTCGCGCTCGATCTGGTCGAGCAGCCGCTGCTCATGCTCGGAGAGTGGCATCTTTCCTCCTCCGGCACAGCTGTCGCGGGCGCCGGGCCGCGCAACGTCCTGGACCCAACAGCCAACCCCAGGCGGGGTGGCACTGTCCAGGATACGAGCCCCGCGCTCTGCCGACTACCCGATCCCCGATCCGGAAATGATCGAATCGGGGGAAATCCCGCACAATGCGGGTTGACAGTGCGTCACCGCGACGGAAGTCACCCCCTTCGGCGCAGCCCAGGCCGCCGCGCCGCTCCGTCGGCCTCCCCCGCACGGGGTCCCTCGTGACGGAGAGAGACGGCGCCAACGCCGACCACTCGCCCCGCCGGCGCCTCGTCCGCGCCGAGATTCCGCCGATCGATACCCTCTGCCATTCTTTCACCTGGCAGGCACCCGGATCGGCAATTCCCCACCGTCCGGGACAACCCGGAGCCTGCTCACTGAGCGCGACCGCGGGACCCGCGCGACCGCCTCGTTACGACAGTGACTGTTATCCCGGTGCAGCGCGCACGAACCCGCGACGGGCCGAGCCGAGGCCGCTCGGACGGTCGGTTGCCCACCGCAGCAACCCAGCGCTCGCGACGCGAGACTGGCACTGCCCCGGATGCCGAACGGTCTTGAGAAGCACCAGTGGCACCTGAATCCGGCCACGCTCCCGAACGCGGACAGCAACGTTGAGTCAGCTCGGCCAAGCTGCCGAGCTCCCGGGCCGCGGTGCTCGCCCGACCGCTTAAGGCCGACCCGGGATCCCCCTTCAGCACCGACACCGCACACGTCAAGCCCCCGACGCGGCTGCGGCCGAACACACGGACATAGGTGCCGGGCGAGCGCGCCGGTGTGCCCGCCACGACGCCCAACGCCCACACGAGACTCCCCTTCACCACCAACCCGGAGCACGCCGAGCCCCGATGCCGCAGTCACGAGCGAGCGCATGGACGTAGGTGCCAGTGCGGGCGAGCCTGGGTCCTCACCACGACGCTCGACGCCCACGAGAGACTCCCTTTCGCCACCAACACGGCGCACGTCGAGCCCTCGCACCCGCCGCATGTCCGGGGAATCGGCAGGTCGGCCTCCGCAGCGCGGCATCTCCTGGCCGCGCAACCTGGCAATGCACCTCTAGCCCGCCGAAACAGGCAGCACCTCGAGCGCCGCCCGGCGGGACTGGTCGCCGCCTCTGCGTTCTGGTGCAAGCAACGCCGCCCCGACCGCCCGCGATCAAACCCAGCCTCACGCCTCCTGGGGAGCGATCAACTCCAGCCGCGCTCCTCCGATCAATCCCAGCCTCACTCCTCCCGAGGGGACAGCAGCGAAGCAGGCCGGATAGCCGCCGAGCCGAACTTCAGCCTCGCCACGTCCGCGGCCACTTCGGCGTCCCGCCAGCGCGGTTCGTCGCTGGCGAACGACAGCTGCTCCCCTTCGTCGCCGGTGTCCAGGCCTTCCACCCGCACGCCGATCAGCCGGACCGCTCCCGTCGGCGCGTGCTCGGTCAGCAGCTCGACCGCCGTACGGTGGATGTCGCGGGCCACGTCCGTCGCAGAGAGCACCGTGCGCGCCCGGGTGATCGTGCGGAAATCGGCGAACCGCACCTTGATCGACACCGTCCGCCCGCGCAGCCCGCGCGAGCGGAGCGTCGCCCCGACCCGTTCGGACAGGCGCAGCAGTTCCAAACTCAGCTCGTCGCGGTTCAGGACGTCGACGTCGAAGGTGTGCTCGGCGCCGATCGACTTCTCCGCCGACTCCGGTTCCACCGCCCGGTCGTCGTGGCCGTTCGCCAAGGCCCACAGGTGGTCCCCGACCGCCCGGCCCACCGCGCGCCGCAGCCGGGCGGGCGGGGCGCCGGCCACGTCCGCGATGGTGTGCCAGCCGTGTTGGCGCAGCTGCTCCTCGGTCCGCTTCCCGACGCCCCACAGCGCCGACACCGGCAGCGGGTGCAGGAAGTCGAGCGTCTCGGCCGCGGGGACGATCACCATCCCGTCCGGTTTAGCCATCCCCGAAGCCAGTTTCGCGACGAATTTGACCTTCGCGACGCCGACCGAGCACGCGATCCCGTGCTCGGCTTGCACCCGCTCCCTGATCCGCGCCCCCAGCGCCCCCGGCGTGGTGCCCAGCCGCCGCAGCGCGCCTCCTACGTCCAGGAAAGCCTCGTCCAGGCTCAGCGGCTCGACCAGCGGCGTCAACTGCCGGAAAATCCCCATGACGCCGCGCGACACCTCGCCGTACAGCCCGGGCGTCGGCTGGATGCAGATCAGCTGCGGGCAGAGCCGCTTGGCCGTGGCGAACGGCATCGCCGAGCGAACCCCGAACCGCCGCGCCGGATAACTCGCCGCGGCGACGACCGAACGCGGGCCGCCGCCGGACACCACGACCGGCTTGCCCGCCAGCTCCGGCCGCGTGCGCAGTTCGCACGACACGAAGAAGGCGTCCATGTCCACGTGCAGAATCGAGCAGCCGGTGTCGTCCGGCAGCTCGGTCGCGCCCGTGGTGACGCGGTAGCGGGCCATCCCGCTCGGCAGTTCGGCATTTCTCCCCACGCCGCGAGACGCTACCCGCCGCCACCGACAATTCCGGGCGATCGAGTTCCGGCGACCACGCTGACGGGTGGCGCGGACCCCGCCAGCCGCGATCAGCCGCGCCGGACGATCACGCGCAACCGGCCCGCGACGTCGCGCAGCGCGGGCACCACTGCGGCACGCAGCTCAACCGACAACCCGTACGAGTGGCACCGGAGCGGTTACTGCGACGGCGAAACCCGACCAAGCCCGCCGAGCATTCGAGTCCCGGCACCCACGCTTACGGGTGGCGCGAGCATCGCCAAGCGCGGACCGCGGCACGCAGCCCAACCGACCACCAGCACGAGCGGCACCGGACCGCGCCGAAGCGGCTACCGCGACGGCGAAAACCGACCAAGCCCGCCGAACGATCGAGCCCCGGCGACCACCCTCCCGAGGAGCGCGCACCCCGCCAAACGCGGCTCAAGCCCGCCGAGCGATGGCGTGCAACCGGCCCGCGACATCGCGCAGCGCGGGCACCGCCGCGGCACGCAGCTCGAACTCCGCCAGTTCGTCCTCGCGGACCTCGCCAGGGACGACGTCCGCGATCACCCGGTCGCCCTGCAGCAGCGTGACCTCCAGGCCGGCGGCGACGAGCGAATCGGTGAGCCCGGAACTGTCGTACCGGCGCAGTACGGTGTCCCCCGCGACGATGCCCTCGGGACCTTCCATCAGCTGCTGCGCCTCGGAGATCCGCCCGGCCAGCGCGCGATGCAGCACGGCCGCGGTGCGGTTGGCCACCAGCACCGACACGGCGCCGCCCGGCGAGACGGCCGCGGCGAGCGCGTCGAGCACCGCGCGCGGGTCGTCCACGACCTCCAGCAGGCCGTGCGCCAGCACGAGGTCCGCGGACCCGGCCTGGACGTGCGCGGCGAGGGCGTCGGAGTCGTCGGCGATCACCGTGATCCGGCCGGAGACGCCTTCCTCCTCGGCGCGGCGGCGCAGCGTCGCGAGCGCGTTCGGGTTCGGTTCGACCACGGTGACCAGGCATCCGGCCGAGGCGAACGGCACCGCCCAGCCGCCGCTCCCGCCGCCGACGTCGACGACGACCGGCTGCTCCACGCCGCGGGCGCGGGCGGCCCGCAGTTCGGCCTCGAGCGCCCGGCGAACAGCGCCCGAACCCCGGGCGGCCACGGTGTCGGTCTTCATGGCCGACAGGGTAATGGCCGCCGGTCACTTGCCGTGACCCGCGTGGGCGCCGCAGCGGCGTTCGCCACCTTCCGGGCTACCGCCCCGGCGCGCGGCCCGTAGGCTGTGTCGAGTGCACACGGTCGCCGTTCTCAGCCTCAAGGGTGGTGTCGGCAAAACGACGGTCGCGCTCGGTATCGCGTCGGCCGCGCTGCGTAGGGGAACCCGCACGCTCGTAGCCGACCTCGACCCACAGGGCAACGCCACCACCTCGCTCGACCCGCCGTTCACCGACGCGACGCTCGCCGACGTGCTCGAGACGCCCGCGCGGGCCGTCCTCGAACGCGCTATCGCGCCCAGCGTCTGGAGCGAGGAGATCGACGTGCTGGTCGGCGCCGAGGAGCTGGAGTCGCTCAACGAACCCGACTCCGACGGCCGCCGCCTGGAAAACCTCTCCCGCGCCCTCGACGAATTGCATCAGCATCCGCTGCGCGAGGAACCGTACGAACTGGCGATCATCGACTGCCCGCCGTCGCTCGGCCGGCTCACCAAATCGGCGCTCGTCGCGGCGGACAGCGCGCTCATTGTGACCGAACCCACAATGTATGCGGTCGCCGGCGCGCAGCGCGCGCTCGAAGCGATCGAACGGATCCGCGAGGACAGCAATCCGTCGCTGCGGCCGATCGGCGTGCTGGTGAACAAGCTGCGCGTGCGGTCCTACGAGCACCAGTTCCGGGTCGCGGAGCTGCGCGAGAACTTCGGTTCGCTGGTGATGCCGACGGCCATCCCGGACCGGCTCGCCGTGCAGCAGGCACAGGGCGCGTGCAGCCCCATCCACGAGTGGCATTCCCCTGGCGCGCAAGAGATCGCGCTGACTTTCAACATGGTTCTCGCCAAGATCCTGCGCTCCAACCGCGCCGGACGGCACCGCGTGCGCGCCGAAGAGGAAGCGGTGCAGGCAGAAGTGTCGGAAACCGCGGGCTGATCCCGTGCCCGAGGGCGACACCGTATTCCTGGCCGGAAAGCTGCTCGACCGCGCGCTCGCCGGGAAAATGTTGGTGCGCGGGGAGTTCCGGCATCCCGAACTGGCCACTGTGGACCTCGCGGGCCGTGAGGTGCGCGGTGTCGGCACCGTCGGCAAACACCTCTTCACGCGCTTCTCCGGCGACCTGACGCTCCACAGCCACCTGCGGATGGACGGTTCGTGGAAGATCCAGCCCGCGGGCGCGAAGTGGCCGATGCCCCCTCATCACGCGCGCGTCGTGCTGCGGACCGAGGACGTCCAGGCGATCGGTTTCCGGTTGCACGACCTGAAACTGCTGCCCACCGCGGAGGAGCACACGCTCGTCGGCCACCTCGGCCCGGACCTGCTGGATCCACAGTGGACGGACGAGCACGCCGCGCGGGCCGCCGCGAACCTCGCCGCGAAACCGGACCGCGAACTCGGCGACGCACTGCTGGACCAGCGGATCATGGCCGGCGTCGGCAACCTGTACAAATGCGAGATCTGTTTCCTGCTCGGCGTTTCCCCGTGGACCCCAGTGTCCGAAGTGGACACGGCACGCGCGGTGGCGCTCGCCCGGAAGCTGCTCGTCGCCAACGCGTGGCGGCACGAACAAGCCACGACCGGAGACCTCCGCCGCGGACGCCGTACGTGGGTCTACGAACGCACCCGCCAAGGCTGCTTCCGCTGCGGCGGCCCGCTGCTGGTGCGCCAGCAGGGCGACGGCCAGTACCAGCGTCCGACCTGGTGCTGCCCGCGCTGCCAGCCCGGTCCCGTCCCGGCCGGCGGACCGCCGGGCAAATGATGTTGCCGGACCGCGAGGTTCGCGGTTAGCGTGGCAGTACACGAGAGAGGAGGTGGTCCTAAGTTGTATTCACACAGGACTCGTGAGGTGGCTGTCCGCTAGCGGATGGCACGTGTTGGGACTTTGAGCAGCGATACAACAAGAGCCACCTTCGGCTCATCGCCTGCTTCACGTGCTGCCTGCTGACGAATACCAGGCAGTCACCGGATTCCCGGGGTTCCCGAGCACCGGTCCGGCTCGGGCCTGGACGCGGACGGCGTCCAGGAGGCGCCCCGGGGATTTCCCTGTCCGCCGATGATCGCCGCGGCGGTTCCGGCGGGCTCGCGGAAGTCGCTAGGCTGGGAGGATGCTCAGGCCGGATTACCCGATCACCACCGAACGCCTGCTCCTCCGCCCGTTCCGGGACGACGATCTCGATGCCCTGAACGCGTTCCAGTCCCGCGCGGACGTCGTCCGCTACCTGTACTGGGGACCGCGCAGCCGCGCCGAATCCGCGGCCGCGCTGGCGAAGCGCGTCCACAGCTCGACCTTGTCCGAGGAAGGCCAGTTCCTCGCCGTCGCCGTGGAACTCGCCGAAACCGGTCAGCTGATCGGCGACCTCAACCTCGAATACCTCAGCGCCGAACGCCGCCAGGGCGAGATCGGCTTCGTCTTCCACCCCGACCACCACGGAAAAGGCCTGGCCCTGGAAGCAACGCGCGAACTCCTGCGCCTCGGCTTCGAAGACCTGGGCCTGCACCGCGTCATCGGCCGCTGCGACGGCCGCAACACCAGGTCGGCGGCGTTGATGGAGCGCCTGGGCATGCGCCAGGAAGCGCGCCTGCGGGAGAACGAGATCGTCAAGGGCGAATGGGCCGACGAACTGGTCTACGCCATGTTGGAAGACGAGTGGAAAGCCGGAGCTGCCCAGGGAAACTGACTCGCGAGGCGCTTACGCCGAAGGTTCCGCGGAGCCGGGCGAGCCTTGGCCCTCACCCGCTCCGAGCCCGCACCAGGTGCCGGGGGCGGGGAACCCGCTTCCCTCACCGCACCTCCGCTGACTCGAGCGCCTTGCATTCCCTCAAGGAGCCCTTCACGCCCCAACCGCAGCCGCCGCACCCAAAAATCGAGGCACCCAGCCCCTCCCCCGCACCCCGATACGAAGCCAAACTGCGGTTCGGGGGTGCTTGTCAAGGCACGCTTTCCCGCCTTGACAAGCACCCCCGAACCGTCAGCACAATCGGGCTTCGGGGTGCCCACGCCACCCCTCAAAAGCGATGTCGCCCGCCAGGGCGACGAGCCGCCCCGCGCGACCCAAACCACAGAACCCCGAGCCGCCCCAACCCACCCCACCCCCGATACGGCAGCATGGACGACGTGCTCTTCGACAGGATCGTCCGCCCCGCGATGTACCGGCTCGCCTACCACGACCCGGAGGCAGTGCACGAACGCACCGTCGCCCTGCTGAGCCGAGCCGGAACCGCCCTCCGCCCGCTCTCCAGGGCGTACCGGACCGACGACCCGACCACCGTCCTGGGCCTGACCTTCCCCAACCGCGTCGGCCTGGCCGCGGGCATGGACAAGAACGGCCGCGCCCTCCACGCCTGGCCCGCCCTGGGCTTCGGCTTCGTCGAGGTAGGCACGGTCACCCGGCACCCCCAGCCGGGCAACCCCAAGCCCCGCCTCTTCAGCCTCCCGGCGACCGACGCGGTCATCAACCGCATGGGCTTCAACAACGACGGAGCCCAAGCCCTCGCCGACCGCCTGGCCGCGCACGGGAAACCCGCGGTCCCGCTGGGCATCAGCATCGGCAAGTCGAAGGTGACACCGCTGGACGAAGCCGTCGAGGACTACCGCTTCTCGCTGCGCACCCTGCACCCCTACGCGGACTACTTCGCGATCAACGTCAGCTCCCCCAACACGCCGGGTCTCCGTGCGCTGCAAGACAAAGCCGCGCTCGCCGAATTGCTCGCCGAACTCCGCAAGACCGGCGCCGAACTGGGCGGCCGCACTCCGCTGCTGGTGAAGGTCGCCCCCGACCTCACCGACGACGCGCTCGCCGAACTCCTCGAAGTCTGCCTGGAGCACGGGGTCGCCGGAATCATCGCGACCAACACGACCCTCTCCCGCGCCGGGATCGCCCCCGCCGAAGCCGCGCTGGCCTCCGAGGCCGGCGGACTGTCCGGCCGCCCGCTGACCCAGCGCTCGGCGGAAGTCGTGCGCTTCGTCCACGAAAAGACCGAGGGCAAGCTGCCGATCATCGGCGTCGGCGGCATCCTCGGCCCGGACGACGCCCGCCGCATGCTCGACGCCGGCGCCAGCCTCATCCAGCTCTACACCGGTTTCGCCCTGCACGGGCCGGGCTTGGTCCGCCGCGTCGGCCGCGGCCTCGCCGCCCGGTAGCCGCCGGACCTGAGCCCGACAGAGGTCTCGACAGCACCGGTCAAGGCCGCTGTCCAAGGGCTGCTCAACCGGAAAACGCGCCCGTCAAGAACGAAGGCGGGGCGTCGCCCGGCCGCTCTCGGCCCCGAGCAGTGTGCCAAGGGCGGAGAGCAACCCGGCCCAGCCATTGCCGCGGCAGCGAACCCACCGTGCCGGCACCCGCCTCAGCCGGCGAACCGCGGTCCTCCGGTGCTGATGAACCGCAGGTACCCGCGCCAGGACGCGTACCGGTCCAGGCCTTCCCCGCCCGCCGCGGCCGCGGGTTCGCACAGCACCGCGAGCGGCGAACTCCCGTCGTCCAGCTCGACCGGGCCCAGAACGAACGGCGAGGCCAAGCCTGCCGCGAACCGGCCGAACGCCGCGGGAGACAAGCGCCAGCGCTCGCCGTCGACCCCGGACGAGCCGGGGAGCACCCCGGGCTGAGGCGGGGTGACGCCGTCGAGCAGGACCATCCGGTACCTCTCCGCGGTCCGGACCAGGCCGCCGAACCGGGCCCCGTGCAGTTCGTCGTGCAACGGCTGGCCGCACAGGTGCGCCCCGAACACCACGACGTCAACGCTCTCGCACGGATACGGGTCCGGCGACGTTTCCCCGGTCAGCACGGACGCCAGGTCGATCCCGATCTGGTCCTCGAACGCGCGCGTCACGATGGTGATCCCGTACGGCCGCCGGTCCCCCGGGACGGTCACCGCGGCTAGGTCCAAGGCGTTGAGCGTCGTGTCCTGGACGCCGACGGTCGGCAGGAGCAGAGCGTCCAGGTCTGCCAGCAGAGAGCGGGTGCCGAGGACGTTTCCAGCGCCGTAAAGCGCGCTGACGTCTACCGGGACCAGCACGGCCCCGGAAGCCTCCAGAGAGGCGGCGGCGACGTCGAAAACCCTCCTCGCGGGCAGCGGAAGGCTGGCTTCGGCGGGAATGCCGAGGCGCGGATGCTGCCCGGCGGCGAGGCGGACGTCGGCGGGCCATTCGCGGACTGCCGGGTCCAGACCATCGGGGCCGAGCATCGCCGCGACGGCGCGCTGGGCGGTCGCGAGGCGCTGCGCGGACACCGAAACGGTCGGCCCCGGGATCAGTCCGCGCGTCGGCTTGAGCGTGAGCACCCCGGGCGGGGCGGCGATCTCGCGGGCGGAGGAATTCAGTGCCAGATCGACGATCTCGAGTCCGACGGCCGCGTTTTCCGGGTCGGCGACGGTGGTTCCGAGGAGTACCGCGCCGGCGTCGATCAGGCGCGCGGGCGGGGCGTCCGAGTCTGTCGCGCAGACGATTCCGGCCAGCGGCAGGTCTTCTCCGGCGTGGACGCGTTCGTCGACGGTTTTCGCTTCGACGAGCACTTCCTCCATGGTGCGCACCGAGACCCAGAGTTCGGGGCGGTCGGCTTTCGCGAGCCGCTCGAACGCGGTGCGGACCCGCTCGTGCGAGCTGGGCGGAGGGACGGGAACAGGATCAGGTTCCGGCGGGAGCGTAGTCACGAGGGCGTCCTTTCCTCGGCGGGATCGGAGGAGTCCACTGTGTACGTCCGGCGCCGCGAACCTCAGCCCGCGACGCCGGGCCTGGCGGGTGCCAACACCGACCTCATGAGAAAAACGTTAAACCGCAGACGTTTCCGTCACCAGCAGGATCGGATTACGCGATTGTTGCGGTGTTCGGGGGAAACTCACGCACCGTCGCGGCCGGACAGTCCCGTTGCGCCGACCGGAATCCCAAACTCGGCCATCAGGACGGCGTTCCGGGCCGGGCACCGCGCTTCCCGCAGTCGCCGCGACGCACGCGCCCGGACCGCATTCACCCCCGGGGCCGGGCGTGGCGCGACGGATTATCCGGTGGCCTGGTTCGGCAATGTGCCTGGACCAGCGGCTCGGCCAAGGTCCTTCGGTGTCGCGCCAACGCCGAGATGCACTCGCTGAACCCGCAGCGATTCCCTCAGTGACCACGAAGCCGCGCGCCCGCAGCAGACCCACCCCGGGATCCGCCATCCAGGCTGGTCATGGCAGATCGCCAACCTCAGCACAATTCCGCGGGCCTCGACCAGACTCGTCCCCACGATCCGCCAATGTACGGCGGACCGCCCGGCGACACGCAGGGCTCGACAGCTCGCCAACCCGGGCCGATTCAGTGACCGCGAAACCGCGTGCCCGGACCGAACTCACCCTGGATCCGGCATCGCGCGGCGGGCCGCCCGGCGACAAGCCGGTCATCACAACTCACCGACCCCAACGCAATCCCCGCGAAGCCGCCCGCCCGCACCAGACCCACCCACGGACCCGGCATCACGCCGCGGACCACCCGGCGACAAGCCGGTCATCACAACTCACCGACCCCACCACAATCCCCGCGAAGCCACCCGCCCGCACCAGACCCAGCGATCGGGTATCGCGGCAGACCATCCAGGCTGGTCAGGACAGCTCGCCAACCCCGCGAAACCGCGCCCCCAAGATTCACCCCAGGGGAACCGGGGCACCGCAACCAACAGCCAGCTCAGCCAAGATCCTTCAGCGCCAACGCCAGCCCGGCGAGCCGGTCCGTCGCGTCCGTCAGTGCTTCCCGCGACGTGACCATCCCGTCGCTGCTCGCCGCCACCGCGCGGCCGGCCGCGGCGACCAGGCTGCCGTAGCGTTCGAGGCCGTCGTCGAGTTGTTCGCGCAGTTTCGTGACCGCCGCCTGCAGCGCCGAACGTTCGCGTTCCGGGGCGGAATCGCGGCCGCGTTCGATCGCCTGGATCCGGTCGGCCAGGCCGCGCAGGGCGCGGGCCGCCTCGTCGGCCGTCACGCGGGCGTCGGCGACCGACACCTCCGGAACGGCTGTGGTGCCCAGCGAAGTCGGCACCGAGAGCTGCTTCAGCAGTTCGCGCAACGAGGCTTCCGACTCGGCCAGCCGCTCCATCGGCTCGCGCGCGGCCGAACCGGCGGCCGGCAGCGGCGGCGGGCCGCTCGGCGCGGCGGGCAGTTCGACCTTTTTCAGCTCTCGCAACCGCATCGCCGTGCGGACGCTGAACGTGCCGAACACCAGCGTCGCGAACCCGGAGAACACCGCCTGCCCGATTTCCGGACCGGCCACCGCTCCGCCGAGCAGGCCGGTGGCGGTGAGCACGGTGAGGATCCCGAGCAGGATCGTGACCAGCACCCACAGCGTCAGCACGCGCGAGGTGCGGCGGATCCGGCGCTGGTGCTTCGCGCTCGGCTCGTTCCAGCGCTGCCATTTCGCCCGGACCTCGGCCACCGCGGGCACCTGTCCGGCGACGGTCGAAAACACCGCGGACGCGGCCGGAGCCGACGGGCGGCGCGGCACCGGCGGCGGGGACACCGGACCGCGCTGGGTCCGGCCGTTCTGCTGCGGCTTCCCGCCGGCTTCGTCGGCCGGCGGGAAGTACCGCTGCAGCTTTTCCTGAGCGCGCTGGGCGTAATCGGGCAACCGCTCGATGTGCTTCTCGAGCTTGGCGTTGAACTCGCTGAAGTCCCGCCGTTTGGTCATCCCGCAGCCCCCTGCGCTCGCGCCCGGCCGGTCAGGCCGGGTTCTTGCCCTGTTCCGCCTGCACGCGGGCCTGGATCTCCCGCTGGATGTCGCCCGAGGCGGCCGGCTTGGCCGCCGCCGCGCCCGCGCCGCCGTCGGTGACCTGGGCGACCGAGTCGCCGCGCATCGACGCGCGGATCTGCTCCAGCCGCGAGTGGCCCGCCATCTGGGTGGCCGACTCCTGGACCTCCATCATGCGGCCCTGCACCGAGTTCTGCGCCAGCTCGGCCGAGCCGAGCGCGGTGGTGTAGCGCTTCTCGATCTTGTCCCGGACCTCCTCCAGCGACGGCGTGTTGCCCGGCGCGGCCAGCTGGCTCATCTGGTTCAGCGAGGCGGAGACCTGCTCCTGCATCTTCGCCTGCTCCAGCTGCGAGAGCAGCTTGGTGCGCTCGGCCAGCTTCTGCTGCAGCATCGTCGCGTTGCGCTCGACCGCCTGCTTGGCCTGCGTGGCCGCCTGCAGCGACTGGTCGTGCAGCGTCTTCAGGTCTTCGATGCTCTGCTCGGCGGTGACCAGCTGCGCGGCGAAGCTCTCCGCCGCGGTCTCGAACTGCGCGGCCTTCGCCTCGTCGCCCTTGGCGCGGGCCTCGTCGGCCAGCACCAGCGCCTGGCGCGTCGAGGCCTGCAGCTTCTCGACCTCGCCGAGCTGGCGGTTGAGCTTCATCTCCAGCTGCCGCTGGTTGCCGATCACGGAGGCGGCCTGCTGCGTCAGCGCCTGGTGGTTGCGCTGCGCCTCCTCGATGGCCTGCTGGATCTGTACCTTCGGGTCGGCGTGCTCGTCGATCTTCGACGAGAACGCCGCCATCATGTACTTCCAGAACTTCACGAACGGGTTGGCCATCTCCTCCGCCTGCCTTCTTGCGTCCCACGGGCCCTGATTGCTTCGGGGCGGGGCGTCGCTCCCCTAGTCGCACAACGTACCGACCCCGGCGTTGGGTTCCATCGTGTCAGGTCGGCCTCCGCCGTTCCAGGCGACCCCGGGGGAATTCAGGGTCAGCCCTGACCGCCGGTCGGGACCGGCCCGCAGGGGATCCCGCGCACGCCGACGGCCCCGGGGAGATCTCCCCGGGGCCGTGCAGCGAAGCAGCGCCGGCGTTACGCCGCGATCGTGGACGCCAGCTTCGGCGCGCCGATCGTGGTCCGCAACGTCGTGTTCATCCGCGGCGCGGGCTGGAGCCGCAGGTCGGACAGGTCGTCGCCGATCAGCTCCGACACCAGGCGGCCGCCTTCGAACCCGGCCTCGCCCCGGTCGGGCACGGTCTCCTTCGGAGCGGTCTCCACCTCTTCGGCCACCGGCGCGACCTCGACCTTGTCGAGGGCCGACACGTCCGCGGCGACCTTGTGCAGCAGCTCGCCCAGCGGCAGCTCCAGCGCCTCGCAAATGGATGCCAGCAGCTCGCTGGAAGCTTCCTTCTGGCCGCGCTCGACCTCGGAGAGGTAGCCGAGGCTCACCCGGGCGGCGCGGGAGATGTCACGCAGCGTCCGACGCTGGTTGGTGCGGGCATGACGGAGCCGATCACCGATCGCCTCGCGCAACAGCACGGTCATCACGCGCCTCCCTTCCCGAACTGGTGCCTCCTACGTTACCCAGAGCGGTGCCCCGAGTGCAGGACTTGACACGTGCGTACGCCAAGGGCGAACGCCGTTTTCAGTCTAGTTGTTCCCGGAGCAGCGCGAACGCGGCGCGCACCGAGGACGTCCGGATCGTGTCCCGGTCACCGGTCTCGGCCAGCTCACGCACCGTGTCCACGCCCGGTCCGCTGAGCCCGAGGTACACCGTTCCCGGGGCCACGCCGTCCTGCGGATCCGGCCCGGCGACGCCGGTCAGTCCGAGTCCCCAGGTCGCCCCGCAGCGCTCCCGCGCGCCCCTGGCCAGCTGTGCGGCGACCTCCGGGTGCACCGCACCGTGCTCGGCCAGCAACTGCTCGTCGACGCCGGCGAGCGAAGCTTTCAGCGGTGTGGCGTAAACCACCAGCCCGCCGCGCAGCACCGCGCTCGCACCCGGCACCTGGGCGAGCGTGGCACAGACGAGACCGGCCGTGAGCGACTCCGCCGCGGCCACGGTTTCCCCCCGGCGGGTGAGGGTCTCGACGAGTTCGCGCGCTTCGGTCATCACGCGCCCATCGCGCGCCGGCCGGCGGCGCGCAACCGGATCGCGCGGATCAGGTAGTCGACTCCGGTGATCACGGTGAGCGCGACCGCCAGGCCCATCAGCGCCCAGCGCACCGGGTCCGCGCCGGCCGGCAACGGCAGCAGGTAGGTCACGATCGCGACGATCTGCGCCATCGTCTTCGCCTTGCCGCCGCGGCTGGCCGGGATCACGCCGTGCCGGATCACCCAGAACCGCAGCAGCGTCACGCCGATCTCGCGCACCGCGATCACGATCGTGACCCACCAGGACAGCTCCCCCAGCGCGCTGAGCCCGATCAGGGCGGCGCCGATGAGCGCCTTGTCCGCGATCGGGTCGGCGATCTTGCCGAAGTCGGTGATGAGCCCGTAGCGGCGGGCGACCCAGCCGTCGACCTGGTCGGTCGCCGACGCGATGGCGAACAGCCCGGTGGCGATCGCCCGCCACGTGGTGTCCTCGCCGTGGCCGGTGAACAGCGCGACGACGAACAGCGGGACCAGGACGAGCCGCGAGATGGTGAGCAGGTTCGCCAGGTTCAGCGTCGGGACCTCGGTCGCCTCGGGCAGCCGGTCCCCGCCCTCGGACGCGGCGCGGGGCACGCCCTCGCCTGCCCCGCTGGGCGCGGCACTCACCGGCCGGCGTCCGGCGCCGGGCGGACGACCAGGTCGACGCCGGCGGAGTCGACGACCTCGCAGCGGACGAGGTCGCCCACCGCGAGCGGCTCGGCGTTCTCGTCCTCGAGGATGACGCACTCGCCGTCGACCTCGGGGGCCTGGTGCGCGGCGCGGCCGACCGCGTCGTCGCCGTCCGTGCCGTCGTGTTCGACGAGCACGTCCACGAAGGTGCCGATCCGGTCCTCGGCGCGCTGCGCGGTCAGCTCCTCGACCAGCGCCGAAACGCGTGCGACGCGCTCGGCGACCTCGGCCGGGTCGAGCTTGCCGTCGAAGGTCTCGGCCTCGGTGCCGTCCTCGTCGGAGTAGCCGAAGACGCCGACCGCGTCCAGCCGGGCGCCGGTGAGGAACCGCTCCAGCTCGGCGAGGTCGTCCTCGGTCTCGCCGGGGAAGCCGACGATCACGTTGGTGCGGATGCCCGCCTCGGGCGAGTACTCGCGGATCTGCTCGGTGAGCGCGAGGAACGAATCGGTGGAGCCGAACCGGCGCATCCGGCGCAGCACCTGCTCGCTGGAGTGCTGGAAGGACAGGTCGAAGTAGTCCGCGACCCCCGGCGTGGTCGCGATCGCCTTCACCAGCTGCGGCCGCGTTTCGGCGGGCTGCAGGTAGGAGACGCGGACGCGCTCGATGCCGTCGATCTCCGCCAGCCGCGGCAGCAGCAGTTCGAGCGCGCGGGCGCCGTCGCGGCCGAAGTCCTTGCCGTACGACGTCGAGTTCTCGCTGACCAGGAACAGTTCCTTCGCGCCGTTCTCGGCGAGCCAGGCCGCTTCGGCGACGATCTCGTCCGGCTGGCGGGACACGAACGACCCGCGGAACGACGGGATCGCGCAGAACGAGCAGCGCCGGTCGCAGCCGGAGGCGATCTTCAGCGCGGCGACCGGGGAATCGTCGAGCCGCGTGCGCAGGACGCGCGGGCCCCAGCCGTGCTGCGCGTGCCCGGGCACCTCGACCTCGGCCGCCGCGGCGGGCCGCCGCACCGGGCTGATCGGCAGCAGCTTGCGCCGGTCGGACGGGGTGTGCGCGGCGATCGCGCGGCCGGCGACCACGTCGTCCAGCCGCGCGGACAGGTCGGCGTAGTGGTCGAAGCCGAGCACCGCGTCGGCCTCGGGCAGGCTGTCGGCGAGTTCGTTGCCGTAGCGCTCGGCCATGCAGCCGACCGCGACGACCTTGCGCCCGGTGTCGGCGGCGGCGAGCAGCGTGTCGACCGAGTCCTTCTTGGCCGATTCGACGAACCCGCACGTGTTGACCACGACGACGTCGGAGTCCTCGGGTTCGGCGGCCAGTTCCCAGCCGCCCGCGGCCAGCCGGCCCGCCAGCTCCTCGGAATCGACCTCGTTGCGGGCGCAGCCCAAGGTCACGAGGGAGACACGGCGGGCACGAGCGGAGTCAGCGGCTGGAGAAGGCACGACGTTCAGGGTAGCCGTCGCGTGCGGACCGCTCCGCGACGGCGTCGCCCAGTGCGGTGACGCGGCCTTCTCCGGCCGGGTCGCTCCGCCGAGGCCGGGGCGCCCGGCGACGCTGGGGACGCGGTCGAGGTGCGCCGACGCGGCTCTCGGGCTGGCGTCCGCCGTCCGTGAGGGGCCCCTTGCGGGAATCTGATTCCCGCAAGGAGTCCTTCACGGACCTGCCGAGCTGCCTGGCGCGAGTCCCGGCCCGCGTCACTCCGCGGCGGACAGGTCCGGGACCGTCAGCAGCGTCAGCTCCGCGTCGTCCAGAGCTTCGAGGTCGACGTCCGGGCCGGCCAGCCGCATCGCTTGCGCCCGGATGGCGCGTTCGAGCAGGCCGCGGGCCGAACGGCCGTTGGCGAAGCCCGGTCCGCGGTCGAGCCCGGCCATGAACCCGGGCAGCGCTTCGGTGAGCGCGGCGTCGAGCCGGTAGCCCTGTTTGCCCGCCATCGCGGTGAAAATCGCCGCCAGCTGGTCGTTGTCGTAGTCGGCGAAGTGCACGGTCGCGCCGAAGCGGGACCGCAGGCCGGCGTTGGCGTCGAGGAAGCGGTCCATGTCCGCCGGGTAGCCGGCCGCGATCACGATGAGGTCCTCGCGATGGTTTTCCATCTGCACCAGCAGTTCCGCGATCGCCTCGGCCCCGAAGTCGGCGCCCGACGCGGAACCTTGGACCAGCGTGTAGGCCTCGTCGACGAACAGCAGCCCGCCGATCGCCCGTTCGCACACCTCGCGGGTTTTCGGCGCGGTCTGGCCGATGTACTCCCCCACCAGGTCCGGCCGCGCGACCTCGACCAGGTGCCCGGACGGCAGCACGCCCAGCTCGCGGTAGATCTGCCCCATCAGGCGCGCGACGGTCGTCTTCGCCGTGCCCGGATTGCCGGTGAACACCAGGTGCCTGCTGCGCGCGCCGACCGGCAGCCCGGCCTTGCGCCGCCGCGCGTCCAGCCGGGTTTCCGCGACCAGCGCGCGAACCTGCTCCTTCACGCCGTCCAGGCCGATCATGCCGTCGAGTTCGGCCAGCAGGTCGTCCAGTCCCCGGCGCGGCCCGGCGTCGTCGCTGACCGCGACCCCCGCCTCGCCCGGCAGGTCCGCGGCCACCAGCACGGCCAGCTGGTCCGGCGGCGTGTCCGGCGCGGCGGCGAGCCGGCTGGACTGCCTGCTGATCGCGGCTTCCAGAAGGCCGCGCGCGGACCGGCCGTTGGCGAAGCCGCGGCCGCGCGGGATGCGGCGGATCGCCTCGGGCAGCGCCGCGAGCAGGTCCTCCGACAGCTCGTAGCCCTGGCTCTTCGCCATCACCGTGAAGATCCCGGCGAGTTCCTCGTTGGTGTAGTCCGGGAATTCGATCCGGCCGGAGAACCGCGACCGCAGGCCCGGGTTGGACTCGAGGAACTCGTCCATCTGCTTGGGATAGCCCGCGACGAACACCACCAGGTCGTCGCGGTGGTTCTCCATCTGCACCAGCAGCTCGGTGACGGCTTCCTTGCCGTAGTCGTCGTTGTCGTCGCGCACGAGGTTGTACGCCTCGTCGATGAACAGCACGCCGCCCGCGGCCCGTTCGCACACCTCGCGGGTCTTCGGCGCCGTCTGGCCGGTGAACTCGGCGACGAGATCGCCGCGGCCGACCTCGACCAGGTGCCCGGACGGGAGCACGCCCAGCTCGCGGTAAATCTGCCCGACCAGCCGCGACACGGTCGTTTTCGCCGTGCCCGGGTTGCCGGTGAACAGCAGGTGCCGGCTGCGCACGGCGACCTTCATGCCCGCTTCCCGCCGCCGCGCGTCGACGGCCATCTCGTCCACCATCGACCGCACGCGCTGTTTCACCGAATCGAGCCCGATCATCGCGTCCAGCTCGGCCAGCAGCTCCGGCAGGCTGCGCCGCGGACCGGAGTCGTCCACCGCGCCCACTCCGGACTCGCCGGGCTGCGGCAGGTCGGCCGCGACGAGCGTGACCAGGTCCGCGCCGCCGTCGGTGGTCAGCCGGGTGGACTGCTTGCCGATCGCCGCTTCCAGCAGCACGCGCGCGGACCGGCCGTTCGCGAAGCCGCGGCCGCGCGGGATCCGCCGGACCGCCTCGGGCAGCGCGGCGAGCAGGTCCTCCGAGAGCTCGTACCCCTGGCTCTTCGCCATCGCGCGGAAGATCTGCGCCAGCTCGTCGTTGGAGTAGTCCGGGAATTCGATGGACCCGGCGAACCGCGAGCGCAGGCCGGAGTTGGACTCCAGGAAGGCGTCCATCTCCTTGGGGTAGCCGGCCGCGAAGACCACCAGGTCCTCGCGGTGGTTTTCCATCTGCACCAGCAGTTCCGCGACCGCTTCCCGGCCGAAGTCGTCGTCCTTGTCGTTCACGAGGTTGTACGCCTCGTCGAGGAACAGCACGCCGCCGACGGCCCGCTGCACCACCGCGCGGGTCTTCAGCGAGGTCTCGCCGACGTACTCGCCGACCAGGTCGGTGCGGGTCACCTCGACGACATGGCCCTTGGGAAGCGCGCCGAGCGCCCGGTAAATCTTGCCGAGCAGCCGGGCGACGGTCGTCTTCGCCGTGCCCGGGTTCCCGGTGAGCAGCAGGTGCCGGCTGCGCACGGCGACCTTCATGCCCGCTTCCCGGCGCCGCGCGTCGATCTCCATCTCCGACGTCAGCGACCGGACCCGCTGCTTGACCGCGGAGAGGCCGATCATCGCGTCCAGCTCGGCGAGCAGTTCCTCGATAGAGGATCCGCCGCGCTGGCCGGCCGCGGCGACGAGCGGCTCGATGTCCGGGTGGCCGATCTCGATCCGGCTGCCCGGCGTCGCGCCCCGGCTGATCGCCTGCCGCGACGCCGCGTCCAGCAGCGTCTCCACCGTGCGGGCGCTGGGTTCCGCGGCCAGCGGGGCGAGGCGGTCGCGCACGTCGGCGGGCAGGCCGAACGAGCGTTCCCGGGCGAGGACGTCGAGCAGCGCGGCCGCCTCGGCGGGCCGGTCGAACCGGGGCAGCCGGTACTGCAGCATGGTCTGCACCAGGTCCGGGGCCTCGGTGCTGAGCTGTTCGAGCACCTTCTCGGTGCCGTCCAGCACGATCAGCCGGCAGCTGTCCTGGTCGCGCGCGTATCGGCGCAGCAGGCGGATCGTGCCGGCGACGTCCTTCTCGAAGAGCGCGTCGACCCGTTCCGCGAGCATCAGCGCGGAGCCGCCGTTCTCGATCTCGTTGATCGTCGCGGGCACCGAGCGCTCGACCGGGTCGTCGCCGTACTCGGCGAGCAGGGCGACGCAGTCGAAGAACTCGGCGTTGTCGAACCCGACCTCGGCTTCGGTCAGCGACGCCTTCAGCGCCCGGGTGAACCGGCGCTGGCCGGTGTTCGCCTCCCCGACCAGCAGGATGAACGGGTTCGGCTGCTTGGTGCCCGCGGTCATCCGGGCCGCCTCGCGCTTCTCCCATTCGGCGTAGGCCTTCTGCCACTCCGCGTAGGCCTTTTCGTAGCGGGCCTGCTCCTTGCGCTGCCACATGCGGTTGCCCGCGGCCAGCAGGTCGAGCGTGACCGACCGGCTGTGCCGCGCCATGTCGCCGAGCACGTTGTTGCCGGAGCCGTCCGAACCCGGCCGTTCCGGTTCGACCGGCGGCGGCTCGCCGGGGCCGTTCGCGGTGCCGTGCCGGGTGGCGTCCGCCCAGGCGATTACCCTGGTGGCGCGCGTGACGAACTCGGAGACCGACTCGGGTCCGGAGACGAACATCCCGGCCTGGCCCAGGTTCTCCACCCGGACCTGCGGCGCGGCGGGATTAGGCGCCGGGGCGCTCGCGGGACCCGGCGGCGGCGCGGCGGGCAGCGGCGACGCTCCCGAAGGCGCGGGCGCGGCGGGCGGCGGCGCC
>NZ_ASXG01000106.1 GCF_000411975.1 Amycolatopsis orientalis DSM 43388
TGCCGGGTGCCGGGTGCCGGGTGCCGGGTGCCGGGTGCCGGGTGCCGGGTGCCGGGTGCCGGGAGCCAGGTGCCAGGAGGCGGGTGCCGGGAGGCGGGAGCCGGGAGGCGGGAGCCGGGCGGTCGTCGTGGCTTGGTCGCGAGGAATCGACTCTGCCGCGTGGGTTCGACAGCAATTCGGCGATGGGGGCGCCTGGGTTCCTGCGTGATGGTCCATGCGGCGAAACGGGTGGCCAGACGAACCCGCTTGGGGAGAGCGGGCGGACCCGGGGCAGCCCGCCCCCGCATCGTGCCGAACCGCGGACCACCGCGTCGACGGCGGTCGGGACTCGTGCGCCCGGCTGGCAAGTGTCCTGGAACGAGCTTGGCGAGGCGAACCAGTCAAAGTCCGGCGGCGCTCCGCCCCACCGCTCCCATCAGCCCGAGCCCGCCGCGGAATCTCGCTCCGCCGACCCGGCCCCGCCGCCCCGAGCCAAACCTGCCCGCACCCCCGGACACCGAGTTCGTTAGCCTCTGTATCCGGCGAAATGCGTGTTCGGCTCACCCCGCACACCCGCCGCACCCGAACCTCGTGGACTTAGGGAGAGCAGTCGCAGTGCTCCGCACTCATCAAGCCGGCACTCTGCGTGCCGGACAAGCCGGTCAGACCGTCACCCTCACCGGCTGGGTGGCGCGGCGGCGCGATCACGGCGGAGTCATCTTCATCGATCTCCGGGACGCCAGCGGCGTCGCGCAGGTCGTCTTCCGCGAGGGCGAGATGGCCGAGCGCGCGCACGCGCTGCGGTCCGAGTTCTGCGTGAAGGTCGTCGGTGAGGTGTCGAAGCGGCCCGAGGGCAACGCGAACCCGGACATCGCCACCGGCGAGATCGAGGTGCTGGCCACCGAGCTGGAAGTGCTGTCCGAGGCCGCGCCGCTGCCGTTCCCGATCGACGACCGGGTCGACGTCGGCGAGGAGGTCCGGCTCAAGTACCGCTACCTCGACCTGCGCCGCAGCGGTCCGGCGGCGGCGATCCGGCTGCGCAGCGAGGTCAGCCGCACGGCGCGCGAGGTGCTGCACGCGCAGGACTTCGTCGAGATCGAGACGCCGACGATGACCCGCTCCACCCCGGAAGGCGCCCGCGACTTCCTCGTGCCCGCGCGGCTCAAGCCGGGCTCCTGGTACGCGCTCCCGCAGTCGCCGCAGCTGTTCAAGCAGCTGCTCATGGTCGGCGGCATGGAACGCTACTTCCAGATCGCCCGCTGCTACCGCGACGAGGACTTCCGCGCCGACCGCCAGCCCGAGTTCACGCAGCTCGACATCGAGATGAGCTTCGTCGAGCAGGACGACGTCATCGCGGTCGGCGAGGCCATCGTGAAGGCGCTCTGGAAGCTGATCGGCCACGAGATCGAAACCCCGATCCCGCGGATCACCTACCGCGAGGCGATGGCGAAGTACGGCTCCGACAAGCCGGACCTGCGCTTCGACCTCGAGATCACCGAGCTCACCGACTTCTTCTCCGACACGCCGTTCCGCGTGTTCCAGGCCCCGTACGTCGGTGCGGTCGTCATGGCCGGCGGCGCCTCGCAGCCGCGCCGTCAGCTGGACGCCTGGCAGGAGTGGGCGAAGCAGCGCGGCGCGAAGGGCCTGGCGTACGTCCTGGTCAACGAGGACGGCACGCTCGGCGGCCCGGTCGCCAAGAACCTGTCCGAGACCGAGCGCGCGAACGTCGCCGAAGCCGCGGGCGCGAAGCCGGGCGACTGCATTTTCTTCGCCGCGGGCAAGGTTTCCGCCGCGCAGCCGCTGCTCGGCGCCGCGCGCGACGAGATCGGCCGCCGGCTCGGCCTGATCGACGAGGACGCCTGGTCGTTCGTGTGGGTCGTGGACGCGCCGCTGTTCGCGCCGGTCGAGGACATCGGCGACGACGTCGCGGTCGGCTCCGGCAAGTGGACTGCCGTGCACCACGCGTTCACCTCGCCGACCCCGGAGTGGATCGACAAGTTCGAGCAGGACCCGGGCAACGCGCTCGCCTATGCCTACGACCTCGTCTGCAACGGCAACGAGATCGGCGGCGGCTCGATCCGTATCCACCGCGAGGACGTCCAGAAGCGCGTGTTCGCGTTGATGGGCCTCGGCGAGGAGGAAGCGCAGGAGAAGTTCGGCTTCCTGCTCGAAGCGTTCCAGTTCGGCGCGCCCCCGCACGGCGGCATCGCGTTCGGCTGGGACCGGATCGTGATGCTGCTGGCGAAGGCCGATTCGCTGCGCGACGTGATCGCGTTCCCGAAGACCGGCGGCGGCTACGACCCGCTCACCGCCGCGCCCGCGCCGATCACCGCGCAGCAGCGCAAGGAAGCCGGGATCGACGCGAAACCGGCGGTCCCGCAGAGCAAACCGGCTGCCGCCCAGGAGAAGTAGTGGCGACTCGCGGCGTGCCCGGCGAGGGCGGCTGGTAGTGCTGCACCTCAGGGCGATCTGCCCGCCGGAGCGCGCTGACGAGACGCTGGAGCTGCTGCGCACCCACCCGGGCGCGGCACACCTGATCGTGCACCGCGGCGCGTCCGTCTCGCCCGAGGGCGACCTCATCGAGGCGGACATCGCGCGGGAAGCGGCCGACGACATCGTCGACGCCTTGTGCACGCTCGGTCTCGACCGCAGCGGCGGCATCACGATGGAAGCGCTGGACACCGCGCTGTCCGACGCCGCCGACGCGGCCGAGGAAGCCGCTCCCGGCGAAGGCGCGGACGCGGTCGTGTGGCAGGAGCTGCTCGGCCGCACCGGCGAGGAATCGCGATGGAACGCCACTTTTCAGGCATTCCTCGCGATCGCGTGCCTGCTCGCCGCGGTCGGCGTGCTGACCGACTCGTCGGTCACGATCGTCGGCGCGATGGTGGTAGGACCGGAGTTCGGTCCGCTCGCCGCGATCGCGGTGGGCCTGGTGCTGCGCCGCTGGGACCTGGTGCGCCGCGCCGGGGTCGCGCTGGTCGCCGGGTTCCCGATCTCCATGGCGATCACGCTGTTCGGCGTGCTGCTCGGCAGCTCGGCCGGCCTTTTCGACCCCGACGCGATTGTCAACAACCATCAGGTCGATTTCGTGTACCAAGTCGGGCCGGCGTCGTTCGTGGTGGCATTGCTCGCCGGGGCGGCCGGAATGCTCGCGATGACGTCGGCGAAATCGGCGGCGCTGGTCGGCGTGTTCATTTCGGTGACGACCGTCCCCGCGGCCGGTTACGCGATGGTCGCGGCGGTCGCCGGACGCTGGGACCGGACCGGTTTTTCGGTGCTGCAGCTGCTGGTCAACCTCTTCGGAATCGTTCTTGCTGCGGCCATTGTGCTGATAGTTCGCCGACGCAAGCAACGATCCGCCGCGTTGTTGCGTCCGCTTTCCCGTGGGTGATTCCGGGCGCGTCCCGGCGCCCGGAACGTTGTGGTCATGGTTGCTCAGTCACGAGTAGGGTCGGTGACAATGACAGTCGACACCTCCTCCGCCGGCGACGCTGGAGTCCGGGCGGAAGCCGGTGAACTCGCAGTGGCCGCGGCGGTCGCGGCGGGCGAGGCGGTGCTGACGCGCCGGTTCGGGAGCGCGATCACGCTGGTCTCGCCCGAGCACCTCTCCGGAAGCGGCCCGGCGACGGTCGTCCGGGCCCGCGTCGTGTCTTCCTCGTTCGCGCTGCCGCGCACCCTGGTGGTCAAGCACTACCCGGACCCGCCGGAACCCGGCCGGGTCGATCCGTTCGCCCAGGAAGCCGTGAGCTATCAGCTGTTCACCGCACTGGCTCCGGACGAGCGGATGTGCCCGGAACTCCTGGCCCACGACGGCGGCCACCGCGTGCTCGTGATCGAGGACCTGGGCCGCGCCCCCACCCTGCAGGACAAGCTGACCGCCCGCGACTCCCGGGCCGCCGAGCGAGCACTCCTGTCCTGGGCACGCTCGCTGGGCCGCCTGCACGCCAGCACGGCCAGCCGCGAAGCCGATTTCAACGCCCTGCTGCGCCGCCTGGGCGGCCCGATCCGCACCGACGACGACGGTCTGGGCGGACTGGCCGAGGACGTCGAAGAACTCCTCTCCGAGCTGCTGGACGTGGCCGTCCCCGAGGCAGTGCGCGAACGCGTCGCCGAGGCCGTCGCCCAAGCCCGCTCGCCGGCCTTCCGCGCCTTCAGCCCCGTCGAACTGGCCCCGGAAAACAACCTGGTGACGGGCGCGGGAGTCCGCTTCCTGGACTTCGAACGCGGCCGAGTCCGAACCGCCCTGGTCGACGCCTCCTGCCTACGCCTGCCGTTCGTCTCGGACCCGCGCGCGATGGCGCTGCCCGCAGGCATGAGCGAGGCGATGATCGCTGCTTGGCGAGCCGAAATCGTCGACGTGTGGCCGTCCTTCGCCGACGATGTCGAGCTGGCCAAACAGCTGACCATCAGCGAAATGCTGCAAGTCTGGCACGTCACCCGCGACCTGCTCCCGCACTTGAACCTGAGCAGGCACGCGACCCCGGTAAGCCGCGAGGCAGCCCTGGTCACGTGGTGGCGCGAACTGGCAAGGCACGCCGGCTACTCGCGCCTGACCGAGGTAGCCGAACACTCCACGCGAGTCGCCGCCGCCCTCGCCGCCCGCCTGGGCCCGCACGCCGACCTGGCGTTCTACCCTGCCTTCCGCTGACGCGCCCCCGCAGCCTTCACTGCTTTCCGTGAGGGACTCGTTCACGGACCGTGATTCCCTCAGGGTTCCCCTCACGACCCGCCGCCGCCCGTGAGGGACCCCTTCACGGACCTAGATTCCCTCAAGGGGCCCTTCACGACCGGACGGCCACCCTACCGCAGCCGCCGCGGTGCGCCCCAATGCCGCAGTAGTCGCATGTCCCCGCACCCACGGCCACTTCGAGGGCGATCACCCGCACTCGCCAACCCCCACGCGACCACCCACGCGAGCCGCGCCCCGTCGCCAACCAACCGCACCAGTGCACCCACCCATCGAGGCACCCAGCCCCCACCCCGAGTACCGGAAGTTCCCACCTCCGTCCATACCGCGTTACCTCCCCATCACCAGCGGTGAGCCTGCATGCCGGATGGTCTTCGTCGTGACCGTGATCAGCGTCGGAGTCACCCCGGAACCAGCCCCCGTCCACCCAGCCCCAGCCCCGACCCTCCGCCGAGCGACCCGCCTGGCCGTCCTCGGCGACTCCACGGCAGTCGGCCTAGGCGACCCCCTCCCCAACCGGGCCGGTTGGCGAGGCGTGGGCCCGCTGGTCGCGGAGGCGCTGGGCATCGACGAATCCGGCTACCTGAACCCGTCCTTCACCGGTGCGCGCATGGCCTGCGTCCGCACCGAGCAACTCCCGCAGGCGATCGCCCACCGCCCAGACCTCGCCCTGGTCGTGGTGGGAATGAACGACACGCTGCGCCCGGACTTCGACCCCGAGAAGATCGCCGAGGACCTCACCGCCGTCGTCCGCGAGCTGACCGCCGTCGGAACCACAGTCCTGCCAGTCCGTTTCCACGACCACAGCAAGGTCTTCCGCCTCCCGCCGTCGCTGAAGCGAGCCCTCAGCGCTCGCGTCGCGGAGCTGAATGAAGCCATCGACCGGGTCGTGGAAGCAGAAGGCATCGCGTGCCTGAACCTGGACACCCTGCCCGGCGCCTACGACCTCACCGTATGGAGCGTCGACCGGCTGCACCCCTCCGAACTGGGCCACCGCATGCTCGCCCAGGGCTTCACGACCCTTGCCGCGGCAGCCGGTTTCGAGGTGCCGCAACCCGTCAGCCTCACCTGCTCCGGCGGGGTCGAACCCAGCGCGGCTGCCCACCTCGGCTGGCTCGTCGCGAAGGGCGTGCCGTGGCTCTGGCGGCGCGGACGGGAGTTCCTGCCCTACGCCGCGGTGATCATGTGGCGCTCGTTCCGCGAGCGCGTGGGCTGAAGACCCGCAACGCCTCCGCGTCCGACGCCGGATTCCGCACGAAATAGTCGTTCCAGTCGTGAATTCCGGGGTACTCCGACGTTTCCGCCAACTTCCGGCACGCGTCTTCCACGTCGTAAGCAGTACGCCGCAACTCGACGCCAGGACCTAGTCGCGCCCAGTGCGCACCCGTTGTGCCGTAAGGCATTCCGACGCTGCCGGGGTTGACAATGCGGCACCGGTCGGCCAGCCGCAGGAACGGCATGTGGGTGTGCCCGCACACGACCGTCTCGGCCGTGACGCCGTCCAGGACTTCCGCCCACCGCGACAGCGGGCTGTCCACGAGTGCGACCTCTTCGTCGTCGCGCGGAGTGGCATGGCAGAACAGCACTTCGCCGAGCCCGTCGATTTCGAGCGTGACCGTCAACGGCAAGCCGTCGAGCAGCTTCATCTGGTCCGGCCGCAGCTGGGTCGCCGCCCACGGGCCGATCGGGTCCGGGATCTTGGTGGGACCGCCGCCGGCGAGCGTGACGAGTTCGCGATCGGCGTTGCCGCGCACCCACACCGCGCGCTCGCCGAGCGAAGCCAGCCGGTCGAGCGTCTGCCGGGGCAGCGGTCCGGCGGCGTGGTCGCCGCACAGCACCACCAGGTCGGCAGCCTGGACGTCGGGTTCGGCGAGGACCGCGTCGAGCGCGGGCAGCACGCCGTGGATATCGGACAACACCGCGACCGAGGAGACCATCGCCCCAGTCTGCCCCTCCGCGCCCGTCGCGGGGCCGGGCGAGCGGGATTGTCGGGGTGGTCGGATACCGTCGTCTGCGTGGCACAGGACGAACTCTTCACGGTGAACCCCGACCTGGGGCCGCCGCCGGAACCCTCCGGAGCGAACCAAGCCGAACCGCAGGCCGACCCGGCGACGTCGCCGCTCGCGGTCCGGATGCGGCCGCGCACGCTCGACGAGGTGGTCGGCCAGCAGCACCTGCTGCGGGAAGGGGCTCCGCTGCGCCGCCTGGTCGAGGGGGCCGCCCCGGCGTCCGTGCTGCTCTACGGCCCGCCCGGCACCGGCAAGACCACGCTGGCGAACCTGGTGTCGATCGCCACCGGACGCCGGTTCGTCGCGATGTCCGCGCTGTCGGCGGGCGTCAAGGAGGTGCGCGGCGTCATCGAAGAGGCGCGGCGGCGCCGGCAGTACAACACCGAGAACACCGTCCTGTTCATCGACGAGGTGCACCGGTTCTCCAAGACCCAGCAGGACGCGCTGCTCGGCGCGGTCGAAGACCGCACGGTGCTGCTGGTGGCGGCGACCACGGAAAACCCCTCGTTCTCGGTGGTGTCGCCGCTGTTGTCGCGGTCCCTGGTGCTGCAGCTGCGGCCGCTCACCGACGACGACATCGTCGCGGTGCTGGAGCGCGCGCTGACCGACGAGCGCGGTCTCGGCGGCGAACTCACCTTGAGCGACGATGCGCGAGCGCACCTCGTGCGGCTCGCCGGCGGCGACGCGCGGCGCGCGCTCACCGCCCTGGAGGCAGCGGCGGACGCCGCGTCCGCGACGGAGAACAAGACGATCGACCTGGCCGTGGTCGAGTCCACAGTGGACAAGGCGGCCGTCCGGTACGACCGCGACGGCGACCAGCACTACGACGTGATCAGTGCGTTCATCAAGTCGATCCGCGGGTCGGACGTCGACGCGGCGCTGCATTACCTGGCCCGGATGATCGAGGCGGGGGAAGATCCCCGGTTCCTCGCGCGCCGGCTGGTGGTGCACGCCAGCGAGGACGTCGGGCTGGCGGATCCGACCGCGTTGCAGGCCGCGGTGGCGGCGGCGCACGCGGTGCAGTTCATCGGGATGCCGGAAGGGCGGCTCGCCCTGGCCCAGGCGACGATCCACCTGGCTACCGCGCCCAAGTCGAACGCGGTGGTCACGGCGATCGACACGGCG
The DNA here is from genome assembly GCF_000411975.1 of Amycolatopsis orientalis DSM 43388. GTDB lineage: Bacteria > Actinomycetota > Actinomycetes > Mycobacteriales > Pseudonocardiaceae > Amycolatopsis > Amycolatopsis orientalis_D. Next base: position 7,801 of record NZ_ASXG01000106.1, read on the forward strand.
TTGAGCGATGTCCGTTCGGGGAAGATCGGGACGGTGCCGCCGCATCTGCGGGACGGGCACTACGCCGGGGCGAAGCAGCTGGGCAACGCCCAGGGGTACCGGTATCCGCACAACGTGCCGGAAGGGGTGCTGGCGCAGCAGTACCCGCCGGACGAACTGGTCGGGCGGGACTACTACGAGCCCACCCAGCGCGGCGGGGAGCGGACGCTGGCGGAACGGGTTCCCCGGCTGCGGCGGACCATCCGCGGGGAGCGGCAAGGGTGAACGTCCCGGTGAGCGGGGACTGAGTGAAGATCGCCACTTTCTCCGCGGTTCGCGTTTAGCCGGGAACATCCGGGGGCGTCGCCGGTTGCTCCACTTCAAGGAGAAGGGGGCGGCGATGACGCTGTTGACCGTGTGGCCTGACGATCAGCCTGGGCATGTGCTGCTGCGGACCGAGGACACTGGGGCGATCGTCGCCGAGCTCGGACGGGTGGGGGCCCGGTTCGCCCGGTGGCCCGTGGCGGACGACGGCGGTTCGGACGCCGCGTTGCTGGATCGGTACCGGGAGTTGATCGACGCCCGGGTCGCCGGGCCCGGGTATCACGCGGTGGACGTCATCGCCGGGGAGCCTCCCCTGGTGGAGCGCAGCTGGGGCGGAGTCGAGGAGCGGTTTTTCGTCCGGGGGTCCGCGGTGTGGTACCTGCATGCCGGGCGCGAGGTGCACGCGGTGTTGTGCGAGCCCGGGGATGTGCTGACGGTGCCGGCTGGGGTTTCGCATTGGCATGACGGCGGGCCGCGGGGTGGGTATGTGACTGTTCGGGTTCGGCATGCTGGCCCGGATCGGGGCCGGGGGCCGGTGGTGCGGGTGGTGGAGCCGGGGGAGTTTCCTGGGTTTGAGGAGTTGGCTGCCTCGCGGGTTGGCGGGGTGGTGGGTGGGTGAGTCTCGGGGGCGGCTCGTCGCCCTGGCGGGCGACATTGCGCCCAGTCTGGTGGCGTGGGGCACCCCGAAGCTTGATTGTGCTGACGGTCTTGGGGTGCTTGTCAAGGCGGNNAGCACCCCAAGACCGCAGGGAGGCTTCGTATCGGGGTGCAGGGCGGGGGCTGGGTGCCTCGATTGTTGGGTGTAGCGGTTGCGGCTTGTGGGGGTGCGGGCTGGGGCTCGGTGCCTCGCTTTGGGTGCGGTGCTTGCGGCTTGTGGGGGTGCATGGGGTGGGGCTGGGTGCCTCGATGGGTGGGTGCAGCGGCGGCGGTTGTCGGGGCGGGTCCGCGGCTCGCGTGGCTGGGCGCGTGGGGGTCCGCGGTTCCGGTTGCGGGTGGTCCGTGAAGGGCTCCTTGAGGGAATCTAGTTCCGTGAAGGGGCCCCTCACGGAAGGGTGGCCTGGCCGGGAACGGTCGTCGGGGAGCGGATTGTCGTGATCGCCGGGTTGGTGCCGGTCGCGGACGGTATTCCGGCGCGGTGGGGCGCTGATCCTGCCGATTCTCGCGGTGGGCGGCACGATGGCCGGATGAGCACAGTCGCATTCCTCGGCACCGGAATCATGGGCCGTCCGATGGCCGCCAATCTTGCTCGCGCTGGGTTGACCGTGCGGGCCTGGAACCGTACTCGGGCCAAGGCGGAGCCGCTTGCGGCGGAGGGCGTTGCCGTCGTGGGGTCGCCCGGCGAAGCGGTTCAGGGGGCCGATTTCCTGGTCACGATGCTCGCGGACGGGCCGACGGTCGCTGAGGTCTTCCGCGGGCTTTCGCTCGCACCGGGGACGATTTGGCTGCAGACCAGCACCGTCGGCATCGAGTGGGTCGATCGGCTCGCGGAGGCGGCCGTCGCGGCGGGGGTGCCGTTTGTCGATTGTCCGGTGATGGGCACGAAGGGGCCCGCTGAGCAAGGGCAGTTGCAGGTGCTCGCGGCCGGGCCGGACAACGTGCACGACAGCGCTGCGCCGGTGTTCGACGCGATCGGGTCCAAGACTCGCTGGCTCGGCACCGAACCCGGCACGGCGACGCGGCTCAAGCTGGTGATGAACGCCTGGATTCTCGCGCTCACCAACGGCACCGGCGAAAGCCTCGCCCTCGCGAAGGTGCTCGGGGTGGACCCGGAGTTGTTCTTCGACGTCATGAGCGGCACCGGGTTCGACGTGCCTTACGCGCGGATGAAGGGGCCGATGATGCTGTCCGGCGACTACCCGGCCAGCTTCCCGGCCTCGCTCGCGGCGAAGGACGCGCGGCTGGTCGTGGAGGCCGCGGGGCACGCGATCGACGTCGGCGGGGCGGCGGCTGCGTTGGCGCATTTGGAGAGTGCGGTCGACGCGGGCCACGGCGAGGACGACATGGCGGCGGTGTACGAGGGGATCGTCAAGCGCTGAGCAACGACGCGACCCGGTCCACGCCGATGCCGGAGATGAGCAGGCGTTCCTTGGCGTTTCCCAGCAACCGTGCGGTCCACGGGGTGAAGCCGCCATCGCCGACGGGCAGCGGTCCGGAGCCGAAGTCGGCGGTGACGGTGAAGCACAGACCGGAGTAATAGTCGCGGCCGACGGCTCGGTCTGGGGCGTCGGAGACGGCTGCGTCAGGCAAAGCCGCCCGCACGGAAGCGGTGAAGCCGGCGAAGCGGCTGTCCAATGTGGTCACTTGGAACCCGGCGGCGCGGGCGCCCACGCTGCGTACCGCGGCGGTGAGGAAGCGCGCGTGCTCAATCAGGTGTTCACGTTCGAAGGCCAGGCTGCCTCGGTCGCGACCCGCGGTGACGGCCGCGAAGAGGGAGAAGTGCGCGAAGAACCCGGGAGCTGGGGGCTGGGCTCGGACGACGCGCTGCACGGTGGCGAGCCGCACCGGCGAGGAACCGGTGCGGCGGACCGCGGCTTCCAGCGCCAGCCCGTTCGTCGGGTCCGCGGCGACTTCCGTGCCGCGGCCGGTGGGGACGACGCGGTGCTGGGCCAGCCCGGCCACGGCGGAATGGGCGCCGAGCGGGGTGACCGGCGACAGCGTCACTCGTTCGAATTCCGGCGGCGCGGCGGAAAGCAATGCGTCTTCGACCCGCCGCAAGACCTCGAACGGCAAGGGCGCGGGCGGGGTGAACCGGTCCTCGCGGTAGCGGCGCAGGACGTCCGGACCGCGCAGTTTCGCGGCTCGACGGCGGGCTACTTCCAATTGCAACGTCGTCAGGTCGGCGCCGGGGAGGTCTACGAGCACGTCAGCGGCCGGACCGCCCGGCCCGGCCAGCACGCGGTGCAGCGGGCCGCGCCCGTTCGAGGAGTCCATGGGGCGAGGAGACCAGTCCGGACGAGCATCCGCGAACGGTTTTCCGCGACGGCCAGCTCCGCCGCGAGATCGCGTCGGCGTGTTAGCGAGTGGTGTGACCGCCCCCAGGCGGGCGCACCACTCGCTAACACGCCGACTTCCAGGCGATCTCGCCGCGGCGGCGAAGCCGCCGCAATCAGACACAGCCGCAGGCGGTAACCTCACACCACCTAAGACCCCGCACCACCCGAGGAGGGCCCGTGTCGGCAGGGCAGATCGCCGCGCTGATCGCCGCAGGAGCTTTCGTACTGCTGGTCTTGCTGCTGGCGATCCCGCTGCTCAAGCTCGGCCGCACGCTGGACGAGGCGACGATCGCGATCCGCAAGGCGCACGAGAGCAGCGACCCGATCCTGATCGGGGCCAACGAGACGATCACGCACGTCAACACGCAGCTCGAGCGGGTCGACGGGATCACCGCGAACGCACAGGCGGTGAGCGGCAACGTGTCCGCGCTCTCGTCGGTGTTCACCGCGACGCTCGGCGGCCCCCTGGTGAAGACCGCCGCGCTGTCGTACGGGATCAGCAAAGCCCTCCGCGCGCGCCGTAAGAAGCAGGACGCCAAGGCCGCGAAGGCGCAGCGCCCGGCCCGCCGGGGGAAGAAGTGAAGCGGCTGTTCTGGCTCGGGGTCGGGGTCGTCGCCGGGGTCGCGCTGAGCCGCAAGGCGAGCGAAACCGCTCGTCAGGCCACGCCGGCCGGGTTAGCATCGAACTTGGGCGACGCCGTGCGGGAACTCGCGGGCGCCGTCGGTTCTTTTGGCGCCGAGGTGCGCGCCGGGATGAACGAACGGGAACAGGAGCTGCACGACATGGTCGAGGAGCGGACCGCCGCCGTCGCGCCGCCTTCGGGTGCGGGCAGGCACGCCGCACGTCGCCCCGCCCGGCGAGCTCGCCGGGCGGAGGGCTGATCTCCGCGCGCCTTCCGCCGCCTCCGACCCCCGTTTCCTTTCCCCGGCCGAAGCCGGGTCACCAGCACAAGGACTTCACCCGTGGACACACACGAGATCACCGACCGTTTCCTGCGCCACTTCGAGAGCCGGGGCCACACGCGCGTGCCGAGCGCCCCGCTGATCCTCGACGACCCGAACCTGCTGTTCGTCAACGCGGGCATGGTCCAGTTCAAGCCGTACTTCCTCGGCGAGGCCCCGCCGCCCTACCCGCGCGCGACCTCGGTGCAGAAGTGCGTGCGCACGCCGGACATCGACGAGGTCGGCAAGACCACCCGGCACAACACGTTCTTCCAGATGGCGGGCAACTTCTCGTTCGGCGACTACTTCAAGGAAGGCGCGATCGAGAACGCCTGGGAGCTGATCACCAAGTCCCAGGACGACGGCGGCTTCGGCCTCGACCCGGACCGGATCTGGGCGACCGTCTACGAGAAGGACAGCGAGGCGGCCGGGCTGTGGCGCAAGCTCACCGGCCTGCCCAGCGACCGGATCCAGGTCCGCGACGGCAAGGACAACTACTGGGACATGGGCGTGCCCGGTCCCGGCGGCCCGTGCTCGGAGATCTACTACGACCGCGGCCCGGCGTACGGCCGCGAGGGCGGCCCGGTCGCCGACGAGGACCGCTACATCGAGATCTGGAACCTCGTCTTCATGCAGGACGTCCGCGGCGACCTGAGCCCGAAGGCGGGCCACCCGCCGATCGGCGAGCTGCCGAAGAAGAACATCGACACCGGCATGGGCGTCGAGCGCGTCGCGACGATCCTGCAGGGCGTCGAGAACGTGTACGAGACCGACCTGGTGCGCCCGGTGATCGGCCGCGCGGAGGAGTTCTCCGGCCGCCGCTACGGCGCCAACCACGCCGACGACGTGCGCTTCCGCGTCATCGCCGACCACGCGCGCACCGGCGTGCTGCTGATCGGCGACGGCGTCACCCCGGGCAACGACGGCCGCGGCTACGTGCTGCGCCGGCTGCTGCGCCGCATCGTCCGCTCCACGCGGCTGCTGGGCGTGCAGGAGCCGGTGCTGCAGGAGTTCGCGAAGGTCGTCAGCCAGACCATGGGCCCGACCTACCCCGAACTGGTCAGCGGCTTCGACCGGATATCCGAGGTCGTGCGCGTCGAGGAGGAGGCGTTCCTCGCCACCCTCACCAGCGGTTCGCGCATCTTCGACCTGGCCGCGGCCGAGACGAAGAAGGGCGGCGGCGACGTCCTCGCCGGCGACAAGGCCTTCCAGCTGCACGACACCTACGGCTTCCCGATCGACCTGACGCTCGAGATGGCCGCCGAACAGGGCCTGACCGTGGACGAGGCCGGGTTCCGCACGCTCATGGAGGAGCAGCGCAAGCGCGCCAAGGCGGACGCGGCGGCGCGCAAGAGCGGCCACGGCGACCTGTCCGAGTACCGCAAGGTGCTGGAGCAGCACGGCGAAACCGAGTTCCTCGGCTACACCGAGCTGCAGGCGGACGCGAAGGTCGTCGGCCTGCTCGAGGACGGCCTGCCGGTGCGCAGCGTCGCCGCGGGCGGCAAGGCCGAGCTGGTGCTCGACCGCACCCCGTTCTACGCCGAGAGCGGCGGGCAGATCGCCGACACCGGCGTGCTGGTCGGCGACGGCGTCGAGCTGAAGGTCCTCGACGTGCAGAAGATCGTGCCGGGCCTCTTCGTGCACCGCGTCGAGGTCACCCAGGGCGAGGTCGGGATCGACACCCGGCTCACCGGATCGGTGGACGCGAACCGCCGGCTCTCGATCGAGCGCTCGCACTCGGCGACGCACCTCGTGCACGCGGCCGTCCGGGGCGCCTACGGCAAGCGGGCGGCGCAGGCCGGTTCGCTCAACGCGCCGGGCCGGATGCGGTTCGACTTCACCACGCCGGGCGCGGTGTCGACCGACATCCTCACCGAGGTCGAGCAGGAAGTGAACGACTACCTGCAGACCGACGTCGAGGTGCAGAGCTACACCACGACCAAGGACAAGGCGCTCGAGCTGGGCGCGGTCGCGCTGTTCGGCGAGAAGTACGGCAACGACGTCCGCGTCGTCGACATGGGCGAGTACTCGCGCGAGCTGTGCGGCGGCACGCACGTCGCCCGGATCGGCCAGCTGGGCCTGGTCAAGCTGGTGTCGGACGCGTCGGTCGGCTCCGGCGTGCACCGCGTCGAGGCGCTCGTCGGCCCGGACGCGCTCAAGCACGTCCGCAAGGAGCAGTTGCTCGTGTCGCAGCTGGCGAACACGTTCAAGGTGCCGTCCGACCAGCTGCCCGGCCGGATCGAGGACGTCCTGACCCGGCTGAAGAACGCCGAGAAGGAGATCGAGCAGCTGCGCACGAAGCAGGTGCTCGGCTCGGCCGGCGCGCTCGCGGACAAGGCGGAGGACGTCAACGGCGTCTCGGTGGTCGCCGAGGTCGTGCCGGACGTCGACGGCAACGGCCTGCGCGCGCTCGCCTCCGACATCCGCGGCCGCCTCGGCGACCGTGCCGGGGTCGTCGCGCTGTTCGCGCCCGCGGGGGAGAAGGTGGCTTTCGTGGTCGCCACGACCTCGGCGGCGCGCGACAAGGGCATCGCGGCGGGCAAGCTCGTGCCGTCGTTCGCCGAGGCGATCGGCGGACGCGGCGGCGGCAAGCCGGACATGGCCCAGGGCGGCGGCAGCAACCCGGCGGGCGCGGAGCAGGCCGTGACGGCGCTGCGCGCGGCGGTCGCGAACCTTGGCCGCTAATCCCCGGCGAGGCCCGGACCGGCCCGGCGAGGCCGATCCGGGGCGGGGCAGGCGGCTCGCGGTCGATGTCGGCTCTGTCCGGGTGGGAGTCGCGCTGAGCGATCCCGCCCCCGTCCTCGCGAGCCCGCTCGTTACCCTCTCCCGTGATGCGAAGGACGACAGCGATCTGGACCGGCTTGCCGAACTCGTCACCGAACACGAGGTGGTCGAGGTGATCGTGGGCTTGCCGAGGACGCTGGCGAACCGGCAGGGCGCGGCCGCGGACACGGCGCTCGCGTATGCGGAGAAGCTCGCCGGGCGCGTGGGGGACGTGCCCGTGCGGCTGGCGGACGAGCGGTTGACGACGGTCACCGCGTCGCGAATGCTGTCCCAGCGGGGGGTCAAGGGACGCAAGCAGCGCGCCGTGGTGGACCAGGCAGCGGCTGTGGAGATCCTGCAAGCCTGGCTCGACGCCGCCGCCGCGCACCGCGCCCGGAAAGGCGACTCATGACCGACCCCCGCGGCTCCGGCAACCCGGGCGGCCGCCGTCGGCTGCGCAATCCCGACAACCCGGAAATGCCGGACCCCGCACCGGGTTCGGGCGCACCGGGCGGACGGCGCAGGCGACGCGAGCCCGAAGACGAACTCCCTCCCCGCCGCCCGGCGGCCGAGGGCATGCCGCCCGGCGGACGACGGCGTCCTCCCGCCCCGGAAGGACGCCGCCGCGCGCCCGAGGGAGCGCCTCTCCCGGCCGGCGAAGCGCCCCGGCGCGGCGCACCGGACCGGTCGGGTCCGGCCGAACCGCCGCGTCGCCCGGCCGCGGACGCGCCGCCGACCCGGCGTCGTCGTCCGGTCGCGCCGCAGGACCGGCCGAAGCGCTCGGCGGAGGACTGGGATTTGCCGCCGCACGCGGCCGACGACCTTCCGCGCGCCCGCCCGCGCCGCATCACGCCGACCGAGGCGCCGGTGGCCGGAAACGAGCTTCCGGCCGCGGATGCCGAGCCGCCCGCCGGTCGACGCCGTCGCCGCGACGACGTTCCGCCTCCGGTGGACGCCGAACCTCCGGCGGGCCGTCGCCGTCTCGCGGACGCGCCGTCGCCGAGCGAGCCGCCTGCCGGGCGTCGCCGTCGCCGCGAGGACATTCCGCCTCCGGTGGCCGCCGAGCCGCCGTCCGGCCGCCGTCGCCGCGACGAGGCCGACCTGCCGGTGGAGGCTGCCGCGCCGGGTCGTCGCCGGGCACCGGAAATGCCGCCTCCGGCTCGGCGCGCTCCCGCTCCGCCGCTGGACGGCTCCCTGCCGCCGGATCCTCGGTTCGCGGATGCGTCGATGCCCCGCGATCCCCGCTTCGCGGACGCGTCGATGCCGCCGGATCCTCGGTTCGCCGAAGCTTCGATGCCGCGTGACCCCCGCTTCGCGGACGCGTCGATGCCGCCGGATCCTCGGTTCGCCGAGGCCTCGATGCCGCGTGACCCGCGGTTCGCGGACGCGTCCATGCCGCGCGATCCGCGCAACCAGCCGCCGCGCAGGCAGCCGGTCGAGCAGCCCACCGAGGTGATCCCGACTGTGCCCGAGGCCGCGCACGAACCCGAGCACCCGGACGAGCACCGGATCGACGGCCTCTTCGACGACGAGTACGACGAATACGGCGAGTACGAGGACTACGACGAATACGACGGCTACGACGAGGACGGCTACCCCGAAGACGGCGCCGAGCCGCCGGTCGAGGAGCCGCCCGCGAAGAAGCCGCGCAAGAAGCGCAAGCGCGCGCTCGGCTGGATCGCCGCGGTGCTCGTGCTGGTCCTGCTCAGCGGCGGGGCCTGGTTCGGGTACCAGAAGATCTTCGGCTACGCCGACTTCGACGGTTCGGGCGAAGGCGACGCGCTCGTGCAGGTCGAACAGGGCGACACGACGTCCGCGATCGGCGCGAAGCTCGCCGACGCGGGCGTGGTCGCGAGTTCCCGGGCCTTCGTGAAGGCGGGGGCGGAAAACACCGCGCTGAGCAAGATCCAGCAGGGGTACTACCTGCTGCGCCAGCACATGTCCGGCGAGAGCGCGGTCGACCTGATCACCTCGCCGGCGGCGCGGGTCGGGCGGCTGGAAATCCGGCCGTACACCCAGTTCGACGACATCACGCAGCCGGGCGGCAAGGTCACGCCGGGCGTGTTCAGCCTGATGTCGAAGGCGTCGTGCGCCACTTTGAACGGCAAGAGCACCTGCATTTCGGTGGACCAGCTGCGCAAGACGGTCGCCGACGCCGATCTCAAGGCGCTCGGCGTGCCGGAGTGGGCGCTGGCCGACGCGGGCAAGGCGCTGAGCAAGGACAAACGGCTCGAAGGCCTGATCGCGCCCGGCGTCTACGACGTCAAACCCGGCTGGACCGCGACCGAGCTGATCACCGACCTGGTGAAGCAGTCGGCCGACGCGATCCAGGCGGCCGGGCTCACCGCGCAGAACACCGGGCCGGGGATGTCGCCGTACCAGACGCTGATCATCGCGTCGCTCATCGAGCGCGAGGCGATCACCCCGGACTTCGGCAAGATCTCGCGGGTGATCTACAACCGGCTGTCGCAGCGCATCCGGCTGCAGCTGGACTCGACGGTCAACTACGTGCTGGACCGTCCGACGCTGCTCACCAAACCGGAGGACCGGGCGAAATCGGGGCCGTACAACACGTACGCCAACTACGGTCTCCCGCCGACGCCGATCGCGGTGCCCAGCATGGAGGCGATCAAGGCCGCGATCAGCCCGACCCCGGGCGACTGGGCGTACTTCGTGAAATGCGAGAAGGACGGGCATTCCTGCTTCGCGGTCACGAACGACCAGCACAACGAGAACAAGCGCCTGGCGGAGCAGCGTGGCGTCTACTGACCGGCCGCGCCGCGCGGCGGTGCTGGGCAAGCCGGTGGCGCATTCGCTGTCGCCGGTGCTGCACCGCGCGGCGTTCGCGGCGCTCGGCCTGGCCGGCTGGACCTACGACCGGATCGAGACGGACGCCGCCGAACTGCCCGGGTTCGTCGACGGTCTCGGCCCGGAATGGGTCGGCCTCTCGGTCACTATGCCCGGCAAACGGGCGGCGCTCGACTACGCCGCCGAGGTCACTCCGCGGGCGGCCGCGGTCGGTGCGGCGAACACGCTCGTGCGTCGTCCGGACGGCTGGCTCGCCGACTGCACGGACGTCGACGGGGTGACCGGCGCGCTGCGGTATGCCGGTGGCTACTCGCCTTCGGCGAGCGATCAAGCGGTAGTGCTCGGCGCGGGCGGGACGGCGGCGGCCGCGGTGGTCGGATTGGCCGCGCTGGGCGTCACGAAAGTGCGGTTGGTGGTGCGGGAACCGGCGCGGGCCGCGGAAACCGTGGACGCGGCCAAGCGCGCGGGCCTGGACGCGGACGTGCTGCGCTGGTCCGAAACGGATTTCTCGGAGCTGGCGGACCGTACCGCGGTGCTGGTCAATACGGTGCCGCCGGACGCCGTCGTGCCGCACCTGGCGGAGCTGTCCCGGATCGGCAGCGTGCTCGACGTGATCTACCACCCGTGGCCGACCGCGCTGGCCGAGGCGGTCGAACGCCGCGGCGGCCGGATCGCGACCGGGCTCGACATGCTGCTGCACCAGGCTTTCGGGCAAACGGAGCAGTTCACCGGCCGACCGGCCCCGCGCGAGGAAATGCGCGCGGCGCTCCGCGAGGCGAGTGGAAACATCCTGCCGTTGCCGATTTCCTGATATTCTGGCTGGCTGTTTTCAACCAGCATCAGGGGGATCACACGGTGACCAGGCAACAGTTCAGCGAGAACGAAATCCAGGCGGCGTGGGTCGGCGAGGCTCCGAAACACGGCACCACCATCACCCTCGCCGAGTACGACCCGGAATGGCCGCGGCTCTACGAACGCGAGGCAGAGCGGATCCGCGCGGCGCTCGGGGACCGCGTGCTGCTGCTCGAACACGTCGGCTCCACCTCGGTGCCCGGGCTCGCCGCGAAGCCGGTCGTCGACATTCTGCTCGAAGTGCCCGATTCGGACGACGAAGCGGCGTACGTCCCCGATCTCCAAGCGGCGGGCTACCGGCTGGTGATCCGCGAGCCGGAGTGGGAGAAACACCGGTGCTTCAAGGGACCGGACACGAACATCAACCTGCACGTCCATTCGCCGGGCAACGGCCAGACCGAGCGGTACCTGCTGTTCCGCGACCGGCTGCGCACTCATCCGGAGGAGCTGGCGTTGTACCTGGCGAAGAAACGCGAACTCGCCGCGCAGGTGTGGGAGTACGTGCAGAACTACGCCGACGCGAAGAACGATGTGATCGACGAGATCATCGAGCGGGCGCGGAACGCCTGACTTCGCGGCTACGGTGGGCGGCATGAAGATCGCGATTCTCGACGACTACCAGAACGTGGCTCTCCAGTGTGCGGACTGGGAGCCGCTCGGGGCGGAGATCGAGGTGTTCACCGAGCCGTTCGCCGGACCTGACGAGGTGGTGAAGCGGCTGGCCGGGTTCGACGTCGTGGTCGCGATGCGCGAGCGCACGCCGTTCCCGGCCGCCGTGTTCGACCGGCTCCCCGACCTGAAACTGCTGGTCAGCACCGGTCGGCGGAACGCGGCGATCGACCTGGACGCGGCGAAACGGCGCGGCGTGGTGGTGTCGGCGACCGGTGCCCTCGCGTCGCCGACGGTGGAACACACGTGGGCGCTCATCCTGGCCGGCGCGCGCAATCTGCCGGTGGAGTTCCGTTCGATGCGCGAGGGCGGCTGGCAGGTCGGTCTCGGAATGGCGTTGCGGGACAAGACCCTCGGCCTGCTCGGGCTCGGCAGGCTGGGGCCGAGGTCGCGCGGATCGGCCAGGCGTTCGGGATGAAACCGATTGCCTGGAGCCAGAACCTCACTCCGGAGCGGGCGGCCGAGCACGGGGTCGCCGCGGTGTCCAAAGAGGACCTGTTCGCCCAAGCCGATGTGTTGTCAGTCCATTTGGTCCTGTCCGAGCGCACCCGCGGGTTGGTCGGCGCGGCCGAATTCGCCGCGATGAAGCCGACCGCGCTCCTGGTGAACACCTCGCGCGGACCGATCGTGGACGAAGCCGCACTGCTGGACGCGTTGCGCGGCAAGAAGATCGCCGCGGCCGCGCTCGATGTCTACGATGTCGAGCCGCTGCCCGCGGACCATCCGTTGCGGACGCTGGACAACGCGATCCTCACCCCGCACATCGGGTACGTGAGCCGGGAGACGTACGAGATCTTCTACGGCGGCGCGGTGGAGGACATCGCCGCGTTCCAAGCGGGCGAGCCGATCAACGTGCTGAACGGCTAGGGGAACGGCCGGACCTCCGGCGGGTAGACCGTCCCGTCGGCAGGCGCGGTCAGGTCCGCGAAGTACCGCGTCGTCGCGGCGGAAGCGGCCGTGCTGGGCACATCGAGCGTGGTGTGCCCGGCGCCGTCGACCACGACCACGTGGCCGTCGCCGAGTTCTCGCGCGGTGGCCTGGGCGTTGGCGAGCGGCGTGACCGGGTCGTTCCGGTTGGCCAGGATGAGGATCGGGTGCTGGCGCGGCCGGTTCCACGGGCCGAGGTACCGGTCCTCGTCCCGCGCCGGCCAGCCGACGCACTGCGCCATCGAAAACACCGGCGCGATTCCGAAATACGGCTGCCGTTTCGCTTCGGCGGCAGCGAGTTCGGCGTACGCGGCGGGATCCTGCGGGAGTTCGCTGTCCAGGCACTGCACCGCGAGGAAGCCGGGCGAATGCGTCGGCACGCGCGGATCGAGCACCGGCGCGGGCGAGACCGGCGAGGACGGTACGAGCCCGGCGAGCGTCTTGGCCAACCGCGGCCAGCGGGCTGATTGATACAGCGCCCGGTCGATCGTTTCCATCAGCGACGCCACCGTCATGCCGCCGACCGGACCATGGGTCAGCCGGGCGTACACCGAGGCGAACTTCTGCTTCAGGTCACCCCCGGCGAACGCGCATTTGTCCGGTCCGGCAGCGCTGCACGCGGCGAAGAACGCTTCGAGTTCCTGCTGCTGCGCGGTCGCGACGTCGGCGCGCACGTCGACCGGCTTGTTTTGCTGACCGGGCTGTCCAGTGGAGTTCGCGACGAGGTCGAGCGTGCCGTCGAGGACCATCGCGCGCAGCTTGCCGGGGAACAGGTTCGCGTAGGTGCCGCCGAGATACGTGCCGTAGGAATAGCCGTAGAAATTCAGCTGCTGCTCGCCCAGCCCCTGTCGCAGCAAATCCATGTCTCGCGCGACATTCGCGGTCGACAGATGCGACAACTCCGCGCCGGCGCCGGCCGCGCACGACTTGCCGACCGCCGCGCTGGCGGCCCAGAACGCCGCGCTGTCCCGCAGCGGCGAACCAGCCGCGGGCGGCGTTCCCGGGCACTGCACCGGGGCGCTGCCGCCGATCCCGCGCGGATCGAAGCTCACCAGGTCGAACTTGGCTCGCAGTTCTTCCGGGTACCGGGGGCCGAACCGCATCAGCTCGCCGACCCCGTCGGTGCCCGGTCCGCCGAAATTGATCACCAGCGACCCGACGCGGTGCGCGGGATCGGTGGCGGGCATGCGGATCACCGACAGATTCAGCTTCGCGCCGCCGGGATCGCGATAGCTCAACGGAACCGGCGCGGTCGCGCATTGAAAACCGCCGCCGTGGCACGGCGCCCAGTCGAGCTCGGGGACTGCGGCGCCGTTGGTGCCCAACGGAAGCGGGGCGTCCGGCGCGGGCAACGCCTGCGGCGTTTGGGTTTGCGCGGCCGGTGCGGAACAGCCCGCGACGAGCAGCACCAGCGCGGCTAGCGCGGACCGGAGTCTCACGCGGAGAGTTCCGCCAGCACAGCGTCGGTGAACGGCGGCCACACTTGCGCGGCCCACGGCCCGAACGACCGGTCGGCGAGCGCGACGCAGGCGTGGCCCGCGTCCGGGTCCACCCACAGGAAAGTGCCCGACTGCCCGAAGTGGCCGAACGTGCGCGGCGAACTGTTCGCGCCCGTCCAGTGCGGGCTCTTGTGGTCGCGCAGTTCGAAGCCGAGCCCCCAGTCGTTCGGCTTCTGGTGCCCGAAGCCGGGCAGCACGCCGTTCAGGCCGGGGAACGCGATTTCGGTAGCCGCGTTCAGGGTTTCCGGTGCGAGAAGCTTGGGCTCCTGCAATTCCGCGGCGAACCGCAGCAGGTCGTCCACTGTGGACACCGCGCCCGCGGCGGGGGAGCCGTCCAGCCGGGTCGACGTCATGCCCAGCGGTTCGAAAAGCGCTTCCCGCTGGTACTCGGCGAACTCGATGCCGGAGTGTTCGGCCAGCGCGTCAGCCAGCTCCTCGAACCCGGCGTTGGAGTACAGCCGGCGCGTGCCGGGCTCGGCCATCGCCTTGTGCGCGTCGAAAGCGAGCCCGGAGGTGTGCGCGAGCAGATGCGCGACGGTCGAGCCTTCCGGTCCGGCCGGCGTGTCCAGCTCGACCACGCCCTCTTCGATCGCGATGTGCGCGGTGTAAGCGGTGAGCAGCTTGGTGACTGACGCCAGCCGGAACGGGCGGGCCGGGTCGCCGTGGCGTCCGCGCACCTCGCCGGAAGCGGAGACCACCCCGGCCGCGGCGTGGTCCACTGGCCATTCGTCGATCAGGCGCAGGCTCTCCATGCCCGCCAGCGTAATAGGACCCGCTCGCGGGCTGTTTCGCAGTGCCCGGACGCGGCGAACCGTGCGGAGCCCCGGAAGTTCCGGCGCCCCGCACGGTTCGCGTTTTCCCCTGGAACGATATCGCTACTGAGCGTCGAGATCGGTGGCGACCAGCTCGGCGACGGCCTCGACCGCCGCCTCGGCACCGTCTCCTTCGGCGCTGATGACGACCTCGTCGCCGAACGCGGCGGCGAGGGTCATCAGGTTGAGGACGCTGCCGGCGGCCACCGGTTCGCCGCCGTCCTTGGCGATCCGCACCGCCACGGGCTGGGCCGCGGCCGCCTTGGCGACCAGTGCGGCCGGCCGGGCGTGCAGCCCCACCTTGCTGGCCACGGTGACGCGTTTCTCCGGCATGGTGTTCCTCTCTTGCTGTTTCCGGGTGTTACTTCGCGGCCGTGCGCTCGAGGTCGGCCTCGACCGAATCGTCCTCGCGGCCCGGCGTGCGCAGGTTGAACTTGGTGATGACGAAGCGGAACACCACGTAGTAGATCACGGCCAGGACGAGCCCGATCGGGATCAGCAGCCACGCTTTGTGCGCGGTGTCCAGCGACGAGTTCAGCGCGAAGTCGATCGCGCCGCCGGAGAACGAGAAGCCGAGGTGGATTCCCAGCGCGTTGCAGACCGCCAGCGAGATGCCGGTCATCACCGCGTGGAAGATGTACAGCGGCCACGCGACGAACATGAACGCGAACTCGATCGGCTCGGTGACGCCGGTGACGAAGGCGGTCAGCGCGGCCGAGATCATGATGCTGCCGACGAGCTTGCGCTGCTCGGGGCGGGCGGTGTGCACGATCGCGAACGCCGCGGCCGGGAGGGCGAACATCATGATCGGGAAGAACCCGGTCATGAACGCGCCGGAACCCTGCACGTGGTTGAAGAAGTTGGTCAGGTCGCCGCCGCCGAAGATGAACCACACCGGCACGTTCAGCAGCTGGTGCAGGCCGACCGGGATGAGCAGGCGGTTGAGCAGGCCGTAGATCCCGCCGCCGAGGACCGGCGAGCCGACGACCGCCTTGCCCGCCGCGGTGATCGCCTCGTCGACGTACTTGAAGACCAAGCCGAAGACCACGCCGAGCACGAGCATCGCCAGCGCGGTGATGATCGGCACGAACCGGCGGCCGCCGAAGAAGGCGAGCCAGGACGGCAGCTTGATCCGGTGGAACCGCTGCCACAGCAGCGCGGCCACGATGCCGGTCACGATGCCGGTCAGCACGCTGTAGGGCCAGTGGATCGGTGCGCTCTCCCAGCTGGGCTTGTAGCCCTGCTGGCTGCTGATCGGGGCGATCACCTGGATCACGTTGTTGAACACGACCCAGCCGATGACCGCGGCGACGGCGGTCGAGCCGTCGCCCTTGCGGGCGAACCCGACCGCGATGCCGATCGCGAAGATCAGCGGCAGCCAGTTGAAGATGCTGCCGCCCGCGGCGCCGATCACGTCGGCGGCTTTGCCCCAGTTGAGACCGTTCTTGCCGAGGACGTCGTCCTGGCCGAGCCGGTTCAGCAGACCGGCCGCGGGCAGGGTCGCGATCGGCAGCATGAGGCTGCGGCCGAAGCGCTGCAGCCCGGCGAGGCCGCCGCCCTTCTTCTTCCCGCCGGCCCCAGCCGCGGTGGTGGCGCTCATCGGATACCTCCATTGTGGGGTTGGTCGCCGGAACCCGGGGAGTTCCGGTCCAGCTGCATGGTCACCTGGTAGTGGTCGCCCCGGTACCAGGACGTCATGTCCTCGACCGGTTCGCCGCCGGAGCTGGAAACCCGGCGGAACACCAGGAGCGGACTGCCGGTGCGCATGCCGAGCAGGCGCGCCGTCTCGCGGTCCGCGGATTCGGCCCACACCGTCTGGTACGCCTGGTCCGGCCGGCGCGAAAACGCGTCGGCCAGCTGGGCGTACAGGGAACGGGTCAGGTCGAGGTCGAGCAGGCCGGGGGTCCGGCCCGCGTGGTACCAGCCGCGTTCCACGGCCAGCGGAACGCCGTCGGCGCGCCGCAGCCGCACGAGCCGGTGCGCGGGCACGCCCTCGGCCAGGCCGAGCGCGCGCGCCGAAGTCACCGGCGGGACCTCAGTCGAGGTCGAGATCACTTCGGTGGTCGGGGTGAGCCCGCGCCGGCGCATGTCGTCGGTGAACGACATCAGGTACACCTGCAGTTCCATCCGCCGGGCGGCGGTGAAGGTGCCCTTGCCCCGGACCCGGGCCAGCAGTCCTTCCTCGACGAGCTTCCCGATCGCCGAGCGGACGGTGAGCCTCGAAACGCCGTAGTGCTGCGCGAGCTCTCGCTCGGACGGGATCGGCGAGCCCGGTGGGAGCTCGCGCTCCACCAGGCGGCGCAGGATCTCCCGCAGCTGGGCGTGCTTCGGCGTCGGCCCGTTGACCACGCGCTCGGCGGGTTCGGGCGGCGGAACGTGCGCGGCCGCGCTCATCTCGGTGTCGCCCTCCCTCGCCTGTCGCGCACCGGGGCCGGTGCTCGCGTCCGCGCCGGAAGATTGGTACGTTCCGGTCTAGACCAATGATCTGATGGGGCAGGATGCTCCGCAGCGAGAGCGGGTGTCAACCACCGTTATGCGTTCGTGGCCGGGCTCGCCCGGCAAGGCGGCAAACGGCGTAGTAATGGTGGCGGAGCGCACCTGTTCTGAGTGGGAAACCAACGGGATACGAGGAGGCCGCGATGGCGGATGACAGGCCGGAAAAGATTCTCGCGGCGCTCGGCGGCGCGGACAACCTCATCGAGATCGAGGGCTGCATCACGCGGCTGCGGTGCGAGATCGAGGACATGTCCTTGGTGGACGAAGCCGCGCTGAAGTCGGCGGGCGCGATGGGCGTCGTGAAGATGGGCTCGGCGGTCCAGGTCATCGTCGGCCCGGAGGCGGACACCATCGCCAGCGACATCGAGGACTTGATGTGAGCCTGCCGATCCTGAGCCCGGTGGCGGGCGAGGTCGTCCCGATCGCCGAGGTGCCCGACCCGGTGTTCGCCGAGGCGATGGTGGGCCCGGGCATCGCGGTGAAGCCGTCCGGCGGCCGCTCCGACGCGGTCGCCCCGGTCGACGGCACCGTGGTGACGCTGCACCCGCACGCGTACGTCGTGGCCACCGAGGACGGCCGTGCGGTGCTCGTGCACCTCGGCATCGACACGGTCAAGGAAAAGGGCGAGGGGTTCACCCTGCACGTCGTCAAGGGCGAGAAGGTGCGGGCGGGCCAGCCGATCGTGGGCTGGGACCCGGAGGCGGTCGCCGCCAAGGGCTACGCGCCGATCGTCCCGGTCGTCGGGCTCGACGCGTCCGCCGACGTGCTCGCCGGCCTCGAAGGCGGGCGCACGGTCGCCGCCGGCGACGAGTTGTTCACCTGGAACAGCTGATCGGCAGCGCCCTTTGTGGACGGTGACTGTCCACAAAGGGCGATTCCGGTCACGCCGTGACGACTTCGCCGTTCTCGATCTTCACGGCCACTTTGGACAGCGGCTGGCTCGCCGGTCCCTTCTTCACCTCGCCGGTCAGCGCGTCGAACACCGAACCGTGGCACGGACAGCTCGCCTGACCGTTCTGCGGCGGTTTCACGGTGCAGCCCTGGTGCGTGCAGACGACGCTGAAACAGACGACCGTGCCCGCGGAGGGCTGTGCCACGAGCACGTCCTGCCCGTCCGGCGTTTTCGCGGATTTCGCTTGTCCCACCGGCACTTCGGCCAGCGCGATCACCTTTCCGCCCGGCTTCGGGGCGGCCTGTCCCGATCCGCCGTCGCCGCTCCCGCAAGCGGTGAGAGCGACGGCGGCGGTCCCCGCGACAGCCGCGCCGGAGACGAGGACGGAACGGCGGGAGTGAAGTTCGGCAGTCATGTCTCCTGCAACGAACCGGGACGGCTCCGGGTGCCGGTGAACCGTCCCGTTCGCCCGTGCGTGTAGTTCGTATCCGGGATCCGCGCGGAAGGAGACGCCCATGTTGACCACCTGGATGCGAGTGCTGGGCGCGGCGGGCCTGGCCGGCTCCGCCGCGATCCACTTCTTCCTGTACTGGGGCAGCGGTTACGCGGACATCCCCGTGGTCGGGCCGCTCTTCCTGGTGAACGGTATCGCCGGCGTGGTCATCGCGGTCGCGCTGCTCGCCTGGCGACACTGGCTGCCGGCCTTCTTCACGCTGGGCTTCGGAGGCGTGACGCTGCTGGCCTACCTGCTGTCGGTGACGGTGGGCTTCTACGGCGTGCACGACCAGTTCAACAGCCAGTACGAGTACTGGGGCGTGATCACCGAAGCGGTCTGCGTGATCTGCGGCCTGGTGCTGCTGGTGCAGGCGATCCGCGCGAGGACGGCTCAGAACGCGTAGCGGCGCACCTTCTCCGGGTGGATCACGACCCGGACCTGGGGGAGGTCCTGCAGCATTTTCACGCCGGCTTCGGCTTCGGGCGTGCTGAGGTCCCAGTACCGGGCGGCCAGCCTGCGGGCGAGGTCGTGCCCGCCGTCGGCCTCGATCGTGACCCTCCCGGCGACGGACACCCAGCGCTCCGGTTCCCCGACCGGCGCCGCGACGACGATCGACGCGCGCGGATCCTCGCGCAGCTGGCGGATCTTGGCCGAGTCCGGGGCGGTGAACAGCTGGATCGTGCCCTCGTCGGTGGCCTCGAACCACACCGGCCGGGGCTGCGGCGGCCGCGGTCCGGCGGCGACGGTCAGGAATCCGTGCAGGGGACGGCGGAGGAACTCGAGATCGTGGTCGGTCAGAGTGCTCATGCCGGGGATTCAACCGTGGGTGTTCGGACGATCCCATAGGTCATCCGCCGGATTTCCTGTCCATTCGTCTAATCTCGGCGGAGTGGACGCGTTCAGCGATTTGATCCGCGGGGTGCGGGCGCACGGTTCGTTGTTCGGCAGCACGGCCCTGTCCGCGCCGTGGTCGCTGCGCTTCGTGGACGGCGCTCCGCTCACTTTGTGCACGCTCTTGAGCGGCGAGGGCTGGATCGTGCCGGAAGACCACCCGCCGGAGCTGGTGCGCGCCCGCGAGACCATCCTCGTCCGCGGCCCGTTCTCCTTCGTGGACAGCCTGGACACCACCGCCGCGCCGGTCGAATGCGGCGAGTTCTGCGCCACTCCCGACCAGGGCGGCACCCGGCACCGCCTGGGCTGGAACGATCCGCTTGACGGCGACACCACCCTGATCGTCGGCGCGTATCCGGTGCGCAGCCGCGGCCGGATGTCGGCGTTGCTGGACGCGCTGCCGGTCGTCGTCCGGCCGCCTTCCCCGGCGGAGGAAGACCCGGTGCTGGACCATCTGGCCGCCGAACTGGCCGTCGACGCGCCCGGCCAGCAGATCGTCCTGGACCGCCTGCTGGACTGGATGCTGGTCTGCCTCCTGCGGGACTGGTTCGACCGTCCCGGCGGAACCCCGCCGCCGTGGTGGGCCGCCCAGCGGGACCCGGTGGTGGGCGCGGCTCTCCGCCTGCTGCACGAGGACCCGGCCGCCCCGTGGACGGTCGGCACGCTGGCAACGCGGACCGGAGTTTCGCGCTCCACGCTGGCCAAACGCTTCGCGGACCTGGTGGGGGAGCCGCCGATGACGTACCTGACCCGATGGCGGATGACCCTCGCCGCGGATCTGCTGGCCGAACAGCCGTCGATGTCGATTGCGGAGGTGGCGCGCGCGGTGGGGTACTCGGACGCGTTCGGGTTCAGTTCGGCTTTCAAGCGGCTTCGCGGCGTCAATCCGACTGGCTACCGGCGCTCTTCTCACGCCGGGGTTCCCGGCTGAAGGCACCCCCACCGAGTGAACCTTCCGGCGTGTCGCGCACGAGGGGTCCCCTCGCACCCTGATTCGTTTGCCCTGGTCCAGGCGGTGGCGACAGGCTTGGCCACATGGTCCTGATCCCAGTGCTCGCGGCCGGGGCGGTGGTTCCCGTGCTGCTGGTGATGACGAAGAAAGCCGGCGCCCCGGTCTCTGCCGTGCTCGGCCTGACCGCCGCCGTCGCGGCAGTTGCCGTGGCCGCGTCGCGTGCCGACGCGGGCGCGTTCCCGGCGTGGTGGTTGCCGGTGGCGTGGCTGGTCTCGGTGCTCGGCGTACCGCTCGCGCTGGCCGATGCGCGACACCGCCGTCTTCCGGACGTCCTCACCCTGCCCGCTTACCCCGCTGTCGCGCTGACACTCACCCTCGCCGCCGTCAGCGGCGGAGGATGGCGGCTGGCTGCCGGGGCGGTCCTGGGATGCCTGCTGTTCGGCGGGACGCACCTGATCGTGCACCGCTTGTCGGCCGGTGGCCTGGGTCCCGGGGACGTGAAACTGGCCGGGTCCTTCGGCGCTGTCCTGGGCGCGGTCGGCGGGCTGGCTCCCGCGGTGGCGGCGGTGCTGGCGGCGATGGTGAGCCTGGCGGCGGTGGTGCCGAGGTGGCTGATGCGCCGGTTCCGTCGAATGCGGGGGCCTGGGGCTTCTGTCCGGTCCGCCTTCGCGGCAGCGCGCTCACCCGGCATCGAGCCGGCCGGCGGCTTGTCGCCGCGTGCTGAACCGGAAGGAGGATCCGGCGAGCCGACGTCGAGTCTCGTACCGCGGGAGGCTGAGCCGGTTCGGCCGTCCGTGCCGGCCGACGTCGGCTTGGTGCGGCCCGCCCGCGTCCGCGCCGGTCCGCTCCGCGTCCCGTATGGCCCGGGCCTCGTTCTGGCCACCTGGGCGTGCGCGGTCTTCCCAGCCGCTGGAACGGGCATCGCCTGAGGCCAGGGGCTCTGCCCGGCCCGCGGACCGGCCGTGACAGGATTGGCCGGTGCTGCGCTGGATCACCGCTGGAGAATCGCACGGACCCGCCCTCGCCGCTGTGCTCGAAGGGCTGCCTGCCGGGGTGGAGGTGACGACCTCGGACCTGTCCGCGCAGCTCGCGCGGCGCCGGCTCGGGTTCGGCCGCAGCCCGCGGATGGGCTTCGAGACCGACCAGGTCCAGTTCCTCGGCGGGGTCCGGCACGGGGTCACCCAGGGCGGCCCGATCGCCGTCCAGATCGAGAACGCCGAGTGGCCCAAGTGGGAGAAGGTCATGGCGGCCGACCCGGTCGACGAGGCCGAGCTCGCCGGGCTCGCCCGCAACGAGCCGCTGACCCGGCCCCGCCCGGGGCACGCCGACCTGCCCGGGATGCAGAAGTACGGCTTCGACGAGGCCCGTCCCGTGCTGGAGCGCGCCAGCGCCCGCGAGACGGCCTCGCGGACCGCGCTCGGCACGGTCGCGCGGAACTTCCTGCGGCAGCTGCTCGGGGCCGAGGTGTTGAGCCACGTCGTCTCGATCGGCGGGGCGGAGGCTCCCGACGGCCCGCTTCCGCAGCCGGGCGACCTCGCCGCGATCGACGAGAGCCCGGTGCGCGCGTTCTCGGCCGAGGGGACCGAGGCGATGGTCGCCGAGGTCGACGCGGTGCGGAAGGCCGGCGACACCGTCGGCGGCGTGATCGAGGTGATCGTCTACGGCCTGCCGCCGGGCCTCGGCTCGCACGTGCACTGGGACCGGCGTCTCGACGCGCGGCTCGCCGGCGCGCTGATGGGCGTGCAGGCGATGAAGGGCGTCGAGGTCGGCGACGGTTTCACCACCGCACGCCGCTGGGGCAGCCAGGCACACGACGAGATCGACCGCGGCACCGGGCCGGTCGGCGTCACGCGCCGGTCGAACCGCGCGGGCGGGCTCGAGGGCGGCATCACCAACGGCGAACCGCTGCGGGTGCGCGTCGCGATGAAGCCGATCTCGACCGTGCCCAAGGCACTGTCCACAGTGGACGTCCGGACCGGCGAGCCCGCCGTGGCGATCCACCAGCGCTCCGACGTGTGCGCGGTGCCGCGCGCGGGCGTGGTGCTGGAATCGGTCGTGGCGCTGGTCGTCGCGGACGCGGCGCTGGAGAAGTTCGGCGGCGACTCTCTGGCCGAGACCCGGCGCAACGCGCAGGCGTACCTGAAGGCGCTCGAGGAGCGCTGGTGAGCCCGCGCGCGGTTGTCGTCGGACCGCCGGGCTCCGGCAAGAGCACGGTCGGCCCGCTGCTGGCCGCCGCGCTCGGCGTGAGCTTCCGCGACACGGACGACGACATCGTCGCCCGTGCCGGACGCGCCATCTCGGACATCTTCGCCGACGACGGCGAACCGGCCTTCCGCGCGCTCGAGGAGGAAGCGGTCGCCACCGCCCTCGCTGAACACGACGGAGTCCTTTCCCTCGGCGGCGGCGCCCCGCTCGCGCCGGGCACCCGCGCCCGGCTTCGAGACCACACGGTGGTTTTCCTGAACGTCGGGCTCGCCGCCGGAGTGCAGCGCACCGGGATGTCCAGCGCCCGCCCGCTGCTCGCCGGCATCAACCCGCGCGCCACCTTCAAGGCCCTGCTCGACCAGCGGCTGCCGGTGTACCGCGAGGTGGCGACCGTCGAGATCGAGACCGACCACCTGACGCCCGAAGAGGTCGTCGCGGCCGCGGTCGCCGCCCTCGAACCCGAACGGGTCCGCGAACAGTGACCCGCCCCCGGCCCGGACCCGGCCAGCCCGGCGCCGCCCGGCTGTCCGCGCCGAGCCGCGCGCGGTCCGCGGCCTGGCCCCGGCCCGGCCAGCGAGACCGGCCAGCCTCACGTCTTTTGGAGACCGCTCCGCGAGACCGGCGAGCCTCACGTCTTTTAGAGACCGGTCGGCGAGACTGGCTGGCCTGGTGTCGGCTGGAGACCGGTCGGCGAGACCGGCGAGCCTCACGTCTTTTAGAGGCCGGTCGGCGAGACTGGCTGGCCTGGTGTCGGCTGGAGACCGGTCGGCGAGACCGGCGAGCCTCACGTCTTTTAGAGACCGGTCGGCGAGACTGGTCAGCCTGGTGTCGGCTGGAGGCCGGTCGGCGAGACCGACCAGCCTCGCGTCCGCCGGAGACCGGTCCGCGAGACTGGTCAGCCTGGTGTCGGCTGGAGACCGGCCCGCCAGCCCGGCCAGCCTCGCGTCCGCCGGAGATCGGTCGGCGAGGCCGGGTCTGTCGTGACCGGCGAACCCCAGTCACCCCGAACGGTGGGCACCGAGTCGGGTCGTGCGGTACCGGTCAGCCGGTCCCGCCCGCGTCGGCCTTTCCGTTCGGGAACGAGCATCCCGTCCGCGTCGTCCGCGTCGGCCGGAAGCAGCCGATGCCCTCGATCCACCGTCCAGTCCAGGACCGCCCGGTCCGGGAGCAGTGAGGAGAACCGTGTCCGCCACCCCGCCCGTCCGGATCCGGGTCGCCACCGCGCAGCCGTACGACGTGCTCGTCGGGCGCGGCCTGCTCGGCGAACTCACCGAGCAGCTCGCCGACGCGTCGAAGGTCGCGCTGATCCACCCGCCGACGCTCACCGCCACCGCCGAGGCCGTCCGCGACGAGCTGGCCGCCGCCGGACTCGACGCGCATCGCGTCGAGATCCCCGACGCGGAGGACGGCAAGGCCTTCTCGGTCGCCAGTTTCTGCTGGGAGGTGCTCGGCCGGATCGGGCTGGACCGCCGCGGCGTGGTCGTCGGGCTCGGCGGCGGGGCGGTCACGGACCTCGCCGGGTTCGTCGCGGGCACCTGGATGCGCGGCGTCCGGCTGGTGAACGTGCCGACGACGCTGCTCGGCATGGTCGACGCGGCCGTCGGCGGCAAGACCGGGATCAACACCGAAGCGGGCAAGAACCTCGTCGGCGTCTTCCACGAGCCCTCTGCCGTCCTGGTCGACCTCGCGACGCTGGAATCCTTGCCGCGCAACGAACTCGTCGCCGGAATGGCCGAGATCGTCAAGACCGGTTTCATCGCCGACCCGCGGATCCTCGAACTGATCGAGGCCGACCCGGAGCAAGCGCTCGACCCGGCCGGCGACGTGCTCGCCGAACTGGTCCGCCGCTCGATCCAGGTGAAGGCCGACGTCGTCGCGGCCGACCTGCGCGAGTCCGACCTGCGCGAAATCCTCAACTACGGCCACACCCTCGGCCACGCCATCGAACGCCGCGAGCGCTACCGCTGGCGGCACGGCGCGGCGGTCAGCGTCGGCCTGGTGTTCGCCGCGGAACTGGCCCGCCTGGCCGGCCGCCTCGACGACGCCACCGCCGACCGGCACGCTTCGGTGCTCAAGCTGATCGGCCTGCCCACCACCTACGCGCCGGACGCGCTGCCCCAGCTGCTGGAAACCATGAAGGGCGACAAGAAAACCCGCTCCGGCGTGCTGCGGTTCGTCGTCCTCGACGGACTCGGCAAACCCGGCCGGCTGGAAGGCCCCGACCCGTCGCTGCTCGCCGCCGCCTACTCGGCGATCGCGGCCGAGACCCCGGAAAACGGCGGGAGCGTGCTGCTGTGAAAGCGTTCGTGTTCAACGGCCCCAACCTCGGCCGCCTCGGCAAGCGCGAGCCGTCCGTCTACGGCTCCACCACGCACGACGACCTCGCCCAGCTGTGCGTCGCGACCGGCCGGGAACTGGGTCTCGACGTCGAGGTGCGCCAGACCGACCACGAGGGCGAGATGATCGGCTGGCTGCACGAGGCCGCCGACGCGGGCGCACCGGTCGTGCTGAACGCCGGCGCGTGGACGCACTACTCGATCGCCGTCCGCGACGCCGCCGCCCAGCTCACCGCACCGCTGATCGAACTGCACATCAGCAACGTGCACAAACGCGAGGAATTCCGGCACCACAGCGTGCTTTCCGACATCGCGACCGGGGTGATCGCCGGTCTCGGGGTGGAGGGTTACGGGCTCGCGTTGCGGTGGATTGCCGCGCGTTCGTCCTGAGCTGGCGGGCGGAAAGCCACCCCGGGCGGGCGGTTCACGGCCGCCTGGCGTGCTTGCGGTGTCGTGCCCGGCGGGTTGCGGCGTGTTCCCCCTGCACTCGCGGCCGAAATCCACCCGGCAGGCACTTCGTAGCCGCCCGGCGTGCTTGCGGTCTCGTGACAGGCGGGTCGCGACGCATGCCGTTGCCCTCGCGGCCGGAAAACACCTCCGGCGGGCCAAAAGCCGCACCGCGCTCTCCGACAGCGCAACCGCAGTGAGCTGAGGCCTCGGCGGTGCAATGGGGCGTAGCGCAAGCTGCCTGTAAGCAGCGAAGCACCCGGATCCACCGATACAGCCTCCTTTCCCGCACGAAAGCAAGCCCCCGGTAAAACCCGCTGACCGCGCGGCGCATGCGCCATGTCGTTCACCCATCCGGTGCCGTTGTCGCTACACTCGGCGATCATGCACCCGTTTCGTCGTGGGGGTCGGCGACCCGTGCGTCCGCTGCTCTCGCTGCTGATCGCCGGGTCTCTCGTTTCCGGGTGCAGCCAGACGTTGGCCCAGCCGCAAGCCGAGGGCACGGGGCAGGGCGGCATCGCGGGCGGTGCGCCCCAGGCACCGAAGGATCCGCCTCGGGCGGCGGACGTCGCGCTCGCCGCGGGGGCTAGCCGGCAGAGCGGCGGAGTGGTGGCCGCCGGGGCCGCGGACGCGTCCTACAACTACGGCCCCACCGTGATGGTCGAGAACGGCCGCACCCGGATCTGGTGGTGCAGCCAGTACAGCAGCGCGCCGCCGCCGGGCGACGACATCCTCTACGCCGAGGGTCCCTCGGCCGACGGACCGTTCACCGGGCCGGGTGGCGGCGCGCCTCCGGCGGTGCTGTCCGGCGCGCCCGGCAACTTCGACGGCATGCACACCTGCGACCCGTCGGTGCTGCGCGTCGGCGGCACGTACTTCATGTACTACACCGGCGCGGCCGGCGATCACGCGCTCGGCAACGCGATCGGCATGGCCACCAGCCCGGACGGCATCCACTGGACCCGCTCCAACGGCGGCAAGCCGATTCTCGGCGCGTCCCACGACGTCCACCGCGCCAACGTCTACGGCGCCGGGCAGCCTTCGGTGGTCTTCCTCGACGGCTGGTACTACCTGATGTTCACCGACACCACCGGCCGCGCGGCGGGCTGGAACGGGGCGGTCCAGTTCGTGATCCGGGCGCACGACCCGGTGTTCCGCGAGGGCGTGGAAGCGTTGGGGGAGAAGGGCTTCGAGCCTACCGCGTCGACCGCCGCGCCGCGGACGCGTTCGGTGGTCGACGCGTTCAGCGTGGATCTGGAGTGGGTCGGCGCGCTCGACGCCTTCGCCATCGCGCACGAAACCGCGGCCGGCACCACGATCACCTTCTGGGACCGCGATTTCACGATGCAGCCGTACCTGCCGGTCGTGCTCCCGGGTGCGTGGAAGGAAGGCCCCGGCCTCGTCCGCCGTCCCGACGGGCACGCGCCGACGTCGGTCAGCGACCCGTGCGATCTGGTCTCGCTGGACGTCGTGCGCGCCACCGAGATCGGCCCGACCGGCGCGCCGACCGGGCTCAAGCACTTCGGGCTCGACGTGAAGGGCGCGGGCGGCTGCTCGACCCCCGCGCGCACCACGGCGACCTTCGACGGCGTCGCGATGCCGTCGCCGGACCGCATGATCGACCTCTACCGCCGCGGCGAGCGGATCCGGATCGACCGGCGTTCAGTCGCCGCGGTGCTCGCCGGGGAACTGGTCGACCGGCCGCTGCCGCAGGCGCCGGACGTGCCGGTGAAAACCCGCCTGCGCTCGGGCGCGACCGTCGTGCACGCGTACGGCCGCGGCTACGGCATGGTGCTCGACGGGCAGCTTTACGGCTTGCCGGACACGACGATCGTGGACCTCAACGGTTCCGGGGTGCAGGAGATCGACCCGCGACAGTGGGACGACGCCGCGCGCGGTTTGCCGCTGGGCGGCTGACCGGCGACGGCTTCGGAGCGGTCCGCGGGGTCGGGCTCGGCGGGAGTTCGAGTTCGCCGGAGCGGCTGCCGGTGCCGGCCTCGTCCTCGTCGTCCGGTTCCGGCTCGGCATCCTCGGAGGCCTCCTCCGCCGGACGGCGCATCCGGCCGCCCACGAACAACCCCAGCCCGGCGGGCACCAGCACCAGCAACGCGGAGAACGCCGCTCCGCCGGTGAGCGCGGCGCCCAGCTCGGAAACCCCGGTCTGGTCGACGAAAATCGCCCGTCCGATCACATACAGGATGCCCGAGACCACGCCCGCGACCAGGGAGGCGATGAACCACGCGCGCCCCCTGTCGCGCAGGCCGCGCCAGCCGTCGATCGCGCTCCACAGCGCCGCCACGCCGACCAGTACGGCGATGGTGAGCGACGTGAACAGCGTCTGGCCGGTCGGGTGGAACACGGACCACTTGGCGAGCAGCGTCATCGCGGCGGCGTGCACGACCGCCATGACCAGCCCGCGCGTCAACCAGGCACCCAGCATGGACGGAGTGTAGGCGCGCCGAAGTTAACCGCCAGTAGGCCGCCCTCCTCGCCGCGCCGCAATCACGCCGGAACCGCCGCCGGACCAGCGCCGGAAGGACGCCCGGACACCGCTGGTTAAGCTGGCCGGGTGCCGGAAATCCACGCTCACCGCCGCGCCGCGCTCGCTGCCCTGCTCCACGAGAACGGGGTCGACGCGCTGCTGGTCACCGATCTGCTCAACATCCGCTACCTGACCGGGTTCACCGGGTCGAACGCCGCGCTGCTGCTGCACGCGGGCGGCGACGCGAAGACCCTGTTCTGCACCGACGGGCGCTACACGACCCAGTCGGAGGCGGAGGTGCCCGACCTGGAGCGCGTGCTGGACCGCGCCAGTGCCCGCGCGCTCGCGGCGCACGCGGCGGAGCAGCTCGCAGACTACGGCCGGACCGGGTTCGAAAGCCAGCACGTGAGCGTCGAGGAGCACGAGAACCTCAAGGTGCGCTTCGACCGGGTCGAGCTGGTCCGCACGCCGGGGCTGGTCGAGCAGCTGCGGATGGTCAAGGACGAGGTCGAGATCGCCGCCCTGCGCGCCGCGTGCGCCGCCGCCGACCGTGCGCTGGCCGCCTTGCTCGAGGCCGGGGGAGTGCGGCCGGGCCGGACCGAGCTGGAAGTGGCTCGCGACCTGGAGAACCGGATGCTGGAGCACGGTTCGTCCGGGGTCTCCTTCGAATCCATCGTCGCCGCCGGGCCGAACTCGGCGATTCCGCACCACCGCCCCACCGGAGCCGAACTGCGCCGCGGCGACTTCGTGAAGTTCGACTTCGGCGCGACGGTCGACGGCTACCACTCGGACATGACCCGCATGGTCGTCCTCGGCGAACCCGCCGACTGGCAGCGCGAGATCTACGACCTCGTGCACCGCGCGCAGGCGGCGGGCGCCGAGGCGGTCCGTCCGGGTGCCGTGGTGTCCGAAGTGGACGCCGCGGCGCGCTCGGTGATCGCCGACGCCGGGTACGGCGAGCAGTTCGCGCACGGTCTCGGCCACGGCGTCGGGCTGGAGGTGCATGAGGCACCGAGTCTCGCCGCGGCGGGCGTCGGTACACTGTCCGCCGGTATGGCGGTCACCGTCGAGCCTGGCGTGTACCTCGCGGGGCGCGGTGGCGTGCGCATCGAGGACACGCTCGTCGTGCGGGACTCCGGACCCGAACTCCTCACCCTGAGCACCAAGGACCTCGTGGCCGTCTGACGGCCGCGGCCGAAGAGATCGAACACAGGAGACCTGAAGACTCGTGGCCACCACCAACGACCTGAAGAACGGACTCGTCCTCAACCTGGACGGCCAGCTGTGGAGCGTCACCGCGTTCCAGCACGTCAAGCCGGGCAAGGGCGGTGCGTTCGTGCGCACCACGCTCAAGCACGTGCTGACCGGGAAGGTCGTCGACAAGACCTTCAACGCAGGCACGAAGGTCGAGACGGCCACGGTGGACCGCCGGAACATGACGTACCTGTACCGGGACGGCGCCGACTTCGTCTTCATGGACGGCGACACCTACGACCAGATCACCGTGCCCGCCGAGACCGTCGGCGACAACGCGAACTACATGCTCGAGAACACCGAGGTCCAGGTCGCGGTGCACGACAACGAGCCGCTGTACGTCGAGCTGCCGACCTCGGTCGAACTGGTCATCCAGCACACCGACCCGGGCCTGCAGGGCGACCGCTCCACCGGCGGCACCAAGCCGGCGACGCTCGAGACCGGCGCGGAGATCCAGGTCCCGCTGTTCCTCTCGACCGGCGAGAAGATCAAGGTCGACACCCGCGACGGCCGATACCTCGGCCGCGTCTCCAGCTGATGGCGGACAAGCTTCCCCCGCACCCGAACCGCGGCGGCGCGATCAGCAGGCGGCAGGCCCGCCGGCGCGCGGTCGAGATGCTGTACGAGGCCGCCCAGCGGTCCGCCGACCCGGTCACGCTGCTGGCCGACCGGGTCGGCGCGGTCGAGGTCGACCCGGTCGCGGACTACACGATCACCGTCGTGGAGGGCGTCACGGCCCACCGCGAGCGGATCGACGAACTCCTCGCCGAACACTCGCAGGGCTGGACGCTCGAGCGGATGCCGCCGGTCGACTTGGCTGTGCTGCGCGTCGGCGTGTACGAGATGCTGTGGTCGGAGGACGTCCCCGACGCGGTCGCGATCGACGAAGCGGTCGGCCTCGCGAAGGAACTTTCGACGGACGACTCGCCCCGGTTCGTCAACGGCGTGCTCGGCCGCATCGGCACGATCGCCGACCGGCTGCGCGCGATCCTGTAGCCCGGAGGTAACCCGGCCGGGGGAAAGCGCCACCTGAATGGCCGCTGCCTGATCGGGGCACCGCCGGTTCCGCGGCGGCCGGTGCGAGGGGCGGCGGAGAGAAAATTGATCACCGAGCGGAATCGGAATCGGTCGGCGAGCGCCCCTCGCGACGGTTCGGCCGGCCCGGTTTCGCGTCAATCCGGCGAGGTTCGGACGGCGGGCTTCCGATCTTGCTGCGGTGAGTGAGCACCCCGCCGGAGCGGGTGTCGGAACCGCCGGCGGGCACCGGGAAATCGCGGCGGGGCAAGCCTTTCCGGCGGCCGGGAGGACATGGTCTGGCGGGGGAGTGGCGAGGCCGGTTACCGGGAGCCTTGGCGGGGGAAAGCGGCGAAGCCGGATGCCGGGAGCCTTCGCGGGGAGCTGCGAAGCCGGTTGCCGGGAGTTCTGGTGGGGAAGCAGCAAAGCCGGAGATTGAGAGCCCTAGCCGGAAACGGCGAAGCCGAACGCCCGGAGTCCTGGTGAGAAGCGGCGACGCCCGAGGTCGAGAGCCTTAGCGGGGAGCTGCGAAGCCGGATGCCGGGAGTCCTGGTGGGAAGCAGCGCAGCCGAATCCTGGGAGTTTTGGCGGGTAGAGGGCGACGTCGGAGGTTGAGAGCGTTAGCGCGGAGCGGCGATGCCGAACGCCGGGAGTCTTGGCGGAAAAGGGCGACGTCGGAGGTTGAGAGCCTTAGCGGGAAGCTGCGATGCCGGATGCCGGAAGCCCTGGCGGGGAATGGCGAGGCCAGTTGCCGGGAGTCTTGGCGGGGAAGCGGCGAGGTCGAAGGTTGAGAGCCCTAGCCGGAAGCGGCCAAGCCGAATGCCGAAAGCCCTGGCGCGAAACCACGCTCGGGGAGAACGTTCCCATCGCAGAAAGCCGGTCGCGAGCGGAGCGAAACCCCAGGCCAGGCAAGAGAATCCGCCAGCGTCTGAAGTTCGCGGCGGAGAGTCAGCCCCGGCGGGGAACCAAGTTCCGGCGCGGAAATGCGCCGGAATCCGCCGCGGGTTCTCTTCCGGGCGGAACAACACGGGAGAGCAGGATTCACCGCGCGCGGCGGAACGAAGCAGGTCAAAGGTCAGCGGGCAGCCCGGAGCACCCGAGGCCGACCCGGCTCGGCGCGGCCGGATCCCCGAAGCGCGGCGGGCGTTCCCGGTTCCCCGGGTGCGGGAAGCCCGCCGCGTCGTGCACGGCCGCTGCCGCCATCAGTGCTCAGTCCTCTTTGGACGGGCGGGCTTCCGGCGGGAGGACGCCCCAGTCGATGAGCTGCTCGGTCAGCTCGCCGGGGGTCATGTCGTAGATGATGGCGAGCGAGCGCAGGTCCTCGGTGCGGATGGAGAGCACCTTGCCGTTGTAGTCGCCGCGCTGGCTCTGGATCGTGGCCGCGTACCGGGCGAGCGGGCCGACCTTCTCCGCGGGCAGCTGCTGGAGCCGCTCCAGGTTGATCACGATCTTCGTGGCGGGCTCGGCTCCCGAGGGGACCCGGCCCTCCGGCAGCAGTTCGACCACCGGCACGCCGTAGAAGTCCGCCAGCTCGGCCAGCTTCTGGACGGTGACCGCCCGGTCGCCGCGCTCGTACGAGCCGACCACGACGGCCTTCCAGCGTCCGCCGGACTTCTGCTCGACCCCGTGCAGGGACAGGCCTTGCTGCTGGCGGATTCCGCGGAGCTTGGCCCCGAGCGCCTTGGCGTAATCGCCCATCTGGTGGTTCTCCGTTTCATCGCCCCTGCCCAGGCCGGGAGGACCGGGCCGGGGACTCCTCGAGTCGAATACTCAGAGTAATGGTTACGCATAGTTGTCACCAGGTCAAGCAGAAGGTCGGTCCGCGCAGGTGGCGGCCGTGCGCGTACCACCCGGAAGACTGATTGACCGCTCCTGCTACTGTCGGTGCGGTTTCCGGCAGCAGCCGGTTGCCGACGTCCTTTAAGGACCCGTCCAGAGAGGCGGGGAAGGAGGTCCGCCTTGTCGTCACGTCCGCGTGGCGCGGCGGAGCCGGCGGGAGAGCGCGAGCTGCTTTCTGCCGGCGATGTCGCGCGCACGATCGCGAGGATGGCCCACCAGGTCATCGAGAAGACCGCTCTCGGAGCCGGTCCGCCGGAGCAGTACCCGGTGCTGCTCGGCATCCCCACGCGCGGCACCCCGCTGGCCGCGCGCCTCGCCGGGAAGATCGGCGAGTTCGCCGGGGTCGCGCCGCCGCACGGCGCCCTCGACGTCACCCTCTACCGCGACGATCTCCGCCGTCGCCCGCCGCGCGCGCTCGAGCAGACGCAGCTGCCGCCGGACGGGATCGACAACCGGGTCGTCATCCTCGTCGACGACGTCCTGTTCTCCGGCCGCACCATCCGCGCCGCCCTCGACGCCCTGCGCGACCACGGCCGCCCGCGTGCCGTCCAGCTCGCCGTGCTCGTCGACCGCGGCCACCGCGAGCTGCCGATCCGCGCCGACTACGTCGGCAAGAACGTGCCCACCGCGCGCGCCGAAGGCGTCTCCGTCCTGCTGTCCGAAACCGACGGCCGGGACGCGGTGCTGCTGCGCGCGCCGGAAGGAGAAACCCGGTGAAGCACCTGCTCGGCACCGACGGGCTCGACGCGGACACCGCGACCGCCGTGCTCGACACCGCCGACGAGCTGAAGCACACGCTGCTCGGCCGCGAGGTCAAGAAGCTGCCGACGCTGCGCGGCCGCACCGTGATCACGCTGTTCTACGAAAACTCCACGCGCACCCGGGTGTCGTTCGAGATCGCCGGGAAGTGGATGAGCGCGGACGTGATCAACGTCTCGGCGTCCAGTTCCTCGGTGAACAAGGGCGAATCGCTGCGGGACACCGCGCTCACCCTGGCCGCCGCGGGCGCTGACTGCGTGATCATCCGGCATCCCGCCTCGGGCGCCGCGCACCGGCTGTCCGGCTGGCTCGCCGGGCCGGGCACCGCGGTGGTCAACGCCGGCGACGGCATGCACGAGCACCCCACGCAGGCGCTGCTGGACGCGGCGACGCTGCGCGAACGCCTCGGTTCCCTGAAGGACCGGCGGATCGCGATCGTCGGAGACGTCCTGCACAGCCGGGTCGCGCGGTCGAACATCCACCTGCTCAGCACCCTCGGCGCGGAGGTGGTGCTCGTCGCGCCGCCGACGCTGCTGCCGGTCGGCGTGGAAAAGCTGCCGGTCACGGTCTCGCACGACCTCGACGCCGAGCTGCCCGCGGTCGACGCGGTGATGATGCTGCGCGTCCAAGCGGAACGGATGCACGGGGGCTTTTTCCCTTCCGCGCGCGAGTATTCGATCTCCTACGGCCTTTCCGAGCGCCGCCAGGCGCTGCTGCCGGACCACGCCGTCGTGCTGCACCCCGGCCCGATGCTGCGCGGCATGGAGATCTCCTCCGCGGTCGCGGATTCCCCCTCCTCCGCCATTACCGAACAGGTCCGCAACGGCGTGCACGTGCGCATGGCGGTCCTCTACCACCTCCTGGCCAGTGAAGGAGCTGCCGCGTGAGCATCGTGATCAAGGGTGCCCGCCCGTACGGCGAGGGCGAGCCGGTGGACGTCCTGGTCGAAGACGGCGTGATCGCCGCGATCGGCGAGGTGGACGTTCCCGAGGGCGCCGAGGTGCTCGACGCCAAGGGCCAGGTCCTGCTGCCCGGGTTCGTCGACCTGCACACGCACCTGCGCGAACCGGGCCGCGAAGACACCGAGACCATCGACTCCGGTTCCGCCGCGGCCGCGCTGGGCGGCTACACCGCGGTGTTCGCCATGGCCAACACCGATCCGGTCGCGGACAACGCGCTCGTCACCGACCACGTGTGGCGGCGCGGGCAGGAAGTCGGCCTGGTCGACGTCCACCCGGTCGGCGCGGTCACCGTCGGGCTCAAGGGCGAGAAACTCGCCGAACTGGGCACGATGGCCAAGGGCGCCGCGGCGGTGCGGGTCTTCTCCGACGACGGCGTGTGCGTCGC
Source organism: Amycolatopsis orientalis DSM 43388 (assembly GCF_000411975.1). Taxonomy (GTDB): domain Bacteria; phylum Actinomycetota; class Actinomycetes; order Mycobacteriales; family Pseudonocardiaceae; genus Amycolatopsis; species Amycolatopsis orientalis_D. The sequence goes on from NZ_ASXG01000106.1 coordinate 41,778, forward strand.
GGACCCGCTGCTGATGCGCCGCGCGCTGGAGTACTCGACCGCGCTCGACGCGGTGATCGCCCAGCACGCCGAGGAACCGCGGCTCACCGTCGGCGCGCAGGCGCACGAGGGCGAGCAGGCCTCGCGGCTGGGTTACGCGGGCTGGCCGGCGTCGGCGGAGGAGTCGATCGTCGCGCGCGACTGCCTGCTGGCGCTGCACGCGAACGCGCGGCTGCACGTCTGCCACGTCTCCACCGCGGGCACGGTCGACGTTCTGCGCTGGGCGAAGGAACGCGGCACGAAGGTGTCGGCCGAGGTCACGCCGCACCACCTGCTGCTGACCGACGACCGGCTGGAGACCTACGACCCGGTCAACAAGGTCAACCCGCCGCTGCGCACCGGCGGCGACGCGGAGAAGCTGCGCGCCGCGCTGGCCGAGGGTGTCGTGGACTGCGTCGCGACCGACCACGCGCCGCACGCCCCGCAGGACAAGGACACCGAATGGGCCGCGGCCCGGCCCGGCATGCTCGGCCTGCAGACCGCGCTGTCGGTGGTCGTGGAGACGATGGTCAAGACCGGCCTGCTCGACTGGCGCGGCGTCGCCCGCGTGATGAGCGAACGGCCCGCGGAGGTCGGAAACCTGGCCGGGCACGGCCGTCCGATCGAGGCGGGCGAACCGGCGAACCTGACGCTGGTCGACCCGGACGCCGAATGGACCGTGCACGGCGCCGACCTGGCCAGCATCGCGGCCAACACCCCGTACGAGGGAATGCGGTTGCCCGGCGTGGTGACGGCGACCCTGCTGCGCGGGCGGATCACCGCGCGCGAGGGGAAGATCTGCTGATGGAGCGGTTGCTGCTGACGCTGGGGATCGTCGCGTTCTTCCTGCTGTGCCTGTGGGGCATGTGGGTCGGCTGGCGGCGCAAGGCGCGTTCGCAGAGCGCCCGGATCGCGCCCTTCCCGGAGATCCCGGCCGACCCCGGCGAGGTCCAGCTCGAATCGACCGGCGTGTACGTGGGCACGACGACCGCGGGCAACTGGCAGGACCGCGTCGTCACGCGGGGCGCGGGCCCGCGCTCGGGAGCGGTCTGGCGGCTGCACCCGGACGGGGTGGCGGTGGAACGCGGCGGGCTCCCGGACTTCTGGATCCCGCGCGGCGCGATCACCGGGATCCGCCGCGACTCCCGGCTCGCCGGGAAGGTCACCGGCACCGACGTGCTGCTGGTGCTCACCTGGCGGCTCGGCGACGTCGAGCTGGACACCGGGTTCCGCGGCGACGACCTCGACGACTATCCACAGTGGATCGAAGAGCTTTCCGATCACGACATCAAGGGAGGTGCCCAGTGAGCACCGGCACTCGCGGCCCCGCCGCCCTGGTTCTCGAAGACGGCCGGGTGTTCCGCGGCGCGGCGTACGGCGCGCGCGGGCGGACCCTCGGCGAGGCGGTGTTCTGCACCGGCATGACGGGGTACCAGGAAACGCTGACCGACCCGTCCTACCACCGGCAGATCGTGGTGCAGACCGCGCCGCAGATCGGCAACACCGGCTGGAACGACGAGGACGACGAATCGGCCCGGATCTGGGTTTCCGGTTACGTGGTGCGGGATCCCGCGCGCACGCCGTCGAGCTGGCGGGCCAAGCGCACGCTGGACGAGGAACTGGTGCGTCAGGGCGTGGTCGGGATTTCCGAAGTGGACACCCGGACGCTGACGCGGCATCTGCGCGAGCAGGGCGCGATGCGTGCGGGCGTGTTCTCCGGCGACGCGCTGGGCACCGACGAGCAGATGGTCGCCGAGGTGCTGGCGAGCCCGCAGATGAAGGGCGCGGATCTCGCCGGCGAGGTCTCCACGGACAAGCCGTATGTCGTTGCGGCGCAAGGCGAAAAGCGGTTCCGGGTCGCGGCGCTGGACCTGGGGATCAAGTCGAACACGCCGCGGCTGATGACGCAGCGCGGCATCGAGGTGCATGTGCTGCCCTCGAGCACGAGCGCGGAGGAGCTGCTGGCGCTGGAGCCGGACGGGGTGTTCCTGTCCAACGGCCCGGGCGACCCGGCGACGACGACGCACGCGACGGCGTTGACGAAAACTGTTCTGGAGCAACGGATTCCGCTGTTCGGGATTTGTTTCGGCAACCAGATCCTGGGCCGCGCGCTGGGCCTGGGCACGTACAAGATGCGCTACGGGCACCGGGGGATCAACATCCCGGTGATCGACGTGGCGACCGGACGGGTCGCGATCACCGCGCAGAACCACGGTTTCGCTCTCGAGGGCGAGCCGGGCCAGCGGTTCGATTCCCCTTACGGGGCCGCGCAAATCAGCCACTACTGCCCGAACGACGACACGGTCGAAGGCGTGCGCGCCTTTGATGTCCCGGCGTTTTCCGTGCAGTACCACCCCGAAGCGGCCGCGGGTCCGCACGACGCCGCGCCGCTGTTCGACGAGTTCGTTGAGTTGATGGAGAAGAAGGCCTGATGCCGAAGAGGACGGACATCCAGCACGTGCTGGTGATCGGCTCCGGGCCGATCGTGATCGGGCAGGCGGCCGAGTTCGACTACTCGGGCACGCAGGCCTGCCGGGTGCTGCGCAGCGAGGGTCTGCGCGTGTCCCTGGTGAACTCGAATCCGGCGACGATCATGACGGACCCGGAGTTCGCGGACGCGACCTACATCGAGCCGGTGACGCCGGACTTCGTGGAGAAGGTCATCGCGGCGGAGCGGCCGGACGCGCTGCTGGCGACGCTGGGCGGGCAGACGGCGCTGAACTGCGCGGTGGCGCTGCACGAGCGCGGCGTGCTGGAGAAGTACGGCGTGGAGCTGATCGGCGCGGACATCGACGCCATCCAGCGCGGCGAGGACCGGCAGAAGTTCAAGGACATCGTGCGCACGGTCGGCGCGGACGTGCCGCGCAGCCGGGTGTGCCACGACATGGACGAGGTCCGCGCGACGGTCGCGGAACTGGGCCTGCCGGTGGTGATCCGGCCGTCGTTCACCATGGGCGGCCTGGGTTCGGGCATGGCGCACACGCCCGAGGACCTGGAGCGGCTGGCCTCGACCGGGCTGAGCGAGTCCCCGGTGACCGAGGTGTTGATCGAGGAGAGCGTGCTCGGCTGGAAGGAGTACGAGCTCGAGCTGATGCGCGACAAGCACGACAACGTGGTGGTCGTGTGCTCGATCGAGAACGTGGACGCGATGGGCGTGCACACCGGCGACTCGGTCACCGTCGCGCCGACGATGACCCTGACCGACCGCGAGTACCAGGTGATGCGCGACGTCGGGATCGCGGTGCTGCGCGAGGTCGGCGTGGACACCGGCGGCTGCAACATCCAGTTCGCGTTCAACCCGGCCGACGGCCGGATGGTCGTGATCGAGATGAACCCGCGCGTGTCCCGTTCGTCCGCGCTGGCGTCGAAGGCGACGGGTTTCCCGATCGCGAAGATCGCGGCGAAGCTGGCGATCGGCTACACCCTCGACGAGATCCGCAACGACATCACCGGCGAGACCCCGGCGTCGTTCGAACCGGCGCTCGACTACGTCGTGGTGAAGGTGCCGCGGTTCGCGTTCGAGAAGTTCCCCGGCGCGGACCCGACGCTGACCACGACGATGAAGTCGGTCGGCGAGGCGATGTCCTTCGGCCGCAGTTTCCCCGAGGCGCTCGGGAAGGCGATGCGGTCGATCGAGACGAAGGCGACCGGGTTCTGGACCCAGCCCGACCCCGAAGGCGCGACGCTGGAGTCCACTTTGGACTCGCTGCGCACGCCGCACGAGGGACGGCTCTACGAGGTCGAGCGGGCGCTGCGGCTGGGCGCGACCGTGCAGCAGGTGCACGAGGCGAGCGGGATCGACCCGTGGTTCATCGACCAGATCGCGCTGATCGGCGAGGTCGGCGCGGAGGTCCGCGACGCCCCGGTGCTGGACGGCGAGCTGCTGCGGCGGGCCAAGCGCACCGGCCTGTCGGACCGGCAGATCGCCGCGCTGCGCCCGGAACTCGCCGGCGAGGACGGCGTGCGGGCGCTGCGGCACCGGCTGGGGGTGCGGCCGGTGTTCAAGACGGTCGACACCTGCGCGGCGGAGTTCGCGGCGAAGACGCCGTACCACTACTCGGCCTACGAGACCGACCCGGCGGCGACGTCGGAAGTCGCGGTGCAGAGCGACAAGCCGAAGGTGCTGATCCTCGGGTCCGGGCCGAACCGGATCGGGCAGGGCATCGAGTTCGACTACTCCTGCGTGCACGCGGCGATCGCGTTGCGCGAGGCCGGGTTCGAGGCCGTGATGGTCAACTGCAACCCGGAAACGGTGTCCACCGACTACGACACGAGCGACCGGCTGTACTTCGAGCCGCTGTCGTTCGAGGACGTGCTCGAGGTCGTGCACGCCGAGCAGCAGTCCGGCACGGTGGCCGGGGTGATCGTGCAGCTGGGCGGGCAGACCCCGCTCGGGCTCGCGCAGCGGCTCGCCGACGCCGGGGTGCCGGTGGTCGGGACGCCGCCGGAGGCGATCGACCTGGCCGAGGACCGCGGCGCGTTCGGCGAGGTGCTGGCCGAGGCCGGGCTGCCCGCGCCGAAGTACGGGACGGCGACGTCGTTCGAGGGCGCGAAGCGGATCGCCGACGAGATCGGCTACCCGGTGCTGGTCCGCCCGTCCTACGTGCTGGGCGGGCGCGGCATGGAGATCGTCTACGACGAGGAGTCCCTGGCCGGCTACATCCGCCGCGCCACGGAGGTCACGCCCGAGCACCCGGTGCTGGTCGACCGGTTCCTCGACGACGCGATCGAGATCGACGTGGACGCCCTGTTCGACGGCGAGGACCTCTACCTCGGCGGCGTGATGGAGCACATCGAGGAGGCCGGCATCCACTCCGGCGACTCCTCGTGCGCCCTGCCGCCGATCACCCTCGGCGCGCAGGACCTCGACGCGGTCCGCCGCTCCACCGAGGCCATCGCCCGCGGCGTCGGCGTCCGCGGCCTGCTCAACGTGCAGTACGCGCTCAAGGACGACGTGCTGTACGTCCTGGAGGCCAACCCGCGCGCCTCGCGGACGGTGCCGTTCGTCTCGAAGGCGACCGCGGTCCCGCTGGCCAAGGCCGCCGCGCTGGTGATGACCGGTTCGACGATCAAGGACCTGCGCACGTCCGGCGTGCTGCCCGCCGAGGGCGACGGCGGCCGGATGCCCGCCGACTCCCCGGTCGCGGTGAAGGAGGCCGTGCTGCCCTTCCACCGGTTCCGCACCCCCGAAGGCCACGGCGTCGACTCCCTGCTCGGGCCGGAAATGAAATCCACCGGCGAGGTCATGGGCGTCGACACCTCGTTCGGGAAAGCATTCGCGAAATCGCAGAGCGGCGCCTACGGATCCCTTCCCACGTCGGGCCGGGTATTCGTCTCGGTCGCCAACCGCGACAAGCGTTCGCTGGTCTTCCCGGTGAAGCGGCTGGCCGACCTCGGCTTCGAGATCCTGGCCACGTCCGGCACCGCGGAAGTGTTGCGGCGCAACGGGGTTGCCTGTTCGGTGGTGCGCAAGCACTCCGAGCCGGACCCGGGCACCGGCGAGCCGAACATCGTCGACGTGATCCTCGCCGGCGACGTCAACATGGTGATCAACACGCCGTACGGAAACAGCGGGCCGCGCGTCGACGGTTACGAAATCCGCACGGCCGCGGTGTCGCGCGACATTCCGTGCGTCACCACGGTGCAAGGCGCGGCGGCGGCGGTGCACGGGATCGAAGCGCTTATTCGCGGCGACATCGGCGTGCGCAGCCTGCAGGACCTCCAGGCGGCGCTGAAGGCGACGTCGTGACCGCGCGCTTCGGAGCCCGACTGGCCGAGGCCGTGGCTGCTCGCGGGTCGCTGTGCGCTGGGATCGACCCCCATCCGGGTCTGATCGAGGCGTGGGGCCTGCCGCTCGACGCGAGCGGGCTCGAACGCTTCGCGCTCAGCGCCGCGGAGGCGCTGGGCGAGGTGGCGGCGATCGTGAAGCCGCAGTCGGCGTTCTTCGAGGCGTTCGGGCCCGCCGGGGTGGCGGTGCTCGAACGCGTCGTGGACGTCGCTCACGACGCCGGAGCGCTCGTCCTGCTGGACGTGAAGCGGGGTGACATCGGCTCGACCATGGCGGCCTACACGGCGGCGTACGTGGCCGAGAAGGCGGCTTTCACCGCCGACGCGGCCACGGTGTCGCCGTACCTCGGCTTCGGCGCTCTCGACGCGGCTGTCACGGCGGCGCGCGAAGCGGGCAACGGGCTCTTCGTGCTCGCGCGCACGTCCAACCCGGAGGCGGACGCGTTGCAGCGCGCGCGGCTCGAAGACGGCCGTACGGTCGCTCAGAGCGTCGTAGACGCAGCTGCGGACCACAACGCAGGTGCTGAGCCGTACGGCGACGTCGGCGTGGTCGTAGGGGCCACTGTGGCTCCTGGGGAAGTCGATCTGAGCCGCCTCAACGGACCGGTGCTCGCGCCCGGTTTCGGCGCTCAGGGGGCGACTGAGGCGGATTTGCGGGCAGTTTTCGGGGACGGCCTCCCCGGGCTGCTCCCGGCGTCCTCGCGCGACCTGCTGCGCCACGGCCCGGACGCAGGCGCGTTACGCCGTGCGGCCCAAGAGGTGAACGGCCGGTTGGCCCGGCTCCGCGGAAAAGGCCAATAGCAGGCCCCGGAATCGCGCTCCACCAGCCACCCCCGCATTGTGGCCCCTGCTCAGGGGTGGGTACCGTCGCGTCACCCACCCAGATGTGAGAACTACCGGAGGAAAACGTGGCACTTCCCCAGCTGACAGAGGAACAGCGTGCTGCGGCGCTGGAGAAGGCCGCCGCCGCCCGCCGCATCCGTGCTGAGCTGAAGGAGCGGCTGAAGCGGGGCGGTACCACTCTGGTCGACGTGCTGAAGCAGGCCGAGGAGAACGAAGTTCTCGGCAAGATGAAGGTTTCGGCCTTGCTCGAGGCGCTCCCCGGCGTCGGCAAGGTCCGGGCCCAGCAGACGATGGAACGACTGGAGATCGCCCCCAGCCGCAGGCTCCGCGGGCTCGGCGACCGGCAGCGCAAGGCGCTGCTGGCCGAGTTCAGCGGCGAGTGAGCGGCGTCGGTCAGGACTACCCGGTGACCCGGGGCGCCGACCGCGGCAGTGAGCCGGTGGCGGGGGAGATCTCCCGCCCCCGGCTCACCGTCGTCTCGGGCCCGTCCGGCGTCGGGAAGTCGAGTGTGGTGGGACAGCTGCGCCGGCTCGAGCCGAACCTGTACTTCAGCGTTTCGGTGACGACCCGGGCGCCGCGGCCGGGCGAGGTCGACGGAAACCATTACCACTTCGTGGATTCCGCCGAATTCGACCGGATGGTGGCCGAGAACCGGCTGCTGGAGTGGGCCGAGTTCGCGGGCAACCGGTACGGGACGCCGCGCGAGCCGGTGGAGAAGGCGCTGGCGGAAGGCCGTCCGGCGGTGCTGGAGATCGAACTGCAGGGCGCCCGCCAGGTCCGGGCCGCGATGCCCGAGGCGCGGCTGGTCATGCTGATGCCGCCGTCCTGGGACGAGCTGGTCGGCAGGCTCACCGGCCGGGGCACCGAGACCGAGGCCGCGGTGGCCGCCCGGCTGGCCGAGGCGGAACGCGAACTGGCCGCGGCCGGGGAGTTCGACGAACGGGTCGTGAACGCCGACGTCGAGGTCGCCGCGCGGCGGTTGCTAGACTTGATTACCGGCGGTGGCGATTCTGCCGCCGATCGATGTGACGATACGGAGCAGCACGAGTGACTGTGCAACAGGCGACGCTGGAAGAGCTCGAAGGCATCACCAACCCGCCGATCGACGACCTGCTCGAAAAGGTCTCCTCGAAGTACGCGCTGGTGATCTACTCGGCCAAGCGGGCCCGGCAGATCAACGACTACTACGCGCAGCTGGGCGAGGGCCTGCTGGAGTACGTGGGCCCGCTGGTCGAGCCCGGCCCCCGCGAGAAGCCGCTGTCGATCGCGCTGCGCGAGATCCACGGCGGGCTGCTCGAGCACACCGAGGGTGAATGACGCCAGGCCCAGGGTCGTCCTGGGCGTGGGCGGCGGCATCGCCGCCTACAAGGCGTGCGAGGTCCTGCGGGGCCTCACCGAATCCGGGCACGACGTCCGCGTCGTGCCCACCGAGGCCGCGCTGAACTTCGTCGGCGCGGCGACCTTCGAGGCGCTGTCCGGGAACCCGGTGCACACCGGGGTCTTCACCGAGGTGCCCGAGGTGCAGCACGTGCGGGTCGGCAAAGAGGCCGATCTCGTGCTGGTCGTCCCGGCGACCGCGAACCTGCTGGCCAAGGCCGCGCACGGGCTCGCCGACGACCTCCTGACGAACACCCTGCTCACCGCCCGGTGCCCGGTCGCCTTCTTCCCGGCGATGCACACGGAGATGTGGGAGCACCCGGCCACCCGCGACAACGTCGCGCTGCTGCGTTCGCGCGGCATGGTCGTCACCGAACCCGCCGCCGGGCGGCTGACCGGCGTCGACACCGGCAAGGGACGGCTCGCCGACCCGGCCGAGATCGTCGACCTGGCCCGGCTGCTGCTCGCCGAGCCGAAGGCGCTGCCGCGCGATCTCGAAGGCCTGCGCGTGGTGATCTCCGCGGGCGGCACCCGCGAACCGCTCGACCCGGTCCGCTACCTGGGCAACTGCTCGTCCGGCAAACAGGGCTTCGCGCTCGCCCGGGTCGCCGCGCAGCGCGGGGCCGAAGTGACGCTGGTCGCCGGGCACACCGACGAACTGCCGTCGCCGGCGGGCGCGACGCTGCGGCGCGTGTCCACGGCGGAGGAAATGCGCAAGGCGGTGCACGCCGCCGCGGCGGACGCGGACGTCGTCGTGATGGCCGCCGCGGTCGCGGATTTCCGGCCCGCCACGCTGGCCGACCACAAGATCAAGAAGTCCGACGACAGCCCGGACCCGGTCATCACGCTCGACCGCAATGCCGACATCCTCGCCGAACTGGTGCGGGCGCGGCGTTCCGGGCAGATCGTCGTGGGATTCGCCGCGGAAACCGGCGACGAGAACGGCAGTGTGCTCGACCACGCCCGGGTCAAGCTCCGGCGCAAGGGCGCGGACCTGCTCGTGGTGAACGCGGTCGGCAACGGGAAGGCGTTCGGCACCGAGGACAACGCGGGCTGGCTGCTGGCCGCGGACGGCACCGAGCAGGTCATCCCGCAGGGAGCCAAGGCCCGGCTGGCGGCCACATTGTGGGATGCCGTAACAGCGTTGATCGAGCGTCGACTCTAGCTACAGGTCCGCTGGGTAGGGTGGGCTGTGCCAGGAGCGCCTGAAATCCGGTGGGGCGCCATCGCTTGACCGAGGGAAGTGACGAGGTCGTGTCTGCGTCCACGAAGAGGCTGTTCACGTCGGAATCCGTGACGGAGGGCCACCCCGACAAGATCTGTGACGCCATCAGCGACTCGATCCTCGACGGCCTGCTGACCAAGGACCCGCGCAGCCGGGTCGCCGTCGAGACCCTGATCACGACGGGCCAGGTGCACGTCGCGGGCGAGGTGACGACCGAGGCGTACGCGGACATCCCCACCATCGTGCGGGACGTCATCCTGCGCATCGGGTACGACTCGTCGGCCAAGGGCTTCGACGGCAACTCCTGCGGCGTGAACGTGGCGATCGGGTCGCAGTCCCCGGACATCGCCCAGGGCGTCGACACCGCGTACGAATCGCGGGTCGAATCGGACGAGGACGAGATCAACCGCCAGGGCGCCGGCGACCAGGGCCTGATGTTCGGCTACGCCTGCTCGGACACGCCCGAGCTGATGCCGCTGCCGATCGCGCTCGCGCACCGGCTGTCGCGCCGGCTGACCGCGGTCCGCAAGGACGGCGTGCTGCCGTACCTGCGCCCGGACGGCAAGACCCAGGTCACCATCGAGTACGCGGGCGAGCAGCCGGTGCGGCTCGACACCGTCGTGGTCTCCACCCAGCACGCGGACGGGATCGACCTCGAGCAGATGCTCGGCGTCGACGTGAAAAAGCACGTCGTGGAGCCGGAGCTGGCCGACCTTGGCCTCGACACGGACAGCACCCGCCTGCTGGTGAACCCCACCGGCCGCTTCGTGATCGGCGGCCCGATGGGCGACGCGGGGCTCACCGGCCGCAAGATCATCGTCGACACCTACGGCGGCATGGCCCGCCACGGCGGCGGCGCGTTCTCCGGCAAGGACCCGTCCAAGGTGGACCGGTCGGCCGCGTACGCGATGCGCTGGGTGGCCAAGAACGTGGTCGCCGCGGGCCTGGCCGGACGGGTCGAGGTGCAGGTGGCGTACGCGATCGGCAAAGCCGCCCCGGTGGGCCTGTTCGTCGAGACGTTCGGCACCGAAACGGTCGACCCGACCAAGATCCAGTCGGCCATCAGCGAGGTCTTCGACCTGCGCCCGGCCGCGATCATCCGCGACCTGGACCTGCTGCGCCCGATCTACGCCCCCACCGCGGCGTACGGCCACTTCGGCCGCCCCGACCTGGACCTCCCCTGGGAAAGCACCGCCCGCGCCGACGCACTGCGCTCCCTGGCCGGCGCCTGACCTTCGTTTGGTCCGTGAAGGGCTCCTTGAGGGAATGAGATTCCCTCAAGGAGCCCTTCACGGCTTTCCGGAACACGGTGATATCCGTGAGGGCCACCCTCACGACCAGCCCAACGCCAGCCGCAACCGCCGCACCCGACAATCGAGGCACCCAGCCCCCGCCCTGCACCCCGATACGAGGCCTCCCTGCGGTTCGGGGGTGCTTGTCAAGGCATCTTTCCCGCCTTGACAAGCACCCCCGAACCGTCAGCACAATCCGGCTTCGGGGTGCCCGCCGCACTGTTCCCCAAGTGCACCTGCTGACGCTCACGACAGACCTGTCGCCCCCGTCTGGTAGAGATCTTCTGGTGACCAGCTCCGAACCCGCCCCGCTGTGGGACCTCCCGGAGCCTTCGCGCTCCGCCCCGGAGCAGAAGGCCACCCCGGCGAAAAAAACCCCGCCCCGCAAACCGGCCCGTTCCCGCAAGGGCCAGCAGACCCCCGCCCCGGAACTCCCGGTCGCGAAGGTCGTCGTGGACATCCCGCTGGCCCACCTCGACCGCACCTTCGACTACCAGGTCCCGGAAAAACTGCACGAATCCGCGGTCCCCGGCTGCCGGGTCCGGGTGCGCTTCGCCGGGCAGCTCGTCGACGGCTACCTCATCGAACGCACCGACAAGACCGAATACGAGCGAAAACTCGCCTACCTGGAACGGGTCACCTCGAGCGAACCCGTCCTCCCGCCGTCGCTGCACGCCGTCTGCCGCTCGGTAGCCGACCGCTACGCCGGGACCCTGTCCGACGTCCTGCGGCTGGCCCTTCCTCCGAGGCACGCGAAGACCGAAGCCGAACCCCCCGCGGAACCGGCCCCCGCCCCCGCCGCGCCGGAGGTCTCCGCCTGGTCCCGCTACCAACGCGGCGAAGCCTTCCTGGAAGCGCTCGCCGAGTCCCGGCAAGCGAACGCGGTCTGGCAAGCCCTCCCCGGCGAGGACTGGCCTCGCCGGCTGGCCGAGGCGGCCGCCACCGCGGCGTCCCAGGGCCGAGGCGCGGTCCTGGTGGTCCCGGACCACCGCGACCTGACCCGCGTGCACGAGGCGTGCGTCGAACTGGTGGGGGAGAAGGGGGTCGCCGCGCTGATCGCCGGTCTGGGCCCGGCCGAACGGTACCGTCGCTGGCTTTCCGTGCTGCGCGGCGCGGTTCGCGTAGTCGTCGGCACGCGCGCGGCGATGTTCGCGCCGGTCGCCGATCCCGGTTTGTTCGTCGTCTGGGACGACGGCGACGACCTGCACCTGGACCCGCACGCCCCGTACCCCCATGTCCGGGATGTGCTGATGGATCGGGCCCACGCCACGAAATCTTCCTTTCTGGTCGGAGGATTCGCCCGGACCGCCGAAGCGCAGTTGCTGGTGGAATCCGGCTGGGCGCACCAGATCCAGGCCGCTCGAGCCGAACTCCGTGCAGCCGCCCCGCGCGTGACCCCGGTCGGCGAAGACTTCGACGTGGCGCGCGACGAAGCCGCCCGGGTCGCCCGTCTTCCGGCGGTCGCGTTCGAGGCCGCGCGCCAAGCTTTCGCGGCCGGGCTGCCGGCTTTGGTCCAAGTCCCGCGCCGCGGCTACGTCCCCGGACTGTCCTGCGGCCAATGCCGGACCCCCGCGCATTGCCGTCGCTGCGCCGGTCCGCTCGCGTTGCCCGGCGGTTCCGCCGACGGCGCGCCGCGCCCGCCCGCCTGCCGGTGGTGCGGCGTCCCGGAGACCGCTTTCCGTTGCCCCGCTTGCGGTTCGGTCCGGTTGCGGGCCGTCGTGGTCGGCGCGAAACGCACCGCCGAAGAACTGGGCCGGGCTTTCCCCGGGGTCCCGGTGCGGACCTCCGGCGCCGCGGAAGTCCTGGCGAGCGTCCCCGGCCGCCCGGCGCTGGTGGTCTGCACGCCAGGCGCGGAACCGGTCGCGGAAGGCGGTTACGGCGCGGCGCTTCTGCTGGACGGGTGGGCGTTGCTCGGCCGTCAGGATCTGCGTGCCGCGGAAGAAACTCTCCGCCGCTGGATGGCCGCCGGGGCGCTGGTCCGCCCGGCGTCGAGCGGGGGCCGGGTGATCGTCGGCGCGGAAGCCGGGCTGGCGGTGGTGCAGGCACTGGTGCGCTGGGACCCGGGATGGCACGCGAGCCAGGAACTGGAACAGCGCCGGGAACTGGGGTTCCCGCCCGCGGTCCGGATGGCGAGCGTCGAGGGGAGCCCGACCGCCGTGGCGAGCGTGCTGGACGACCTCCCGCTCCCGGACAGCGGCGAGGTCCTGGGCCCGGTCCCGCTCGGCGACTACGACGACGAGGGCAACGCGGACCGCGAACGGGCGCTGGTCCGCGTGGCCCGCCCGGAAGGCCGCGCGCTGGCGGCCGCGGTGCGCGACGCGGTGGCCCGCCGGGACGCCCGCAAAGCCGTCGAGCCGGTGCGGGTGCAGCTGGATCCGCTGGCCTTGATTTAGCCGGGGCATCGACGGGCGCGGACGCTCGGCCGACCTGGCGCCCGGAAGCGGTTGGTTCGGTTCGTGCCGGGTTTGGGCGGTGGTCGACGGTGCGGACCGTGTGCCGCCTTGGTACTCGGGAGCGGCTGGCTGAGTTCGTGCCGGGTTTGCTGCGGGGCGGTTCGAGTTGCTGCTGTGCGGTGCGCGACGGCGCGGACTGTGCGGCGGCCTTGGTGCTCGGCGGCGGCTGGCTGGGTTCGCGCCGGGGTGCTCAGCCCGGATTGTGCCGGGCTCGCGAACCCGTGCAGGCAACCGGATCCGCTGCACTCCCTCCGTCCCGCTGCTCATTCCCTCGCCGCGTCCCGTGACCGAAACGGGTTTCCGCACTACTGCCCGGTTCCCGTTTGAACCGATTCGCCCGTGGGTGTATTGGGGGCGTGGAAACCGGGGGAGGGCCGCGACGGCACTGGGCAGCCGGTTGCTCCGTTCGCAGTACTGGGCTGCGGCGTTCGCCGTCTTCGCGCGTGCCGGGCGCGCACCTAGTCTTGAGGCCGGGCGGCCAAGATCAGGACCGCGGCCCGGGCTTCGCGCTCGCGTGCCCCGGCCGGGCGGACAGGAGTCGGCGTTGATGGGCGACGTCTCGATCCGGCCGGCCGAGCTGCCGGACCTCGCGGCGCTGGCGGAAATCCTCGGCGACCCGGGCTTCTTCGAGGACCGGTTGACCCGGCAGGCGAAGGGACTCGGCGTCCTGTTCACCGCGTGGTGCTCGGCGCGGCCGGTCGGCGCCGTGTACCTGTGGCTCGAGGACGCCGAGGAGCCGCCGATCCGCGGCCACCTGCCGGGCGTTCCGCTGCTGAATCACCTGGAAGTGGCCCCGGAAGCGCGCAATCGCGGCATCGGCGCCGCTCTCGTGCGCGCGGCCGAGGACTACCTGGTCGGCCACGGCCACGCGCTCGGCGCGCTCGCGGTCCGCACGGACAACACCCGCGCCGCCCGGCTGTACCGCCGGCTCGGGTACCACGATTGGGGCCACGGCACGGTCGTCTGTTACGCCGAGCGCGTTTCGCCGGACGGCCGCACGGTGTTCGAAGCCGAGCGGTGCCACGTGCTGGTCAAGCGGCTCCCGGACAACCGTCCCGCGCCGCTCGCCGGCCGTACGTGCGGCGACCGCTGAAGGTCAGGACTTCTGCACGGTCTCCGAAATCCCCAGCGTGTCGAACGCGGCGTCCGGGTCGCCCGCCGAACCGTGCCGGGCGCGCAGCGACAGGAGATGCGTCTGCCACGTCTCCCGGTCCTCCTGCCACGCTCGCAGGTAGGCGACGCACAGGTCCGGCTCGATCAGCATGCTGCGGCCGCACGCGGCTTTCAGCGCCGCGATCATCCGTTCCTCGTACGCGCCGGTCAGGTGCGGCGCTTCCTTGACCTGCCGCAGCGTCGTGCGGATGAACGTCCGGCGGCTTTCGAGGAAGTCCGCCCAGTAAGCGGCGTTCGCGTCGGCGATGCCGAGACCGTTGTCCAGCAGGCAGTAAATGCCCTCGGCGAGCGTGTCGCCCAGTTCCTCCGAACGCGCGCGCACGGTGTCGCGATAGGGGTCGTAGTCGCCCTGGTGCGCGGTCCCGGTGACCGCGGTGGCGCGCAGGCCGGTGTCGCTGAGGAGAAAGAACCAGTCCTCGTTGTAGATGTCCGGGAAGAACGAGGAAAACGCGTCCCGCCCGACAGCCAGTGCGCCGCCGCCGACGAACGTGTCCTGCTGCCCTCCGGACTCGCGGTAGGCGTGGCACACCACGGAGTTGTCCGGCATGCCGGTGTTGGCGAGGCCGACCGCCGCGTAGTCGTCGAGCAGGCCCGCCGCCGCGCGCAGGTCGCCGGGTCGCGGAAGGTCGATGTCGTCGTCGAGGAAGAGGATGCGCTGCCAGCCCGCGAGGTCGGCGACGAGCACGCCGAGATTGCGCTTGAAGCTCGTGTCGGCCCGGCGCAGCATCCGATTCGCCCGCTTCTGCAGCAGCTTGCTCGTCTCGAACGGCGGAACGGCGCCGAGACCGGCGGCTTCGTCGGTGTCGATCGCGCGGACGCGCACCCCGGCGCGCTTCGCGGCGAGCACCGCGTCGGACGCGCGCGCGTTCTTGCTGCACAGCAGCAGAAGCGTGGCGTCGACTTCGCGGGCGGCGCGGAAAGCGTGCTTGAGGTAGGCGGCGGGGCGGCCGTTGGGCACGACGATCGCGTCCAGCCGGGCCTGCGGCGCGTCTTCGGCGGCGACGTGGTGCAGCAGCCGCTGATGCGTCGTGTGCTGCGCCGGCGCTGCGACGGTCGCGGTCATGGGAGGCTCGATTCTGGCCACTCGTGCAGCCGGTTCTCTGGCAGGGTCCAGTCCGGGGTGAGCCCCTGGTTGTCGAAGACCGGGACCCGGCTGATGATGCTGAAGGAATCCGCGCCCGCGAAGCGCTGGTCGAGGTAGGCCTGGTTGCGGTCGCGGAAGCGGCGGTCGGTCAGCGCTCGTACGGCCCCGAGGGTGCCGCGGCCGTACATTCCGTTGCACACGGTCACAGTGCGCTTGCGGTTGAGCGGGCTGACGCCGTGGTAGAAGTGCGCGACGTCTTCGATCAGTGTGCCGTTGCGCAGTTTGGCGCTGAACAGCTGGGTGGTCCCGTCCGGGCGGGTCACTTCGAACCCGGTGTCCCGCTGCTCCTCGTCGCCCTTGCGGCTGATCTGGCGGACCGGCACGTCGACCCGGTCGAGCAGCGCGCGGGTCTGCGGGTTCCAGTCGACGCCGCCGAGCAGCACCAGGTGCGCGGTGTACTCGTCGGCCGACAGCGTCGTGTTCTGGTCGGTGGTGCGGAAGGTGACGTTGCTGGCCGGGTTGCACGCGCGGATGTGGCCGTAGAGCTCGAGCAGCGCGTCCGGGTCGGCGTAGGTGTAGAGGTTCACGTAGTCCGGGCTGGACGGGTCGGTGTAGGCGGTGCGGTACTTCTCCGGCAGCTGCGCGCAGACGATCACGATGTCTTGGTTCGGCGGGAAGTGCCACAGGCTTGAGGGGGCGAAGACCGGCTGGGCGGGCGGGTCGTCGAGGTCGCCGCGCAGCGCCTGCAGCTCCGCGAGCAGCTCCTTGCGGACGGTGTGCTCGTCGCCGGTCAGGTCTTCGAGGCCGAGGAGATGAAGTTTCCGGCCCTGCACCGAACGGCGGGTGGCGAAGAAAGTCGCGTACGCCTCGAGCCGGTGCGGCGGGGGAGTCACCGGTTTCGCCACGTTCTCCCACGACGACAGCAGACCGGTGCTCACGCCGAAGGCCTCGGCGAGCTGCTTCTGGGTGAGCACCACGTCCGACCAGCTCTCCTTGCGGAGGGTGCGCAGGCGAGCGGCGAGCGCGGGGTTGGGCTGAGACACGACTTCAGACCCTTCAGTGAAGTTCAGTCAGACGTGAATGGCGGGGATTCTACACCCGTTCGGCCGCGATGGCTGGACGGGCTGGGGTGGAGTGTCGGCGAGTGTTCAGGGGTGGCCAATCTCGAGCTGGACCCGCAGCTGAACCGGAGATGTCGGGTGCGCGACACCATTGTTTCAGCAGGAGCCCACCCTTATAGTAGCTGATGTGAAAGTCTACTAGATTTCAGTAGCTTCCTGAAATAGGGGGGCGGTCATGGACACCTCAGCAGTACCGGCACCAGTACACCGAGCCATCGTGGTCGTCGACATCGAAGGGTCGACCACCCGCACGAACCCGGCTCGGGCCGGGCTCCGTTCGGTCCTGTTCGCCCTGCTCGACGAGGCGTTCCGGGCCGGCGGCATCACGGAGGAGTTCCGGGATCCGTTCGTCGACCGGGGCGACGGCGCGCTGTGCCTGATCCGCCCGGTCGACGAGGTGCCGAAGACGGTCCTGCTCGCCCGCGTCGTGCCCGCCCTGACCGAACTGCTCGCCCGGCACGGCGACCAGGAGCCCGAACTGGCCTTCCGGCTGCGCGTTTCGGTGCACGCCGGCGAGGTGCACTACGACGCGCACGGACCGTACGGCGAGGACATCGACATCGCCTGCCGGCTCCTCGACGCCGCTGACCTGAGACGCAGGCTCCGCAGTTCCTCCGGTCCGCTCGCGCTCGTCGTCTCGAACGCGATCCACCGGTCGGTCGTCCGGCACGGCTACGCCGGGATCGACCGCAGTTCCTTCGCCCACGCCTTCCACGTGCGCGTCGGCGGGCACCGGACCCGCGGCTGGGTCCGCACCACCGAGGCAGTCCGGCCGGGAGCGGGACTGATCGCCTGAACGGTCCGGCCGACGACGAGGAGGGGGGACCGCCGTGGAAGCGATCGGATTCTGGCCGGCGCTCGGTGCCGCGGACCGCGCGAAGTTCGAGGAACTGTCCGTCCGCAAGTCCTACCGGCGCGGGGACGTCCTTTGCCGCGAAGGCGAGCGGGCTTCGGTGGTGCTTCTCCTGCTGGCCGGCCACGTCCGGATCACCAACGCGACGCCGGACGGACGCGAGGTCGTGGTCGGCGTCCGCGGCGCGGGCGAGGTGATCGGCGAACTGGCCGTGATCGACGGCGGAAGGAGGTCGGCGACCGTGCAAGCACTCGACGAATTGGACGTCCTCGTCGTCCCCGCCGAGCGATTCGTCGCGCTGTGCCGGCGCGAGGCGGCGATTTCCTGGGCGCTGCTGCAAGTTCTCGCCGACCGGCTGCGCGACGTCGGACGGCAGTGGCTCGATCTCGGCGGCGGCACCAGCACTCGTCGCGTCGCCGCGCAGCTGATGCAGCTGGCGGTGCAACACGGGGTGCGGCGCGGTGCGGACATCGAAGTCGCGGTCCCCGGAACGCAAGCGGAACTCGCGATGACCGCGGCGATTTCGCGCGAATCGTGGGCTCGGGTGACGCGGGAACTCCGCCGCCAGGGGGTGATCAGCACCGCGCGCGGCCAGGTGACCATCCACCGGCTCGCGGAACTGCGGCGGCTCGCCCGCTGAACGTGTCAGCTGACACAGATTTCCCGGCGACGCCGGGGTTTTCTGGAAGCACACCACCGAGGGAGGCAGTCATGGAACCGTTTCTTCCCGCTCCTCAGCCGGTTCGCTGGCGTCGGGGGGTGTACGCGGCAGCTCTGGTCATCCCGTTCACCGTCGCTCAGGTGTGGGCGCTGCTGGTGCTGCTGAGCCTCGAACCGCTCCACGGTCTCGCCGGACAGGCCTTCCTGGTGATCCTCGCCGGTTCCGTCGTCGCGACGGTCGTCGGCTGGCGCTGGGTGTGGCAACTGGGTTCGGAGCGGAGGCGGGTGCGGGCACGCGACGAGATGCGCCAGCGGGCGTACGAGAACATCCGGGAGTTCGGGCCGGAGAACCTGCGCGAACCGCGGATACGGGTGCGGTCATGAGTGCCGTGCTGGCTGCTGCGGAGGGCGGGCAGGGGGTGCCTGCCGGGGTGTTGGTGCTCGCGCTGGTGGTATTCGTCGCGGTGATCCGGGTGCTGCGGTGGATCGCGGGGGTGGCGGTGCGGGTGGCGGCTTCGGTGGCGGCGGTTTCCGGGCTGGTGGTGGGGGTGGCCGGGGTTGGG
>NZ_ASXG01000107.1 GCF_000411975.1 Amycolatopsis orientalis DSM 43388
TACTCCAGCTGTAGTTCGTGATCTTGCTGGAGGGGTCGTGTGAGACGGGTGCGGCCGCCACGTGATCATGGTGTTTGTGAGGACAACTCAAGATCATGTGGCGGCCGCGGCTGCCAGCGTAGACCCTGCGCGATGGCAGTCGTTGCTGGGTGAGATGTTCGTGCGGATCGGGCGGCGGTTCGTGCGGGTGGAGTCGCGTCGGCGGGCCGGGCGGTTCGTGCAGGGTCTGTTGTCCGGGCTGGCGCGGGTGAACTGCTGGACCATTGCTGAGCAGGTCGGGGACCGGACCCCGGACGGGATGCAGAACCTGCTCTCGCGCGCGACCTGGGACGCCGACGGGGTCCGCGACGACCTGCGCGAGGTCGTGGTCGAGCACCTGGGTGTCGAGGACGCGATGCTGGTCATCGACGAGACCGGCGACCTGAAGAAGGGCGTCGAGTCGGTCGGGGTCCAGCGGCAATACACCGGCACCGCGGGACGGATCGAGAACTCGCAGATGTCGGTGTTCCTGGTGTATTCCACCCCGGCCGGGCACACGTTCATCGACCGCGAGCTCTACCTGCCCGAAAGCTGGGCAGAGGACCAGGCCCGGCGGGACCGGGCCGGAGTGCCCGCGCAGACCCTGTTCACCACGAAATCCCGGCTGGCCTTGGCGATGATCGCTCGTGCGCTGGAGGCGGGAGTCCGGGTGGGGTGGGTGACCGGGGACGAGGCCTACGGCAAAGACGCCGCCGGCCTGCGCGATCCGCTCGAGGCCCGCGAACAGGCCTATGTGCTGGCCGTGGCCTGCGACCACCGCGTTCCCGGTCCGGGCGAGGAGAGCGTGCGGGCCGACGAGCGCGCCGCCGCGCTGCCGAAGCGGGCCTGGCAGAAGCTCTCCGCCGGGGCCGGCGCGAAAGGCCGCCGTTACTACCTGTGGGCCCGGCTGCGGCTGCATCCGGCAGGCAAGACCGGATACCACTGGATCTTGATGCGCCGCAACCGGCGGACCGGGGAAACCGCGTTCTACCGCTGCTACAGCCCCCGCCGGGTCGCGCTGGCCGACCTCGCGCGCGTCGCCGGGCGGCGCTGGACGATCGAGGAGACCTTCCAGACCGGCAAAGAACTCACCGGCCTCGACGAACACCAGGTCCGCACCTGGACCTCCTGGTACCGCTGGACCACCCTGGTGATGCTCGCGCACGCCTTCCTCGCCATCGCCGCGGCTCAGGCTCGCAGCACACCGTCGGCCGAGGACCTGATCCCGTTGACACGCAACGAGATCAGGCACCTCTACGCCCAGCTCATCCTGCAACCAGCACGCAAGATCATCGACATCCTGGCCTGGTCCGCCTGGCGCCGACGACACCAACACCGCTCCCGCCAAAGCCACTACCAGCAGCGACACCAACAACCAGCACCCGATCACGAACTACAGCTGGAGTA
>NZ_ASXG01000108.1 GCF_000411975.1 Amycolatopsis orientalis DSM 43388
GGCTTCGTATCGGGGTGCAGGGCGGGGGCTGGGTGCCTCGATGGGTGGGTGCAGCGGCTGCGGTTGTGTGTGGATTTACGTGCTGAAGTGCTGCAGGAGTGTGGTTAGGGGGGTGGTGGTGAAGGAGGGGAGGACTAGGTCTGCGTTTGCGAAGTCCAGTGTTGCGGTGATGGGGTTGGGTACTGCAATGGTGGGGATTCCGGCTGCTTTTGCTGCGCTTACGCCGTGGGGCGAGTCTTCGAAGGCCAGGGCTTCTTCCGCGGTGAGGGTCTGCCCAGGCTTCGGTTGACACCGGAGCTGACTGTTTCTCAGGCCGCTGCTGCGGTGGT
>NZ_ASXG01000109.1 GCF_000411975.1 Amycolatopsis orientalis DSM 43388
ACAAGCACCAGAAGCGTTCCCCGGAGGTCCCAGCCATGAAAGAAGGTACCGCTATCAGCACCAGCCCGGCCTGGGATCCCGCGCGCGAGATCGCGGTGGATCCGGCCAGTCCCGAGCCGCTGTACTTCCAGGTCGCGCGCCAGCTGCACGCCGCGATCGACGACGGCAGGCTGCCCGCCGGGTCCCGGCTGGCGAACGAGCTGGACCTGGCGGCGAGCCTGCGGCTGTCCCGGCCGACCGTCCGGCAGGCCATCCAGTCGCTGGTCAACCAGGGGTTGCTGGTCCGCAAACGCGGCGTCGGCACCCAGGTGGTGCGCACGAAGGTCGCCCGGCCGCTGCGGCTGAGCAGCCTGTACGACGACCTGTCGGGCCTCGGCGGCACCCCGGAAACGGCGGTGCTGTGCAACCGAGTGGAGGAAGCGGACGCCGAAACGGCCGCGCTGCTGGAAGCCCCGTCGCTCGCCCGTGTGCGGCGCTTGAAGCGCATCCGCTCCACCGACGGCGAACCGCTGGCGGTGATGAACAACTACCTCCCGGACGGCCTGCTCGATCCGTCCGATGCGGACCTGAAGGAGAACGGCCTCTACCAGCTGCTGCGCGCGGCGGGAGTCCGGCTGCACTCGGCGCAGCAGAGCATCGGCGCGCGGCTGGCGTCCGCGGAAGACGCGAAACTGCTCTGCGAGGAGCCCGGCGCCCCGCTGCTGACCATGCAGCGAACGACGTACGACGAAACCGGCCGAGTCGTCGAGTACGGCTGGCATGTGTACCGGGCGTCGAGGTACACGTTCAACCTCTCCCTGACGAACAGCTGAGGGAAGCGCCGGACCGGTCCGCCGTAGTGTGCGAACGTCCGTGACATCCAGTAATGGCACTTCCGGTGATGCTCTGATCGAACCGGACCTGGTGCGAACCCGGACGCTCCGCCGTCGCGAGCAGTGCACAAACGCCGCGTGCTTGGCACTGCGCTCCAAACTCCTTGCATGGGGCGGATCCCGGGTTGCGAGAACTTCGCGCTCGTAGTGCAGCGCGCGGGAAGCTGCTCCGCGAACCGCGAGTTCACCACACGTCATGGGTCTTCTCGTTCAGGTCCGTCGCGCGGCTTGTCCGGTGCCCAGGGAGAAGCGGCTGTTGTTGGTGTCCGCGCGGCCGCGTTGCCGAAGCCTGTCGTGAATCGAGTGCGGCATTTCGGCCGCAATCGCCCGTACTCCCCGGCGGGTGCCCGGCGGCGAGGGTGGGATTCCGGCGGTGCCGCGTGTCGCGCCCACGCCGTTCGAGACTCGTCGGAGAGTCTGTGCGCGGCTGGCGTCCCGGACGGCGGGGACGCCTCCGGCAGGAAGGGAAGAGTGTGCGGAATAAGGGTTTTCGTCCGGGCGGGGCGATTCGTCTGGCTGGGGTCGTCGCGGCGGGAGTGCTCGCGTGTGCCGCGTGCACGGCGAGCCGTTCCGCGAGCCACCAGTCCGAGGGCGGGGAATCGCCGAGCCCGGCCGCCGACCATGCGGGCCTGGCCGCCGGGAACTCCTCGACCCCGGTGCCGGGCGCGGGCTCGTGCCGGCTGGGCAGTCGCGACGGGCAGCCGGTTCCCGATCCGGCCTGCACGCCCGGGGCGGTGAACCCGCAGGTGAACCAGGCGGACATCGGTTCCACGGTGTGCAAGAGCGGCTGGACCAAGACCGTGCGGCCTCCCACGTCCAAGACCAGCAGCATGAAGGCCGCCACCGCGAAGGCCTACCACCTCCAGCCGGGTGCGCCCGGCGAGTACGACCACCTCGTGTCGCTCGAACTCGGGGGCGCGCCGGACGATCCGCGCAATCTGTGGGTCGAGCCAGGGAAAATCCCCAACCCGAAGGACGCGGTCGAGAACAAGCTCAAGGACGCCGTCTGCAGCGGCCTGATTCCGTTGACCACCGCGCAGACCGCGATCGCCCGTTCCTGGACCACCGCGTTCGACGACGCCGGGTTGCGCGTCAACGGCGGAACTGTGTGCCTGCGCGCGGACCCGCACCGATGCGTTCACGGACAGCGTGGCGACGACACCGGCGAATAGCTGCTGGCGGAACCCCCGGTGCCGCGATCGCGCCGGGGGCTCCCGGCCCGCTCTGGCTCGGTCGTGCTGGGCACGGCTCCGTGCGGCGCGGGTCAACGGTGCTCGATGCGCCCGAGCTTCGCGATGCCGAGGATCGGGTAGCCGGGCAGTCCGATGAGGACAGTGCCCTTTTTCGGCTGGCCCGCTGCCCACACGACCCCGGTTGTGCGGGCAGCGGCGACGAAGGGGAGCCCGGCGATGGACGCGGTGCGGGTTCCTTCCGGTGAAGTGACGCGGCAGGTGAGTTTCCCGTGATTGCCGCCGCTTCGCATGGAGTCGGAGACGATTCGCAATGGGGTCCAGGTGGTCGCCAGGGCTGCGCGGGGTGCACGGATCCGCCAATGGTGCAGCGACACCGCCGATGTCCAGACGAGGGCGGCGGCCAGGTAGAGCGCGAGGAAGGTGGCGAGCCCGAGGAGTTCGTCGGATTGCCGGTAGGTGCGCAGCAGCAGCGGCGCGTAGGTAGCTGCCAGCCAGGCCGCCAGCGCGAGTCTGATGACGGCGGCCGCGGTTCGCCGTGGCCGGTAGAGCTGGACGATCTGGCGGAGCTGCCCATTGTGGGTGGGATCCGGTACTCGAGGAGGCACCGGGAGCGCAGAGCTGGGCAGCGTGCGGACGCGCAGAACGGCCGTTGTGACGGAACCTGGCACCACGAGCCCTGCGCGGCCGGCGGGTTCGGGGCCGGTCAGCCAGACGTACCCTCTGCTCGCAATCAATCCGCTGGCCCGCGGCCGGCCGACGCGGAACCACTGGTCGTTCGCCAGCCTCAGGTACAGCGCGCACTTCGTGGCCCGGAGCATGTCGTCGTCCACGAGCACCTTGCGGAACGGCAGGTCGAGCAACCGCTCCCGCACCCTTTTCGGGGCACGGAAGGCGATCCGGGCGAGCAGCCAGAGCCGGGCTGCGGCGAAGACAGCGACGACGGCGGGAAGCGCGAGGTAGATCCGCGACCGGGCGAACACGATTATTGCGACGCAGACCGCCAAACAGACGAACGCGACCAGGAGGCGCGTGCCCCGGCGACCGCTCAGACTGAGCGCGAACCATCGGTCCCCTCGCGGCGGCCGGCCCTCTTCCGGCTCAACGGCGACGATGCGGTCCGGCGCCGGCGTCGTGTCGGCATCGGGGACTGTGCTCATGGGGAATCCGTCCTGACCAGGCGGCTCCGGACCGGACCCGAGTGAGCACGAGATTAGCCCACGAGCGTCGCCGGTTGCTTCGGGCTGTGCCGGCTTCCCGCCGGACGATCGCATCATGTTCAGGGTTTTTCGGGCTATTGCGGCGGATGAGAACCTGACAACCAGGCAATCGCGGCGTCGTGGGAAGGAAATCCATGCACGAGGAGCACTCTCTCTTCATCCGGGCCGCGGAGCTGGCGGCTGACTATGTGGCCGGTCTGGGCGAGCGACCGGTCGCGCAGCCCGTCGATCTCGCGGCCTTGCGGAAGGCTTTCGGAGAAGAACTTCCCCGTGGCTCCAGCCCTCCGGATGCCGTGCTCGAGGAACTCGCTCGCAACGCGGAGAAAGGACTCGTGGCGACGGCGGGACCGCGGTTTTTCGGGTTGGTGATTGGAGGCGCCTTGCGGTCCGCGGTCGCGGCGGACTTCCTGGCGGCTGGGTGGGACCAGAACAGTTTCAATCCCGCGCTGTCGCCCGCGGCGGCCGCTGCGGAGGATGTCGCGGGCAGGTGGCTGAGGGATCTTCTGGGCATTCCGGCCACCGCGTCGACCGGGTTCGTCACCGGCGGCCAGGCGGCCAACACGGTCGGGCTCGCGGTGGCACGGCATCGGGTCCTCGCCGAAGCCGGGTGGGACGTCGAGCGGGACGGCCTCGGCGGGGCGCCCGCTCTGCGGGTGGTCGCGAGTGCCGAGCGGCACGCGACCATCGACCGCTCGCTGAGGTTGCTCGGCGTCGGCACCCGGGCGATCGAGGAGGTGGCCGCGGGTCCGCAGGGTGCGATCGACGTGGCGGACCTGGCCCGGGTTCTGGACCGGGGCGAGGGTCCCGCGATCGTCTGTCTGCAGGCGGGGAACGTGAATACCGGAGCGTGCGACGACCTGCGTGCCGCCTGCACTCTCGCGAAGGGCCACGGCGCCTGGGTTCACATCGACGGCGCTTTCGGGCTCTGGGCCGGGGCCAGCCCCTCGACCGCGACACTGGTCGGCGGCCTGGAACTGGCCGACTCCTGGGCGTGCGACGGGCATAAGTGGCTGAACGTCCCGTACGACTCGGGCTTCGCGTTCTGTGCGCACCCGAGGTTGCACGCCGAGACGATCGCCTATCGCGCTCCGTATCTCGCGGGCTCCGCCGAGTTGTCCGGAATGGGGGATCTCACGCTCGAGGCGTCGCGTCGGGCACGGGTGTTCGCGGTGTGGGCGGCCTTGCGAGAGCTGGGGCGCGACGGGATGGCCGACCTCGTCGACCGCTGCTGCCGGCACGCGCGGCTGTTCGCCGCGCTCCTCGCCGAAGGCGGTGCCGAGATCGCGAACGACGTCGTGCTGAACCAGGTGCTGGTCGGGTTCGGCGACGACGACCGGACGGACGCGATCATCGCCGCGGTCCAACGCGACGGCACCTGCTGGCTGGGCGGCACCACCTGGCGCGGCCGGCGCTACCTGCGAATCTCGGTCTCCAATTGGTTGACCACCGAGCTAGACGTCGAACGCTCGGCGGCGGCGATCCTTCGCGCGGCGGCGGCGTACTGAAAGGTCATTCTCCGTGGATTGCCTTGGCGTGGCGCACGACCATTGGGGCGCTCGTCGGCGTGAACTGATTGACCTAAGTGGACGGATGTCACTTATACCTCAGCTGCGGTACCCGGCTCGGCTGCGACCCGCGAGGCTGGCGAGACGGCAACTCGGTCAAGCATGCACGCAACGCTGCTTGTCGACGTCCCAGGTGCCTCCGCTGTCCAGGCAGTCGGTGAATTCCCGCTGTCCGTCGACCCACGCTTTGTGGCCCGCGCACACGTCGTATTTCACCTCGTCGCCGTCCCGGCATTGATACCCGTACCGGGGTGGCGTTCGAGTCGGAGGTTTTCGCGTCGGAGACCGTTTCGGGGTGGACGGGGCTCTCGTACGCGGCACCGTCACGGGAGTGCTGCTCGACGTCGGCGGCATCGTCGTTGTCAGCACTGGTTGTTCAGGTGTGGGTGCGAAGGTGGTCACGGAGGGCGAGAGCCGCGTCGACGCGCGCTTCGCGTTGCGAAGAATGCTGGGCGCGATCAACGTCGAACGGCAGCTGAAGTTCAGGTTGCCGTCATCCTCCACATTGGACGCCGCCGACAGCCGAATCTCACATTCCGTCCGACGGTCGCCGTTGTCGACAACCGTCGGCTTCCGGCCGGATTGCGGAATAGCCGGTCGGCTCCGGGGCGGCATAGGATGCCCGGCATGGAATTCGTCGTCATGTACCGCGTGCGCGAAGGAATCGACCGTTCCCGAATCCTCGAGGTGTTCCCGCGGCATCGAGCGTTCTACGAGAAGTTCCGCGCCGACGGCGGCGGCCTGCTCGCGCTCGGTCCGTTCTCCGCCCCGGACCCGGCGGCCGGGTCGATGGGGATCTTCCGCTCGCGCGAGGACGCGGAACGGTTCATCGCGGCTGATCCGTTCGTGGTCGAGGGCCTCGCCGAAGCGCGGATCCTGGAATGGGACGTCGTGCGGTTCGAGTGAAACGCCGGTTCCGGTCCACGGCGCATCGTCAGGACGCGCCATGCGGGCAGACGCGTAACCGATTCGCCGGTCGGCCGTTGGGGGTGGTGCTGGGAGCGGCGGGCGGAAGGCGGGCGTGATGCGACGAACGTGGGCACTGGCAGCCGCGGCGATGCTGCTTGGTGCGGTGCCGGGCACGGCCGCGGCGAGTGGTTCCGGGTTTTCCGTGACGACGCTGCATTTCAGCGTGCTGGCCGGACCGGGCGGAGCGGAGCGTTGCGACATCGTCGGCGACCTCTACCTTCCCGCGGACGCGGGACCGCGGCACCGGGTGCCGGCCGTGCTGACCACCAACGGGTTCGGCGGCTCCAAAGACGACCAGGCCGGGATCGCGCGCTACCTCGCCGGCCAGGACTACGCGGTGCTGTCCTATTCCGGGCTCGGGTTCGGCGGTTCGGGCTGCAAGATCACCCTCGACGACCCCGACTGGGACGGGCAGGCCGCGAGCCAGCTGGTCAGCTTCCTCGGCGGCGAAAACGGAATCGCCTACGCCGACGCGGCGCACACCCAGCCGGTGGCCGGGCTCGACTCCGTCGTGCACGACCAGGTCGACCACGCGGGCAAACACGACCAGTACGACCCGCGGGTCGGCATGATCGGCGGCTCCTACGGCGGCGAGGTCCAGTTCGCGGCGGCCTCGGTCGACCCCCGGATCGACACGCTCGTCCCGCTGATCACGTGGAACGACCTGTCGTACTCGCTCACCCCGAACAACACCGACCTGCGCGGCGGGGTGACCTCCAACGGCTCCGGCGTCACCAAGCTGACCTGGCCCCTGCTGTTCTTCTCCGAGGGCGCGCTGCTCGACAGCGCGACCGGGTTCCAGTACGACCCCTCCCGGGTGATCGGCTGCCCGAACTTCCCCGCCGAGGTCTGCACCGGGCTCGCCGAAGCGGGGACGCTCGGCTATCCCACGAGCGACCTGCTGGCCTTGCTCCGGCACGCGTCGGTCAGCACCTACGCCAGCCGGATCCGCGTGCCGGTGCTGCTGATGCAGGGGGAGAACGACACGCTGTTCAACCTCAACGAGGCAGCCGCGACCTACCAGACGCTGAAAGCCCAGGGCACGCCGGTGAAAATGGTCTGGCAGTCCTGGGGCCACTCGGGCTCGACGCCCGCGCCGGGCGAGCTCGATCTGTCCGATCCGGACCCGAGCACGCAATACGAGACCGCCCGGGTGGCGAGCTGGTTCCGCCAGTACCTCGCCGGCGGCCCCGCCGACACCTCCCCGGAGTTCGCCTACTTCCGCGACTGGGTGCCCTACACCGGGATCGCGACCCCGGCCTACGGCACCGCACCCGCCTACCCGGCCGGAAGCCCGACGCGGTACTACCTCTCCGGCAACGGCCTGGTCACCGATCCGTCGCGGATCGCGGCGGGCTCGCAGAGCTTCGTCACCCCGCCGGCCGGATTCCCGACCAGTTCCTCGGGCATCGACGCGTTCTCCCCGAACCTGCCGCCGGACTCCGACCTTCCCGGCACGTACGCGTCGTGGACCGGGGCCGCCCTGCCCGCGGCCGTCAACGTAGCCGGAGCGCCGACGCTCGACGTGCGGCTGCAGGCCCCTACCGCGGCGGCGACCAGCGCGACCGGGCCGGCCGGCCAGCTCGTGGTGTTCGCGAAGGTCTACGACGTCGCGCCGGACGGCACGGAAAGCCTGGTGCACAACCTGATCGCGCCCGCTCGCGTGGCCGACCCGACCGCGCCGGTGCACATCACGCTGCCCGCCATCGTGCATCAGTTCGCCGC
The DNA here is from genome assembly GCF_000411975.1 of Amycolatopsis orientalis DSM 43388. GTDB lineage: Bacteria > Actinomycetota > Actinomycetes > Mycobacteriales > Pseudonocardiaceae > Amycolatopsis > Amycolatopsis orientalis_D. Next base: position 7,542 of record NZ_ASXG01000109.1, read on the forward strand.
CGGCCACGCGATCCGCGTCGTGCTGGCGAGCGGCGACCTGAACTACCGGGGCGGGCTGGCCCTCGCGCCGGTGACCGTCAGCACCGGCGACTCCGGCCAGGTCCTCACGCTGCCCACGACCGGCTGAACGGCCTCCCGCCGCGAAGACCGCGAGTTGAAGGCGCCGCCGCGTTGCCCGTATAAGTTGCTGATGGACCTCGACGGCTGGGACGGTTCGCCACCTCCGTCGCTGGCGAATCCGGCTTTGCTGCGCGAGCCCCCGGCGACCGAACGCGGGGCGCGCACGCGCGCGACCTTGATCGCGGCGGCGCGGGCGGTGTTCGAACGCCTCGGCTATCTCGACGCGCGGCTCGCGGACATCACCGCCGAGGCGAAGTGCTCGACCGGCACGTTCTACCTGTACTTCAAGAACAAGGAAGAGATCTTCGCGGCGGTGCTGGCGGTCGCGGAGGAGGAGATGCGGCATCCGGGCATGGGCCGGGTGGCCGACACCGGCGATCCGTACGCCGTGCTGGAGGCCAGCAACCGGGCCTACCTGGAAACCTACCGCCGCAACGCCAGGCTGATGGCGCTGCTCGACCAGGTCGCCAACATCGACCCGGCCTTCCAGCGGCTGCGCCGCCGCCGGGCGCAGGCGTTCATCGACCGCAACGCGCGGGGAATCGCCGAACTGCAGAAGCGCGGCCTCGCGGATCCGGAGCTCGACCCGGAGCTGACCTCGCGCGCACTGTCCATGATGGTCAGCCGCGTCGCCTTCAGCACGCTCGCGCTGGACGAGGGCGGGCCGCCCGACTTCGACCATCTCGTCGGCACTCTCACCCGCATCTGGGCCAACGCGCTGCGCTTTCCGGACCACCGCGGGTAACGCTTCGAGGGCCGGTGCGCGGCCGGTCCATTGACACTCGTGTCAGCGTGCCGCACACTTGCACCCGCTCGCCGACCTGAACCTGACGTCAGGTTCTGAATGCCGCAGCCGGCGGCGGTGCTCACCGAGGAGGACTCGGCAGCGTTCGTCCACCGCGAAAACCCTTCAGTGCACAAAGGAGTGGCTGATGACCGCATCACCGGTGGGGCCGGACGGGGCGCGCAACGCGCCCGTTCCGCACGGCCGAATGCCGCGCAAACTGCTTGCTGCCGGCCTCGTCGGCAGTTCGATCGAGTGGTACGACTTCTTCCTGTACGGCACGGCCGCGGCGCTGGTGTTCGGGAAGGTGTTCTTCCCGTACAGCTCGCCGCTGATCGGCACGCTGCTGTCGTTCAGCACGTTCTGGGCCGGCTTCATCGCCCGCCCGATCGGCGGCGCGCTCGCCGGTCACTTCGGCGACCGCTACGGCCGCAAACCGGTCGTCGTCACGTCGCTGTTCGGCATGGGGCTCGGGACCTTCCTGATCGGCTGCCTGCCCGGCGCGTCGTCGATCGGGGTGCTCGCGCCGATCCTTCTCGTCGTGCTGCGCTTCGTCCAAGGCGTGGCGTGCGGCGGCCAATGGGGCGGCATCGTCTTGCTGCTGACCGAATCGGCCGGCCCGAAGCGGCGCGGATTCGCCGGCACGTTCGGGCAGATGGGCGTGCCGTTCGGCGTCATCCTCGGCAACGTCGCGTTCCTGCTGGCGACCGCGCTGACCTCGCCCGCGGCATTCCTGAGCTGGGGCTGGCGCGTCCCGTTCTTCTTCAGCGCGGTGCTGTTCCCGGTGGTGCTCTACATCCAGGCCAAGGTCGAGGAGAGCCCGGAGTTCCGCCAGCTGCAGCACGCCGCCGAGCGGAAGGCAGGCAAGACCGTGCGGGCTCCGCTGGGCGAGGCGATCCGCCGCCATTGGGGCAAGATCCTGCTCGGCTGCGGGCTGCTCGCCGCGACGAACGTGCTGTTCTACATCAGCATCGCCGGCGTGCTCAGCTACGCGACGGTGAAACTCCACATGCAGCAAAGCTCGCTGCTGACGGCCTCGCTGTTCAGTTCCTTGATCACGGCCGGCGCGACCCTGGCCGGCGGCGCGCTGTCCGACCGCTTCGGCCGCCGCCCGATGATCATGGCCGGCGCGGCGGGCGTGATGCTGTGGGCGTTCCCGTACTTCCTGCTCGTCAACACCGGGACGATCGCGGGTTTCCTCGTCGCGGTGACCGTCGGCGGCATCTTCCAGTCGGCGATCTACGGCCCGCTGGCCGCGTTCCTCGGCGAAATGTTCGCGCCGAACATCCGCTTCTCCGGCGCCTCGCTGGCCTACCAGCTTGCGGCGATCATCTGGAGCGGCGGCACGCCGTTCCTCATGACGGCTTTCATCGCGTCGACCGGCACGACCACGTTGGTCGCGGTGTTCGTCGCGGCGACCGGGCTGGTGACGTTCTTGTGCGCCTGGGCATTGCGGGAGACCAACCCGGCGTCCGTCCGGAACGATCCGGCGATGGTGCCGGGGGTCCAGTTGCCCGCTTGACCGGCGGCGCTGCGACATGCGCCGGTGACGCCGAGTTCCGCGGCGTCACCGGCGTCGCCGAAGCGGGGCGCCGCGGCTTACCGCTGTTCGTCTCCGCCAAGATCGCCGCGGAAATCAAGGACTGCGACCGGGCCGCGGCCGCGATCGGCGAGTCGCTGTCCACAATGGACATCGGCGGGCTCGATCTGATGCGCATCCATTCCCCGCAGCCGTGGGACGACTTCCGCGGCGGCGACTTCTCAGCGAGACGTCCTGCGGAACCTGGACGAACGCGACTACGGCGGCTCGAGCGTCTTCCCGTGCTGCCGCGGCGAATGACGGCGGCCCGGAGGTCGTCGCGGGCGGTGGAAAATCGGCCGCCCGCACGGTCGGTCATTCCGGTGTGCTGGGCATGGCCGAGGCGTCGTACGAGAGCAGCTCCCAGCTGTGGCCGTCCGGGTCGTCCACCGCGCGGTTGTAGAGCCAGCCCATGTCCTGCGGAGGACGCGGTTCGGACCCGCCCGCTTTCACGGCGGCGTCGGCGAGCCGGTCGACCTCCTCCTTCGACTCGGCGGGCACCGCGAGGATCGACTCGATCGCGCCGGAAGCGACGGGTCGCGAGGTGAACTGGCGGAACTGCTCGTGCGTCATGAGCTGCACCGTCACCGCGTCGCCGAGGGCGAGTTGCGCGGAGGTCTCGTCGGTGAACTGCGGGTTGACCACGCCGCCCAGCGCCGCGTAGAAGGCCGTGCTCGCGTCCAGGTCGGCGACTGGCAGGTTGACGTAGATCTGCGTGAAAGCCACGGGGTGCTCCTCGGTTCTCGTGGCCGGGCGTTCCGGCCGGATTCGAACCTAGGGCCGCACCTCGACGTCGGTCTTGTACAGGAGCGACACCGTCTCGCCGGCGGCGGGCTGCCGCAGCTGGGTCGCCGTCCGGCCGACGAACCTGGTCAGCGACCGCGCCAGATGCGGCTGATCGTGGTACCCGGCCAGGTGCACGACGTCCGCCGCGGCCACGCCCTGGCGCAGCAGCATCGTGGCCTGCCGCGCGCGCTCGATCTGCCGGATCGTGCCCTGCGTCAGCCCGGTGGCCGCGGCGACGCGGCGCTGCACCGAGCGCGGGGTGACCAGCACCGGCCGCTCCCCGGCGAGCACGTCGGCCACCAACGGGTCCCGTACCAGCAATCCGGCCCGGACCAGGCGTTCCACGAACGTCTCCGCGTTGTCGTAGCGGGGAATCTCCCACTCGCCGCCCTGCAGCACGAACGAGCGCGGTGTCGTGTGCGGGCTCGCCACGCTGCCGTCCACCAGGCCGCGTACGGGCAGATTCCGCAGGTAGGCACCGTGCCGGAAGATCACGCCGAAGGCGCTGCCCAGCCCGCCCAGCGGCACCACGGTGGGCCGGGTCTCCGGACCGCGGACCGAAACAGCGGTCGCCCCGGCCGACGCCCACACCAGCAGTTCCCAGTTCGAGTTCACGACCGACACCATGCGCTCCGGCGCGAAGCCGCTGCGGCCGTCCGGCGCCACCCGGTACACGCCCTCGACGTAGGGCGAATCCGACGAGCGGTACTCCAGCCCTGGAATCCCCTCGACCCGGTTGAGCGACACGCCCGGCATCGTAGCGCGCGGCGGCCGTGCCCGGGTTCGAGAAGACCAGCCCAGCCGCGCTGGGATGCTTGTTCGTCCCCTTCTTCGGGCAGCTGCTCCTCGGGCGCTGACCGCAGTGGAACGCCCGCGCCCGGGGCGGGTCACGGGGCGAGGCTCTCCAGCGCGGACGGCGAGTTGTAGCAGCGGGGCGAGCCGACTGGACCGCTGGGCACCGGGACCCGGGTGCTGCCGATCGCGGCGGTCGCGCCGCAGACCTGCACCGGCAGCACGCTCGTGCCGGGACGGCCGGGCTGTCCGCCGTTGTCGCATTCGCGTGCGGACGCGGGCCCGCCGACCGCGGGCAGGCTGTATCCGCACACCTGGACCGGCGCCGCCGAGACGTTGGGGTCCCCGCCGTCCGCGTTGGCGCACCGGCCCGACGACGCGGAGCCGCCGGTCGTGCCGACCGGCACGCTGCTGCCGCAGACCTGTACGGGCACCCCGTTCGCGTTGGCGGCCGAAGCCGGCGACTGCGCGAGGAAAACTCCCGCGGCGGCACCTCCGAGGGCCAGCGCGAGAGCAGTGGCTGCACGTTTCATGGCGTTCCTTTCCAGCGGGTGCGGGCGGCCGGAATCCGTGTCGATATCCGGGCCGCCCGCGCCCGCCAGTGGTTGTGGGATCAGTTGACCGAAGCGTTCGTGCAGTCGCCGCTCTTCGCGGGAGATCCGGCGAGTGCGCCGCCGCCGACAATTGGCGTGTTCGAGCCGCAGATCTGCCACGGCAGCAAATTCGCATTGGTCCCGGACGGCGTGTACGCGTTCCGGCAATTTCCGGAGGTGGCTCCGGAACCGGCTCCCAGAAGCCCGCCCACGATCGGCGTGTTCGACCCGCAGATCTGCCACGGGGCTCCGTTGAAGTTGGTGTTTCCGGGCGGAGCGGGGAGCGCGGCCGCTGCCGCGGTGCCCCCGCCGAACGCGAACATTCCCGCGGCCGCCGCCGCGATCGCCCCTGCGGCCGCCATTTTCCTGAGCTGCATGACATTCCTTTCCCTGCTGGTGAATGGAAGGCAATTCTCCCGGTGCGGGGAACTACGCAGTCGAGTGTTGGTTATGCGGCGGAAGCGGGCAACCAGCCGGCCGCGAATGGGGTCACCCCGGCAGTGCGCGCAATACTCGCTATAACGCCGTCAGTGGCATTCCGGATCGCTGAATCGCTCGCCTGGGTATTTCCTGCCGGGCGCGGGACACCCGGGGTGGACCCGCGACGGACCGTTGCTCGGACCCCGGACTTGTTCGCCGCGGCCGGGTGCGCACCCGGCGAACTCGGCGGCGAAATGTCCGGAAAGCAGTTTCCGGTCGCCCGCGGGTCGCGGTCGTGAGGTGAGGGCTAGGTGCGCCGTTGACCGCGAGGGGCAGTCATGCTGGGGGCAGTGGTCGTCGTGGGCGGGATCGTCGTTGTTCTGCTCGCGGTGGGGCTGGTCGTGGACTCGAAGGACGTCGGCCGCAGGGTCTGGCCAAGCGGCGGGCGTCGCGTTCGGGGCCGGTCCGGGCGAGGAGCCGCCGGTGGCCATGCACGACGGACTGTTGACCTCTACCATGGTCGAGGTTTGAGAATCGCGATCATGACACTGTGGATCTGCGACCGATGCGGCATCGAGCAACCCGGTTCCCCCGAGCCCCCGCGGTGCGTGCTGGACCGCGGCGAGGTCGGCATCGAGGAGCGCGGGGACCTGGGCCCGCACTCCGGAAGCTGGCGAACCCACGAGCAGCTCGCCGCCGAACCGCACACTGTGAAGCAGCGGGACCACGGCCGCGGGGTGCACAGCCTGCGGCGGGAACCGGTGGTGGGCATCGGGCAGTGGTCGTTCGTCGTGCGGACCGAGCAAGGAAACGTGCTGTGGGATCCGCCGACCACCATCGAATCGGACACGCTCGCCGCGGTGCGGGCATTCGGCGACCTCGCCGCGGTGGCGACCAGCCACCCGCACATGTTCGCCGCCCAGGTCAGCTGGAGCCACGCGTTCGGGCGGATCCCGGTGCTGGTGAACGCCGCGGGCCGGGAGTGGCTGGGCCGCACCGACCCGGTGCTCGAGTTCTGGACGGAGCACGCCGAACCGGTGCCCGGGGTCGAGCTGATCGAGGTCGGCGGCCACATGCTGGGCAGTTCGGTGCTGCGCACCGCGGACGGCACGCTCCTGTCCGGCGACACGATCAGCGGCGGCCTGGCGCCGAACTGGGTGTCGTTCCAGCGCAATTTCCCGAAGCACATCCCGCTGTCGGCCGCGGTGGTCCGGCGCATCGCGGACCGGCTGGACGGCTGGTCCTACGACCGCTTGTACACCCTCGGCGGTGACACCATCGACGCGGACGCGAAGGCCGTCGTGCGCCGTTCCGCCGAGACGCACATCCGGTGGGTCAGCGGAGAATTCGACCATCTGACCTGACCGGCTCCCGGACCGTCGAACCGCGGGCACCCGGTCCGGCGGTTCGGGTCCGCCTGTCGGGAACCGCCGCGCACCGGCCTGCCCAGGGAGACGCAGTGACTGCCGTCCTCGACGACCCTGCCGGCCACTCGCTGCGCGGACGGCGCCGGCATCTCGCCCGCCGGGTGGGCCGGGCCGTCGGATACCTGCCGGACGTCGCCACCTCTTCAGCCTCCCGGTCGCCCCGCCCGCACACTGGGCACCCGTCTTCTTCCCCGACGGAAATCAGCGCTGTCTGCACCGCACCCGAGGCACGCGGGCGAGGCCACGAATTCCCCCGCGATCGCGCTTTACCGGCGGCTAGGGTTCACCGTGCGCAAAACCGCGACGTTCACCGGATTTCGCACCCCCGGCCTCGGTGAGCCGGGTGGCTGAGCGTTCCGCGGTGGGTGAGGGGGGCCAGCGCCAGGCCGGTCGCCAGGAATACCGCGGCCAGGACGAACCAGCCCGTCTGGGCGCCGGTGGCCGCGAACCAGCCGAACAGGGACGGGGCGACGATCAGGCTCAGATCGAACCCCGTGTTGTAGAAGCCTTGGTACCGGCCCAGCGCCGACTCGGGCGCCAGGCCGTACAGGAAGCACCAGGACGCGGTCCCGCACAGCACTTCGCCGCCCACCGCGGCGAGTGCGATGCCGATGATCGCGGCGACGGCCGGTGCACCGTGGCCCGTGAGTGCTCCGACTGGGAACAGCAGTGCGGCCGCGCCGAGGAGGAGCGCGCCGAGCCGGGCAGCGCGGACCGCCGTGGGCACCGTGGTCACCCGGCGGCCGACCGGAATCTGGAAGACCACGATGCCGCCCGTCTGCACCACCAAAGCCACGGACACGAGCCACAGCGGAACGTGCATCCGGCTGAGGACCCACAGCGGCAGCGCGATGGTGATCATCGGCTCCGCCAGCGTCAGCACGCCGTTCGCGATCGTCAGCAAGACGAACCGGTGGTCCCGCAACACACTCGACCGGCCGGGATCCGGCGCGGCCCGCGGCAGCGGATCGGTCCGGTGCGCCGCGAGGTGCTTTCCGGCGGCTCGGACCAGCAGTCCCGCGACCACGAACGTGACCGCCTCGGCGGCGAAGCCGATGCGGAACGCGGTGATCGACCCGAAACCCAATACCAGCGCGCCGAGACCGAGGCCGACGACCATCGCGATGTTGCTCAGCGATTTCAGCACCGCGCGGTAGGGCACCCGGTGTTCGGTGCCGACGCCCCGCCCGATCAACGCGCCGAGCACCGCCGCGCTGCCTCGCCCGCACGCCACCAGCACGCTGAGCAAGACGAGCGCCAGCCATCCCGGGGCGACAGTCAAGGCCAGGGTGGCGATGCTCATCAGCCACACCAGCACCGCGTAAACGACATGCCCGTCGCGGCGATCGGCCAGCCATCCGGCGAGCGGTCCGGCGGCGATCCCGGCGACCGCGGCGACGCTCATGCCCGCCCCGTAGCCGGACGGCGGCAGGCCCGCGCAGCGGATCAGGTAAATCGCCAGCGACGAGGAGGACAGGCCGGTGCCGAGGTAGAGGACCGACATCGAGATCGCGAAGAACCGTTCCTGCTTTCCCGTGAGTTCGTTCAGCGAGAAGGTGTCCCGCAAAGATCTCATGGAAGGAACGTAGCAGCGGAAGGAACCTCGGACGGTCGGTTCGCCAAGCCTTCCGGGAAAAGGAAAACCGGCGCGGCGAGCATGGTTCGCGTGCGTCGGGGGATCGCAGGAAGACGGAGTTCGCCGGCACGCGCCTGGGGCAGCTCCCGCCCCCGAGCCGCTCAAACCATCGGACAGCCAGCAGGTCCGAGCGAAAGCACTGGCCCACTCAGGCCGGTACCTGTGTGCGAGCAAGCCGTCGGCGGCGGTGGGCGGCCATGCGGACCGGGGCGTCTGCCCAGCCGTAGCCGTCGTGGTCGCCCAGGCGTTGGACCAGTGCGAGGAACACCCGGCCGCCGAGTACTTCGGTGCAGACTTGCAGGTAATCGCCTTCCGGGGTGTGTTCGTGCAGTACGCCGAGGTCGCGGTAGGCGGCGAGCCGGTCGGCGGGCAGGTCGAGGCGGGCGTCCAGGTCGGCGTAGTAGTTGTCCGGGACGGCCAGCAGGGGGGCGCCGGCGGCGCGGGCCGCCCGGGCGGCGGCGAGGAGGTCGTCGACCGCGAGGGCGATGTACTGCGGTTCGGACACGCCGGGCGCCCATTCTCCGCGGCGCAGCAAGGAAACCGTGAGCGCCAGCCGGAGCCGGCGGTCCGGGTCGGCGACTGCTCGGCTGCGGACCAGGCCGAAGGGCGCGGCGAACTCGCCCGTCGCGGCTGGTTCGAGGCCGAGCACGGTGCGGTAGAAGAGGGCGGCTTCGTCGAAGTGGTCGAACGGCTGGGCCAGCCCGAGGTGGTCGATGCCGGTGACCCCGATCCCCTCGGCGGTTTCGCCGGTGGGCACGAAGTCGCCGGTCCAGTCGTCCTCGTTTCCGGTGCGGCAGAAGAACAACGCGGTTCCGTCCGGCGCGGTGACCGCCGAGAGGTCCGCTTCGGCGGGGCCTCGTTCCCGCGGCAGGGGGGTCGCGTCGAGCCGGACCGCGCGGCGGGCGGCGGCTGCCGGGTCGGCGGATTCGACGGCGAGCGCGGCTACCGCCACCGGGCCGCCGGAGCGGTTGACGAGGATCCGCGCGGCGCCTTGTTCCCAGCGTTCCACGGGTTTGGTGCGGTGGATTCCGGTGCGCGCGAAGCCGAGCGCGGACAGGACCGGGGCCAGCGAATCGTCGGCGGAGAGTTCGACGAAGGCCGGTCCGCGGACTTCCGGCGCGGGCTGGGCGATCGGGTCGGGGGCTCCGGCGGCTTCGGCGAGGGCGAGCAGGGAGCGGTGCGCGTCGATCGCGGCGCGGTCCGGATCGGCTTGGCGGAAGACGTCGTTGAACACTTCGAGCGACAGCGGCCCGGAGTATCCGGCAGCGAGCACCGGGGCGAGGAAGCCGGGGAGATCGAACGCGCCTTGCCCGGGGAAGAGCCGGTGGTGGCGGCTCCACTGCAGCACGTCCATCGACAGGTGCGGCGCGTCGGCGAGCTGGAGGAAGAACAGCTTGTCCCCGGGGATCTCGGCGATGCCGGCGGGATCCGAGCCGCGCGAGAGGATGTGGAAGCTGTCCAGGCACAGGCCGAGCGCGGGGTGGCCGGCCCGGCGCACGGCTTCCCACGACCGGTCGTAAGTGGACACTTCCTTGCCCCAAGCCAGTGCCTCGTAAGCGATCCGCAGCCCGCGCGCGCCGGCTCGCTCGGCGAGGGCACGCAACTGCTCGGCGAGCTGGTCGAGGTCGGCGACCGCGTCGTCGGCCACTGACGAGCAGACGAGCACGGTGTCGGCGCCGAGTTCTTCCATGAGGTCGAACTTGCGCTCGGCCCGGCGCAGGTTGCCCGCGAAGCGGTCCGGGTCGGTGGAGTCCAGGTCCCGGAAGGGCTGGTAGAGGTCGATCGACAAGCCCAGGTCCGCGCACCGCAGCCGCACCTCGCCGGGCGGCATGGGAGAGGCGACGAGATCGGGCTCGAAGATCTCGACGCCGTCGAATCCGGCGGCCGCGGCGGCGGAGAGCTTGTCGTCGAGCGTTCCGGAAAGGCAGACGGTGGCGATTCCGGTGCGGAGCTCACGCGACACGGCTAGTGCCTCCAGTGGTCTCGGCGCCGACGAGTTCGGTGAGGTGGCGCAGCATCCGCGCCGGGTCGGGCTCGCGGCCGCAGAACAGTTTCAGCGCCGCCGCGGCCTGATGCACCGCCATCCGGCCGCCGTCGAGGGTGCGGCAGCCGAGCGCGCGGGCGGCGCGCAGCAGCGGGGTCTCCAGCGGGCGGTAGACGATCTCGGCGACCCAGAGTTCCTTGCGCAGCAACGCTATCGGCAGCGGCAGGCCGGGGTGTTCGGCCATGCCGACCGGGGTCGCGTGCACCAAGCCGTCGGCGTCGGGGAGTTCTCGCTCAAGACCGCTCCCGGCCCGCGCCCGGCTGGTCCCGAACCGCGCGGCGAGGTCTTCGGCGAGCCGGACCGCGCGGGGGACGTCGGTGTCGAGTACGGCGAGCGATTCCGCGCCGAGGGTCAGCAGGGCGTGCGCGGCGGCGGCGCCTGCTCCGCCGGCGCCCAGCAGCACGACGCGGCGGAGCGGTGCGCCGGGCAAACCCGCGGCGAACCCGTCGCGGAACCCGGACCAGTCGGTGTTGTGCCCGATCGCGCGACGGCCGGCGAAGACCACGGTGTTGACCGCGCCGATCGCCGCGGCGTCCGGGGAAAGCTCGTCCAGGTGCGGGATCACCAGCTGCTTCACCGGATGCGTGACGTTGACGCCGGACAGGCCCTCGGCGCGGGCCCGGGCGAGCAGCTCGCCGACGGCGTCGGCCGGAACGCCGAGCACGTCGAGGTCGAACCGGGTGTAGGTGCAGTCCAGGCCGAGTTCGCGCGCCTCGCGCTCGTGCAGCGCGGGCGAGAGCGACGGGCCGATGCCGGTCCCGACGAGGCCGGTCAGCAGCCGGCCGGAGGTGGCGCGGTCGGGGGACATGGCACGGACTCCTCGCGGTCAATGAATGTACTAGTTAGTTACTTGTACCGTGTCCGGCCGCGAAAGGGAAGCCGCGGACGGATATCCTCGGCGGCGTGAGCCGAGCAGCGAGGACGACCCCGTGAGCGCCGAACCGTCCGACGCGCCGGAGCGGCAGCGGGACGCCGAACGCACTCGCGCCGAGATCCTCGACGTCGCGACCGGGGAGTTCGCCGACCGCGGCTACGACGGCGCCCGCGTCGACGAGATCGCCGCCCGCACCCGCACCACCAAGCGGATGATCTACTACTACTTCGGCAGCAAGGAAGGGCTGTACGTCGCCGTCCTCGAACGCGCCTACCAGGGCATCCGCGCGCTGGAGCAGCAGCTCGACGTCGACCACCTCGACCCGGCCCGGGCCATGCGCGCGCTCGCCGAGCTCACCTTCGACCACCACGAATCGCATCCCGCGTTCATCCGGCTGGTCAGCATCGAGAACATCCACCACGCGCGGCACCTGCGGACCTCGCCGATCCTGTCCGGCCTCGCCGCGCCCGCGGTCGACGTGCTCGCCGGCATCCTGGAGCGCGGCCGCGCCGCCGGGCTGTTCCGCGACGACGTCGACGCGCTCGACGTGCACATGATGATCAGCGCGTTCTGCGTCTTCCGGACCGCCAACCAGCACACCTTCCAGGTCATTTTCGACCGCGACCTGCTGGATCCGGCGCGCCGCGGCCACTACCGGCGCATGCTGGGAGACCTCGTTCTCGAGTACCTGACCGCGCACGTCGGACGGGCCTGATCCGACCGGATCGCGCCGGAAGGCTTGACACACCCGCGGCGGCTAACTCACTATCCGGTACATAACCAGCCGGTACCTTCCGGCCGGACGGACCCGCCGACCGCCGCCGCGGTCACTCAAGGAGGCTGACGTGGACGACGCCGTCCCGCGCCAGGAGCACGATCCCGCATCGCCGGGCGCCGCCCGCCGCACCCCACGCCAGGCCGCTGTGTCCTCGTGGATCGGCAGCGCACTGGAGTACTACGACTTCTTCATCTACGGCACCGCCGCGGCCCTGATCTTCCCGAAGGTGTTCTTCCCAGCCGGCAACGCCGCGACCGCGACGATCGCCTCGCTCGCCACGTTCGGGGTCGCCTACGTCGCCCGTCCCGTCGGCTCGTTCATCCTCGGACACCTCGGCGACACGCTCGGCCGCAAACGCGTGCTGCTGCTGACTTTGGTCGGCATGGGCACCGCGACGTTCCTGATCGGCGTGCTGCCCGGATACGGCACGATCGGCGTCGCCGCCCCGATCCTGCTGGTCGCGCTGCGGCTCGTGCAGGGCCTCGCGGTCGCCGGCGAGCAGTCCAGCGCCGGGTCCGCCACGCTGGAACACGCGCCGCCCGGCCGGCGTGCCTACTTCACCAGTTTCACCTTGGCCGGCACGCAATTCGGCCTCATCCTGGCGACCGCGGTGTTCCTCCCGCTGTCCTCGATGCCGACGCCCATGCTGCTGTCCTGGGGCTGGCGGATCCCGTTCCTGCTGAGCGCGCTCGTCACGGTCGTCGGCTGGTGGATCCGGCGGTCGCTTCGGGAAAGCCCGGAATTCGCCGCCGCGCGCAAGCAGAACGACGTGCCCAAGGCTCCGCTGCTGGTGCTTTTGCGGCACCACACGCCCGACGTGCTCAAGATCGTCGTGAGCGCGCTGATTTCCGTCACCAGCACGATCGTCAGCATCTATTCGCTCACCTACGGGGTGTCCACGATCGGCCTGTCCCGCAGTGCGATGCTGTGGATGATCATGCTGAGCAACGTGGTCGCGCTGGCCGCCATCCCGTTGTGGGGCAAGGCAGGCGACCGGTTCGGCCGCAAGCCGGTCTTCGCCGTCGCCGCGGTGGGTGTCGCGGTGCTGATCTGGCCGTTCATCTGGGCGGTCAGCCAGGCGAACATCGTGCTGGTGTTCGCGCTCGGGATCCTGTTGTCGGGAGTCGTCTACAGCGCCTACGGCGGGGTCGGCTATGCCCTGTGGACCGAGCAGTTCGGCACCAAGGTGCGGATGTCCGGAGTTGCTGTGGGCACACAACTGGGCTTCGCGCTCGGCGGGTTCGCGCCGTCCATCGCCGCGGCCCTCGCCGGAGCGGACCTGAAGAACTGGCTGCCAGTCGCCGGGCTGACCGCCGCGGCAGCCGTGGCGGCGGGGATCGCGGTGCTGACCATGCGCGAAACCTGCCGGGTTCCGTTGTCCGAGCTGGGAAAGCGAGCGCCGCGTGCGGTCGGGGAAGGCAATACGGTGGCCGCCTGACTCGTTTGTGGTGCCGGAAGGGCGAGGAGACTCCTCGCCCTTCCGGCACCCGGGTGCGCACGGTGTTTCACGCGGAATATGGCGACAAGGAAGGCCGGGGGATTTCCGGGAAGCCGGTCAGGGGATGAGGCTCGCCGGGTGCGCACCTGTCCGGCCGGGACGCTCGCGCACATCTGTGGTGCGGGGTGGTCGTCGTGGCGGTGACTGCCGTCGCGAATCGCTGGTCCCGGAGTCATCGGTCCAGCGCGATTTCGACGCCGAGTCCCCGGCCCACGACGTGCCGCAGCACCAGCGCCGCCGTCGCGATGTCCTGCACTGCCACCCCGACCGAGTTGAACAGGGTGATCTCGTCTTTTCCGGTGCGGCCCGGGCAGACCCCGGCGAGCACCTCGCCCAGTTCGGTCTCGAGTTGCTGCTCGCTGATCGCCCCCTCGCGCAGCGCGGCGAGCGCGGCGCCGGACTCGGTCAGCGCGGTGTGCCTGCTGTCCACGACGACGCGGGCGCGGCGCAGGCATTCCGCGTCGATTTCGCGGTGGTGCGGGCGGGGCGGCGCGCCGACCACGTTCAAGTGCTGGCCCGGGCGCAGCCACCTTCCTCGCACGATCGGGTCCACCGCGGGGGTGAGCGTGCACACCACGTCCGCGGCCTGAACTGCTTCGGCGGGCGTGCGGGCCAACCGGATTTCGCAGCCCGAATCGATCGCCTCGTCCCGGAATGCCTGTGCGGTCGCGGGATTGCGGCTCCACACCACCGCCGTCCGGATAGGACGGACCGCGGCGATGGCTTCCAGGTGCGCCCGGGCCAGTGCCCCGGCTCCGATCAGGCCGAGCACCGCACTGTCTGGATTGGACAGTGCGCGGGTCGCCACCGCGGAGGCCGCCGCCGTGCGGAAGCGGGTGATCAGCGCGCCGTCCAGCAGAGCTTCCGGGCGTCCGCTCGCGGTGTCGACCAGGATGATCGCCGACTGCTGGCGAGGCCTGCCGGACTCCGGATTGCCCGGCAGGACGGCGCCAGCAGCTTGACGCCGCCGGCGCCGTCCACCGCGGCCGTCATCGGCACGAGGAGGCCGTCGCTGCCGGGGACGAGCGCGCAGGCGCGGGCGGGCTGGGCGGCTCCGCCGAGCACCAATTGCCGATGCGCTTCCTCGACGGCCTCGATGACCTCGCGCAGGTCGAGGACCGCCGCGACGTGGGAACGCGACACGATCCGAACCATGTCCGCCTCACCTTTCGCCAGTCGCCGCGACACGCGCCGCCTGGGTGGTTTTCCGGGCCGGTGAAAGGATTTCGCGCGCTCGGCGGACGATCGGGATCTCGTGGTCGACCGGCTTGCCCGCGTACAGCGCGGACAAGCCCGCCGCGACAGCAGCGTTCACCGCGGCCGCGATAAGCCCGCTGTTGACCACTCCGCCGACCGGAGCGTGGCTGAAGTACAGGAACGCCACGGTGGCGCAGCCCGCGATCAGTCCGGCGGCGAGCGGGACCGCCCGCAGCTTCCGGAAGAAGAGCACGCCGAACCAGGCCGGCACCAGCTGCGCGGTCAGCGACAGGGCGAGGTTGAGGAAGGTGAGCATGATCGAGGACGCGAACGTGGTCAGTGCCGCGGTGCCGACCAGGAACGCCGCCATGATCGGCTTGAGCCTGCGCTGCGCGGCCGGCTGCGCGCGTTTCGGGAGGATGTTGCGGGTCAGCACGCCGCTGAACATCAGCGCGTTGCCCGCCAGCACCAGCACCCCGGCCAGTCCGGCTCCGGCCGCGACGAGGCCCACGATCCAGTCCGGCGCGAGTTCGCGGGTCACCTCGAGGAAGACCGAATCGGCGTTGTGCAGGCTGGGTTTCGTGCGCATCCCGTAGTAGGCGGCGAACACCAGCAGCGGGTACATCAGCATGTACAGCGGCATCCAGATCACCGACTTGTTGACCCCGGCCTCGGACCGCGCGGAGAACAGGAACTGCGCGGGCAGCGTGAGGTAGAACTGCAAGGACTGCAGGAAGATCGTGGTCATCGCGAAGACCAGGCCCGCGCCGCCGACGGTGGCCAGTCGCGGCGTCGTTTCGACGACGGCGAAGACGCCCGGAACGCCCTTCGCCGCGATCACCGCCGCGATGCCGGCGAGCATGATGCCCAGCAGCATGAAAACGTCCTTGACGATCGCGACGAAGGCGGTCGAACGCATGCCCGACGCGGCGACGTAGACGAAGGCGATCGCTCCGGCCCCGACGATCGCCTCCAGCCGGGTGACCGGGATGCCCAGTCCGGAAAGGACGGTCTGCAGGCCGATGAACTGGAAGATCGCCCACGGCACGAGCGCCAGGACGAACGAGACCGCGGTGAGCCGTTCCAGCAGCCGGTTGCGGTAGTGGCCGTACATCACGTCGGCGACGGTGACCGCGTCGTACGCCTTGCCCGCGCGCCACACCAGCGGCGCCAGGAAATAGCCGAGGACGTATCCGGCCAGGATGTAGCCGAGGAACCAGATCCCGTAGGAGGCGCCCTTGGCGTAGATGCCGCCGGGGAAGCCGAGCATGGTGCCGATGCTGTAGATCTCGCCCACGGCGAGGAAGAAGATCAGCCGGCTCGGCAAGGACCGGCCGGCGACCAGCGTGGCGACCGCGCCCTTGCCCGTCCCGCCCCGGCGGGCGGCCAGTGCCACCCCGATCGACAACGCGATGACGACGCCGAATACGGCCGCGATCATTCGTCCCCGCCTTCCACTCGCCGGTACTGCGCCCGGTCGAAGAAGCGCCACGACGCCCACAGGCACAGCGTGGTCAGCGGGAGCCAGGCGAACAGCCAGGCGAACACCAGTGGTATGCCGAATACGGTGGCCGTGCTCTGACTGCAGAGCGGCACCCCGACGAAAATCGCCGAGCCGGGAAGGCCGAGTGCGAGCAAGAGAGACCAGCGACTTCCGAGCATGCGACCTCCTGAAGCCGGGAGCGGCACCGCAGGGGCGACGGAGGCCGGACCGGTCTTCCCGGCTCGGGCGGCAGTGCCCTCGCGATGATTTGGTATACCAGAAAGACGGTAGAAGGTGCGGGCGGCGTCCGGACAGGGCCAGTTGTGAGCCAGCTCTCAGTGCCAGATGGTGCCGTGAGGAGCTTCCGCGGGCGGAAGGCCAGGTCAAGGGCTTTGGGTTCGGGATGTGCGGTGGTCGCGGTCTAGTCGGCCTCCCGGGGCGACCGCGCGCCCCGATCTTCCTGTGCCCGTCAGCGAAAGGGGTTCTGGCGGCTGCTCACTCCGCCGCTTCGGCGTGCCCGCGAGCGGTGTGCCGGAGCCCGTCCATCAGCAGGTCCAGCAGGCGGGCCGCCATGGCTTGGCGTTCGGCGGTGCCGGCCACGGTGAAGATGCCGATGAGGGCGGCGGCGATGTCTTCGGCGGGGACGTCGGCGCGGAGTTCCCCGCTCGTGCGGCCGGCTTCGAGGAGGCCGTCGATCGCCGCGAGCAGTTCGGTCCGGGTGCGGGCGTGGGCGATCTCGCCGGATTCGACCATCGCGAGGAGCGTGTCCAGCATCCCGTTCTTGGTCGCGATCCAGTCGCCGAACAGGTCCATCCACCGGCGCAGCGCCGCGGCTGGGCCGAGCTCGGCGAGCAGGTCGCGGGCGCCGCTCGTGAGCCGCGAGACCTGGTCCTGGTAGACCGCGTCGACCAGGGATTCGCGGGTGGGGAAGTGCCGGTACAGGGTGGCGATGCCGACTCCGGCCTCGGCGGCGATGGCACGCATCGACGGCTCGGTTCCGGCCGAGGCGAACAGCCGGGTCGCCACGTCCAGCAGCTGCTGGCGGTTGCGGGTCGCGTCCGCTCGGGGAGTCTTCGCGGCGGCCAAAACGGATCACGCTCCACTTGTGCTAGATTCGAGAGAGGTTAAACGGAGCATAGTCCGTTTACTCGACCCCAAGGAGACAGGTGAGCGGGAAAGAAGCGAGCCGGGCGGTCCAGTTCGAGTCGTTCGGCGGGCCGGAGGCCTTGCGTGTCCGCGAAGTGCCCGTGCCGCAGGCCGGTCCGGGGCAGATTCGGGTACGGGTGACCGCGGCCGGGCTGAACCCGATGGACTGGTTCATGACCTCGGACGCGGAGACGGCCGCGCGGTTCGGGCTGAGCCTGCCGTGCGGGTTCGGCACCGACTACGCGGGAGTCGTGGACCAGCTCGGCGACGGCGTCCGCGAGTTCGCGGTCGGCGACCGGGTGTTCGGCGGCGCGCTGTCGCGTGCGGTCGCCGATCACGTCGTGGTGGACGTGGCCGGGACGATCGCGGTGGGCGGCGAGGCGCACCGGACCCCGGACGGCCTCGACGACCGCACCGCGAGCGCGCTCTCCATCGCGGGCTGCACCGCGGCCGCGGCTTTGGCCGTGGTCGATCCGGGCCCGGACGACACAGTGCTGATCGGTGCCGCGGGCGGCGGGGTCGGCGTGTTCGCGGTCCAGCTCGCGCGGCTCGCGGGCGCACGCGTGATCGGGACCGGGTCGGAGTCCTCAGCCGAAGCTCTGCGCGCGCTGGGAGCCGAACCGGTCGCTTACGGCGACGGCCTGGCCGACCGGGTCCGCGCGCTGGCCCCCGGCGGGGTCGCCGCGGCCATGGACCTGCACGGGACCGACACCGTGCAGGCGGCCCGCGAACTCGGCGTGCCGGACGAACGCATCACCGCGATCGCCGCTCAGGTCGACGGGATCACGCCGGCGAACGGGGCCAACGCCGCCCCGGGCACGCTCGAGAAGATCGCCGGTCTGGTGGCGGAGGGACGGCTCCGGGTGCCGATCGCGCGGAGTTTTCCGGTCGAGGACATCCAGGCCGCGGTGGAGCTCCAGAAAGGACGGCACGTGCACGGGAAGGTGGTCATCGACCTCTAGCGCAGCCAGGGGTACCGCCCGGCGTCCGCGTCGCCGTAATCCGGGTCGAGATAGATGTGCAGCCGCTGGATCCGGCCGTCGCGGACCTCGAACACATTGCAGAAACGGCCGCCTAGTCCCTCGGTCGCCCGCCACCGGGTGCCGTCGGCGAGCACGCCGTGGGTGATGCCTTCGACGACGACGTAATCGCCCTGCTGGACATAGTTGAAATAAGGCACCTCGTGCACTATCGAGGAGAACAGCACGAACACGTCCGCGAACAACTGCTTGATTTCCGCGATGCCGCGTGCGGGCTCGTGCTTCGGGAAGCAGACGTAGGCGTTGTCGGCGAAAAGGCCGAGGAAATCCTCGCCGGCGTCCATTCGCTTGAAATACGTTTCGGCGATCGCCTTGCGGTCGACGGTGACGTCGTTGTGCACCATGGCAATTCCCTTCGAGGTTATCGGGCCAGCACCTGGCGGAGGACGGCGCGCAGCGTCCCGGCGGGGTCGGCGGCCAGGCCGGCGCTGCGCCAGGCGACGTGGTGGTCCGGGCGGACGAGCAGGCAGCCGCGTTCGCTGATCTCGCGCACGCGTTCCCAGTCGCCGAGCGGGTCCGCGTACTCGCAGCCGAGGCCGATCTGCCGGGCGGCGAGTTCGATGCCGAATTCGGTGGCGAGCTTGCCCGCCGCGTCCAGCCAGTCCTGTCCGCCGATGCCGGTCAGCACCGTGAACCGGCCGTGGCCGGTGATGTCCACAGTGGACACCGGGGTTCCGGCGTGTTCGAGCCACGCGTGCGGCAAGCGGGCTCCGGGATGGCTGGTGGCCTGGTAGTACAGCTCCGGATCGCGGACCGGGACCGGCCAGGGCGTGCCGTCGGAGGCCACCGCCGCCGAGGCATAGCGCTGCCCGAGTTCCACGCCGTGCGCGTTGAACTGGTAGTGCTGCAGTTCGATCGCTTCGCGCAGCTCGGCCCGGCGGGCCCTGCCTTCCGGGGTGTCCGCGGCGAGACCGGAGAGACTGCGCCAGCCCTCCTCTGCGCTCTGGCCGGGACGGAAGCCGAACGCCCGCGAAATCGGCCGCATGTCCTCGACGCTGCGCATCGCGCGGTCGACTACCTGCTTGCCGACCGGCTGCCGTTCCGCGTCGTAGGTGTCCAGCAACGCTTCCCCGGCCTCGCCGCGGACCACGCACGCGAGCTTCCACGCCAGGTTGAACGCGTCCTGCACCGAAGTGTTTGTGCCGAGCCCGTTCGCGGGCGGGTGCCGGTGCGCGGCGTCCCCGGCGAGAAAAACCCGGCCGCGGCGGTAGGAACGGGCGATCAGATGGTTGATCTGCCATTCGCTGACGGCCTTGATCCGGACCTCGACGTCCGGGTCGCCGATGATGGTCGAGGCTCGCTCCCGGACGGCGCCGGGGGAGAGGTCGGGCTCGCCTTCGGCCGGGTCGTACATGAAGAGCATGACCCACTCGGTCCACGGTTTGACGCAGATGAACGTGCCTGAGCCGACCCAGTAGTCGTTGCCTGGCTGGCACATCCAGTACAAGGTTCCCGGGCGGTGCGCCGTGTAGCGGGTGAGGTCGGCCTCCAGCCACACATTCGCGGCGCGGCCGAGCCCGGACTCGCCGTCGAGCTCGAAGCCGAGCTGGTCGGCCACGGTGCTGCGGCCGCCGTCGGCGCCGATCGCGTACCGCGCGACGATTTCTTGCTCGGCGCCGGTTTCCCGGTCGACGACCACCGCGTGGACGGCGTCCGGCGTTTGCGAGATCCGCACCAGCTCGGTCGAGAACCGGAGTTCGGCGCCGCGCCGCTCGGCCCCGTCGCGCAGGACCGGTTCGAGAATGTGCTGCGGGATATTGCACATCGCGCTCGGGCTGGCAGCGGCGTAGTCGGCGTGCCGCGCGAGGCCGGTGCCCCACGTTTTGAGCCGGGCCAGTTCCTGTCCGGCGAAGCTGGTCGCCCAGACGTTGTCGCCCATCAGCTCGTTGGGCACCGCGACTCGCCGCACCGCGTCCTCGAGGCCGAGGTCGCGGAAGACTTCCATGGTGCGCTGATTGGTGATGTGCGCCCGCGGCGAGTGCGCGGTGCCCGGGTATTTGGCGATCGTGACGGCACGCACGCCCTGCGCGGCGAGCAGGGCGGACGCGGTAAGGCCGGCGGGACCGGCTCCGACCACCAGGACATCGGTTTCGAAAGAAGGCATGACGGATCGACCTCCTGGGCCGCGCCCAGTCAGCGGGAAAGAAAGGGGACGGCCGGGTCAGCCGGCCTGGTGTGCGCCGGTCATCAGCGCGGCGAGATCGTCGGGGCGCAGGAACGACGGCGGGGGCGGCGGGCCCCAGCTGAACAGCCCTTTGGCGCCCTCCAGCGTCTCCGGGGTCCACATCTGGTCGTCGAGGATGCTGTCCATGTCGGAGTAGTACTCGGAGAAGTTGCCCGCGGGGTCCTTGAGGTACCAGAAGAAATTCGACCCGGCGTGGTGCCGTCCGAGGCCCCACACGTGCCGTTCCGGATGGTCCTCGAGCATCGCGGTCGCCCCGCGGCCGACCTCGTCGACGTCCTCGACCTGCCACGACGTGTGGTGCAGGAAGGCGACCGGCGCGGCGAGCGCGAGCACGTTGTGATGGTCGGTCGAGCAGCGCAGGAACGCGCCGTGTCCCTTGATCGCGTCGCTGGTCTTGAAGCCCAGCCCGGCGGTGAAGAACTGGATCGTGCGCTCGTGGTCGGGGGAGCCGACGACGACGTGGCCGAGTTTGCGCGGACGCACCGGTCCGGTGCGCAGCACGCCGGGCGCCCGCACGCTCGTGCGCTCCAGCCGCCCGGGCCCGTTGTACGGCGTGGGCGGTTCGGGATCCTGGCGGAGCCGTGCGGCGATCCGCACGACGACCTGGAATCCGGCGACCGGTTCGCGAGTGAACAGCGTGTCGCCGACGACGTCCGCGGCGATGTCCAAAGAGGACAGCCGGCGGCGGATGCGGGCGAGGTCGTCCGGGTCGTCCGCGCCGATGCTCAATTCCCTCAGCTGCCGGCGCGGGGAGCGGACGATCTTCAGCTGACGACCGCCGTCGCGGGTGCGGAACCAGCCGTCGGCGTCCTCGGCGAGCCCGAAGTCCCGGTAGTAGCGGGCGGTCGCGGCGACGTCGGGCACGCCGACGACGAGCGAGTTCAATCGGTGCAATGCCATTGTCCAGCCCTTTCTGCTAAGCGGCGGCGACCATCCGCTGCCGCAGCTCGCCGATGCCGTGGACGTAGCTGACGAGTTCGTCGCCCGCCTGGAGATACCGCTGCGGCGTGCGGCCCATGCCGACGCCGGACGGGGTGCCGGTGAAGATGACGTCCCCGGGCAGCAACGGGGTCACCGCGGACAGCCGGGCGATCAGCGCCGGCACCGAGAACACCATCTGCGCGGTGCGGCCTTTCTGCACCTGCTCGCCGTTGACGAGCGCGCCGAGTTCGAGGTCGTCGCGATCCGGCAGTTCGTCCGGCGACACGACCACCGGGCCGAGCGGGCCGAAGCCGGGGTAGGACTTCGCGAGGCTGAACTGCGGGGCCGGACCGGCCAGCTGCAGCCGCCGTTCGGAGAGGTCCTGCCCGACGGTCAGCCCGGCGACGTGGTCCCAGGCGTGGTCCTCGGCGACGCGTTCGGCGCGCTTGCCGACAACGGCGACGAGTTCGACCTCCCAGTCGACGTTCCCGCCGTCCGGGAGGACGACCTCGTCGTACGGGCCGGTGAGACAGGTCGGGAATTTGGTGAACACAGGCGGCGTTTCGGGCACGGCGAAGGACGATTCGGCCGCGTGGTCGGCATAGTTCAGGCCGATCGCGAACACCTGGCGCGGCGCCGGGACCGGATTGCCCAGCTGGTCGTCGCGCACCAGCCGTTCGAGCGCGTGCCCCTCGCCGATCGTCGCGGCGAATTCGGTCAGCTCCGCCCAGCGCTCGTAGGCAGGCTGGACGCCCGGGCCGAACCGCCCGCCGCTGGCCTCGGCCGCGTCCACGGCCTTGCCCGGTGCGGTGACCAGGGCCAGTCGTCCGTCCACAGTGGCGACTTTCATGCGGGGGCTCCTTCGCGTCCGGCTTCGATGCCCTCCAGTTGTACTCGCCCATATTCGATGACGCAATAAACTTTCGAAAGTTGCTTCTTGATTCGTATCCGCTACAGTGGATGGCATGGCAGGGGAAACGACGCGCGCCGAGGGTGTCTACCAGCGGCTCCGGGCGGACATCCTCGGCGGCCGGATGGTTCCGGGGCAGCGCCTCAAATTCCCCGAACTGTGCGAGCGGTACGAGACGAGCGTCGGTGCGGCCCGCGAGGCGCTCACCCGGTTGACTGCGGAGGGGCTGGTGAAGACCCGGCCGCATCTCGGCTATACGGTCACGCCGCTGTCGCACGAGGATCTCGCGGACCTGACGAAGGCGCGCCTCGAGATCGAATC
The DNA here is from genome assembly GCF_000411975.1 of Amycolatopsis orientalis DSM 43388. Lineage (GTDB taxonomy): Bacteria > Actinomycetota > Actinomycetes > Mycobacteriales > Pseudonocardiaceae > Amycolatopsis > Amycolatopsis orientalis_D. The sequence goes on from NZ_ASXG01000109.1 coordinate 30,076, forward strand.
GCTGGTGCTGCGGCTGTCGGTCGTCGAAGGCGACGTGCAGTGGGAGGCGCGCGCGGTGGCGGCGCACCACCTGCTCGAACGCACCCCGTTCACCGACCCCGCCGACCCGGACCGTCCGTCCGACGCTTGGGTCGCCGCGCACGCGGATTTCCACCTGGCCCTCTTCGACGGCTGCAGCAACCGCAGGCTGGTCGCCACGGCGCGCGGCCTGCGCGAGGAGGCCGAGCTCTACCGGCAGTGGTCGGTCTCTTTCGGACAGGAAACCGACCGGGACCTCCCCGCCGAGCACAAGGCGATCCTCGAAGCGGCGTTGGCGCGGGACGCGGATTTGGCGGCGGAACGGCTTCGGGACCACATCGCGCACACGGCGCAGCTGCTGATCAGCTGCGCCGAGGACGAGCCGAACCGGCCGTGACCCGTTGCCGCGATCCGGGAATCTCTCCGGTCACGTCGTGGCCGGGGTGAAGTTCTCCCGGTGGATCATCCGCGGCGCCATGCGGCGGCGTTTGAACGCTTTCACCCCGGCGTCGACCATCGGCGGCGGACCGCAGAGCCAGCCCGACCAGCCGCGGGCGCTGGGGACGTCTTCGAGGAACAGGTCGGTCGGGAATCCGGTGCGGTGCGTGCGGTTCTCCGGCTCGTGGGACAGCACCGGGACGAACGAGAATCCCGGGTGGCTGTCGGAGAGTTCGGCCATCAGGTCGAGGTCGTAGAGGTCGGCCGCACCGCGAACTCCGTGGTACAGCAGCACTTTCCGGGCCGGGTCCCGGGCGAGTGCGGTGCGGGCGAGGCCGATCAGCGGCGCGAGGCCGGTGCCGCCGCCGATGAGCGCCATCGGGCCGCCGTCGTCCTCCTCCGCGGGCGGCAGGAAGAAGTCGCCGAGCGGGCCGGTGACCTGGACCTGCTCGCCGACGGCGAGGTCCGCGAAGATCCACTGCTCAGTCGCCGCTCCGCCGGGGACCAGGCGGACGTGCAGTTCCAGGACTTTGTCTTCCTCGGCGGTGTTGACCAGCGAGTACTGGCGGCGCACCGCCGTGCCAGGCACGGTGAGTTCGACGTACTGGCCGGCGTTGAACGCCAGCGGTTCGGGCAGGCCGAGCCGCAGCCGCCGGGTGTCGCGCGCGATGTCCTGGATCTCGCGGACGGTCGCGGTGAGGTCGCGCAACGGATGCGTAGCCCGGCCCGCGCCGCCCGCGGTTTCGACGACGACGTTCGACCGGAGCCGGGCCTGGCAGGCGAGTGCCAGGCCCGCGGCCCGCTCGTCCTCGGTCAGGGTGTCGGCCGGGGAGTCGCGGTGGTCGACGGCACCCTCGACCACCCGCAGTTTGCAGGTGCCGCAGGTGCCCTGGTTGCAGGAGTTCGGCATCCAGACGCCGGCGCGCAGGAAGGCGTCGAGCATCGGCTGGTCGGGCGCGCACGGCACCTCCCGGTCGCCGACGGTCGCGGTGAAGGCCATGTCAAGCCTCCCAGGTGACGTGCAGCGACGTCGGGCCGCGGAAGCCCCAGCCCCAGAACTCGACGTCCGAGGAGGTGTCGCGTTCCAGGTTCGGGATCGACTCGAACAGTTCCTCCAGCGCGATCCGCATGACGTGGTTGGCGAAGTAGATCCCGGCGCACGCGTGGTTCCCGGCGCCGAAAGCCAGGTGCGGCAGCGGCGGCCGGTGCAGGTCGTAGCGGGTCGGGGCCTCGTAGACGCCGGTGTCGTGGTTGGCCGAGCCGTAGGACAGGATCACCGGGGTGCCCGCGGGCAGGTCGACCCCGGCGACGGTCACCGGCTTGGTGGAGATCCGCGCGGTGGCCGACCAGATCGGCGACGTCCAGCGCATCCCCTCGGAGATCGCGCGCGGGATCAGCGCCGGGTCGTCCACGACCTGCTCGAGCTGGTCGGGTTCGCTGAACAGCCCGGCCAGCGTCGAGGCCATGCCGTGGCCCGGTTCCTGCATCGCGCCGAGCAGGTACACGTAGATCGTCGGGTAGATGTACTCGCGGTCGCGGGTCTTCCCGGGCGGCATCCCGTCGTGCAGCCAGTGCGAGATGGCGGTGTCGGCGGGTTCGGCGATCCACTTGTCGATCAGCGGGTCGACCGTCGCCTGGATTTCGGCCTTCGCCTCGTCGCCCTGGACGAAACCCTCCGGGTTGGCGAACTCGCCGTCCTCGGTCATCGCGGCGTTGGTGAAGGACCGGCTCAGTTTCGCGAACCATTCGCGGAGTTTGTCCGAGCTGACGCTCTGCAGCCCGAGCAGGTCGCCGAGGGAGCGGACGCTGACCGGTTCGCAGTACTGCGAGACGAGTTCGGCGCGGCCGTCGTTCTCGAACTTCTCCAGGTAGCCGCGGGCGATCGGGCGGACGAGGTCGTCGATCCACCGGTCGACCTCGACGGGCTGCAGCGCGGGTTCGACCATCGAGCGCAGGTCGGCGTGGATGTCGCCGTTGACGCCGATGATCGCCGGATGGCCGAAGGTGCGGCCGCCGGCCGGGGTGATGACGGCCTCGAAGTCCGGGCTGGTGGCGATTTCGCGGCAGATCTCCGCGGTCGTCGCGACGTGCGACCCGAGCACCGGCACGTACGCCAGCGGGGCCTCGCGGCGCAGCCGTTCGTAGGGCTCGTACGGATTCCGCTCCAGCTGGGCCATGGTGATCTCGCCGATCCACGACAGGTCCGGGGCGGTGGTGCTTTTCGTCGTCATTGACGCGGCCTCCTTCGTGCGGGTTGGGCAGAAGGTAGGTCCGCGCGGGCCGGGCCCACGACACCGAAAACGCGGATCCGGCACGGATCGCGCGACGAATCCGGCGCGTCGCCGCGAATCGGTTAGCATGCGTCCATGTCCGCACGCCGGGGTGCGGCGCCGCGGGACTGGGAGCGAGTCTCGAAGTCGGTGGCCGACGCCTACTTTCCGCACCAGCTGACGCCGCTGCGCGCCGGCCGCGAGCCGCGGCTGACCCTGCGGACGCTGGACCTCGGCCCGGTGCTGATCGGGTACGTCGGATGGGGAGCCGACGTCGAGATCGCCTGCGACTACCCGTCCGCCTACGAGGTCAACCTGCCGCTGACCGGCCACCTCGCGAGCCGCGGCAGGCACGGCCTCGTGACGTCGGTGCCCGGGCAGGCCACGGTCTTCCGCGCGGACACTCCCTCGCTGATCACCCACTGGGACGCGACCTGCACGGTGCTGGGCGTCAAATTCGACCGCGATTGGCTGGACCGCGAGGCCGAGCGCGTCCTCGGCGCCGGGACGGTCCGGGCGGCCGGTGCGCTCCCGGATCAGGTGCCTCTCGAACAGGGCCCGGCCCGCGATTGGCGGCATCTGGTGGCCGGTTTGTCGTCGCAGATGCGGGACGGCTCGCTGTTCACCGACCAGCCGATCGTCCGGGAACAACTGGCCGGAGCGGTCGCGGCCGGGTTTCTTCTGGCCGGTTGCCCGGACGCGGGCCGCGTCCCGGCGCCTCGCCCGCGGGCGATCACGCGAGTGGCGGACGCGATCCAAGCCGACCCGGCGCGGCCCTGGACGGCGACCGAGATGGCGGCTGTTGCCGGGACCACGGTCCGCCGGTTGCAGGAGAGTTTCCGCGCGTGGGTCGGATGCACGCCTACGGAGCATCTCGTGGGGGTGCGGCTGCAGCATGCCCGCGCGGATCTCGAGGCGCACCCGGAATTGTCGATCAGCGAAATCGCGGCTCGGTGGGGATTCTCCAGCGCCAGCCGGTTCGCCGCGGCGTTTCGGCGGCGTTATGGGCAGTCTCCGTCGCAATTCCGGTGAGTTCGAGGGAGCGCTTCGCGGGGGTGTCCGGTCAGGAAAGCTGTGCCGTATTGGCTTGCGCTCAGGCGGCCAGCTACCCAGTTTCCGGCCAGGCAAACAGCACAGCGCCGCCGCGCGGGTGAGTGTCGATGGTGAGACCGTTAAAGCGTGTTCGACACCTTTGCCGAATGGGACGTCCCTGTCAGCGAATCCGTGACCATCCATGGGCGAAGCGGCGGAGAAGGACCGCCGGTGGTGTTGTTGCACGGGCATCCTCGGACGCACACCACCTGGTACCGCGTAGCTCCCGCCCTTGCCGGGGCGGGGTTTACGGTCGTCTGCCCGGATTTGCGCGGGTACGGCCGGTCGGCCAAACCCGTTCCCGACGAAAAGCACGAAACCTACTGCGATCGCGCGATGGCAGCCGACATCGTGGCTTTGATGCGCGCCCTCGGGTATCGCCGCTTCGCTGTCGTCGGGCACGACCGGGGCAGTTACGTCGCTTACCGGACTGCGCTCGATCATCCGGACTCCGTGTCGCGGCTTGATGTTCTGGACAGCGTGCCGATCCTCGAAGCGCTCGAACGCGCTGGCGCGAAATTCGCGACAGCGTGGTGGCACTGGTTCTTCCTCGGCGCCTCCCCTCACGCGGAGCGCGTAATCACGGCTGATCCCCTTGCCTGGTACCGCCCGGACGAGAAAGCCATGGGGCCAGACAACTATCGCGACCTCGTGCGCGCGGTCACCGATCCGGCGACCGTGCGGGCGATGCTGGAGGACTACCGCGCCGGGCTGACCGTCGACCGCGCCCACGACGAGGCGGACCGGGCCGCGGGCCGCGTCATCGCTTGCCCGACGCTGGTCGCTTGGTCCGCCAAGGACGACATGGAGGACCTTTACGGCGACCCGGTCGGCATCTGGCGCTCGTGGGTCAGCGGCGAACTGATCTCCGCCCGCATCGAATCCGGGCACCACCTGGCCGAGGAGAACCCGGGCCAGCTCGTCGAAGCGCTGGTCCGGTTCCTGCGTTAGCAGGCCCGCGGGCAGCTTCCCCCGTCCGGGTGTTTGCCTCGCTTGTCACCGGGTACCAGGAGGACCACGACAAGGAGGCGAGGATGTCAGCGCGCCCACGCACCGGAACGCATGCCGGTCCGGGGAAGAAGCCGGATCCCCCTGGGCCACAACAGAATCGCGACGCGGCGGAACCAGAACGGGAGGCGACGCTCGCCGGCGTCAAGCTGCCGTTCCCGGCGGAAACGTCCAAGCGCGCGTTGTGGTGGGGCGGGCTGGCGACGCTGGCCGCGGTCGGGGTTCTCGAGTGGCCGGTCGCCGTCGTGGTGGGCGCGGGCACTTACGTCGCCGAGAGGCTGTCCCTGGATGACGTGCGCAAGGATCTCGCGACCGGGGACTGAGACCGGAGAAGCAAGCGAGGAAGCGCGAAAGAACCACTTTCCGTTTTCGGAACGGCTGAATGGCTCCGATTGCGCTGGTGGAGAATGACGAGGAAATGACCGGAACTCTTCCATCCTTGATGTCGCGCGCGCTCCGCATTCCGGCGGCCGGATTGAGCGCGGCGTTGTCCGTGCCGGAACGGGTCGTCCGCGGGGCCGGTCAGGCCGCGGGCGTGGCTGCGGAAGCGGTCAATCTCGGCACCGACGCCGTGGTGACCGGGGCGGGCACCGGCGTCCGCGCCACGACGTACGCCGCGCGCGTGTTGCGCGAAGCCGTGACCAGCGGGGCAGAGGGCACCGGCGCGGTGTGGCGGCACGGGCGGAAGCTCCACGTCGGCCTGCGTCCGGCAGCGGACGCCGACGCGAGCCGGTTCGGGCGGGTGGCGCGCAAACTGGTTCGCGAGGCGATGGCGCATCCTGACGTTCTCGCCGCTTACTGGGATGCCGGGCTGTCGCGGATGGTTCTGACAATGGCGGAAGGCGCGGCCAGCGATCGGTTGGTGGCAGCCATGAGCGCCCGGGCGCGAAAGCACGGGCTTTCGGTCGGCACTCCGGACGAAACTGTCCATCCCGGCGATCTCCGCGCCGTCCGGACGCAGGCCGCCGCGCTGGCGGTCAGCGGTGCCGGGCTGGCGATGGCGGCGGCCACGACGCCGTTGCGGCTGCGCCGTCCGCCGCAAGTGCTGGCTGCCGCGCTCACGGCGGTGCGGGAACATCCGCTCGCGCAGGAGTTCTTGCGGGCCCGGCTCGGCAGGCCGGGCGCGGAATTGGCGGTCGCCACGGCGAATGCCGCGCTGCACGGCGTCGGGAAGTCTCCGGTCGACCTCGCGCTCGAAGTGCTGTTGCGGACTGGGCAACTGGCCGACGCGGTGGCGCAGGTGGTCGCGTTCGAACGGTCCTGCGACCAGCTGTGCGTGCCCGACCGCGACTGCCCGGCGGCCCGGCCCGAGCGCCGCGCGGCCCCGCCGGATCCCGTTGCCGACTACGCCAAAACCGCGTTGACCGGCGGGATGATCGGCGCGGCGGGCACCGTGCTGTTCAAACGCGACCTCCGCCAGGCCAGTTCGGCGATCCTCGCCAGTTCTCCCAAGCCCGCTCGCTACGGCTGGACTGCCTACGCCTCCGGGGCCGGGCTCGCCCTCGCGCGCGAGGGGATGCTGGTCCGGAACGAGGACCGGCTCCGGCTGCTGCAGGCGGTCGACACGCTGGTGGTCCACGGCAACGCGTTGTGCGGCGATGAGCGCACGGTGCTGGAAGCGAATCCCACCGACCCCGAGTGGGCGGAAGGCAGGCTGTGGCAAGCGGCGCTCCAGGTGCTGAACGACGAGGACAGCCCCGTGCGGCTGCGGCCGACGCCCGACGATTCCGCGGCCGAGACCGGGTTGATGATCGCCTCGGCCGATGGCGCGGACGTGGGGACAGTGCTCGTCGGGCGGGTTCCCGATCCGCTGGCGGAGAGCGTGCTGGACGCGGCCGGGCAAGCCGGTCTGCGGATTGTCGTTGTCGAGGGCGGCACTCCGGGCGGGGAAGCCGCACTGGCCGACGAGGTGGTCACCGATCAGCCGATGGCCGACGTCATCACCGGGTGCCAGAAGGACGGCCAGGTCGTGCTGACGTTGGCGCGGGTCCCGCAGGCCGCGGACGCGTCCGCCCGCGAAGAAGTGCTGGACGGCTTGCTGCGCGGCGATCTCACGGTCGCGGTGGCGCACGGCTGTGACGCCGCGGTGTGGGCGGCCGACCTGCTCTCGATCAGCGGGTTGGCGGGAGTGTGGCGCTTGATGCGCGCCGTCCGCGGTGCCCGCGCTGCGGGCGAACGGGCCACGACCTGTGCCGAGGCCGCTGCGGCTCTGGCCGGTCTGGTGGTCGCCACGGACGGGCAGCGCCAGTGGCGGCGGCTGCTGTCGCCGCTGGCCCGGCTCACCCCGGTCAACCTCGCCGCCGGCGTCGCGCTGGGCGCCGGCTGGCAGGCCGCCGTGGCCATGGCCGCGGAACCGGCTCCGGCACCGCGGCCGCGCGTGGCCTGGCACGCGCTGCCGTTGGAGGAAGTGCTGCGCAGGCTCGCCTCGGATCCGCGGCGCCGCCGGACGCGTCGTGCTGGCCTGCCCGAACGCGCCCGGCACCTGGCCGCGGAGGCCGCCGACCTGCCCGGAACCGCGCCGGTCGCGACCGGGCTTCGGCTGGCCGGTGCGATGCGGGGCGAGTTGAGCGACCCGCTGACCCCGGTCCTCGCCGTCGGAGCCGCCGCGTCGGCGATTCTCGGGTCCACCGTCGACGCGCTGCTCGTGCTGGCCGCGATGGGGGCCAACGCGCTCGTCGGCGGTGTACAGGGGCTGCGGGCGGAGCAGGCTCTGGCGGGCTTGGCGGCGAGCCAGACCCAGCAGGCCCGCCGGCTGGCTTCGGAGGCGGCGCAGCCGGAAGTGGTGGACGCCGCCGAACTGCGGCCCGGCGACCTGGTGGAGCTCCGGGCCGGCGACGTCGTGCCCGCTGACGCGCGGCTGGTGCGGCTGCACGATCTGGAGGTCGACGAGTCCGTGCTGACCGGGGAATCCCTGCCGGTGCCGAAACAAACGGCGGCGACGCCGGCTTCGGACCTAGCGGACCGCCGGTGCATGGTTTTCGAAGGAACCACCGTGGTCGCCGGATCGGCCCGGGCGATGGTCGCGGACACCGGCGACCGCACCGAGGCCGGGCGCGCGGTGGCGCTGGCGTCCCGCACCGCACCGGCCGCCGGGGTCCAGGCGAGACTGCGGCAACTGACCAGCAAGGCCCTGCCGCTGACCTTGGCCGGCGGAGTCGCCGTCGCCGGTCTGTCGTTGCTGCGCGGGCGCACGGTGCGCGAAGCGGTCAGCGGGGGCGTCGCGGTCGCGGTCGCCGCGGTGCCGGAAGGACTTCCGCTGGTCGCCACGGTCGCGCAGATGGCCGCCGCGCGCCGGCTCAGCCGCCGGGGCGTGCTGGTTCGCTCCGCGCGCACGCTGGAGGCACTGGGCCGGATCGACACCGTGTGCTTCGACAAGACCGGCACGCTGACGACTAACGAACTGCGGGTCATCAAGGTCGCCACGGCCGATGGCGAGGTGCTTCCGCTGGAACAGGCGGTGCGCTCGGCCGCGGCCACCGAAGTGCTGTGGACCGGAGCGCGAGCTTGTCCGTCCGAAAAGGACAGTTTGCGGAAGAAGCACGCGCACGCGACCGACGCGGCGGTGCTCGCGGCCGCGCCGCCCGGCCAGGAGTGGCAGCAGGTCGCCGGGTTGCCGTTCGAGGCCAGCCGCGGCTACGCGGCCGCGGCCGGACGGGAGGGGGAAACCGGCTGGCTGGAGGTCAAGGGAGCGCTGGAGGTCGTGCTCCCGTGCTGCCCGGACGCCCCGGCGGACGTCCTCGCGCGGGCGGAATCGCTGGCGGGCGACGGACTCCGCGTCCTGGCGGTGGCTCGCCGCCCGGTGCGTCCGGACGGATTGGCCGAGGCCGTCGACGAACCGTTGGCGGAGCTGGAATTCGTCGGCTTGCTCGCGCTGGCGGACAGCCCTCGTCCCAGTGCGGCGCCGATGGTGGCCGGGCTTCGCGCGGCGGGCGTGAACCCGGTCGTGCTGACCGGCGACCATCCGCGCACCGCCTTGGCCGTCGCCGTCGAATTGGGCTGGCCGGAGGACACCGCGGTGGTGACCGGGCAGGAACTGGCCGCTCTGGACCGGGCCGGCCGGGCGGACCTGCTCCGCGAGGCCGGGGTAGTGGCGCGAGTGGCTCCGGAGCAGAAGCTGCAGGTGGTCGAAGCCCTGCGCGCCGCGGGCCGGGTCGTGGCGATGGTCGGCGACGGCGCGAACGACGCCGCGGCGATCCGGGCCTCCGACGCCGGAATCGCCCTGGCCGCGCGCGGGTCGGCGGCCGCCCGCAACGCGGCGGACATCGTGCTGACCGACGGCGACCTGCGGGTGCTAGCCGACACGGTCGACGAAGGCCGGGCGCTGTGGCGCAGCGTCGCGGACGCCATCAGCATCCTGATCGGCGGCAATGCCGGCGAGGTGGGCTTCACCGTGCTGGGCACCCTGCTGTCCGGGGCTTCGCCGTTGTCCACCCGGCAGCTGCTGCTGGTCAACCTGCTGACCGACATGTTCCCGGCGATGGCCATCGCGGTCACTCCCAGCATCGACCCGGACGACGCGCGGGACGGAACCGCCGTGGGCACCGGCACGCTCGGCGCGCCGCTCACCCGGCAGATCCGCGACCGGGGCATCGTGACCGGCTTGGGCGCGACCACCGCGTGGCTGGCCGGCGCCTTCACGCCCGGCACCGCACGACGCACCAGCACGATGTCGTTGTGCGGCCTGGTGGGAGCGCAGCTGGTGCAGACGCTGACCGGTCGCGCGCACAGTCCGCTCGTCCTGGCCACGAGCCTCGGCTCGGCGGCGGTGTTGTTCGCGGTGGTGCAGACCCCGGGGGTGAGCCAGTTCTTCGGGTGCGTCCCGCTGGGTCCGGTGGCGTGGGCGGGAGTCGGCGGCGGCATTGCGGTGGCGAAGCTGGCGCCGTCGATGCTGCCGGCGATGGAGGCGGCCGTGTCGCGGGTTGCGGCGAAGCTGCCTTGAGGCGCGGGTCTGTCCAGAGTGGACGGACGGGTCAGCCTCCCCACGTGTTCGCTCGAGGACCATGGCACAGGTCGAGCGGGACGACCGCCAGGTCTCCGTCGGCCGTGGACCGGCTCCAGCGAGCGCACGTGCGCAGCAACTAGCCAGACAGGACAGCTGGGCCGCGTCGCCAGCTTACCGGCGCGCTTTCCTGGGCTCCGGCAAGCACCAGTGCGTGCCGGTGGTCCAGCCCAGAAACCGCCGTCCCGCTCCGCCGTCCACGCGGCCCTCCGCGGTGAACCGGCCGCCCTCGACGACGTAGGCCAAACCGGCCACGGCCGGAGCGAATCGCTCGGCGAGGCCTGCCCGTGCCACTTGCTCGGCGAGCTGACGCACGGTCTCGCGCTGAGTGCCGAGATCGCAGAAACTCAAGAAGAACACCGCCTGCCGCCACGCGTAGGCCGCGTTCTTGACCGCCTGCAGGGCCGCGTGGCGCTGGTCAGTGCGGATCGCCAGCCGGGTCACTGCCCACGCCAACGACTCCGCGGCCAGCGCGGGCGCCGAGGCCCGGAGCCGGTTCCCCAGACCGAGCGTGTGCACCAGGACGGCCAGGTTCTGCGTCGTGAGGATCTGGCTCTGCTCCAGGACTGTTCCGTTTCTCGGCGACCGAGTGGCCCGTCCACGTCGGCTGGGCTTCGGCGGCTCGGGCCGTGCACACCTCGGCGAAGTCGTCGGCGGTGCGCTTGGCGAGCGCGCGGAACCGGCGCGGCGGGGGTGCCTGCGTCCAGGACTGCGGCAGGTCGTAGTAGCGCGCGTAGAGCGTGCCCGCCATGGTGCGGCTCGTGATTTCCGCCGCCGCGCGCCATTTCGCGGTGAAGGTGCCCATGAAGATGTCGGCGGCGACCTCCTCTACCAGCGGCATCGGCAAGCCGGCCTGCTTCGCGAGCGCACCCAGTTCGCGCACCAGCGTGTTCGGCAGGATCGCCTGCGGGAACGCAGTGAGCGCCAGCAGCACCGTCTGGGACAGCGTCTGGCGGGCCGCCCGCGCGGTGTCCGGACGGCGCACCCGCAACGGGTCGATCGCGCGGACCCAGGGCAGTTCCTCGATCCGGACCTGCTGCTCCAGGTCGAGCAGCAGCAGGCTGCGGCGACGGCGGAAGGCCGCGTAGGTCTGCGCGTACAGCGTGGCGAGCTGCTCGTTTTCGAAATTCGCCGCAAGCAGTTGCGCGGTGATCTGCGGCAGGACCGTCGCGAGCACGTCAGCCGAGGTGATCACGTTCCGCGCGACCAGTTCCTCGATCGGCGCTTCCAGCGCGCGGGCGACCTTCGCGACCAGGTGCGCGGGCGCGTTCTCGGCGACCGGCTCGAGCGACGGCAGTCCGCCGTCGGCGGGGAAGCGGTCCAGCCGCTCGGCGAGCGCGGCCGCGAGTTCGGCGTGGGTGGGCTGCGCGGCGACCGCGGCCTGCGTCGCGCGCAGCGCCGCCCGCGGTTCTGAGCCTGGCTCGCCGTGCTTGGTGATCGTGTTGGCCAGGGCACGGCGGATCCAGCCGACGTCGCGGCCGGTCAGTTGCGCGCTGTCGTGCTCGCACGCCAGCAACGCGCGACGCAGCCGGGCGAAGTTGCTCTTCGGGTGGGTGTGTGCGGTCGACGCGGTGTGCTGGGCGCTCGCGCTCGCGTAATCCGCGAGCCACTCGGCGCGGCGCTGTGCCCAGTCGGCCGGCCAAGTACGGCACGGCCAGCCGCCGGCGACGCCGGTTTCGGCCAGCCGCGGCAGTTCGCCCTCGACGGTGTCGCACCACAGCGCGACCAGCCGGTCGAACAGCGGGTGCCACACCTGCAGGGTCTCCAGCATCGCCGCGATGTGCGGCCGGGTGCGCGCCGACCGCAGCGATTCCCGGACTTCGCCGACTGTGCTCAGCCGCACCTGCGCGCCCGCCGGCCGCGGTGCCGCTCCGGGCAGCGGAGCCAGCCGCAGCCGATGCATCAGCGGGCGAAGCTCGGCGACCAGGTCGAGCGCGGCTTCGGCGTGCCCATGGTCCAGCAGCCACGCCACGACCGGAAGCGCGGCGTCCTCCGGAACCTCGATCCGGTAGGACTCGGTGGCCAACATGGCGCGCAGCGCGGCGAGCCCGGCGTCGGTGAGATACCAGAGGTTGAGCCGTTCGCGGCCGGTCGTGCCGGGCCCGTCGGCGCACAGAGCCGCCTCGGCGGGGGAAAGCGGGGCCTCCGCGAGGAAACGGCCGGTGGCGAACCCGCCGTGGACGACTTCGAGAGTCACCCACTCCGGAGTGCCCGCGACCGGAACCCGCGAGCCGATCCGCAGGGAACCGCCGGCCATGCCGGTCAGGACGTCCTGCCACCGGCTCGCCTTCGCCTCGGCACGCCGGCGCGTCGCCCTGTCCTCCGCGGACAGGGCGACGCGCACCGCCCGCTTGAGCTGTTCGCAGGCGTACCCTGCCGACGCGCTGTGTCCCATGTGGATTCCCCCTGGTGCCAAGACTTGGAGGCAGGACTCGAACCTGCGCCATCCCGGAGAAAGCCGGGTGTTCTGCCTGCTGAACTACTCCAAGACGGGATGGACATGGAGGCGGGATTCGAACCCGCGCCCTCCCGGTCCCGAGCCGGGCGATCTGCCGCTGATCTACTCCATGGTGTTCCCCTCGCCGGAGAGCCTAGGCCGCGGCGGGACCGCACCGCCACCGATTTCCGGCGGCCGTGGGGCGTTGCCGGAACCGATGCTTCATCGCGGACTGGCTCCGCAGCACGGATTCTGCCGTCACCTCGGTGCCGAACGTGTCTCGGCGATCGAGCACGAGGTTCCGCAACCAGGCTTCGGCCCGCGTCCGCGCGGTTTCGCCGGACGAAAGACAACCGCCGCTCTCACCGTTCGCCGGAATCCCCCGGGACGGAGCAAGCAGACGGTGCCGCGGCGGCGAGGTGCACCCGAAGCAGGGCCTTGGCCCGAGCGAACTCGGCGAGCGTGAACGGCAGCAGCGGGCGGCGGATTTCGAGGAATTCGCCGGGACGGCCGTGCAGCAGCATGACGGTTCCGGTCACGCGCTCGTCCCGCGGGCGGCCGCCGGTTTTCCGCTGGACGGTGCAGGATTGGCCGAGCAACGCGCCGAGGAGCTGGGCCACGTCGGACGCGGTGCCGGCGGCTTGGGCGGCGAGGGCGAGCATCCGGGTCGGGAGGTCGACGAGGTCGTGCGCGTCCGCCCGGACGACCCAGACGTTTTCGCCGCCGCCGGAGCGGGCCGCTTCGGCGATTTCCGCGCCGGTGGTGCCTTCCGGGGCGCGGAGGAGGAACTCGTCCACGGCGCCGTCGGGCGCGGTGAGCACTTGCATGGACGCGATGTCGTAGCGGTGTGCGGCCAGGGTGGCGGTGAGAGCGGCCAGACTGCCGGGCACGTCGCGCACGGTCGCGCGGAGGCGCCATTCGATCGCGGCCCCTTGGCCGGGCGGACCGCTGCGCGGTGTCCGGTGGCTCCAGTGGTGCCGCAGCGTGGCGGCCACGACGAAAAGCCCGCCCAGCGCGAACAGCAGCACGGGGCCGACGCGGTTGTTCGAGAGGGTGCTGACGAACAGATCGGCGATCCCGGTGGCGAAGAACAACGCCGCCAGCTCGACCAGTTCCCGGTTGACCGAACGCTTCCGGCTCGCGCTCCGCTTCTCGGATGCAGTCATGCGCTCCAGCGTCGCGGTGCTCGTTTACCGCGGGCGTCGCGTCCTGTCACGATTCAGTTAATCCAGTCCGGACAACGGCGTCCGCCCGAGCGCGGGCCGCCGGAGATCGCGGGGCTCGGGGTGCGTCCGAGGAAAGCGCGCAACCGTTTGCGGACTCTGAACACCCCGTTGGGCGACCAGCCGCACGGTTCGACGGCTGGCCGGACGGCGGCCGGTGGGACGGCGCCCACCGGCCGCGAGTCAGCGGGCGGCGGCCCCGGCGCGGCGCTTGGTCCAGATGTCGTAGGCGACCGCGGCGAGCAGCACCGCGCCCTTGACGAGCATGACCCGTTCGCTCGGCGCGCCGATGAGCGACATGCCGTTGTTGATCACCGCCATGATCAGGCCGCCGGTGATGGCCCCGACGACCTTGCCGACCCCGCCTTGGACCGCGGCGCCGCCGATGAACGCCGCGGCGATGGCGTCGAGTTCGAAGTTGACGCCCGCGGTGGGACCGGCCTGGTTGAGGCGTCCGGCGAAGATGATCCCGGCCAGCGCGGCCAGCACCCCCATGTTGACGAACACCCAGAACGTCACCGATTTGACCTTGACCCCGGACAGCGTCGCGGCCTGCAGGTTGCCGCCGATGGCGTAGATGTGGCGGCCGAACACGGATTTCCCGGCGACGAGGGAGTAGCCGAGCACGAGCACGGCGAGCAGGACGAGGACCCAGGGCAGGTTGCGGAAGCGGGCCAGCTGCACGACGACGGCGAGCACGAGGGCGGCGGCGACCGCGATCTTGAGCACGAACAGCGGGAACGGGTCGACTTCCTGGCCGTAGCCGAGCCGGGCGGCGCGTTTGCGCCATTGCGTCAGCACGATCCCGGCGACCACGACGACTCCGGCGAGGAGGCTGACGAGGTCGGCGCCGCCGAGCGGGCCGAGGCCGACGTTTCCGAGGTAGCCGCCGGTGAAGCCGTTGGACAGGGTGCGGATGGCGTCCGGGAACGGGCCGATGCCCTGGTTGCCGAGCACGGTCAGGGTGAGCGCGCGGAAGGCCAGCATCCCGGCCAGGGTCACGATGAACGCGGGGATGCCGAAGCAGGCGACCCAGTATCCCTGCCACGCGCCGATCACCGCGCCGACGACGAGGGTGAGCACGACCGCCAGCGGCCAGGGCAGCCCGAGATTGACGGTGAGGACCGCGGTGACCGCGCCGGTCATCGCCACCACCGAGCCCGCGGACAGGTCGATGTGCCCGGAGATGATCACCAAGATCATCCCGACGGCGAGGATCAGCACGTAGGAGTTCTGCACGATGATGTTCGAGATGTTCTGCGGTTCGAGCAGCGCGCCGCCGGTGATCGCCTCGAACAGGACCACGATCAGCGCGAACGCGACGTAGATGCCGCTTTGCCGGAGGTTGATCGAGATCCGCCGGGGGCTGCGCCCGGCGGGCGGGGCGGCCGGATCGGCCGGCCGCACGGGGTTCGTGGTGGTCATGTCCGTTCCTTCGTCATGTGTCGCATGAGGACTTCCTGGGTGGCGTCGGCCCGGGCGACCTCGCCGGTGATCCGGCCGGCTGAAAGGGTGTAGATGCGGTCGCAGAGGCCGAGCAGTTCGGGGAGTTCGGAGGAGATGACGAGCACCGCTTTGCCTTGCGCGGCCATCTCGTTGACGATGGTGTAGATCTCGTATTTCGCGCCGACGTCGATGCCGCGCGTGGGCTCGTCGAGGATGAGCACGTCCGGGTCGGTGTAAATCCACTTGGCCAGCACGACTTTCTGCTGGTTCCCGCCGGACAGCTTGCCGGTGACGCTGCGCACCGACGGCGCCTTGATCCGGAGCTCGCGGTGGAAGCGCACCGCGACCTCGTGCTCGGTGTGCTCGTTCACCCAGCCGCGGCGGGCCATCCGGGGCAGCCCGGCCGCGGACGTGTTGCGCTGGATGTCGTCGATCAGGTTGAGCCCGTACAGCTTCCGGTCTTCGGTGGCGTAGGCGAGGCCGTGGCGGATGGCGTCGCGCACGGACCGCAGCGTGATCTCCTTGGCGTCCTTGACGAGCCGGCCGGAGATGTTCGTCCCGTACGAGCGGCCGAAGACGCTCATCGCGAGTTCGGTGCGGCCCGCGCCCATCAGCCCGGCGAGCCCGACGATCTCGCCGCGGCGCAACGTCAGGTTCGCCCCGTCCACCACGACCCGGCCGGGCTGGTTCGGGCTGTGCACGGTCCAGTCCTCGATCCGGAGCACCTCGTCGCCGATGTCCGGCTCCCGCGGCGGGAAACGGTGTTCGAGGTCGCGCCCGACCATGCCGGTGATGATGCGTTCTTCGCTCAGCCCGGCCGCGCTGAGCGTTTCGATCGTCTTGCCGTCGCGCAGGATCGTGACCGTGTCGGCGATCGCGGTCACCTCGCCGAGCTTGTGCGAGATGATCACACACGTCACGCCGTCGTCCCGCAGTTCGCGCAGCAGCGCGAGCAGATGCGCCGAGTCGTCGTCGTTGAGCGCGGCGGTCGGCTCGTCGAGGATGAGCAGTCTGACGCGCTTGGACAGCGCCTTGGCGATTTCGACCAGTTGCTGTTTTCCCACGCCGAGTTCGCTGACCGGCGTGACGGCGTTCTCGCGCAGCCCGACCCGGCGTAGCAGGTCGGCGGCCTCGTGGTTGGTCCGGTTCCAGTCGACCCAGCCGCGGCGGGCCCGTTCGTTGCCGAGGAAGATGTTCTCGGCGACCGAAAGCTGCGGGCACAGCGCGAGTTCCTGGTGGATGATCACGATGCCGCGGCGTTCGCTGTCGCGGATGGACCCGAACGCGCAGGCTTCGCCGTCGAAGGTGATTTCGCCGTCGTAGCTGCCGTGCGGATAGACCCCGGACAGGATCTTCATCAGGGTGGATTTCCCGGCGCCGTTCTCGCCGCACACGGCGTGGATCTCCCCGCGCCGCACCGAGAGCGTGACGTCGGACAGCGCGGTGACGCCGGGAAAGGTCTTGGTGATCCCGCGCATGCCGAGCAGTTCGGTCATTTCAGCTGGCCCGCCGTGTAGTAGCCGGAGTCGAGCAGTTCCTTCTGGTAGTTGGACTTGTCCACCACGACCGGCTGCAGCAATTGCGCCGGGACGACCTTCGTGCCGTTGTTGTAGTCGGTGGTGTTGTTCACCGCGGGCTTCTGTCCTTTGAGGACGGCGTCGGCCATTTTCACCGTGACGTCGGCGAGTTTGCGGGTGTCCTTGAACACGGTGGAGTACTGCTCGCCGGCGATGATCGACTTCACCGAAGCGACTTCGGCGTCCTGTCCGGTGACCACCGGGTAGGGCTGTCCGGCGGTGCCGTAGCCGTTGCTCTTGAGCGCCGACAGGATGCCGATCGACAGGCCGTCGTAGGGGGAGAGCACGCCCTGCACCTTCGCGCCGCCGGTGTAGGTCTTGGTGAGCAGGTCTTCCATCCGCCGCTGCGCGGTGGCCGGGTCCCAGCGCAGGATCGCGGTCGGCGCGAAGTCGACCTGGCCGCTCTTCACCACCAGTTTCTTGCTGGCGATCAGCGGCTTGAGCACCGACATGGCGCCGTTGTAGAAGAAGGTCGCGTTGTTGTCGTCCGGAGATCCGCCGAACAGTTCGATGTTGAACGGACCGGGACCGTCGCCGAGGCCCTTGAGCAGCGAGTTCGCCTGTTCCACGCCGACCTTGAAGTTGTCGAACGTCGCGTAGTAGTCGACCGCGGGCGAGTTGCGGATGAGCCGGTCGTAGGCGATCACCGGGACCTTCCGGTCGGCGGCCTCCTGCAGCTGGGTGGTGAGCGCGGTGCCGTCGATCGAGGCGACGATCAGCAGTTTCGCGCCCTTGGTCAGCTGGTTCTCGATCTGGTTGACCTGGGTGGGGATGTCGTTCTCGGCGTACTGCAGGTCGACCTGGTAGCCGAGCTTCTCCAGCGCGGCCTTGATGTTGTCGCCGTCGTGGATCCAGCGCTCGGACGATTTGGTCGGCATCGTCACGCCGACCAGCGCGCCGGCGGACCCGCCCGCCTGCTGGTCGACGGTCTTCGCGCTCGACCCGCACGCCGCCAGGCCGAACCCGAGCACGGCGACTCCGGCCGCCGCGGCGGCGGCGCGGATTCCTCGAATGAACCTCATTGTTCGTTCTCCTTCTCTCAGAAACCCTGGGCGAGCCGGTGGTAGGCCTGGTTCCAGCGGATGCGGTCGGCGAATTCCGCGGTGGTGGTGGTTCCGTCGATGACGAGCAGTTCGACGTCGAGCATGCGGGCGAAGTCCCGCAGGGTCTCGGTGCCGACTGCCTGGGTGAGCACGGTGTGGTGCGGCCCGCCGGCGGTGATCCACGCTTCCGCGGACGTGGTGAGCGACGGCGCGGGCTTCCACACGGCGCGGGCCACCGGGAGGTTGGGCAGCGGTTCGTCGGGCGGGACGACTTCGATCTCGTTGGCCACCAGGCGGAACCGGTCGCCGAGGTCGGTCAGGCCGAGCACCGCGCCCGGGCCGGGGGCGGCGTTGAACACCAGCCGCACCGGGTCCTCGCGGCCGCCGATGCCGAGCGGGTGGATCTCGCACGACGGCCGGTCCGCGGCGATGCTGGGGCACACCTCGAGCATGTGCGCGCCGAGGATTTTCGGTTCGCCGGGCCCGAAATGGTAGGTGTAGTCCTCCATGAAGGACGTTCCGCGGTCCGAGCCGCGGCCCATCGCTTTCACCGCGGCCAGCAGCGCGGACGTCTTCCAGTCGCCCTCGCCGCCGAAGCCGTGGCCGTCGGCCATCAGCCGCTGCACCGCCAGGCCCGGCAGCTGCCGCAGGCCGCCGAGGTCCTCGAAGTTCGTGGTGAACGCGCCGAATCCGCCTTCGCCGAGGAAAGACCGCAAGCCGAGTTCGATCCGCGCCGCGTACCGCAGCGATTCGTGCCGTTCGCCGCCGCGCGCCAGTTCCGGTGCGAGGGCGTACTCGTCGGCGTACTGCGCGACCAGGCGGTCGACGTCCGGAGCGGAGGCCGCGTCGACTCGCTCGGCGAGTTCGGTGACGCCGTATGTGTTCACCGAAACGCCGAACCGCAGCTCGGCCTCGACCTTGTCGCCTTCGGTGACCGCGACGTCGCGCATGTTGTCGCCGAACCGGGCCAGCTTCAAGGTCCGCAGGTGGGCCGCCCCGATCGCCGCCCGCGCCCACGCGTCGATCCGGGCGACGACCGCCGGATCGGCCGCGTGCCCGGCGACGGTTTTGCGCGGAATCCCGAGCCGGGTCTGCACGAACCCGAACTCGCGGTCGCCGTGCGCGGCCTGGTTGAGGTTCATGTAGTCCATGTCGAGGCTGGCCCACGGCAGCGTCGCGTCGAGCTGGGTGTGCAAGTGCAGCAACGGTTTGCGCAGCGCGTCCAGGCCGCTGATCCACATCTTCGCCGGGCTGAACGTGTGCATCCACGCGATGACCCCGACGCACGCGGGGTCGGCGTTCGCCTCCCGCAGCACCTGCCGGATCCCGGACGACTCGGTCAGCACCGGCTTGCCGGCGAGCTCGCACGGCAGTCCGCCGGAATCGGCCAGCAGCTGCCGGATCCGCAGCGACTGCCCGGCGACCTGCTCGAGGGTTTCCTCGCCGTAGAGCGCCTGGCTGCCGGTGAGGAACCACACCTGCGGCTTGGTCGCGGAGATCATCTTTTCTCCTTGCTGGGTCAGGGGTTTCAGCGTTGCCCGTAAACGTTCTGGTACCGCGCGTGCAGCCGGTCGACGTCGGAGCGCGACAGCGGGACGGGCGTGCCGAGCTGGTGTGCGATGTGGACGGTGCGGGCCACGTCCTCGACCATCACCGCGGCCTTCACCGCGTCCCGCGCGGTCGCGCCGACGGTGAACGGGCCGTGGTTGCGCATCAGGACCGCTGGGGAGCGGGTCGCGCGGAGGGTTTCCACGATGCCGCGGCCGATCGAATCGTCGCCGATCAAGGCGAACGGGCCGACCGGGATCTCGCCGCCGAACTCGTCGGCGATCATGGTGAGCACGCACGGGATCGGCTCGCCGCGGGCGGCCCAGGCCGTGGCGTAGGTCGAATGCGTGTGCACGACCCCGCCGACGTCGGGCAGGTGCCGGTAGACGTAGGCGTGCGCGGCGGTGTCCGACGACGGCGCGAGGTCGCCGTGCACGAGGTTGCCGTGCAGGTCGGTGACGACCATCGTGTCGGCGTTCAGGTCGTCGTAGGACACTCCGGACGGCTTGATCACCATCAGGTCCTCGCCGGGCACCCGCGCCGACACGTTGCCCGCGGTCCAGACGACCAGTTCGTTGCGCGTCAGCTCGCTGTGCAGCCGCGCGACGGATTCCCTCAGCTCCGCGATCGTCCCGCGCGCCTGGGCGGTCAGCGTCATCAGTTCTGTCCTTTCGCGACAGTGGCCAGTTCGCGACGGCGCGCGGCGAGACGGTGCAGCACGTCATTGCCGCCGCGGCCGAAATAGTCGTGCAGCGCGGTGTATTCCGCGTACAGCTCGTCGTAGGCCGACACATTCGCCAGCACCGGTCGGTACGCCATCCGCTGGACCGAACCCATCGCCGCCGCGGCCGCGCGCACGTCGGGATAGGCACCGGCGGCGACCGCGGCGTGGATCGCCGAGCCGAGCGCGGGCCCTTGCGCCGAGCCGATCACCGAGAGCGGGAGGCCGGTGACGTCGGCGTAGATCCGCATCAGCAACGGGTTTTTCGTCAGCCCGCCCGCGACGATCAGCTCGGTCACCGGTACCCCGGCGGACTCGAAGGTCTCGATGATCTTGCGGGTGCCGAACGCGGTGGCCTCCAGCAACGCCCGGTAGACGTGCTCGGGCCGGGTGCTCAGGGTCTGCCCGACCAGGACGCCGGACAGCTCGTGGTCGACCAGGACCGACCGGTTGCCGCTGTGCCAGTCGAGCGCGACCAAGCCGTGCTCGCCGATGTCCTGCCCGGCCGCGAGCCGGGTCAGATAGGCGTGGAGCCCTTCTGCCCGCGCGGAGTCCGAATAGGACGCCGGGACGCAGTGGTCGACGAACCAGCCGAAGATGTCGCCCACTCCGCTCTGGCCCGCTTCGTAGCCCCAGAGCCCGGGGACGATGCCGCCCTCGACGACCCCGCACATGCCGGGGACCTCGCGCAGCTCGGCGCCGTTCATCACGTGACAGGTCGACGTGCCCATGATCGCGACCATCTGGCCCGGCTCGACCGCCTGTGCGGCCGGTGCGGTGACGTGCGCGTCGACGTTGCCGACCGCGACCGCGATCCCGGCGGGCAGCCCGGTCCAGCCCGCCGCTTCCGCGCCGAGTTTCCCGGCGAGCGAGCCCAGCTGCCCGATCGGGTGGTCGAGTTTTTCGTCCACAAAGGACTCGAAACCGGGGTGGAGCTCGCGGAGGAAGTCCCGGTCCGGGTAGCGGCCGTCCTGGTAGATCCCCTTGTACCCGGCTGTGCAGGCGTTGCGGACGTAGGTCCCGGTGAGCTGCCAGACGATCCAGTCCGCCGCCTCGACCCAGTGCCGCATGGCCCGGTACACCTCGGGGGCTTCCTCGAACAACTGCAGCGCCTTGGCGAACTCCCATTCGGACGAGATCAGCCCGCCGTACCGCGGCAGCCAGGGTTCGGCGCGCTCGCGGGCCGCCGCGTTGATGCGGTCGGCCTGCGGTTGCGCGGCGTGGTGGCGCCACAGCTTCACGTACGCGTGCGGGTTGCCGACGAACTCCGGCAGTTCGCACAGCGGCGTCCCGTCCGCGGTCGTGGGGACCATCGTGCACGCGGTGAAATCCGTGCCGATCCCGATCACGTCCTCCGGATTCGCTCCGGCGTCGGCCAGTGCCGCGGGCACCGCGGTGCGCAAGACGTCCACGTAGTCCGACGGGACTTGCAACGCCCAGCCCGGCGGCAGCTCCTCGGCGGTGGCGGGGAGCCGGTCGTCGACGACCCCGTGCCGGTATTCGGTCACGGCGGTCCCCAGTTCGGCGCCGTCGCGCACCCGGACCACCACCGCGCGCCCGGACAGCGTGCCGAAGTCGATGCCGACGACGAGGGAGTCTGCTGGCACTGGAGGGATTTCCTTCCGGATTCCGCGTCGCGCGACCGGTCGGCCGGGCGACTGTTAGCGCTAACATTCGAGGGATGGCGGGGGTGGGCGGAGTGCGGTCGAGCGGTCCCGTTTTACCGGGGCCCGGTGCTGTCCCGGACGATCAGATCGGGGGCGACGAGGTGGCGGACGCCGGGGTCGCCGCCTTCCATGCGTTCGACGAGCAAGCGGAACGTCCGCCGCCCGACCTCGATGAAGTCCTGCCGGACCGTGGTGAGCGGCGGGCTGAAGTACGCCGCCTCCGGCACGTCGTCGAACCCGGCCACGCGCACGTCCCCGGGCACCGAGAGGCCGGCTTCGGCGAACGCGCGCAGCACGCCCAGCGCCATCTGGTCGTTGGCGACGAACACCGCGTCCGGCTTGTCTTCGGCGGCCAGCCGCCGGCCCGCGTCGTAGCCGGAACGAGGACTCCAGTCCCCGCGCAGCGGCGTCGGCACCCGCGCGCCGCGCCGTTCGAGCGCTTCCCGCCAGCCGCGTTCGCGCTCCAGCGATTCCAGCCAGTCCTCCGGACCGGCGACGTGCCACACGGTTTCGTGCCCGAGCGACAGCAGATGCTCGGTCACCCGGCGGGCCCCGTCGTACTGGTCGACCGAGAGCACCGGCACCGGCGCCGATTCGCCGCCGCCGACCGCGACCGTCGGGATGTCGCCGGGCACCTGCCGCAACGCCTCGCCGGCCGCGACGTGCGGCGCGATCACCACTATCCCGCCGACCGCCTGCCGCCGCAGATTCTCCACCGCGTCGGCGAAAGTCGACCGCCGCGGCCTGCTGACACTGGAAATCGTGACGCCGTAGCCCTCCTCGCGGGCGGCGTGCTCGATGCCGTACAGCGTGCTCGCCGGACCGTACAAATTGGACTCCAGCGCGACCACGCCGAGAATGCTCGACCGCCCGGTCGCCAGCGTCCGGGCCGCGGAGTTGGGCCGGTACCCCAGCTGCTCCACCGCGGCGAGCACCCGGGCCCGGGTCTCCGCGCGCACCGGCCCGGTGTCGTTGACGACCCGGGAGACCGTCATGTGCGAAACGCCCGCCATCGCCGCCACTTCGGCGAGCCCGGGCTGGCGTTTGGCTGACGCACCGTCGGCGGGCATCCCGCACCTCCTCGCTGAAGCTCGCGGCGTGAGCATGGCAATGTTAGCGATAACAGACCGCTGGTCAAGGCCCAGTTCGAAGCCGATCTTCGCCGAACCCGCCGGATCTGGCCGCCGGCACCGGGTTTCAGCGCCGGGGGACCGGCCGGGAAAGCCGCAGTTCGATCAGGTCCGCGCCGCGGCGCAGCAGGTCCACCCACTGCTCCGGGTCGTGTTCGAAGCGGGCGGCGGACCATCCGACGGACAGGCTCCCGTACGGTTCCCCGCGCAGGAACACCGGCACCGCGAGGGTCGCCACGCCGGTGTCGTACTCGCCGGTCGTGAACGCCCAGCCGCGCGCGGCGACCTCCGCCAATTGCTCCCGCAGGACACCGAGATCGGTCACCGTGTCCGGCGTGAACCGGGCCATCGGGCGGTCGGCGAAGAGCCGGTCGCGCTCTTCTTCGGACAGGAACGCGAAGTACGCCTTGCTGGTCGCGCCCGCGTGCGCCGGATACAGCTCGCCGACCAGGGAGTAGCCGCGCAGTCGTCCGTCCGCGCCTTCGGCGGCCAGCACGCATCGGGTGTGCGCGCCGTCGGGCAGGGACAGCAGGGCGGCGTGCCCGGTCTGCGCCGCGAGGTCGGACAGCACCGGGGCCACCAGCAGGTCCAGCGCGCCGGCCCGGTCCCACATCCGGCCGAGGTGCAGGGCGGCCGGGCCGATCCGGTACTTGCGGGTGCTGTCGTCCCGGACGAGGAAACCGCGGTGGGCCAGTACCGCCAGGAGCCGCTGGGCGATCGACGTGTGCAGCCCGAACTCGCGGGCCACCGCGGTGACTCCCCATTCCGGGCGGGCGCGGTCGAACGCGAGCAGGACCTGCAGCGCGCGGTCTGCGGTCTGCGGCAGGCCGGGCGGGGTGGAGCGGTCGTCGGGGTCCGGCATCCAGCCATTGTGCGAATAACGGGAAATGTTTGTAAAGCCGGGGTCCTCCGGCCGAATCTGGTCGGACCAATCCCGGCGGCTTGCCATCTTCAGAGGAACCACATGCTCAAACACGTCCTGGAACTGCTCGAAATCCTCGACGACCCGGCGGTGACCGGGAAAGAGGTCGTCGCCTACCTCGACGCCGTCGCCGGCGCGGACGGCAGCGGCGCGGAGATCACGACGGTGCCCGGCCCGGCCGGGAAGACCGACTTCGTCCGGGTGCGGGTGGCCGGAACGCGCGGCCGCACCGCGGGCGGCGACGCCCCCACGCTCGGCGTGGTGGGCCGCCTCGGCGGGGTCGGCGCCCGGCCGGAGGTGACCGGATTCGTGTCCGACGGGGACGGCGCCGCCGCCGCGCTCGCCGCCGCCGCCAAGCTGCTGTCGATGCGGGCCCGCGGGGACGTGCTGGCCGGCGACGTGCTGATCGGCACGCACATCTGCCCTGACGCGCCGACCCTGCCGCACGATCCGGTCCCGTTCATGAACTCGCCGGTCGACATCGCCACGATGAACAGCTACGAGCTGTCCGACGAGATGGCCGCCGTGCTGTCGATCGACACCACCAAGGGCAACCGGGTGATCAACCACCGCGGGCTCGCGCTGTCGCCGACCGTGCGCAGCGGCTACATCCTGCGGGTCTCCGAGGGGCTCGGCGAGCTGCTGGAGGCGGTGACCGGCGCGCCGCTGGTGACCTACCCGATCACCACGCAGGACATCACTCCCTACGGCAACGGCGTGTACCACCTGAACTCGATCCTCCAGCCGGCGACCGCGACCGACGCGCCGGTGGTCGGACTGGCCATCACCTCGGCGGCGACGGTGGCGGGCTGCGCGACCGGGGCCAGCCACGAGACGGACATCGCGGCCGCCGCGCGCTACGCGGTCGAGGTCGCCAAGCAGTTCGGCGCGGGCGCGCTGCAGTTCCACGACGAGGCGGAATTCGCCGTCCTCCAGGCTCGCTACGGCTCGATGGCGCACCTGCAGACCCTGGGCACGGAGGTGGCCGGATGAACACCGCGACCAAAACCGCGAAGCACGCCAAGAAGCGGATCGGCAACGACGACTACTCGCTCCGCCGCGTCCCCGACGAGGCCCGCTACGGGTTCGGTTCGATGCTGCTGCAGTGGCTCGCGCAGTCCGGTTCGCTGTCGCAGTTCGTGCTCGGCGCGACGCTCGGCGTGGGAATGCGGTTCTCCGACGCGTTCTGGGCGTTCACGCTCGGCGCGGTGATCCTGGAGGTGGTGATCTTCCTGATCGGCCTCGCCGGGCAGCGCGAGGGCCTCACGATGACCATGCTGACCCGGTTCACCGGCTTCGGCCGCAACGGGTCCGCGCTGGTGAGCCTGGTGATCGCGATCAGCCTGGTGGGCTGGTTCGGCGTGCAGAACGGCATCTTCGGCAAGAGCATGCACGCGCTCGTCGGCGGGCCGCCGTGGCTGTGGTGCGCGGTGTCCGGCGTGGTCTTGACCCTGCTGGTGATCTACGGCTTCAAGTACATGATGTGGCTGGCGAAGATCGCGGTGCCGCTGTTCTTCGGGCTGGTCGCGTGGAGCGTCATCTCGACGCTGTCGGACCATTCGGTGGGCGCGCTGGTTTCGGCCGCGCCGACCGCGACGGCGATCTCCATCCCGGCCGCGGCGACGATCATCGCGGGCGGCTACATGACCGGAGCCGTGGTCGCCCCGGACATGACCCGGTTCAACCGCAAGGGCTGGCACGTCCTGCTGCAGAGTTCCGCGTCGATCGTGCTGTCCGAGTACATCGTCGGGATGACCGGCGTGCTGCTCGGGCACCTGGTCGGCAGTTCCGACGTCACGCACATCGTGTTGTCCACGTCCGGTTTCGTCGGGCTGATCGTGGTGGTGCTGGCGACCGCGAAGATCAACGACTGGAACCTGTACGGCTCCTCGCTGGGCGTGGTGAACTTCGTGCGGACCGTGTTCGGCCGCCCGCTGCACCGCGGCGTCGTCACCCTGGTGATCGGCATCGCCGGGACGGTGCTGTCCGCGATCGGGTTCCTGCAGCACTTCACCGCGTTCCTGTCGGTGCTGGGCGTCGCGATCCCGCCGGTGGGCGGGATCATCGTGGCCGAGTACTTCCTGGTGCGCCGGCTTTCCACGCCGCTGCGGGAGACCCGCGCCGCCGGCCGCGTCCCGGCGACGATGCCGGTGTGGGTGCCCGCGACGCTCGCGGTGTGGGCCGTGGCGTTCTGCGTCGGCAAGTTCGTGCACTGGGGAATTCCCGCGCTGAACTCGCTGCTCACCGCCGCGATCCTGTACACGGTGCTGGGCCGCGCCGGGCTGATCCGCCCGGTGGGCTCGGTGGACCTGGAGGAGGTGGCTCGGTGACCAGCGCACAGGACGAGGTGGTCGACCTCTGCCGGGACCTGATCCGGATCGACACGTCCAATCCGGGCGCGACCGAGCGGCCCGCCGCCGAGTACGTCGCGGAGAAACTCTCCGCCGCCGGGCTGGAACCGACACTCGTGGAAAGCGCGCCGGGCCGGGCCAGCGTGTTCGCCCGAGTGTCCGGAGTGGACTCTTCGCGGCCCGCGCTGCTCCTGCACGGGCATCTGGACGTGGTGCCGGCGGACGCCGACGAGTGGAGCGTCCCGCCGTTCTCCGGCGAAATCGCCGACGGCCTGCTGTGGGGCCGCGGCGCGATCGACATGAAGGACTTCGACGCGGCGATCCTCGCGCTGGCAAGGCAATTCGGCCGCACCGGCGAGAAACCGCCGCGGGACGTCGTGTTCGGCTTCCTCGCCGACGAGGAGGGCGGCGGGAAGTTCGGCTCGCACTGGCTGGCCGAGAACCGCCCGGACCTGTTCGACGGCGTGGGGGAGGCGATCACCGAGGGCGGCGGGGTGTCGTTCGACCTCGGCAACGGCAGCCGGCTGTACCCGATCGAATGCGCGCAGCGCGGGCAGGCGTGGCTGCGGCTGACCGCCACCGGCCGCGCCGGGCACGGCTCCTCGCCGAACGACGAGAACGCCGTCACCGACCTCGCCGAATCGCTGGCCCGGATCGGGCGGCACCGGTTCCCGGTCCGGCTGATCGAACCGGTGCGGGCGCTGCTGGAACGCGCGGCGGAACTGCTCGGCGTCCCGTTCGATCCGTCCGATGTGGACGGCAGCCTGGCGCGGATGGGCCCGGTGGCCGATCTGGTGAACGTGATCCTGCGCAATTCGGCGAACCCGACCATGATTTCCGGCGGGTACCAGGTCAACGTCATCCCCGGCCGGGCCACCGCCGCGGTGGACGGCCGGTTCCTGCCCGGGTACGAGCAGGAGCTGCTGGACACGATCGACGAGCTGCTGCTGCCGTCGGTGCGCCGCGAGTTCATCCACCGGGACATCGCGATGGAAAGCGGGTTCGACGGTCCGCTGGTGGACGCCATGTGCGCGGCCGTCACCGCGGAAGATCCGGACGGCCACCCCACGCCGTACTGCAACGCCGGCGGCACCGACAACAAGGCGCTCTCCGCGCTCGGCATCCGCGGCTTCGGGTTCAAGGCACTCCGCGTCCCGCCGGACCTGCCGTACAACCGGCTGTTCCACGGCGTCGACGAACGGGTGCCGCTGGAATCGCTGCGGTTCTCCGTCCGGGTCCTCGGCCGGCTGCTGCGGACTTGCTGAACAATGGCGGGGAACCAAGGAGAATCGCGTGACTGACTTGCTGTTGCTGTCCAATTCGACCAACCACGGCCGCGGCCCGCTGGAGCACGCGCGGGACGCGGTGGCCGAGGTGCTCGACGGGCGTACCGAACTGCTGTTCGTGCCGTTCGCGCTGGCCGACCACGACGGCTACACCGAGCGCATCGCCGCCGCCGTCGAGCCGCTCGGCGTGCGGGTGCGCGGGCTGCACGCCGCGGCCGACCCGGCCGCCGCCGTGCGCTCGGCCCCGGCGGTGTTCACCGGCGGCGGCAACACTTTCCGCCTGCTGGCCGAGCTGTACCGCCGCGAGCTGCTGGAACCGTTGCGGGAGCGGGTGTCGGAGGGGATGCCCTACCTCGGGGCCAGCGCGGGAACGAACATCGCCGGGCCGACGGTGCGCACCACCAACGACATGCCGATCGTGGAGCCGCCCAGCTTGTCCGCGCTGGGCCTGGTGCCGTTCCAGCTCAACCCGCACTACGTCGATCCCGATCCGGCCAGCACGCACATGGGCGAAACCCGGGAGAAACGGCTCGCGGAATTCCACGAGTGCAACGACATTCCGGTGCTCGGCCTGCGCGAGGGCACCTGGCTGCGGGTGCGCGGCGACTGGGCGGAACTGGCCGGGGTGTCCACGAGCGGCGGTGCGCCCGGGCGGCTGTTCCGGCGGGGCATGCCGGGCGAGGACGTCTCCGGCGACGTCAGCGAACTGCTCGCTCCGGCGCGCGAACCGGTGTGGGGCTGACGCGCCGCGGCTTCTGCCGGGTGCCGACGGGGAAGGGCCGGGGCCTGCGGGCTCGGCCCTTCCCCGTTTTCGCGTCCGGGGCGGAGCCTGCCCGGATAGCTTGACACAAGCATCTTAGGACAAAGATACTTCCCGGCGACCCCGCCGGCCGAGGCGGCCGGTCCGGCGCGGCGGGTCCGCGCGGTCCCGGCCGCCTCGCGATGGTCCGGCCCGGAAAGGAACCGCGGTGACTGTGCTGAGGGAAGGCCGGCGACCCGGCGCGCCGCTGACCGCGTGGCTGGGCGTGCTGGCGCTGCTGGCCGTCGTGGCGATCTCCTACATCGACCGGGTCAACGTCTCCGTGCTGATCACCGATCCGGCCTTCACCCAGCACTTCGGCATCAAGGGCAACCGGGCCGCGCAAGGCGCCCTGATGACGCTCTTCCTGGCCGGCTACGGCATCGCGGCGATGCTGATCACGCCGTGGTACGAAGCGGTTTTCGGGGTGCGGCGCGGACTGCTCGTCAGCCTGGGGTGCTGGGCGCTGTTCACGCTCGTGTCCCCGTACGCCGGGAGCGCGATGCTGCTGCTTACGCTGCGGTTCCTGCTCGGGGCCAGCGAGGGGCCGCTGTTCTCGCTGAAGACCATGTACGTCAAGGACAATTTCGCCGAAGGCGCGTGGGGCAAGCCGAACGCGGTCAGCTCGATGGGCGTTTCCCTGGGCACCGCACTGGGCATCCCGGTGATCACCTTCGCCCTCGTGCACTTCGGCTGGCACGGTTCGTTCCTGCTGCTCGCGGCACTCAACCTGGTGGTCGGGCTGCCGCTGGTCGCCCTGTTCGTCCGAGCCTCGCGGCACCGGACGGCCGTGCGGCAGCCCGCGTTGCGGCGGTTCGCCGGGGCGCTGCGCACGCCCAAGCTCGGCTGGATCCTGCTGATCGAGGTGGCCACGCTCGGCTATCTGTGGGGGAGCACCTCGTGGCTTCCGTCGTATTTGCTGCAGGCGCGGCATTTCTCGCTGGCGCAGATGAGCGCGCTGTCGGCGCTGCCGTTCGTGGTCAGCCTCGGGTCCGGGTTCCTCGGCGGATACCTCATCGACCGGCTGCCTGCCCGCCGCGCGCCGCTCGTGCTGGTGATCGGCAGCATCGGCACCGCGCTGTGCGCGACGACTACCACCTTCGCCGATTCGCGCTGGCTCGCGGCGGCGGCCCTGATCCTCGCCAACGCGTTCTGGGGCCTGCAGGGACCGGCGATCCCGACGCTGGTGCAGCAATACGCACCGGCGGGCGCCGTCGGCAGCGCCTACGGCCTGGTCAACGGGGTCGGCAACCTGGTGTCGGCGCTGCTTCCCACGTTGATGGGCGTGGCGATCGCGGCGGGCGGAGACCACGGATTCGCCGCCGGGTACGCCCTGCTCGCCGCGACCCAGCTGCTGACGCTGCTCGGTGCGGTCGTGCTGCTGTGCGGCCGGGCTCCGGCCCGCAAGGAAACCACCGCAGCCGATCAGCCCGCGGTGCAATCCCCTTAGGACGGACCCGGATAGGCTCCGTGCGCATGTCGCGGAACAAGGAGCCGATCACGATGGACCCGGTCGACCAGGTGGTCGCGGACTGGGCCCGGCAGCGTCCGGACCTGGACGCCTCGCCGATCGCGATCTTCGGCCGGATCCGCCGGATCGCCGACCTCGCCGCGGGCGGCCTCCGCGGGTACCTGGCCCCGTACGGCCTGACCCCGGGCGAGTTCGACCTCCTGTGCAACCTGCGCCGGGCCGGCCGCCCCTACCGCAAGACGCCGTCGGAACTGGCGGCCTCCGCGCTCGTCACCTCCGGCGCGCTCACCGGGCGGCTGGACGCGCTCGAACGCGCCGGGCTGATCCGCCGCCGCGACCACCGGGCCGACCGCAGGGTCAGCTACGCCGAACTGACCGCGGCCGGCCGCAAGCTCATCGACCAAGTCCTCGAGGGACACCTCGCCCGGGAACAATCGCTCCTCGCCGGTCTGGACGAAGCCGGCCGCAAGGACATCGAACGGGCACTCGCCCTGCTGGAACATGCGATCCGGGAAGCCGGTCCGAGGTGAAGGGAGTTCCGGAGGCGGGGTTCTCCCGCTGACGGAAGCGGACGGTCAGGCCGCCGAGTTCGCGGTGGGCGCCTCGATGCCGTGCGCGGCCACGACCTCGGCGCTGCCGTCGGCCAGCCGGTAGCGGAGGCCGACGACGGCGGCGCGGCCCTCGGCGACGCGGTCGGCGAGCACGCGGGAGCGGTCGAGCAGCAGGTCGACGGTGTGCTTGACGTGCTCGGCGAGGATTTCGTGCGGCTCGGTCCGGCCCGCGGCCCGGGCGGCGAGGACGCTGGGGGTGACCTTTTCGACGACGTCGCGGACGTAGCCGACCGGTGCGAGCCCGTCTTCGAGGGCGGCGGTGGCCGCGCCGACGGCGCCGCAGGAGTCGTGGCCGAGGACGACGACGAGGGGGCAGTTGAGCAGGTCGACGCCGTATTCGATGCTGCCCAGCACTTCGCCGCCGATGACCTGGCCCGCGGTGCGCACGACGAAGAGGTCGCCGAGGCCGCGGTCGAAGATGATCTCGGCGGCGAGGCGGGAGTCGGCGCAGCCGAACAGGACCGCGAACGGGTGCTGGTTCGGCGCGATGGCGGCGCGGCGGGCGGCGTCCTGGTTGGGGTGTTCCGGGGCGCCGGTGACGAAGCGCTGGTTGCCCGCCATGAGCAGGTCGAACGCTTCCTGGGGGGTCGTCGGTGTCGTGTCGGCCATGGGCTCAAGCGTAAGCCGCTCCGGGCGGCGATGGGTGTTGCCATCGTCTCGCCCGGAGCGGGTTTCAACCGGTCGTGACCGGGTCAGCGGCCCCGGCCGAGCGCCGCCCGCTTCACGAAGCCGACCGCGGCGGTCGCCAGGAAGAGGACCGCGCCGACGATGACGAGCCAGAACAGGCCTTTGATCACCACCCCGAGCACGATGCACACCAGCCAAATCACCAGAAGCAGACCGAGCAGCGCCAGCATGGAGTCCTCCTGACCGTGAAACTTGCGGTTGCCCGAGGAATACCCCCGCGAGGAGGGGCTAAGCGGTCCGGTCGGCACCGGATCGATGACGATCCCGCTGCCGGCGACCTTGACCGGCGAGGCGCCGGGCAGGTTTCGTGCTGGCTCGCGCCACCGCGCAGCGCGCTCATTCGGTCCGCCTCCTGCCTTCGCCGCCGCGATCGCGCCGCCACGGCGGGTGGGTCGGCGGGCGGTCGCTCCACGCCCGAGGCCGCGCCGTGGGTCACTTGGGCAGCCGCCGCCCTCTTGTCCACCATCGCTTCGGCCTCGGACGAGGGCCGTCCGGCAGATCTCAAGCGACACCGCCCTGCCGCGGTCGGCGGGACCGCGAACACGGCCACTGGCCGAAAGAGCCGGGTTGTCCGAACGCCGCAATCCGGCGCGTCGAGACCGGGCGGCTCCGCGCACATCCGATCCGGGCAGCGCGGGGCGGACGCGCTCAGCCTGGAGCCCGGTCAGCGCGCGGACCGCCGGGCGGCAGTCGCCGCGGCGGGCAACGATCTGGACCCGCTGCCGTCAGCCCGCGCCGGACCGGCAGCGCGGCGACAGTCAGCGCGCGGCGGACAGCACCAGTTCGCGGTAGTTGCGCACCGCCTCTCGCCAGGATTCCAGTTCCAGTTTCTCGTTCGCCGCGTGCATTTCCCGCGGATCTCCGGGGCCCCAGATCACGATCGGGGCTCCGGCCACCGAACCGGCCAGTGCCGAGGCGTCGGTGAAATAGGCGGCGGCGGGCGCGGCGTCCTGGCCCGCGAGCGCCGCCGGCAGCCGCGGGGTTCGGACAGCGGGCAGGTCGAGCTCCACCTCCGCGCTGATCGCCGGATCGAGCGACCGAGCCCAGGCGATCGCGGGCGCGCCACCGTCCACAGTGCGGACATCCAGCGTCAGAACCGCTGACGCCGGAACGATATTCGTCGCGGTCCCGCCTTGGAAGGTGCCGACGTTGACGGTTTCCTCGCCCAGATAGTCCTCAGTGGACAACGGGAGCGAGCCGAGCGAGCCGAGCGCGCGGTCGGCGAGCACCTGGATCGCGTTGCGCCCGAGATGCGGCGTGGACCCGTGCGCGGCCTTCCCCGTCGCGGTGAGACGCAGCCACGTGGCCCCGCGATGCCCGAGCGAGACGCGGTTCTGCGTCGCTTCCGGCACCACGACGATCCGTGGGGTCAGCTCCAGCGAGGGCGCCGCCTCGGCCGCACCCCGGCAGCCGATTTCTTCGTCGCTGGTGAGGAGGACCTGGGCGTCCGCGCCGGCTTCCGCGGCGTTGCGCAACGCTGCCAAGGCGGCGACCAGTCCGCCCTTCATGTCGACGCTGCCGCGGCCGTGCAGGAACTTCTCGTCGACGTCCGCGGAGAACGGGGGCCGCTCCCACAGGTCGGGGGAGCCGACCGGGACGGTGTCGAGGTGGCACACGAACAGCGCACCGTTTCTCGAACCGCTGCCGAGCAGTACCCACGGCCGGCCCGCGGTGGAGCGCTGCAGCACGCGGACGCCCGCGGTGCCGGTGGCGTAGGAGACGGCCAGCTCCAGTGCCGCGGCCTGTGCGGCGTTGTCGCCGGAGGTGGTGTCCTGGCGCACCAGGGCGCGCAGCAGGTCGAGGGCTTCGCCGGTCATGCGGAGTGCTCCCGGGTCGATTCGCGGACGACGAGCTGCATGGAAAGCACGTGGTCCGCGGGGCTCTGGCCGGCCGCGAGCCGGGTGATTTCGTCGACCGCTTTGCGGGCCATCTGCTCGGTCGGCTGCGCGACGGTGGTCAGCCTCGGCGACGTCCATTCGCCGAGGGTGATGCCGTCGCAGCCGATCACCGAGAGGTCGTCCGGCACCGAGACTCCGCCGCGGCGGGCCGCTTCGAGCAGGCCGACCGCGGCGATGTCGCTGGCGGCGAACACGGCGGTCGGCGTCGCGTCGGCCCGCGCCATGTGCGCGAAGAAGTTCATGCCGAACGCCGAGCTGAACGTCCCGCGCACGATCATCGACTCGTTCACCTCGATCCCGTGCGCCTTCAGCGCCGCCCGGTACCCCGCTTCGCGCTGGTCGGCCGTGCGCAGCCCGGCCGGGCCGCCGACGTGGGCGATGAGCCGGTGGCCCTGGGAGATCAGGTGGGCGGTCGCCTGGTAGGCGCCGCCGAAGCTGTTCGCGGTGACGTGCGCGATCCGCGGCCCGGCGGCCTCGACGTACTCGTCCAGGAAGACCACCGGGAAGTCGCCGGCCAGCCGGCTCGCGAAGGCCTCGTTGGTGCTGTTCATCCCCAGGTAGATCAGCCCGCCCACGTCCGGCACCCGCATCAGCCGTTCGACGCTGGCGCGCTCCCGCGAGGGCGACGAGCCGGTGAGGGCGGTGTAGACGTCGATGCCGTCCTCCGCGGCGGCGTCGGCCACCGCGTCCGCCAGCGTCGAGAAGTACGGGTTGTCCAGCGACGGCACCACCAGGCCGAGGCTGAGGCCGGTCACCTGTTTCTGCACGGGCGGATGCCCTTCGGCGGACAGCGCGGCGTCGATCCGCCGGGCCGTCTCGGCGGCGACGTTCAGCTCCCCCCGGACGTACCTCGACACCGTCGACACGGCCACCCCGGCCTCTCGGGCCACCTTCGCCAGCGACATCCGGCTCCTCCCCGTTCGAGCGTTGACGGCGACTGCACCCGCATCCTATATTGACGGCGTTGCGCTATGTTGCGCAACACACGCTAAAGCTTTCGCCCGAAGGAGTCGTCGATGGTCAAGGTCCTGCTAGCGGGGGAGTCGTGGGTCAGTGCGACCATCGACCACAAGGGATACGACCCGTTCGCGCACACCCAGGTGGAGATCGGGTGCGAGCGGCTGCTGGCGGCGCTGGCGGCGGAAGGGGTCGAGGTGACTCACCTGCGTTCGCACGACGTGGCCGAGAAATTCCCGCAGACGCTGGAAGAGCTCGCGGCCTACGACGTCGTGCTGCTCTCCGACGTCGGCTCCAACACGCTGCTGCTGCACCCGGACACGTTCACCCGGGGCCGTCCGACGCCCAACCGGCTGAAGCTGCTGCGCGAATGGGTCCACGGCGGCGGCGGGCTGATGATGGCCGGCGGCTACCTGAGCTTCCAGGGCTTCGAGGGCAAGGCGAACTACCACCGGACGCCGATCGAGGAGATCCTCCCGGTCGACCTCGACCCGTTCGACGACCGCGTCGAGACCCCGGAAGGCGTCCGCGCCCGGGTCGTGCGGCCCGGCCACCCGGTGGTCGCCGGACTCGACCAGGAGTGGCCGATCCTGCTGGGCTACCAGCACACCACGCTGAAGCCGGACGCCGAACTGCTGGCCACCGTCGAAGGCGACGTCATGCTCGCCGTGCGCCGGGTCGGCAAGGGCCGCACCCTCGCGTTCACCTCGGACATCTCCCCGCACTGGGCTCCGGAGGAGTTCATGGGCTGGGACGGCTACCGCAAGCTCTTCGCGCAGGCGCTGACCTGGCTCGCCGGACGCGAAAACTGAGCCGCGCGCACTCGGGATCAAGGAGGATTCGATGAGTACGTCACCCACCCGCCGCGCGACCTCGGTGGTCGTCCTGACGATCGCGACCGTCTTCGCCGGAATGCTCGGCCCGTTGCAGTCTCTGGTCAACGGACATCTCGGCACCGCGCTCGGCGACGGCCACGCCGCCGCGCTGGTCTCGTTCGGCACCGGACTGGTGCTGATGCTGATCATCGTGCTGGCGCGCGCCCGCACGCGCACCGCGTTCTGCCGGCTGCCGGGTCAGCTGGTGCGCGGCGAGATCCCGCGATGGAACTTCTTCGCCGGGCTGTGCGGCGCGGTGATCGTGCTCTCCGAAGGCGTGACGGTGGGCTTCCTCGGGGTGGCGATCTTCCAGACCTCGCTGATCTCCGGCATGGTCATCTCCGGCGTGGTGTGCGACCGGCTGGGCATCGGCGTCCCGTTCAAGCAGGCGATGAGCGCGCCGCGCGTCGCCGGGGCGATCCTGGCCATCTGCGCCACAGTGCTGGTCGTTTCCCCGAACTGGTCGGCCCCGCACATGATCGCGCTGGCGATCATGCCGTTCGTCGGCGGCCTGCTCGCCGGCTGGCAGCCCGCGGGCAACTCCGAGATCGGCCTGCTGTCCGGCTCGATGTTCATCTCCATCACCTGGAACTTCCTCATCGGCTTCGCGGCGCTCGGCCTCGTGTACGTCGTGCGGATGGCGGTCTCGGGCGCGCACTTCGCGTTGCCGGGCACGTGGTGGATGTACTTCGGCGGCCCGCTCGGACTCCTGTCGATCGCGCTGATGGCCTTGCTGGTGCGCGGACTCGGGCTCCTCCTGCTGGGGCTGGCCTCCACCGCGGGCCAGCTCATCGGCTCGCTGCTGCTCGAGGTCGTCGCTCCCGCGGCGGGTTCCAGCCTGCACCTGGTCACCGTCATCGGTGCTTTCGTCGCGCTGGCGGCCGCGGCGATCGCGATGATTCCGTCCCGGCACACCGCCGAACCCGCGGTCCTCGCCCAGCCGGCCGAGGTGCGCCGTGGCTGAGGTGCGCGGCGTCCTCGGGGCGATCGACGCGGCCGACCTCGGGCTGGTGCTGCCGCACGAGCACCTCTTCAACGACCTGTCCTCCGCGGTCGCCGAACCTTCCTATGCCTCCACCCGGCGGCTCGTCGACGCGGAAGTGGGGCCGGGCTGGCAGTTCCTGCTTCGCCAGGATCCGTACTGCTGCGCCGACAACGTGGCCGCGAAGGACCACGCGAGCGTCGTGCGCGAGGTGACGGCGTTCGCCGAAGCCGGCGGCGGCACGGTGGTCGACGCGACCGGCAGCGCGGCGATCGGCCGGGACCCGCGAGCGCTGGCCGCGGTGGCCGAGGCGACCGGGGTCAACGTCATCATGGGGACCGGTGCGTACCTGGAGAAGTTCGAGGGCGAGCGCATCACCGCGGTGTCCGTCGACGAGCAGACCGCGCGCATTCTCTCGGAGCTGGACGAGGGCGTCGGCGAAACGGGAATCCGGGCCGGCGTCATCGGCGAGGTCGGGATCTCGCCGCTTTTCACCGACGGGGAACGGGCTTCGCTGCGGGCCGCGGCGCTCGCGCAGGCGGCGCGGCCGGACGTCGGGCTCAACATCCATCTGCCGGGCTGGCAACGTCGCGGGCACGAGGTGCTCGACCTGGTGCTGGACGAATGCGGGGCGCGGCCGTCGAAAGTGGCGCTGGCGCACAGCGATCCGTCCGGCGACGACCCGGGTTACCAGCGCGAGCTTCTCGGACGCGGCGTGCTGCTGGAGTTCGACATGATCGGGCTCGACATTTCGTTCCCCGGCGAAGGCGTGGCCCCGACGGTTTCCCAGACCGCGCGGGTCGTGGCCCGGTGGGTGCGCGAGGGCTTCGGGGACCAGATCATGGTGTCGCACGACCTGTTCCTGAAACAGATGTGGACGCACAACGGCGGGAACGGGCTCGTGTTCGTGCCGACGGTCTTCGCCGATCTGCTCGAAGCCGAAGGCGTCCCGGCCGATGCCGTCGCCCGGCTGATGCGGGACGTCCCGGCTCGATGGCTGACCGCATGATCCCCTCGGTAGCAGTGGTCGCGTCGCTGAATGTCGACCACATCGTCCACGCTCCGCGCATTCCGGAGCCAGGGGAGACCCTGATGGGTTTCTCCACGAGCCGGGAACTGGGCGGAAAAGGCGGCAACCAAGCGGTAGCCGCTGCCCGGCTCGGCGCGGACGTGACCCACGTGCGACGGTCCCCGCTGCCCACCGGCCGGGCCGCGATCACCGTCGACGCGGAGGGCGTCAACTCGATCGTCGTCGTGGCCGGGGCGAACGCGGACATCCCGGCAGCCGCGGCCGAAGCGGCGATCGGCGAATTGCCCGGCCTTCGGGTGGTCGTCGGCCAGCTGGAGGCGGCCGCGGACGCCACGGAACGCGCCTTCGCGACTGCTCGCGAACGCGGCGTGCGGACAGTGCTCAACACCGCACCCGTCGACGAGGTGGCGGCGCACCTGCTGCCGCTGAGCGACGTGGTGGTGTCGAACGAGATCGAGTTCCGGCAACTCACCGGCCAGGATCCCTTCGACGACAAGGGTTTGCGCCGGGGAGGCGCCGAACTGTTCGCAGCGGGTTGCCGTTGGGTGATCGTGACGTTGGGGGCCGAGGGCTGCGTCGTCCTCGACCCGTCGTCGTCCGCGCGCGTTCCGGCGGTCGCGGTTCGAGCAGTGGACACCACCGCGGCCGGGGATTCGTTCGTCGGCGCGCTTGCTGCCCGGCTCGCGGAGCTCCCGGGCGAGCCGACGACCGCGGATGTGGTGGCGGCCTGCGGGTTCGCGGCAAAGGTGGCCGCGGTCGTCGTGACGCGGCACGGGGCGCATCCCTCCCTGCCGACCTTGGCCGAGGTTCTCGAGGCGTGACCCGGGCGGCGGCGCCCCTCCCCGGATGCCGCCGCCGGAGTTCGGGCAGCACTCGCTG
This sequence comes from Amycolatopsis orientalis DSM 43388, assembly GCF_000411975.1. GTDB lineage: Bacteria > Actinomycetota > Actinomycetes > Mycobacteriales > Pseudonocardiaceae > Amycolatopsis > Amycolatopsis orientalis_D. The sequence continues at coordinate 67,441 of NZ_ASXG01000109.1, forward strand.
GAGAGGTCCGGACGGGGTGTTCGGCTGCGGCGCGGCAGGTCTTCGGCGAGGTGGACCGGCAGGCGTATCCCTTGTGCCAGAACGAGATCGGGTCATGGTGCGGCTGGTTGTCCGTTCCACGACCCGCCGCTGGTGCAGCCGTTCTCGGAGAAATCGGTGCAGGACACGGTCTTCGGGCCAACGCCCGGGTCGTCTGTCCTTGGCGTGAAGCGGGGTCGCCCCGCGCACGGGACGGCCCCGCTGGCTGGGGGTCAGCTCACGGTCAGCGCCGTGTCGTCGAGGCAGAAGGACGTCTGCAGGCTCGAGTCCTCGGTGCCGGTGAAGGTCAGCGTCACCGTCTGGCCGGCGAAGGCCGACATGTCAACGGTGTGCAGCTGATAGCCGGCCGCCTGGTTCAGGTTCGAGTACGTGGCGAGCGTGGTCGAACCGGCCTTGACGGTTAGCTTGTCGTAGGCCGTCGTGGTGGTGGTCTCGGCGGTGTCGACGTGCAGGTAGTAGCTCAGCGACGCGTGGCAGCCGGCCGGGATGGTCACCGACTGCGAGACGGTGTCGGTGTGCGTGCTGCCGTAGCCGTCGAGGTAGGCGAGGTAGCTGCCGCTGTGCGGGGCTTCGCCGCTGGACGACGTGCTGATCACTCCGCTGGACGCGGTCCACGGGCTGGTGCCGTTCTCGAAGCCGGGGTTGCCCATTTTCTGGCCGGAGCAGGTGCTGCCGCCGGTCGGGGCGATCGTCCAGCTGAACGTCGTGGAGCCGGTGGCGCCGGAGGAGTCCTTGGCGGTCGCGGTCACCGAGTACGTGCCCGCGGTGGTCGGCGTGCCGGAGATCAGGCCGCCGGAGCTGATCGACAGTCCGGCGGGCAGGCCGGTCGCGGTCCAGGTGTAGCCGCCGCTGCCGCCGGACGCGGACAGCTGCAGGCTCGCCGCGGTGCCGACGACGCCGTTCTGGCTGCCCGGGTTGTTCGCCGTGACGCCGCCGCTCGGGGCGCCCGCGCTGAACGCCGCGGTGCCGTTGGGCGTGCCGAGGCCGGTCGGGCCGTCCCAGCCGGGGCCGGCGTTGCACTGCACCGAGGACGAGCAGCTGCCGTTGCTGCCGGAGGTCACGTCGTTGAGGTTGCCGGTGTGCGAGTACGGGTAGGCGGCGGGGGTGTCGGACGCGCCGGGCGTGCCGGCGAGGGCATACACGGACGCGATGATCGGGGCGGAGGCGCTGGTGCCGCCGTACACGGCCCAGCCGCTGCCGCCGTAGGTCTGGTACACCGCGACGCCGGTCTGCGGGTCGGCCACGGCCGAGACGTCGGCGACCGCGCGCTTGCCGCAGCCGGTCGTCACGTTCTGGAACGCGGGCTTGGTCACGTAGCCCGAGCAGCCGCTGCCCGCGCCGCTCCACGCGGTTTCGCCCCAGCCGCGCGCGCTGCTGTTGCGGGTCAGCGAGGTGCCGCCGACCGCGGTCACGTACTGCGACGAGGCCGGGTAGCTGATGCCGTAGCCGTTGTCGCCGGTGCTCGCGGTGATCGCGACGCCCGGGTGGTGGAAGTAGCTGGAGTCGGAGGAGGGTTCGGTGCCGTCTTCGGCGCCGCCGTAGCTGTTGGAAACGTACTTCGCGCCCATCGACACCGCGGTGTTCACCCCGGTGCCGAGGTCGGCCATGCTCGGCTGGTTCGCTTCGACGAGCAGGATGTGGCAATTCGGGCAGATCGCCGAAACCATGTCGACGTCGAGCGAGATCTCGCCGGCCCAGCCGGAATCGGCGGCCGGAAGCGGGCTGGTCTGCCCGTTTTCGTTGACCTTTTTGAAGCAGCCGTTCGCGGTGGTGCAGGGCGGGAGCCCGTAGGTGGAGCGGTAGCTCGCGAGGTCCGATTCAGCGTTCGGGTCGTCGTTGGAGTCGACGATGGCCACCGTGGCCGCGGAACTGCCCGAGGCGGTGAGGTTGTAGGCGGAGCGCAGGTCCGTCGGGCCGAACCCGCTGGGCAGCGCGCCCGGGGAGAGCATCGCGCGCATGGTGTCGGTCTGGCGCTCGGCGAAACACGTGACCATGCCGGGCTTCGGGTTCTCGGCGCAGACGCGGGCGGTCGGATGCGCCGCGGCGGGCGCGGCCACGGCGGGCAGTGCCGGGGCGGTCAAGGCCAAGGCCGCGAAACCGGCCATGGCAAGGATTCTTCGGGCTGAACGGGACACGATCCCTCCCAGGGAATTTCCTGCGAACGGCGTCGGGCCATTCGGTGCCCCGTTGTCTACAGTTCGTTCAGCCCTGGCGGTGACGCGCTGGTGCCAGTGGCGCAATGGTGTCGGCCAGCCCGGTGGAGGTGCCTCCGAATGGTTCCCGAAGCAATCGGCCATCTCCGTACGCTCGGGCTCAAAGCGGACGAAGCAGAAATCTATCTCGACCTACTTTCGTCGGGCCCGCTTCCGCCGGACCGGCTGGCGGACGAGACCGGCCGCGACCCCGGCGAGGTGCGCCGGGTGCTGGCGGTGCTGGCCGGGATCGGACTGGCCGGCCCGGTCGACGGACCGGGTTCGCCGATGTCGGCGCTCCGCCCAGACCCGGTGCTGGAAGTGCTGACCAGGCAACGCGAAGCCGAACTGGCCGGCGCCCGAGCGGCGATGACGCGCCTGTACGAGCAATACCGCCGGCATTCGGCCGGCTACGTCGCCGACTCGATGATCGAGGTGGTCAGCGGAACCACTGCCGCCGAACGGGTGCGGCAGCTTGAGCGAGCGGCGCGGACGGAGGTCCGCGGCCTGGACTCGCCGCCGTACTACGCCGACGCGGACGCCAACGAGATCGAACTGGAGAACCTGGCCCGGGGCGTCCGCTACCGGGCGGTTTACGGCAGGGTCGCGCTGGAGCGTCCCGAGTACGTCGCGGAAAACATCCTGCCCTGCGGCAAAAGCGGGGAGGAGGCGCGGGTGCTGCCGGAGGTCCCGGTGAAGCTGCTGATCGTCGACGACTGCGCGGCCCTCTCCGGCGCGGACCGCACCGTGCTGCTGATCCGCTCGTGCGGCCTGTTCGACGCGCTGGCCGGACTGTTCGAGATGTGCTGGCAGGTCGCGCTGCCCCTCGGCCTCGCCGCGGACACCTCCGGCCCGGAGATCCGGCCCAGCGAACGACGACTCCTCGCCCTGCTCGCGGCCGGCCTCACGGACGACCAGGTCGCCCGGGTGCTCGGCGTGAGCAGGCGGACGATGTTCCGCTATCTCGAGAACCTGATGGCCCGCACCGGAGCGGCGAACCGGTTCCAGCTGGCGTTGCACGCGACACGCAACGATTGGCTGTCGGTGGACAGCCAGCCGGGGGATTCGGTGGTGCGGTCGGTTCCGTTGTGAGGGGCGCGGGAGGGGCAGCTGCCGAGGCTGCGTGTTTGTGCGGTCGACGAACTGGATGGCTGGTGCGGGCAGCGAACCGGTTCCGGTTCGCGTCGCCTGTGCTTGGCCCTCGGTGGATTGCCCGCGGGGGAGGGCTTCGTCGGTGCGGTCGGGCGGGTTGTGGCGTCGGTTTTGGATGCATCGCGGGCGAAGGTGGGTGGTTGTCGAGCCGGAGGCACGTGCGGGCCTTGAGCCGGTTCGCACGGCACCAGCTGCCACGGCCGGCCGTCGGCGGACAGCTTCGGCGGTGCGGTCGGTTCCGTCGTGGGTGAGAGCCGGGGCTCGCGCGAATCGGCATCACGGGTGCTTGATTCGCGGTGCGAGAGCCGGAAAGCTGGCGCGGGGGCAGACCGAATGCGGTTTTGCGTTGCAGGCACCTCCCGCGGACGGCACCCCACCCGGCACGTCACCGCTCATCAGCACTCGCATCGCCGTTCCTCCCCAAGTCGGCTGCTGTCCGGGACATCATCTCGCGCCCCACCGACAAAAACCGGGCTTCAGCGGGAACGCGAGAGAGCGATCCAGTTCCCGAACTCGCACGCGAGGTGCATCCGGTGCCGGGCGATCATCGACGGCGCGGTCAACCGGGGGAACTCGACGCACAGCCGGGCGTGGAATCCGTCGGCCAGGTCGCGGAATTCGTGCCGTACCCCGCCGATCACGAGTCCGGCGCCGCTGCGGGCGGTGCCGGACGCTTCGAGCGGGAACCCGGGATTCCGGGGCGTGGCGAGCGAACCGGTCTCCGCGTAGTCGACGAAGAACCGCGTCGCGAACGGGCTTCCGCCGGTCGTCTCCACGACTTCTTGGCGGCCGTCGGGTGCCGTGTCGATCAGGAAGTGATCGGGGTTGGCCGCGACCATGCTGCGTGCGTAGTCCTCGCGGCCGGTGTCCGAGAACCAGGCGACGAATTCGGCGGCGGTGCCGGCACCGCTGACGTAAAGGTCGCACGTGCTGGTGGCTCGGCGGCCCCGGGACAGCGCGGTGAGCGCTCGCCCGGCGGCGTCGCTGCGCCGCAGGTCGCGGGCGAGCCGGTGGCGCACCTCGTCCGCGCCGAGGGCGAGTTTGGCTTCGGCGAAGGCCTCCCGCATGCGCGGGAGGGAGCCGGTCGGGGCGGGCAGGCCGATTTTCGCGGCGGCCTTGCGCATCCGGCCCGTTTCCCAGGCGAGCACGTCGTCGCGGGCGACCGGACGCCCGGCGAGGACGGCGCGGATGGACAGTGCGGCGGACATGGCGACCTCCGGAGGAACCAGGATTGAACAATCTTCGGTGTTAGGCTCACGATCTGACCAGCAATGTTCAGCGACAGCAAACAGGGGGCGCGCGGTGGAGGACAAGATCGGCCCGGCGCTGCGGCAAGCTCGGCTCGCCCGCGGCCTGAGCCTGCGCGGGGTCGCGTCGGCCGCCGGGATCTCGGCGAGCCTGCTGTCGCAGGTGGAGAACGGCAAGTCCCAGCCCTCGGTGAGCACGTTGTACGCGCTGGTCAGCCACCTCGGGATGTCGCTCGACGAGCTGCTCGGCCTCCGTGCCCGGACGGCGGACGCGGGGCGTCCGGCCGAAGCGGAAACCGGGCGGCCGGAGGTCGTCCAGCGCGCCGCCGACAACCCGGTGCTGGAGATGGCGAACGGCGTCCGGTGGGAGCGGCTCGCGGTCGGGCCCGGCGCCGCGGCGGACGCCCTGCTCGTCACCTACGAGCCCGGCGCGGCGAGCGCGGCGGACCGGAAACTCATGCGGCACAGCGGAACCGAGTACGCGTACCTGCTGTCCGGCGAGCTGACCCTGCTGCTCGACTTCGACCGCCATCACGTCCGCGCGGGCGATTCGCTCTGTTTCGACTCCACCCGTCCGCACCTGTACGTCAACCAGGGCGAAGAACCCGCGCGCGGCGTGTGGTTCGTCGCCGGACGGCACGATCTCGACCACACCCGGGACTGGGTCGCCGGACAGCTCGGCGCCGCGCCCGCCGCCGGGAAACCGTCCAACGCGGTCGAAGTCCTCGACCTGCTCGGTCTGGACCGGCTCTCCGCCGAACCGGATTCGCCCGCCTGATCGCACCCGTTCCTCCCGACCGCTTGTGTCTGCTCGCACTTGACATCTGTCCAGTGGTGTTTAATGTAGCTGAACACAAGAGTTAACACACCCTCGGGAGGTCCCGTGCTGATCGGATTCGCCGGGCTCGGGCGGATGGGCCGGCCGATGGCCGCGCGCCTGGCCCGGGCGGGGCACACCGTCCTCGCCTACGACCCGGGGCTCGCCGCCGCGCCGGAGAACCTCATCGTCGTCGACGCGGCCGAGCGGCTCGCCGAAGCGCCGCTGAGCTTCAGCATGCTGCCGGACGGAGCGACCACCCGCGACCTCGTGCTGCACGGGCTGTCCGGGGCGGGACCGGGCCACCTCCACGTGGTGATGGGGACCGTCGGACCGGCGCTGGTGCGCGAGCTGGCCGCCGGGGCGGTGGAACTGGCGGACGCGCCGGTGTCCGGGAGCGTGTCGATGGCGGAGACGGGCCAGATCACCACGATGGTCGGCGGAACCGTCGCGCAGTTCGAGCGGCTCCGCCCGGTGCTGGCGGCGATGACCGCGGCGCAGGTGCACACCGGTCCGGTCGGTTCGGGTTCGGCGGCGAAGCTCGCGGTGAACACCGTGCTCGCCGCCGTCAACCAGGGCGTCGCCGAAGGCCTGCTCGTCGCGGAAGCGGGCGGGCTCGACCTCAAGCTGTTCTACGACGTGTTGCGCACCAGCGCCGCCGGCGCCCCTTACGTGGGATACAAGGAGGAAGCGTTCCTCTCCCCGGCGTCGGCCGGGGTCGCCGCCCCGGTTTCGTTGCTCCGCAAGGATCTCGGCCTCGCGCTCGACCTGGCGGGACGGCACCTGCCCGGCGCGGAAGCCTCCCGCGCTGTCCTCGACGACGCGATCGCCGCGGGCCTCGGCGACGAAGACATGGCTCAGGTTCTCGCCGCACTGCGGCTGCGCAACGCCTGCGCGTGACCGAAAAAGGAGACGACATGACCGTTCGCGCCACCGCGCAGGTCGAAGCGGCCATCCGGGCGCTGGAGGAAGAACGTTACACCGCGATGGCTTCCGGCGACATCGACGCGTTCGCCGCGCTCGCGCACCCGGAACTCGCCTACACCCATTCGAACGCCGTCACCGACACCCTGGATTCGTACCGGGAGAAACTGCGGTCGGGCTACTACGTCTACCACCGCATCGACCACCCGATCGACCGCATCGTCATTTCCGGTGACACCGCGGTCGTCGTGGGGGAGATGCACGCGGACATCACCGCCGGCGGAACGCGAAAGACGTTGGCCAACAAGGCATTGGCGGTGTGGGTGCGAGAAGACGGCCGCTGGCTGCTCCTGGCCTACCAGCCCACTGTGCTGCCGGAGCCGAACTGATGACCGCGTTCGCCTACAACGCGTTGCCCGGCCGGGTGGTCTTCGGCCGCGGTGCCGCGCGGACACAGCTGGCCGCTGAAGCGGAAGACTTGGGGGCCAAGCGAATCCTCGTCATCGCCGCGGGTGCCGAAGCGGATCTGGCCACCGAGCTGTGCGCCCAGTTCTCCGACCGGATCGCCGCCACGTTCACCGACGTCCGGCCGCACGTCCCGATCGAGGTCGCGGAGCAGGCGCGAGCCGCGGCGGACGGCGTCGATCTGGTGCTGTCCGTGGGCGGCGGTTCTACCACGGGCACCGCGAAAGCGGTCGCGTTGACTACTGGTCTCCCGATCCTGGCCGTACCGACGACCTACGCCGGCTCAGAGGTCACCCCGGTCTGGGGACTGACCGAAGCGGGCCGCAAAACCACCGGCACCGACCCGCGCGTGCTGCCGCGGACCGTCGTCTACGACCCCGACCTGACCCGGACTTTGCCGCCGGGACTGGCGGTGGCCAGCGCCCTCAACGCGATGGCGCACTGCGTGGAAGCGTTCTGGGCGTCCCGGCGCAACCCGGTGTCCGGCGCGATCGCCGAGGACGGCATCCGGCACCTCGCGGCCGGACTCGCCGACCCGGCTTCGACCGGAGAACTGCTGCTGGGCGCGTACCTCGCCGGAGCGGCGTTCGCCGGTGCCGGATCCGGGCTGCACCACAAGATCTGCCACGCCCTGGGCGGCGCGCTCGACCTGCCGCACGCCCAGACCCACGCCATCGTGCTCCCGTACGTGCTCGCGTTCAACGCTCCCCACGCCGCCGATGCCGCCTCCCGCATTGCCCGCGCGCTCGGGGTGCCCGATCCGGTCGCCGGTCTCCACCGGCTGGGCGCCCGCTCGGGAATCCCCGCCGGACTGCGCGAACTCGGCATGGCGGAGTCCGATGTGGACACCGTGCTGGCCGAGATCGATCCGCCCGTCGACAACCCCCGTCCGGTCACCGCCGCCGGCCTCCGGTCCCTGCTGCACGCCGCGTGGGCCGGAACCGAGCCCGAGAAGGATCTCCCATGACCAACCGAGAAACCCTGGCCGCGCGACGAGAACAAGCCGTTACCGACGAGGTGCTGGCCAGCTTCGACGGGGCCGGCCCGCGGCTGCGCGAGGTGCTGCGGAGCCTGGTCCGGCACCTGCACGGGTTCGCCCGGGAAGTCCGGCTCAGCGAACAGGAATGGGAAACCGCGATCGGATTCCTCACCCGGGCCGGGCATCTCACCGACGACCGGCGGCAGGAATTCATCCTCCTGTCCGACGTCCTCGGACTGTCCATGCTGACCGTCGCGATCAACGAACCGCAGGTGCCGGGCGCGACCGAGGCGACGGTCTTCGGGCCGTTCTTCCACGACGAGGCCCCGGAGATCCCGCTCGGCGGCGACGTCGCGCGCGGCGCGGCCGGTACGCCGTGCTACGTGTCCGGACAGGTCCGCGACACCGGCGGCAAGCCGGTCGCCGGGGCCCGGATCGACGTGTGGGAGGCCGACGAGGACGGCTTCTACGACGTGCAGTACGCCGACGGCCGCTCCGCCGGCCGGGCGTGGCTGCGCACCGGGCCGGCCGGGGAGTACCGGTTCTGGTCGGTGCTTCCCGCGCCGTATCCGATCCCGCACGACGGGCCGGTCGGCGATCTGCTCAAGGCCGCCGGGCGCGGCCCGATGCGCCCGGCGCACCTGCACTTCATGGTCACCGCGCCCGGGTACCGGCGGCTGATCACCCACCTTTTCCTCGCCGGCGACCCGCATCTGGGCGACGACGCGGTGTTCGGCGTCAAAGAAAGCCTGGTCGTCGAGCCGGTGCCGCACGAGGCCGGCCCAGCGCCCGACGGGACCGAGCCGGCCGGCGCCTGGTCCAGCATCGCCTTCGACCTCGTGCTCGTCCCGGAACCGGCCTGAACTCGCGCACCTCACCGTGGAGAAGCGAACATGAGAAATTCCCGATGGATCGTCCTCGGCGGCTGTTTCCTCGCCTACCTCTTCGACGCGCTGGAGATCGTGCTGCTGTCGCTCGCGCTTCCGACGATCCGGCACGACCTGGGGCTTTCGGTGACGCAAGCCGGTCTGCTCGCGACCGCGACCCTGCTGGGCATCGGCGTCAGCAGCGTCACCGGCGGCTATGTCGCGGACAACTTCGGCCGGAAGAAGGCGCTGGTCGCCTCCCTGCTCGTGTTCGGCGGAGGCACGGCGGCGCTCGCCGTCGTGCCGGACTTCAGCGTGTTCCTGATTCTCCGGTTCCTCGCCGGGATCGGGCTCGGCGCGGTCTGGAGCGTCGTGTCGGCCTATGTGGTCGAGACCTGGCCGCCGCGGCTGCGCGGCCGGGCCGCCGCGTTCGTGATCAGCGCCTTCCCGGCGGGAGGCGCGATCGCCGCCGTCCTGTCCGCGCCGTTCCTGCCGAATTGGCGGATGATGTTCTTCGCCGCCGGGGTCGCGGTCGTGGCGCCGGTGCTGGTCGTGCTCGCCTTCTTCCCGGAGTCGGCGAGCTGGGCGGAGCAAAAAGCGCGGACCGGCCGCTCCGTGACAGTGGCGCACGTGCTGCGCGGTTCCCTGCGCCGCACTACGTTGCTCGGCACTCTCATGGCCGCGCTGGCGCTGACCGGGTACTGGGGCACGACCACCTGGCTGCCGACGTACCTGACCGTCGAACGCGGCTTGCCCGCTCCATCAGTCGCGGTGTTCGTCACCGTCCTCAACCTCGGCATGTTCCTGGGATACAACGGTTTCGGCCTGCTCGCGGACAGTTTCGGCCGACGCCGGACGATCGTGGCGACTCTCGTCGGCGTCACCGTCACCCTGCCCGTCTACGCCCTGGTGACCCATCAGCCGGCGCTGATGTGGCTCGGCCCGGTCTTCGGCGCGTTCACCGCGTTCTTCGGACTGTTCGGCTCCTATCTCGGCGAGCTGTTCCCCACCCGCGCCCGGGCCACCGGCGCGGGATTCTGCTTCAACGTCGGACGCGGGATCTCCGCTTTCGCCCCGTTCGTCTTGGCCGGTCTCGCCGGAACGATCGGCTTCAGCGGCGGACTTCTGGTGTGCGCCGGATTCTTCGCCCTCGCCGCGATCACCGCACTGTTGCTGCCTCGCACCGCTTCCGGCGACGTTGTCGCGCCCGAATCCGAGCGTGCCCGCGGAGTCGCGGCATGATGCGGGCGGCGGTTTATCACGGCCGGCGGGACATCCGGATCGAACAGGTGCCGATACCGAAGCCGAAAGCCGGCGAGGTGCTTGTCGCGGTACGGCGCAACGGCCTTTGCGGCACCGACGCGGCGGAATGGGCGAACGGGCCGGTCCTGGTGCCGCTGCACCGGCGGCATCCGGCCAGCGGGCACGTCGGGCCGATGATTCCCGGACACGAATTCGCAGGCGAGGTCGTGGAGGGGATCCCGGGGCTGCCAGCCGGGACCATGGTTTCCTCCGGCGCCGGTGTCTGGTGCGGACAGTGCGACCGGTGTGCCTCGGGGCGAACGAATGTGTGCCGCGACTACTACACCCTCGGCTTGAACGCACCGGGCGGTTTGGCGGAGTACGCGGCGGTGCCGGCGAAAACATTGCGGCCGGTCCCGGCTGGGATGTCCGCGGATTCCGCCGGGATGGCGCAGCCGCTCGCGGTCGGCCTGCACGCGGCGCGCAGGGCAGGCGTCCGGGACGGGGATTCGGTGGTGCTCATCGGCGCGGGGGCGATCGGGACGTTCGTGCTCGCCGGGCTGGCCCGCCTGCGGAACGCCGAGATCACGGTGCTCGACCTGCCCGGCCCGAAGCTGGAGCGGGCCGCGAAACTCGGCGCGGCCCGGACGTTGCCCGCTGGTCCGGACGCGGTCGAAGCCGTCCTGGAAGGCACGGGCGGCGCCGACGTGGTGATCGAAGCCAGCGGCGCTCCCGGGCAGTTCGAGAACGCGCTCCGGATGGTGGCGGCCGGCGGGCGAGTGCTGGCCGTGGGACTCCCGAAGGAGAAACCGGCGGTCGATCTGGCTTCGCTGGCGTTGCGCGAGGTGACCGTCGAGTCCACGGTTGCCCACGTGTGCGCGACGGATCTGGGGCCGGCACTCGAAATCCTGGCCGACGGGACGCTGGAGTCGCTGCTGCTGGACTCGGTGATTCCGTTGGCGGACCTGGTCTCGCGCGGGGTGGAACCGCTGGCCGCGGGCCGGGTCGACGGCAAGATTCTCGTGGCCCCCTGAGCAGGCAGAGAGGAAACAGCGTGCTGCAGTACTTCCGGGACTACCCGGCGAACCTGGCGTTGTCCATGGCGCTGGACATGGGCGCCAACATGGCCGAGATCGACCGGGCCTGCCGGGACCTGCGCGACCACGGCGCCGGGCCCGGGCTGGCGGAGGCGTTCTTCGAAGCCTGGGCCGGCGCCGGCGACCGGCTGGTCCGGGCGGCCGAGGCGGACGAGGCCGCCGGACGGCGCTACTCCGCCGCGGAGAAGTACCGCCGAGCCACCGTCATGTACCTCACCGGCGAGCGGATGCCGGAGCACGACAACCCGGCCCGTATCGCAGTGTACGACCGGCTTCTGGCCACCTTCGGCAAATACGTCGAACTCGGCGAGGTGAACTGCCAGCGGGTCGCGGTGCCGTACCAGGGGTCGGTGCTTCCCGCGCTGTGGGTACCTGCCAGCGAGGCCGAGGCCCCGGCCGTGGTGCACTTCAACGGTCTCGACGGAACGAAGGAGTTCCTGTTCCTGAGCGGCTTCGGCACGGCGTTGAACCGCCGGGGCGTCTCGGTGCTGTTCGTGGACAACCCCGGCGTGGGGGAGGCGCTGCGCAAACATGGGCTGCACAACTTCGCCGAGGCGGAGATCCCGGCGGGCGCGTGCGTGGACTACTTGGAAGAGCGTCCCGACGTGGACGCGGACCGCATCGGGATGGTCGCGCTCAGCCTCGGCGGCCACCACGCGGCACGGGCGACGGCCTTCGAACCGCGGTTCAAGCTCGGCGTGTGCTGGGGCGCCAACTACGACTTCGCCGCACGGTTGCGCGCTCGCGTCTCCGGAAGCGGTGCTCAGCCGTCGGTGCCGCATCTGGTCAAGCACCTGATGTGGGTCTTCGGGACGAATTCGATGGAGGAGTGCCTCGAGGCGACCCGGAACTTCCACCTGCGCGGGATCCTGGACCGGATCACGCAGCCGATCCTGATCACGCACGGGGAGGAAGACCAGCAGATCCCGGTCTCCGAGGCGTGGTCGACCTACGAGGGCTGCGTCAACAGCTCGCGGCGGGAACTGCGGCGCTTCACCGCGGACGAGGGCGGCGAGCAGCACTGCCAGATCGGCACCATGTCGCTGGGCACTGACTTCATGGCGGACTGGATCGCGGAGGTCCTGGTCAAGCCATGATCTCCCGGACGCTGTCGGCCAGCAGTCGCAGGCACCCCGGTGCTCCCGGGTTGAGCAGCAGATCAACGCCGTCGTACTCGTTCAGCAGGCGGATCAAATCGGCGGGAGCGGCCGGGTGCCAGCCAGCGGCGCGGACTCGGCGGCGGTGCGCCGGGGCGGTCGTGACGAGCAGGCACGGGATGTTGTCCGGCGAGGGCGCGACCATCGGGGAGTCGTCGGAGTCCACGGCCACCGCGAAGGCCGATTCGCGGAAGACGGCCGCCAGCTGGTCGAAGTCCGCATCGCCGCGGGCGGTCAGGCGGAGCACGGCGTCCAGCGGGTCGGTCGGGGAGTTCTCCGCCGCCGGTTCGTAGGACGGGTTGGGTTCGAAGCGGCTGACGGACCCGTCCTCGCGCGCGAGCCAGCCGCCCACCACGGCCCGCGGCGGCGGGCTCGGGATCTCGGCGCCGTCGGCCGCCGACGCTGGCTGCCACGCCGGGTCCACCAGCAGCACCCACTGGTCCTCGGACATCGCCGGTACCTCCTTCGCGTGCGGTGCATCATCCACGGCGGGGACCTCCTTCCGCCAGTTCGGCCAGTTCCGCGGCCTGGCGGGCGGACGCGGCGCGTTCCTGCGCTTGGTACCGGCGGATGGCCGCGGCCGTGTGCCACCGGTCCAGCCAGCCCAGTCCGACGACGCTCAGCCGGTGCGGGACCGGTCGCCTGGCCGGGCCGTCGAGGGCGGTGCGCAATGCGGTGCGGAACGCTTCCGGGGACAGGTCTTGGCCGGTCAGTTTCCGGACCGCGGCGGTCAGGTTCCGGGCGTAGCGGTCGGGGTTCGGGCGGTTGCCGAGCCGGGTGATTTCTTCCAGCAGCAAGGCGCGGCCGCCTGGGGCGTTTAGGACGGCGTCGAGGGTGCCGTGGCGGTTCAGAATCTCGACGGCTTCGGCGAGTTGGGCGACGTCAGCGCCGTCGCGGGTCGCTTCGGCCAGGTCGGTGAGCGCTGCGGCAGCGTCCGGCTTGCCGAGCAGGGTGCCGGTCACGCCGTGCAGGTGCAACGCGGCGTGTTGCTCGGTGAGGTCGGATTGGAGCGCGGACAACGCGACGACTTCATCGGCTGCGGTCCAGATCAGGTCCGGGCGTTCGTGCCGGGCGACGACCTCGGCGAGCGAAGCGGCCGGTTCGCCGCGGCCGAGTTCCGCGAGGATCCAGCCGAGCAGCTTGGCGGTGCCGTCCCGGTCGGTCAGCGCGATCGGTCCGGCGGGCGGGGCCGGGCGGAACCACCAGCGGTGCGTGGCGGTGCGCACCAGTTCTTCGAGCAGCAGGCCCGTTTCCGCGGGGTCGCCGCCGACCAGGTAGTCCGCGGTCGGGTGTTCGGCGGCGGAGAGCCGGACGGTAACCGCTCGTGCGGGAAGGTCGCTGCCGTGCGTGCGCAGCTGCTCGGTGAACGCCCGGGTCGCTGCCGGGTCGGTGGTCAAGTAGGACGATCCACTAGGGACGGACACTTCGGACGGTGAGTAGTGCACCCCCACCGGACGGCCGTGGTGTGTCCAGGGCCGAGGCGTCGCGGATGCCGGGCCGTCGTCCAGTCCGCGGAATACCCGGGGCGCCGGCGTGCCGGTCGACATCTCGACTCCGGGACCGGTGGGCGGGCGGAAAGAGATCGTGACCGGACCGTCCCCTTCGGACACTCGGATCTTCACCGGGACCCGGTCCAGCACGTCGGTGCCCAACGCGTCGGCGAGGTGCCCGGCCAGCTCGCGCGCGGCGGCGGTGGCGTGCGCTCGCCCGTCCGGTCCGGTTCCGGTGACGACGATCGGCGGGACCGGGCCATCCGTCGAGCGCAGCGCGTCGAGCAAGTGGTCCCGTGCTGCGGGCGAATCCGCCACCAAGACCGCGTCGGCGGCATGCAGGGTGGCGGCGCGCTGGACCTCGCCGAGGTGGTAGTGCACGCGGCTGTCGTCGACGGTCAGCAGGGCGCGGGCCGCCGGCGGCAGCGGAACGTCGTGGACCTTGCCGGTGTAGCTGCTGCGGTCGGTGACCGTGCGGACGAACGCGGACAGCTTCGGGTCGGCCGCGAGATAAGACAACGCCGCCTGCCATACCAGATCCGGATCCGCGTGCCGGCGCACGGCGGGCTCGACCGCGGTCAGGTGCAGGTCGCCGTCCCGGTTGTGCAGGCCGCGCACCAGAGTCTGGATCACGCCCTGGGTCAGTTTCAGCGTTTCTGACCGGTCGGACACCGGGGCCGGATCGCCTTGCGGCGGCAGGAGCCAGCTGTGGTCGCTGTTCATCCGGATCGCCGTCATGCCCGGCAGTTCGAGCGCGGAGTCGAGGCCGATCCTCCGGGCCGTCGCGGTCATCGCGACCGGGCCCGAGCGGTACATCACCGACTGGCGGTGCACCCGGCCCATCGGCGTGGCGAAGAAGTTCTGCCCGAGCGAGTCGACCTCGCGCGGCATCAGGTTCGCTTGCGTCTGCCCGTAATTCTCGCGCAGTTGGTCCAAATAGGCCGCGGCGAACGGATGTCCTTTCGCCATGGTGAAGGCCGAGTTCGCGATGTTCCCGCCGACCCGGTGCACCGCGTAGCCGGCGTCGGATTCGGCGGCGCGGACCACGTCGTCCAAGCCTTGCACGACGTTGTCGCCGTCGGTGTAGAGGCCGCCGAACCGGTGCATCAGCTCCAGCCGGAGGATGTCGCTCGCCGCCGCGTAACCCGGGCCGGTCTGCTTGGCCAGTTCGGACAGATAGAACTCCTGCGCGCGCATCGGGTGCTCGCTGGTGAAGACTTCGTCCACATTGATCAGCTGGACACGGTGTTCCGTCGCCCACCGCAGCAGGTCCCGGACGTCGTGCAGCGGGTCCGGGCCTTCTTCCGGGGCCGTCGTGGTCAGCGCCAGTTCGGTCTGCCAGCGCGGCACGTCGGTCCACAGCACGGGGACGATGCCCTCGCCGAGCCGGTCCGCGGCGTCGCCGAAATTGCGGCGGAAGGCGTGCATGGTGCCGGTGTCCTTGAGCGGGCCGCCGAGCCAGATCGCGTGCATCAGCAACGGTGTCGACGTGGTCTTGGGGAGCGGCTCGACGTCGCCGGGAGCCCAAGCGGACAGCTGGTCGTCCGGGCGCTCTTTCTCCAGGGTCCACTCGCGATTGTCGTCCAGGTTCGCCGGATCCAGGTGTTCGCGGCTCAGCTGGTAGCCCTTGGCGAGGTCGAGCAGGTCGAGGAAACTGATGCCCTGTCCGGCGGTGAGGGCACGGAGGTCGTGGCCGCGCAGGAATTCCGGCGGTTCCGGGGCGCGGTAGAGGCCGAACAGGTCCGGTCCCAGCAACGGGGCCGGCGATGGGCCGTCGACCGCGGTCTGCCGCAGGTCCGCCAGCAGTTCCTCGGGTGAAGCGTAGGGGGTTTCCTCGGCGCGTGGGGCGGTGTCGGGAGTGGACTGGATCGGGGCGCCGAAGGTGCGGAACTGGCCGCCGTCGGTGACCGCGGTGAACCCGTCCGTTGCACCGATGGCCTTGCCGAGTGCCGCGGACGCTCGCCCGAACAGCGCGGGCTTGGTGGGCGCGTGCACTGTGGACGGTCCGCCGAGTTCGCGGAGCGCGCGCTGGAAGTCGTGGGCCAGCCCGCCCGGACCGTCGGTCTGGCCGGTGCTGCATGCGATGAGCGTGACCGAATGGGATTGGGCCAGCGGTGCGGCCTGCGCGACGATCCGGGCGAACGTATCGCCGTCGACCCGCACGGCCCGGCCGCCGAGCAGGGTTACTTTGACCGATTGTTCGCGGCCGTGAGCGAAGACGAACAGGGAATCCTGGTCCCACGGTGCGGCGGTCTGGTCGGCCCATTCGCCGAATCGGCGCCCGGACAGCTCCGGCGTCGCTCCGGTGGTGGTGGCCTGCTTCAGCAGCGGGTCGAACTTCTCCGGTGTCGCACCCTCTGGAAGCGTGCTGACCATAGTGGAGTTGTTGGCGACCCAGTCTCGCTCGACGCTTTCGGTGTGCTCGTCCGCCGGGAGGAACGAGACTGCGCGGACCCGGCCAGCACTGTCGGTGATCTGGCGGACCTGGATTTCGGCTGGGTCGAAGCGGTAGGGCTGGTCGGTGTCAGTGTCCCAACCGGACACGGTGTCGTTCGCTTCGACAGTGCCTTCGCGGTGCTGTTCCGGAGTGTTCTCCGCTGGACGCGGCCAAGCGTGCGCGGTGATCTGGTTGTCCACTTCGGACTTGGCCTGCCACCATTTCCGCAGGGCCTCGTCGGCTTTTTCGCGGGCTTCCTGGATCCGGTTCGCCGCGTCGTCTTGCCGCGCGGTGTGGTCGGTGTGGTTGTTGCGGTACTCGTCCAGCACGGCCAGGATCCGCGCGGCCCGGTCCTGCGCGGCCTGCCGCTGCTGGACCAGCCCGGCCTGCTCGTTCCGGATCTGTTCGACTTGCCGCTGCGCGTCCCACGCCCTCGCGACCAGGTCGCTTTGCTCGACCGAACCCGGTTCTTCCCCGAGCGCCAAGGCAAGAAGCTGTTCGTCGAGTTCGTTGAGCCGAGCGATCTCCTCGTTGCCCGCGCGCAGTGCCTGGCCGATCTCGCGAGCCTCGTCCTGCGCCGTCTGCACCGCTTGCCGCAGCTGCGATACCGGATTGCCGTCGACCGGGAGATGCAACCCGCGTGCGCTCTCGGCGGCTGTGCGCGCGTTGTCCTTTTCGGACAGCCACGCATCATCGGAATCGCGCTGTGCCTGTTCGAGTTCCTCTTCGGCAGTGCGCCAGTCCTCGGCGGCTTTCTTCACCGCGTCTTGCGCTGACGCGAGCGGGGCGGGCAATGGCTCGCCGAGAGACTGTGCCAAGTCCGTTTCGCTCATCCGCGTCCGCGAAGACTGCGGCACCCGGACCTCGACCGCCGCGGTCTTGCCGTCGACCGTCGCGACGATCCGGTACTCGACGTCGAACCCGACCAGCCCGGTGCGGCCCTTGTCCTTGCCTACGACGGACCGTTGCGCCGCGGCGGTGCTGGACGTCGGGTCGTTGCGCCCGACCGGGCCGCGGACGTCGAGCCCGCCCCAGGAATGCGTGTCCCGGCCCGGGTCGGTGACGCCGCCGGTGCCGAGGTTTCCCTGCTGCTCGCCGGTGACGGTTTCCTTGGCCTCGCCGGTGAAAGCGGACCCGGACTGGTCCGAACGCTCCAGTTTCACCGAATCGCTCAGCCCGACCAGATCCGGTTTCACCACGCGGGTGTACACCGTTATCGACGCGTGGCTGCTGCCGGTCAGCGCGGACGAATGCAAGTCGGGAGTTTCGAACGGTTTGCCGACCATGTTCGGCAGATGCGCTTGCAGGGTCTCGTTGGTGATCGAGGACGTGAGCGTGTTGTGCGCGCCGGTGCCGGGTCCGGTGAGGCCGTTGCCCGCGCCAGCCAAACGCAACGCGCGGATGGCGGCGGCCCGCACGTCCGCGGCGCCGCGAAGCCCTTCGACGGTCGAAGACTTCGGCAGCGGACCGAAACCTTCCTGCTGCCACGCCGCCAGGCGGTCCGGAGTGGACTCCGCGGCACTGAGTTCGGTGGTCCGCGACCCGTACAGTGTGGTGTGGTATCGCTCGTTGCCGGAAATCTTGTGGTCGTCCGCGGACGACCGGGAGGTGACGGTCGCCTCTTGCGAAGCGACCGGGTAGGTGTGTCCGTCGCGGGCGACGACGAGTTCGAACTGGACCTGGTGCTGATACCGCGCCGACGGCCCGCTCGAAGACGAGGTCAAGGCCGTGGTGGTCGTCTTGTTCTCGACGGTCTGGTCGCTCTTCGCGCGGGTGCCGGAAGCCCCCAGGTACGCGCCGTCGTAACCGCTGACCTTGGCCTGGCTGTCCTGGAACAAACCACGGCCGGCACCGCGGACCTGCCCGCCGTACGACGAACCGCGGCCGGAATTCTTCTTGTCCGTCTGGGTCGCGTTGACGACGTGGTCGACTTCGCTGCCGTCGTGCTTCACGTCGAGGAACTGCGTGTCGAGGATTCTCGCCTTGAGCAGCAGCTGGTAATTGTCGGTCCAGAGCACGCCCGGGTCTTGCGCCAGCAGCGAAACACCGCCGTCCAGCGCACTGTCCACCAAGGACGTGACGGCTTCCGGGGAGGCGGTGTCGAGGGTGCGCTGGAGATTGTTCATCGAATCGTCCAGCACCGATTTCGGCAGCAGCCTGTCGCCGAGTTTGCCGAGCTGCTGCCGGGCGTCCTGCACCAGCTTCGTCAGGTTGGGCGCGTCCTCGAGGACCGCCGAGCCGAGCGAGCTGGATTTGCCGCCGACCAGCGGCGGAGCGGAAAGCTTGCCCGGCGCCGGGGTACGCGGCTCGACCGGCGGCAGCAACCCTTCCGCACGCGCCTGGTCCTCGGTCATCGCCACGAAGACCGAGCCCGGCAGATGGACGTCCGCGCCCGCGCGCGAGCTCGAACCGTTGACCGGGCCCTCTTGCCGGCTTTCCGCGATCAGCCGGACCTTCGCATCGTACTGCACCAGCACGGTCCGGCTGTCCGAAGAGGACCGATTGGTGTGGTCGACGCTCGCGGTGATCTCGCGCGACGAACCGGAGCTGCGCTGCCACGGGCTCCACTTCGCGGTGCCGAAGAGCTGGCCTTGCCCGTGGGTGTCGCTGCCGGGCGGCCGGACGGTGAGGCCGAATTGGACGTTGGCTTCGACGGACTGCTTGTGCGTGCCTTCGTAGCCGGCTTTCGCCCCGCCGGAATAGGTCCGGTCGCCGCCGCCGGTCGCGGAGACCGCGACGAGCTTCGGATTGCTCAGCGAGGCGCCCACGCCGAGGCCGCCGACTCGATCGGCGACGCGGCGTTCGTAGCGGAATCCGTTCGCCGTCCCGCCCTGGTTGAGCAGCTTCGGCGTGAGGCCGCGGAAGTTTTCCGGCGAGAACAGCCGGTCCACGCGGGCTCGCGCTTCGCTGCCCGGCAGACCGAGCACCGCGTCGCCGCCAGCCGCGCGCTGGAGCTGGCGCAGCGCCTCGTCCCGCAGCGCCTCGGTGTTCGCAAACGCTTCCACGTGCAGGAACTTCGGCGTCGGCTGGCTCTGCTGCTGGCTCAGCAGGTCGTCGATGCTCGGCGTTGCGTTCGGCGGCATCGAGACGATTCCCGGTTTGCCGGGCTGGAACTCCGCCGGGTCCTTGGCCAGCGCGGCCCCGTCGTTGAGCCACAATTCCACCTTGCCGGCGATCTTCGGCAAGCCCGGATCGCCGGTTTTGGCCACTGTGGACACCTTCGGCGTGACCCGGAACGGCGACCCGGGCGTCAGCCGCCGCACCCAGGGCCGGTGCCGGGTGTAGCTGGTGATCTCGACTTCGAACTCGACGTCGTGCTCGAAGACCTGCGAATCCGGGCTGCCGCCCTTGCCGGTCGTCGTGGTGACGGTCGGGCCGCCGGAGTTCTTCCACGTGCGGGTGTCCGAATACTGCAGCGGGCTGACGGTCGGGCTGATGCCGAGGTTCGCGCCCGCCGAGGCGCCGGGGATGATCACCCGGCCTTCGAGACCGGCCGACCAGCCTCGTTCGGTGGTGGTCGCGCTGGTCAGCGAAGGGCTGGTTTCGTTGCTGCTCTTGACCGAACGGCTGTCTGCCTGGCCGAGATGCCGGCCAGGTCCGGGCTTGGCTTTCACCGTGACGTTGAGGAACTCGTCGGTGAACAGCCCGCGCCGTTTCAGCTGCGCCGAAACGCCTTGGGTGAACAGACTGTCCATTTTGCCGCGAAGCGAGGCGACCGAGAACGTGGACGTGATCTTCCGCAGGTTCGCGAACTGTTCGGCGATGTCCCGGCTCGAGCCGTGGTCGTCGCTCTGGAATTTGTCCCAGCGAGGCAGGAACTTGTCCGCTCCCGGCAGGTTCCGCAGCGCGTTTTCGATCTGCGGCTGGACGCGGGCGGCCGGTTCGAACGACCCGGGCCGGGCGGTGCCTGCCGCCACGGCCGCCGCGAGATACGGCGGTTCGTACCGCGCGCCGACGTCTTTGAACTTCGGCGAGGTGTTCTTCGGCACCGGCAGTCCCTGGGCTTTCGCTTCGGGCAAGCCCATCCGCGTGTACGAGGTGGCCTGGACGGTGGTCTTTTCCCCGTTTGAGGTGGTGACTTCGAGGTCGACGGTCACGTTGTACAGGCCGATGTCGCCCTTCGCGTTCACTGTGGACTTGTTGGTGAAGCTGGTGCCGCTGGTGGACTGTTGCGTGACTTTCCGGGAGTAGCTGCCGCTCACGCCGCCGACCCCGCCGACCGTGCCGGGGACATAGGACCCGCCGCCGAAAATCGCGTTGACTTCGCCGCCGTATTTGGAGGAGACAGCGGTGCTTCCGCCGTTCACCGCGGAGTCGTTGAACCGCAGTTCGCTGTCGCCAGGGATCGTGCCGAGGTATTCGACCTTCGTCGGCCGCGCCGAGAGCTGGACTGCGTCGCGGTGGGCGCCATGCGGGCTGAGCAGGTCGTTCGATACTACCGGGCTGCCCTGCAGCGCCGTGGCGAGCATGCTGCGGACGCCGCCGCGGCTGAGGAATTCCCGCAGCGAGGTGCGACCCGGGGCACCGAATTTGGTCACCGAGGGATGCAGGTTCTTGCTTACTTGCTCGAAGAGCGCGTTCTCGTCGAAGTCGACCGCTTCCGGGGAAAGGAATTCGATCTTCTCGGCCCAGTCTGGTCTCGGATCGCTCGGTCCGACCGTCTTTTCCTGCTTGAGGTTCGACAGGTCCGCCGAAAGGACCAGGCCGACTTGACCGTCCACGGTGGAACCGACCAGTCCGCCGGTTTCGTTGCGCACGGTGATCCGGTAGGTCACCGGGGCGTCGGCCCGTTGCGTGTCGCCCGCGGTGCGGATCACGCGCTGCTCGGTGCCGGTTGTGGTGCCGGTGTGTTCCGCGGACGGGCTGGCGAGCTGCGCGGTGCCGCCGACGGACGCGTACGGGCCGGCCGGGAACATCCCGAAGTACGAGCTGCCGACGACCTTCGCCGTGGTGTCGGTGTTCGGGTTCGCGTGGCTGGTTTTGACCTCGTTCTTGACGTCGCCGATGGTCGGCTGCTCGAGTTTCGTGATCTGGTCGGCGGTGACCGAGGAGAAGTCCGGCTCCGCGGTGACGTGCACCTCGTACCATTTCTCGCCGGCCCGCACCATCGCTTTGCGGCCGTCGCCCAGGAAGGATTCGAACTCGGGGCCGGACAGGGAATCGGTGATCGCGTCGATGCCGTGAATGCGCGGCGGGTCCGGCTGTTTCGGGTTGAGGCGGCGGATCAGGTTTTCGATGCTTGTGCCGACGTCCTTGGCTCCGCGCACGTCGACCGGGACCACCGAGCCGAGCGTCCGGCCGTTGCGGGCGAACTCGGGCAGCCGGTCGGCGAGGGGGCGGTCATCGGGCTCCTGCTCAGTCTGCGTGTCCGTGTGCTCGTCGGCGACCAGCACCGCCTCGTCCCGGCTCGGCGTCCAGTCCGAGACCAGCTGGTCGAAGAACGCTGCGCGCTGCGGGGCTTCGGTTCGCAACCGGTCCGGATCGAGGAAGTAGAACTTGGCCGCTTCGGCCAGGTCCTCGTTCGGGTTCGTCGCGCCGTAGCGGGTGATCGGCCGTTCGCCGTCGAAGGCCGGGAAGCCGTCGGACGTCCAGTATCCGGTGTGTTCGTTGAACGCCGAGAGGTTCTCGCCGCGGAGTTCGTTCGCGATCCGCGCGGCTCGAACGCGGATCAGGTCGGTCTCGCCGCGTTTCGCGAACACGTCGGGATGGGACTCTTCGAGCTGTTTGATGAACTCCGCCCGGCGCGGCGCGGCGGCGGCCAGTTTGCCCGGCGCGGCCAGATGGGTCCGGATCGATCCGGCGAAGTCCTCGAAATCGCTGCGGACCTTCGGGTCTGTCGGAGGTTCGGCTCCGGGTGCCCGCTTCGGCGTGTTGTCCTCGTTCCAGACGCCGACGTGCTTTTTGTAGTCGTCGAGGGCGTACTTGAGCAGGCCGTGGGACAGTTCGTGGGTGACCGTGCCCTCGACCTCGCGGCGGCCGCCACCGAAGTCCCGCGCGAGGCCGGCCGTCGCGTAGACGTTGACTGTCCGGTGCGAGCCGAGGTACTCGCCCGCCATGCCCGGGGAGAGCTGCCCGTTCTCGATGCCGAAGTTCGCCGCGCCGATGTACTGGACTTCCTGCTCGATTCCGGCGCGGGAGGAATTCTGCCGCTGGTCGCCGATGATCGGGGCGTAGTGCTTGAGCGCGTCCGCGACGGCGGCCTTTTCGCCCGGGGTGAACTCGCGGGGTTTCACGCGGTTCGCGACGGTCTCGCTGGCCTTCGGATTGCTTTCCCGGATCGCCTGGACGCCGTGGCCGGAGTCGAACCGGACCCCGGTGCCGGGTGCCGGCGGGACGCGTTCGCCCGGCGGTCCCGGATCTGGCGGGGACTTGACGGGGGTATGCAGATTCGGCTTTCCGTCCGGCTCGGGCTCGGAGCGGTGGCCGTCCTGATGCGGCGGCGGGGTCGGCGCGGGCGCGTCGCCGAGGTGGTGGTCGCGGATGTTCGCGGTGTTCGACACCTGTTCGAGCTGGGCGAGATTTCCCGGGGTGAGCCGCGAATCGTGCCACGCGTCCGGGCCCATCACGCCGGGCTGGTCGTCGCGGTTGAAAAGCATTTCGTCGTTGCGGTAGCCGTCGCCGAGGCCGAGGAAGTGCATCAGCTCGTGCGTGACGCCGAACGGCGAGTCGTGGACGTCCCAGCTGAGCTGGTTCGTGTCCGGGGTAGCCGGGTCCACAGTGGAATCGTGCAGGTTGACCGGGATCCGGCGGCGGGGGTCGGCCTGCCAGCCGGTGTCGTCCGGGCGGAGGTCGTCGGCGACGCGGACGTCGAGGCGGACGTGCAGCTGGTCGCCGCCGGGCAGCCGGGAGGACTGGTTGACCCAGTCGTCGAGGTGGGCCTGGAGGTCTTGGACGAACTGTTCGCGCCGCGCGGGCGATACTGAGCCGGAACGCGAGGTCAGGTCGATCGGGATGGTGTGCTCGCGGACCCAATGGCCCGGTGCGATCTCGAACCGGCGCACGTCGAACCGGATCTGCGCCATCGCGCCGGCGAGCTGCCCGCCGTTGAGCCCCGCGCGGTCGCCGGCGAACTGTTCGGCGATCTTCTTGATCGGATCGAACCGCTCCGAGGAAAACCGCGTGACCGGCGCGGTGTCGCGGCGGCCGTTCCAGTCCTTCGGCCCCGGAAGGGTCTGCTGCGGGGCTGATATGTGTTGCGGTTTCCCGGTCCCGACGTCCCTCGGTGCGGCGGCGGGCGTCTGCGGGTCCGCCGGAAGGTTGCCGCTGAGGTTGTCGACCAGCGCTTGCCGGGTGGCGAGGGTGAGGGCAGCGAGCTTCTTGCCGTCCTCGACGTTCTCCTTCATGCCGTTGAACAGCGACGTGCGCTCGTTCTTGGGCAGGTTGGCGGCCACTTCGGAGAACGCGCCCGGCCGCTCCGGGGTCGGCCCGTTCGGCGTGATCCCGTGGAACGCGGCTTTCGCGGCGATTTTCGCGAGATTCGGGTCGAGCGACGTGTGATTGCCGAGGTAATGGCCGATCTGGTCGGACCAGGTGGTTTCGTTCGCGTGGCTTTGGGTGAGGGCGGCGTTCGGGTCGGCGCCGAGCTTGCCCGCGATGCGCGATCCGTCGGTCTGAATGGCGAGCGCGGAGGAGAATTTCGCGATCGCGGACGGGTGCTCGCTGTATTGCCAGCCCGGATTGCGCTGCGCCAGGACCGAATCGACCAGGCCCTGGCCTTCCTTGGCTCCGTAGTCGAAGTGGCCGGTGTTGGGGTTTTTGGTGCCGAAGGTCGCGTCGTTTTCCAGCCGGTTTCCTTCCAGCCGGACAAACGTGTTCGGCTCGGGGAAGTAAACCGACCGGGAGTCGACCCCGGCGAGCGCCTGCCGAACGTCGAGATCCAGTTGCGCGGCACGGTTCGCGAGGTCCCCGTCCTCCGGCCGGACGTGGTACCCGCCGCTGAGCACCTCCGGCGGGCCTTCGGGGTTCTGCCGGACCGCGGTGTCGACCGCGTCGAACAGCGGCCCGGAGCCGGTGGTGAGCGAATGGACGTCGGCGTCGCCGGTGTGGAGGTAGACCTCGTTGTTTCCGCCGGCCTCCCGGATCTGCTGGGCGAGTCGTTCCGTGACCGGGTTCCGGAGGATTGTTTCGCGGATGCCGCCGTAGGGGATGGTCTTTTGATCGATTGCCGGGTTGCTCGGGTGTTTCCAGGTGAATCCGATGACCGCCACCGGGAAACGGTGGTCCCAGGTATTCTGGAATTGCTGGATTTTCTGGGTGATGGCTTGTTCTGAGCCGGGGGTTCCGTTGATGCCGATGACGAGGCCGAAGCGTCCGTCGGCGGAGTTTCCGGTGAAGCCGGTGGAGTATTTCTCGGCGAGGCTGCGGAGGTCGTCGTTCGGCGTGGCGGCGACGGTGGCTACTACGCCGATGCTGTTCTGGTTGTTCTCGTTGCGGGCGCCGAGGTCGCCGATGATGCCGGTTTCGTGCACGACGGTGAACTTGAAGTTCTTGAGGTGCTGAGCGAAGTCGGCCTTGCCGCCGGTGACCGGGGGCTGCTGGCCGACGTTCGGGCCGCTGGCTGGGTTTTTGGGTGCTGCGGCGTGCGATGGGGTCGGTTTCTTGGGGGCCGCGACGGGGGTGTGGAGGTTGTTGCGGGGCGGGTGGTGGTTTTGGGGTGCTGTGGCCGGGGTGTGACGATTGCCGCCCGCTGGGGGTGCGGCGGGATTCGGTTTCTTCGGCGCGGCGACCGGGGTGTGGCGGTCCGGGGAGGTGTGGTCGCTCAGGCGCGGGGCGGGGGTGGGGGTGATCGGATTTGCCGGCGCGGGGGCTGGGTTGGGCTTGGGTGCTCGGGAGTCGCCCGGGTTCGGCTGGGTGGTGGGTTTGGGGTTGGTGGTCGGGTTCGGCTGGGTGGTGGGTTTGGGGTTGGTGGTCGGGTTCGGCTGGGTGGCGGGTTTGGGGTTGGTGGTCGGGCTCGGCTCGGTGGCGGGTTTTGTGCTAGTGGCCTGGTTCGGCTCAGCGGTCGGCTTGGTGCTGGTAGCCGGGTTCGGAGCGGTCGTGGAGCTTTGCGCCGGGGATGGGGTCGCGTTCGAGTTGGCCGCCGAGGCCGAGGGGGTGGACGGGGTCGGTGCGGAATCGGCGGGCGGTTTCAGGCTGGAGCCGGTTGCCGGACCCGCGATCGGAGTGGCGGCCCGGTTCGGCGTGGGGCTGTGTGCGGCGTTTGTGCTCGGGGCGGATTCCGGAGCGGGGTGCGTGCCTGGCGTCGAGCGCGGGCCGGCCGGCGGGTTCGGATCGACGGCCGGGTTCGAGCCCAGGTCGGCGGTCGGGCTCGGACTGTGCTGGGTGCCGTGGTTCGGCTGGGCGGAGGGATGCGGAGCAGCAGGCGTGGGCTGTGTGGCCGAGCCCGGAGTGGCGGGGCTCCGTCCGGTGCTGGGCTCGGGAGTGGCGGCCTGGTTCGGGCTGCCGGTCGTCAGGTGGGGGCTGACTGGCGACGTCTGGACCTCACTCGAAACCGAGGGAGTCGGCGCGAGGTTGGGGCCGTCGAGGGTGGTCTTCGGAGTGGGGCTGGGAGTCGAGTCGATGCCTTTGACGCTGGTCGACGTCGGCGGAGGCACTGCCTTGGACTGCTGGGCCGCGGCCGGGTTGGGGGAGTTCGAGTCGGTGCTGCTCGGACTCTGGCTGGTGTTTTGGGTGCGGACGGGGTCCGGGGAAGTGGTGGCGTTCGGGCCTGGGGAAGCGTTGCTCCCGCTAGGGGACGTGCTGTTGGTCTCGGAAGCCGGGTTGGGGTTGGGTGTGTTCTCCAGCCCGGGGTGAGATGCCGGATTCCCGGGATCGGTGGCGGAGTGCGGGTTGCCTCCGAAGCCGGGCAGACCGGTGCCGTGCTGAGGGGCGTGGTTGGCCACGGGGTTGCTGCCAGCTGACGGGTGGCCGTTCGTGCTGGTGGAGTGGGAGTTAGACGGATTTCCGGTGAAGCTTGACATCGCGTCCGGCGGGGTCTTGGCCGAGTCCGGTGTGGACGGTGGCGGGACGACGTGTTCGGTGCCGGGATTCGGGTGGGAGGTCGTGCTCTGGTTCGCGGAGGTGGTGTTCGGCTCGAGGGCGGTGGGTCCGCTGGTGACGGGAGTGTTGTGGCCGTCCGAGGCGGTGTCCCCGGTGGTGGGGGAGTGCGGAGGTTGCGCGGAATTGCCAGCCGCACCGTTCGCAGGGGCGTTGCCGCTGGAGGAGTTGGAGACGGTCGACGGATCCTGGTTGCCCGCGGAGTTGGGGTTGCCAGCTTGGGCAGGTCCGCTTGGCGAAGTCGCGTTGTCTGTGGCGCTGTGGGCTGAGGAGTTGCCGCTCGCATGCGAGTTGCCCGGTGCGTCGGGTGCCTGCGGATTGTTTGCGATGGGGTTGCTCGTGGACTCGGGATTGCCGGTCGCGTTCGAGCCGCTTGTGTGGTTCGGTCCGACGGGCGAGTTGGGGTTGCTGGTCGACGCAGAGTTGTTCGCGGATCCGCTGTTGCCAGTACCGCTGGAATTATTCGCACCACCGGCATCGGTGCTGCCGTGACTGCTGGAACCATTAACTCCGCCGGAGTTGTTGGCACCGCCTGGACCAGTGCTGCCGTGAATGCCGGAGCGGTTGGTGCCGCCGGTATCAGTGCTGTCGTGGCCGCTGGAGCCATTTGAGCTGCTGGAGCCGTTGGCACCGCCGGGGCCAACGCTGCCAGAACCGCCGGAACCGTGTGACCCGCCGGAACCCGCGCTGCCAGAGCCGCTGGAGCCGTGGGACCCGCCGGGACCCGCGCTGCCAGCACCGCCAGAGCCGTGGGACCCGCCCGGACCCGCGCTGCGAGCACCGTCGGAGCCGTGGGACCCGCCCGGACCCGCGCTGCCAGCACCACCAGAGCCGTGGAAACCACCGGCTTCCCCGCGACCGCCGAAGCCACCTGGCCCGCCAGGTGCGTCCGGGCCGTTGACCGGGGCCACCTTGATGTTCCCCGTCCCGCTGTCCCCGCCTGGGTCGTTCGGGCCCTTCCCCTGGCCGCCGCCGTCGTTGCCGCCGGTGAGTTTGTCGTGCAGGTGTTGTCCGAAGTGGCCGGCGCCGTGGGTGGCGGCTCCGCTCAGGCCGCCGTTCAGGGCGCCCCAGCCCAGGCTGTCCAGGTCTCCGCCGAAAAGACCCGCGCCGGCCAGGCCGACGACCACCTCGGTGGCCGCTTCGACCCCGGCCGCGCCGAAGACGTTATGCCCCCATTTGCCGAGGCCGCTGTGCGCTCCCGCGGCGAACGCTCCGCCGATTCCGCCCAGTGCCGCGTTCTGGCCGATTTGGCTCCAGTCGAAGCCGTCCCGGTTGCCCTGGGCGATCTGGATGAACTCGGCCAGCATTTCCTCGGCCGCCTCTTCCGCGGCTTCCTGCGCGGCCTCTCGCGCGAGCCTCGACAGCAAGCTCATCAGCCGCGACATCAGCGAGCGTTCGATCTGCATCACCGCGGTCCGCCCGGCTGCCCAGATTCCCGGGATCAGCGGGGCGGTGAACGGGTTCGTCATCGCCCAGATCAGGTCCGCGGCGGTGACCGCGATCGAAATGAGGATTCCGTATTTCGCGTTTTCCACATTCAGCGCGTATTCGCGCAATGCGGCGGCTTCCTGCTGGGCCCGGTAGGAGAAACCGGCGCCCATAGTGCTGAGTTTGTTGGCGTAGTCGGCGAAGTTGGCCGCTACCTCGCCGCCCACGTTGGAGACCACCTGTTCCGCCAGCTGGCTGAAACCGGTTCCGGCGGCCGAAATCTCCTGCGCGACCTGATCCCATTCGGCGGCCAGTTCGCGCGCTTTGTCCTCGTCGCCCTGCGGCCAGGCGTCACCCGCGATGATGTAGAACACCCAGTTCAGGCTGGGGTCCACCATGAGGCTCATTGCGGGGCACCTCCTCGGAGCGAAAGGGTCGGAGAACGGGTTTTTCCCGAGTGAAGGGCGGTTCGCCTTCCGCCGCGCCGAGCTACCCCTGCTTCGGGTCGAGCGGGTCCTCGACCACGTGCGCCGGTTTTTCCGAGCGGACGAAGACAGCCTGTCGCGACTGGCTGACCTCGGCTTCACGAGCGACCAGCTCCTGCCGAACCTTGCGCTCGACCGTCAAACGCTGCAATTGCCGAGGGTGCGCGCCGGGCAAGGGTTCCGTCCCGCGGTCCCGGATGCGCACCCGGACGTGCTCGGCCGCCGTCGATCCGTCTCCCTCTTCGGGGGCTTTGTCCCGCAGCTTTCCCTGCACCCGGACGGCGCGCCGGTACTCGGTCGGCGGCGCGTCGGAGCCTTCGGAGCCGCCGGGGTCACCGGGGTCGGCCCTGCGGACCTTCTCGTTCAGCTCGGTGAAGTTCTTCAACAGGGCGTTCGACCCGTCGTAGGCGCCCTGGTCGGCCTCGCGGAACGACGTGGCCATGTCGCCGATCGCGTCCCGGGTCGCTTCCACCGCCAGCGCCCAGGCGTTGATCCCGTTGTAGATCTCGGCCGCCGCCTGGATGTGCGTATTCGAGAATTGGTTGCCGTTCTTGTCGTTCCCGGCGGCGTCCTGGATTCGGCCGGGATTCGCCAGGCTTTGCACGCGCTGGGCCAGCGTGCGCAGTTCGGCGCTCTTGCCGTCGAAACCGTCGCGGCCGCCGTCGAGTCCGTCGGCGTCGACGAAAAACTGGTCGGTCACGGCAGATTCCCTTCGTCGAATCCCGGCACGCGTGCCGAGAACAGGGCGTTGACGTCCACTTTTCCGCTCATCAGATCCTGCGCGGAGATGCCCGGCGGGAGCATCGGGGCCATCAGCTCCGCGGCCGCCTCGACGGATTTCTGCCGCGCGGCGGAGACGGTCTGCACGATCACCGAGGCCAATTCCGCGGGGGCCATGCGCTTGTAGGCGCTGGTCGGGAAGGAAAGCTCGGTCAATTCGCCGGTGCGGCCGACGGTCGCGGTCACCTCGCGGCGAGCCGAAGTGACTGTGCTGGTGGCGGTTTCGACGTCCTGGCGGGCTTGATCGAAATGGTCGCGCTGGTGCTGGTAGGCCGCCATCGCGTCTTCGAGCATCTTTTCGTACTGCGAACTCATCGGTTTCCTCCCGAGGGTCAGCCGACCGAGGCCAGGCCCGGCCCGAGGGCCATGGCTCCGGTGTCGGGCGGGCGGATGCCGCGCAGGTCCGCGGCGGCGAGCGTGCGGGACGCGGCGGCGGCCGAAAGCGTGCGGGCGAGTTCGTGCGCGGCGTACGCGGTGTGGTCGGACGCGGCGGACAACTCGTGGGCGAGTGCGTCGCGCACGTCGTCCGGGACCTCGTGGCCGCGCCGGACCAGCAGGCGCACGGCGATCTCGGCGAGTTCGTCCACTGTGTACTCATCGAGCTGCCAGCCGTACGGGAAGGCGTCGCGCAGCGTGGGCAGCTGGCCGAGCAGTTCGCCGACGCGGTCGCTTTCGCCGGTGAACACCACGACCGGGTCGGCCGGGCGGCGGGCGATCATCTCGGAGAGAGCTTCCAGCGCTTCGATGCCGGGGGTGTGCGGCGAGGTGTCCCAGTCGCCGTCCAGGTCGACCACCAGGGTGCCGCCGGACGCGTCGTCCACCGCGGCCCGGACCAGGTGTTCGGCCTGGCCCGGCCAGCGCGGGGACAGTTCTTCGGCGAGATTGCGGTGCACCACCTGCCCCATCGGGGCGATGCGGAATTCGGAGAGGATTTGCGCGTACAGTTTCGCGTACTCCGACCGTCCGGCGCCGCGTTCGCCGCTGATCACCAGGTTCGCCTGATGGCCGATCGGCTGCCGTTCGTGGGTGAGCCGGCCGAGTTTGCGCAACAGCCGTTCGGCGTTCTCGCGCACCGATTCCTGCCCGACCAGGCCGGTGAGCCGCTGCCAGCCCGCGCTCGTCTTGACCGCGGCGTCGGGATCGGCGGCGACCGAAACCGCCGACTTCGCCGCGGTGGGCAGTTGCGCCAGTTCAGCCTGCAGGTCGTCGGCGGTGAGCCGGTTCAGCTCGATGTCTTTCGACGGCGGGTGAAGCGCCAGCCGCGACGCCTGGTTGTTCACCATCGCCTCGAACAGCTTCCGCGCGACGCGGCCATTGCCGAACGTCGAGGTCTTCGGCACCCGCTCGAAATACTCGCGCAGCGCGGCCAGCGCGTCGTCGGTCATTTCGTAGTAATGCTTGCGGGTCAAGCCGGTCGTGATGGTGACCAATTCGTCGACGCTGTAGTTCGGGAATTCGACGGTGCGCGTGAACCGCGACGCGAGGCCGGGGTTCGACTGCAGGAACTGCTCCATCTGCTCGGAATAGCCCGCGACGATCACCACCAGCGAATCGCGCTGGTCCTCCATGATCTTCATCAGCGCGTCGATGGCTTCCTGGCCGAAGTCCGGGCCGGAACCGCCGGTCGGCGCGCTCAGCGTGTACGCCTCGTCGATGAACAGCACCCCGCCGATGGCCTTCTCCACGACCTCGGTGGTCTTGATCGCGGTGGACCCGATGTACTGGCCGACGAGGTCCTGGCGGGCGACCTCGACCATGTGCCCCTTCGACAGGATGCCGAGTTCGGCGAGCACCGTGCCGTACAGCCGGGCGACGGTCGTCTTGCCGGTGCCGGGCGGGCCGGCGAACACCAGGTGCCGCGACATCGGCGGCATCGGCAGGCCCATCCGCTCGCGCATCTGCGACATCTTGATCAGGTTGATCAGGCCGGTGACTTCCTTCTTCACCCCGGCGAGCCCGACCAGCGCCTCCAGTTCGCCCAGCGGGCCTTCGAGCACCTCTCCGGCCGCCTCGCGCACCGTCTGCTCGCCGGCTGCGAAGTCGGCCGGCGGACCGGCGGGCACCGGCTCCGCGGTCCGGGCGGAATCGGTGCTCAGATTGTCCACGTCCGCGTGCTCGCCGCGCACGAGTTCGCCCGACGCGTCGTTGACCACGCAATCGCGAATGGTGACCGGCTCGGTGGTTTCCACGTGGAAGCCGTCCTCGCCCGCGCCGAGGATTTCGCATTCGGTGAACGACGCCTGCGCACCGACGTAGACGCCGCTGCCCCGCGCGTTGCGCACCCGGCACCGGGAGGCGGCCAGCGGCGCGCTCACGGTGATGCCGTCTCCGGGAGAATCGATGATTTCGCAGTCCTGCAAGGAGATTTCCGCGGCACCGGAGAGGTGCAGGCCGCCGCCGCGCACCTGCACCGACTTCGCTGACGAGGGCGCACTCGCGGCGAACGAGACTGCCTTGTCCGTCGTCGAATCGACCCGGAGGTCCGTCACGGTCAGCCGCGCGTCCTCGGTGACCTCCAGCCCGCTTTCCCGGCCGGCGTCGATGACAGCGTCCGCGAGGTCCAACGTGGACTGTCCGGAGAGGACGATCCCGACGCCGCAGTCCGGCGTCATCCGCAGCCCGCGAACGGTCACCGCGGACTCCGCGCTGATCGACATCGCGGTGTGCGCGGAGCCCCGCACGGTGGCGTGTTCGAACCGCGGCCGTGCCTGATCGTCGACCAGAATCGTGACTGGCGAACCCTCGAAGGTGCAGTCCACGAACTGCGGTGCGGCGGTTCCGGTGGCCTGCACCGCGTTCGCGCCCGCCCCGGCGAACACGCACTCCCGCAGCAACGGCGCGGCGGACGCGGCGATGTGCGCGGCCTGCATCGGCGCCTCCCGGAACTGGGACGACGCCACCGAGACCCGGCCCTTGCTGGTCACATAAAGGTCGACGTTCGCGCTGTCCCGCACGGTCAGCCCGGTGATCGTCGCGCGCCCCTGCTGTTCCACGACCATCGCCGGTTTCTGCGCTCCGACGATCTCGCATTGGTCGACGATCGCGACCGCTTCGCCGTTGACGCACACCCCGTTTCCCGCCGCGCCCCGCACCGCACAGCGGCGCAGCAGCACCGAACCGGTCTCGGCCACCACGACGCCGGACGACGCGGCGTCGACGATCTCACTGTCCTCAATGGTCGATTGCGCCGGCGAAGCGACCACGACCCCGGCCCCGCCCGTGCTGCTCACCGTGCAGCCCCGCAGCGCGAGCGAACCCTCCAGCCGGGCCAGCAGGGTCGCCCACGAAGTGCCGGACAGCCGGCAGCCGTCCAGCGCCGCCTCGCCGCGGACCACGTCCACCGTGACCAGCTGGTCGTCGAGGCTGGTGAGGACGAACCCGCTGAGCTGCACCGCCTCGGCGTTCGCGACGAGCACGCTCCCGGTGTTCGCCACGAGCTCCACGGTGCCCGGTTCCGCCACCAGCGACACCATCCGGTCCACCACGAGGTTTTCCTCGTACCGCCCGGGGTGCACGCTGATCGTCGCCCCCGGCCGCGCCTGCGCCAGCGCCGCGCCGATGGTTCCGAACGCACCCGGCCGGTCGCCGCCGACCACGAGCAGCTGTCGGTTCATCGTCTCCGCCTCTCCGCACTCACGCCAGGCCCGGGAGCGCCCCGAACCGCTCCGCCGCCTGCTCGTCCATCACGGTCCGGACCAGGTCCTCGCCCGCTTCCGCCCACGTCCGCAGCGTCTGCCGGAGCGAGTTCATGGCCAGCTCGTCCAGCGACGCCCGGTCGTTCGCCACCCGGCCGATCTCGTCGATCTCGCTCGCGGTCAGCTCCCGCAGCAGCACCGCGCCCCGCGCCCCCTCGGCAGGCTCGCGCGTTTCCAGCACCTTGAAGCTGGTCCCGGGCACGAACAGCACCCGGTTCTCGACCCCGCACTCGCTCGGTTCCAGCAGTTTGGTGCGCCGTCCGGTGATCGACCACACCAGCACGTCCGTTTCGCCGTCCACAGTGGACGACGGCTGGGTCAGCGCGTTGAGGAAACCCCATTCGGTCAGCACTTTCCGTCCGTCCAGCAACGACCACGCGGACGCCGGCAGCGCGGTGGCGAAGGTGGCCGGGCCGCGATGCGAGGGCAGCCGGCTCAACCCGGCCACGACGCACCGGGCGACCGGCACGTGCGGGCCGTTCGTGCCGCGCCGCAGTCCCGCGTCGATGCTGGATCCCTTGGGAGACAGGTAAAGCTGCACGGCCACCGCGTCGGTCAGCACCTCGGCCGAGGACGAAGCCGAGAGCACGCCTTGGAATCCCGGGTGTTCGGACAGGATCCGCGCGACGGTGTTCGACATCAGGCCGTACTCCGCGCCGAGCGATTTGCGCAGCCACTGGCGTTCCTTGTCCACCCCTCGCCGGGGCAGCAGCGCGGTCGCTTCCGCGCTGGGGGTCTCCTGGAATCGCAGCTCGGCCGGGGCTTTCGCGGGCTCCGGAGCGGACCCCGGGTTCTCCGCGGGACCCGACGACGCGGGCAGGTTCTCCGGGGCCGGTTTGGCGGCCGGCGGCTCGACGGGCTTCGCCGGGGCGACGTCGGCCGGAGCCAGCGAGGTGAGCGGTTTCGCCGCCGGAGGCACCGCGGGGACCTTGACCGGCGGAGCGGCTTCCGGCTTCGCGGGCGCGGAGACCGGGCTCGGCGCGGCGATCGCCCCCGGGACCTCAGTCGGCGCGGCAATGCCCAACGCCGCCGGAGCCGCGGGCAGATACGCCGCTGGAGGAGCCTCGGCCGCGACCGGCGCGGGAATCCCGGCCGTGATCGGTGCCGAGGGAGCCTCGGCCGCGACTGGCACCGGGGGAGCCTCGGCCGCGACTGGCACCGGGGGAGCCTCGGCCGCGACCGGTGCCGGGGGAGCCTCGGCCATGACCGGCGCCGGATGCCCGGACTCGATCGCGTCCAGCGCCCGCGCCACGACGCGCGGCCGGGCCCGCTCGGCAAGCAGCGCCGCGGCCGGCAACACCCGGCTCATCCGGCGAGTCTGCTCGTCCAGCCGGGCCAGCAGATCCTCCGCCAGCAACCGCATCCGCGACGCCGACCCCTCGTCCGCGGCGTCGAAGGCGAGGTTGTGCACGGCAGCGTCGAGAGTGATTTCGCGGACCGCGGCCGAGGACGGCCCGTCCTGCGGCGGACGCACCAGCAGACCCGACTGCACGACCTCGACCACCGCGTCCGGCGAGTACCAGTACACCGCCGGGGCGACCTGGTCGAGCCCGTGAATCGGCGGACGGTGCGAAAGCAGCTCCGGCAACGGCGTCTCGTCGCCTGCACGCGGCGCGTAGCCGAGCTCGGTGGTGAACGGACGCCAGCCGAGCCGTCCGTCGTACAGCACCGTGCGCAGGGTCGGCAGCTGCGGCGAACCGACCGGCACGCCCGCGTAGAACGCGACCGGCTTGCCCAGCAGATCGGCCAGCGCCTGCCCGATCGCGGCCTCGCCGGGCACCGACATCGGGCCGTACTGCACGAACCGCGCCTTGGCCCGCACCTTCTCCGGCAGCTGCACCCACAGCCGGGCCGCGTCGTCCAAGGCCAGCGGCGGGCAGCCGGGGCAGCCCAGCACGATGGTCATGGTGTCGTGCTGCGCGGGCATCCGGGAGATCAGCGCGGTGCGGTGGTGCCGCTGGGGCGCGTCGAACCCGACCGGGCGGACCCACAACCCGCCCGGCAGCGGCTCCGCGACGCCGCGGGAACTCGTCGGGGTCAGCTCGGCCGCGATCCCGGAATCCCACGCCGGGCGCGGGAACCGCTTCGCCTCCCAGGCCGGCGGACGGCCCGGCCGGAACCGCACCCAGCCGCCGCCGCGTCCGGCGTGCACGAACAGCGCGCCGCCCGCGCTCGGGATCACCGAACCGTCCGGCGCGAGCACCGGGCGGTTGATCCGCTCGGCCAGCCACTGCCCGGCCAGCGCGGTCGTCTCGCGCGAACGGCCGCCGATCACCAGCCGCACCCCGCGCCGGCGCCGGGGCAGCGCCTTGGCCACCGATTCCCACATCGAGATCGGCGAGTCCACCGGCAGGTCGACGACCACCAGGTCGTGGTCGGGATCGGCGGCGACGCCGAGCGCGAGCGACTGCGCCTCCCCGGTCATCCCCTCCGCGAGGTGCACGACCAGCGCGTTGCCCACGGTCTTCTTCTCCAAAGCGCCGTCGCCGCGCCGGATCAGCGAGAGTTCCACGGCTGCCCTCCTTCCGCTCAGGCGTGCCGGCCGGCGACGGGTGCCGCCCCGCCGGCGTGGTGCGCGATCAGCCCGTACACGAAGAACCCGACCGCGATCAGCAGGCCGAGGACGAGCCCGACCAGCAGGCCG
The DNA here is from genome assembly GCF_000411975.1 of Amycolatopsis orientalis DSM 43388. Lineage (GTDB taxonomy): Bacteria > Actinomycetota > Actinomycetes > Mycobacteriales > Pseudonocardiaceae > Amycolatopsis > Amycolatopsis orientalis_D. Next base: position 102,609 of record NZ_ASXG01000109.1, read on the forward strand.
ACCCAGGCCCGCCGGGCGGGCACGTCGAGGTGGCTCGCGTCGCCGAGCACCAGCGCCGAGGTCATCCGCCCGATCAGGAACGAGTACGCCTCGACGTGGTCCTTCTGCGTCTGCACCATCGCACCTCTCCTTCGCTCATCCGGTGAGCCCGACGGCCCACGCGTAGACGCCGAACAGCTGCAGCAGGACCGGGACGATCGCCACCGCGCTCAGCGTTTCCAGCCAGTTCGCCAGGTGCCCCCAGATCGGCAGCAGCCGCCGCGGCGGCGGGCGCAGCATCGCCAGCAGGAGCAGGAAGAACACCAGGCACAGCCCGGCCAGGCAGGCGCCGCGCCACGGCGTGGGCAGCGGCTGGATGAGCGACAGCCCGAGCAGCACCAGCCCGATCGCGCCGGCGACGGCCAGCGGAACCCGCTGCCACCCGCCGAGCAGCGCCCGCGAACGCATCAGCACCGCCGCGGACACCAGCCCGCCGAGGACGGCCGGGAACAGCCCGTGGCCGACCAGGAACGGGAAGCAGCCGACGAAAACCGCCGTGGCGGCAAGGCAGGCGATGGTGAGGTAGCCGTCGGCGTACCCGGTCTGGTGGGCCATCTGCGCGGCGGGCATCGGCTCGATGTCGTACTGCAGCTCGCCCGCCGAACGCGGCAGCTGCGGACCGCGGATGCGGGCGAACCGGATGCCGATCCGCGGCGCGAACACCATCAGCCCGACCAGCACGAACGACACCAGCCCGGCCGCCTGCTCGGTGGTGAACCCCGCGCCGAGGTGCAGCCACAGCGACAGCGCCCCGGCCAGCCCGGTCGCCGCCACCGCGCCGAACGGCACGAACGGGATGGCGGGCGACCACGCGGCCCGCCCGCCGAGCACGATCCCGCCGGCCAGCGCGAACGTCAGGCAGCCGGTCAGGATCGGCGTGCCTTGCAGGTCGAACGCCGGCTCGAGCCCGGCCACCGCGACCGCACCGGCGAGGAACGCGAACGCGCAGCCGCCGAGCCCCAGCAACGTCAGCAGGGCTTTGTCCTCCGAACGCACTCCGGTCGCCAAGGCCGCGACGAGCAGCCCGAGCGACACCACGCCGCCGCCGATCGCGGTCAGCCCGGCCGAACCCGGGTACAGCAGCACCCGGGCCAGCACCACGAGCGAGAAGATCGCGAACCCGAGGAACAGGCCGCGGTTGAACTCCGGGCGCCAGCGCCCCGGATGCCGGCCCACCGCGGTGGCCATGCCGTCGGCGATGTCGTCGAAGTCCAGCTCCGGCAACGGATCGGTGCGCGGGCGCAGGTGGAATTCCTCGCCCTCCTTCCAGCCCAGCGACTCCGGAGTGCCGGACGCGTCGAGCGGTTCCTCGCCGAGCCGCTGCAGCACCCAGGCCTCGCCGAGGTCGTCGCGGCCGCCGGTGTGCTCGAGCAGCACCGGCAGCAGGCTGGTCAGCGGGACGGACATCGGCACCGCCAGGTCCGCCCGGCCCTGCGGCCCGTACACGGTGATCCGGCACAGTTCGCCGGTCGACGCGGTCATCGCACGCCCCTTTCGGTCATCGCGAGCGGGGACCAGCCCTCGCCGGTCCGTTCTTCTTCCGCGATCGCGGTCTGCACGAGCTTCACGCCGCGGCGGGTCACCAGCTGCGCGCGCCCGGCGGGCAGCTGCCGCGGGGCCGCCTCGCCGAGGAACTTGCCCTCCTCCTTGGGGTAGGAGAAGACCACGCCCGGGCTGCCGAGCTCCCAGATCCGGCGGACCACCGAATCGCTCAGCGCGCGCATCGCCCCGGACGTGCTGCGGCTGAGGACCAGGTGGAACCCGATGTAGGAACCCTGCGACAGCAAGGACAGCAGCGGTTCCAGCGGCGAACCCATGCCGCTGGTCAGCAGCTGGTAGTCGTCGACCACGAAGAACAGCCGCGGCCCGGTCCACCAGTCGCGGCGCTTGAGCCGCTCGGCGGTGATGGTCTGGTCCGGCACCCGCGGCGTGAGCGAAACGCTGGCCTGCTGCGCCAATTCCTGCAGCGCCTCGGTGGTGGTCGCGTAGCCGACGCGGTACGCCTCGGGCACCTCGGCGTCCAGCTGACGGCTCGGGTCGGCCAGCACGATCTTCGCCTCGCTCGGCGAGTAGCGCGCCAGCACCGAACGCAGGACGACTCGCAGCAGGTTGGTCTTGCCGGTTTCGTTGTCGCCGAAGGCGAGCAGGTGCGGGGTGGCGGCGAAATCGTGCCACACCGGCAACAGCCGCTGCTCGTCCTGGCCGAGTGCGATCCGCAGGTCGCCGTCCGGCGCGGGCAGCTGGGCCATCGGCAGCTTCGCGGGCAGCAGCCGCACCGCCGGCGCCGGCGCGCCCGGCCAGAACAGATGGACCTCTTCGGCGACCGCCTTGGCCGCGGCGGCGAGGTCGTCGGTGTTCCCGCTGCCGTCCATCCGCGGCAGCCCGGCGAGGAAGTGCAGGCCGTCCGGGGTCAGGCCGCGGCCCGGCTGGTTCGGCACGGTTTTCGCTTTGCGCGAGCCGATTTCCGACTCCATCGGGTCGCCCAGCCGCAGCTCGAACCGGGTCTGCAGCAGGTCCCGCAGGTACGGGCGGATCTCCGACCATCGGGTCGCGCCGATCACCACGTGCACGCCGAAGGACAGCCCGCGCGAGGCCAGCTCGCCGATCTTCTGCTCCAGCTCGCTGTAGTCGTTCTTGAGGCTGTACCAGCCGTCGACCACCAGGAACACGTCGCCGAACGGATCCTCCACCTGGCCGCTGCGGCGCAGCGCGCGGTAGGCGTCCATGGATTCGATGCCGTGCTCGGAGAACAGCGTTTCGCGGCCCTCCATGACCTGCGAGATCTCCTCGATGGTCCGCACGACGCGGTCGCGTTCGAGCCGGGTGGCGACCGAACCGACGTGCGGCAGCCCGGACAGCGACATGATCCCGCCGCCGCCGAAGTCCAGCCCGTAGAACTGGACCTCCTTCGGGGTGTGCGTCATCGCCAGCGCCAGCACGAGCGTGCGCAGCAGGGTCGACTTGCCGGTCTTCGGCCCGCCGACCACCGCGACGTGCCCGGCCGCCGACGACAGGTCCGCCGTCAGCAGCTCGCGCACCTGCTCGAACGGCCGGTCGATCATCCCCATCGGCACCCGCAGCTTGCCCCAGTGCGCCGGGTCCTGCACCGTCATCCCGCGCACCGGGTCCGGCAGGACGCTCGGCAGCAGCGAGTCCAGGCTCGGCGATTCGGCCAGCGGCGGCAGCCACACCTGGCGGGCGGCCGGGCCCGCGCCGGTCAGCCGGTCGATGAACGCGTCGGCGAGCGTCGGCCCGCCCGGCGCGGCCGCCTCCAGAGCGTCCGCATCGGACTGTTTCTCGGCCGGTTCCGGTTCGTCGTCGCGGATGATCAGCTTCGCCGGATGGGCCTCGGTGCGGAACGGGACGACCTCCCGGCTGGCCCGCGCCGCGGCGACCGCGGAGTTCTCGCCGTTGCCCGCGGGGACCGGGCCGGAGACGTAAGCGGCCTTGAACCGCACCAGGTTCGTGGTGTCGATCTTCAGGTAGCCGTTGCCCGGTTCCGGCGGCAGCTCGTACGCGCTGCCCGCGCCGATCACGCTGCGGGACTCCATCGAGGAGAAGGTGCGCAGCGCGATCCGGTACGACAGGTGGCCTTCGACGCGGTGGATGCGGCCCTCGTCGAGCCGCTGCGAGGCGAGCAGCAGGTGCACGCCGAGGCTGCGGCCCAGCCGTCCGACGGAGACGAACAGCTCCATGAACTCCGGCTTCGCGCTCAGCAGCTCGGAGAACTCGTCCACCACCAGGAACAGTGTCGGCATCGGGGCCAGCTGCTCGCCGGCCGCGCGCGCCTTCTCGTATTCGTACAGCGACGGGTAGCCGCTCGCGCGCAGTTGTTCCTGGCGCCGCACCATTTCGCCGTTGAGCGAGTCCTGCATGCGGTCGACCAGCGGCAGTTCGTCGGCGAGGTTGGTGATCGTCGCCGAGGTGTGCGGCAGCCGGTCCATGCCGAGGAACGTCGCGCCGCCCTTGAAGTCGACGAGCACGAAGTTGAGGATTTCCGACGAATGCGTGGCGGCCAGCCCGAGCACGAGCGTGCGCAGCAGTTCCGACTTGCCCGAACCGGTCGCGCCGATCAGCATCCCGTGCGGGCCCATCCCGCCCTGCGCCGATTCCTTCAGGTCCAGCTCGACGATCTCGCCGTCCTCGGTCACGCCGATCGGCACCGACATCCGCGCCCGCTGCGCCATCCGCGGCCGCCACTGGGCCGGGACGTCGAAGGTGTGCACGTCCTTGATGCCCAGCAGCGCGGTCAGCCCGAAGTCGCTTTCCAGCGGCTGGTCGGCGATCTCCAGGGTGCCGCTGGTGCGCTTGGGGGCCAGCAGCCGGGCCAGGCCCTCGACCTGCGTCACCGAAAGCTCGTCCCGGGCCGCCGAACCCACGCCGCTGCCCGCCGGGAACTCGACCAGATCGTCCTTGGTGGTCAGCCGCAGCACCTTCGGCCCGCCCGGGAGCGCTCCGGTCACGTCGAGCAGCACCACGTTGCGCAGCCCCGCGCCGACGAGCCGCGAGGATTCCGGGATCGTCGCCAGATGCGCGACGATCACCACGAACGGTTCGGTCGTCGTCGGCCCGACGGTCTTGTCGTGGTCGTCCCGGTCGGCCACGTCCGGGCCGAGGAGGTCCATCAGCTCGTCGTGGTCGGTGGCCAGCAGCCGCAGCGGGCCCGCCGCGTCACGGAGAGTCGGATGGTTGTTGTGCGGCAGCCACTTCACCCAGTCCCACTGCGCCTGCGCCGCTTCGGTGGTGAGCACCGCGAGCCGCAGTTCGTCCGGCGAATGGAGAGCGACCAGCTGCGCGAGCATCGCCCGGACCAGCCCGGCGGCCGCGTCCGGGTCGCCGTCGAACTCGACGCTGGTGAAGCTCCGCAGCCCCACTGCGGTCGGGATGCCGGACAGCGTGCGGTAGGTCTCGGTGAACCGGCGCAGCGAGATCGCCGACAGCGGTTCGAGGTCCTCGATCGGCTTGGTCACCGGCGGCACCAGCTCGAGCGCCGACTGCTGCGTGCCCAGGCCGATCCGCACCCGCGCGAAGTCCTCGTGGCTGATCCGGCGCTCCCACAGCCGCGGCCCCATCGCGAGCGACCACAGGGAATCCGGGGCCGGGTTGTTCCAGGCCACCGCGAGCCGCTGCTCCTCGGCGGTCGAACGCGCCCGCTCGCGGACCTGGCCGAGGTAGCGCAGATAGTCCCGCCGCTCGGCCTGCATCTTGCGCTTGCGCTCGGCGGCCGCGCGGGACAGCTGCCCGAGGCTCATCGCGATCATCGACACGCCCATGCCGCCGCCGATCACGTAGGTGAACGGCGAGCTGCCCGCGACCCCGGAGAACGCAAGCACCATCACCAGCGATCCGATGGCCATCGGCAGCATCATCAGCAGCGAGTTGAAATCGCGCGCCGCCGGCTCCGCCATCACCGGCGGTTCCTGCAGTTCCTCTTGCCCCTCGGGCATTTCCGGCCCCGCCGCGCGCGGCCCTCGCTTGACGGTCTCCGTGCTCATTCGAGCACCCCCGGCGCGCTGCGGTGCGTCGGCTCGCCCCAGGCCGAATCGTCCTGCCGGAGCAGATCGGCCATCGTGCGTTCCTCTTCTTCCTCGGGTTCGTCTTCCGCGGTTTCGGGTTCGGGCGCCAGCGGTTCCGGCGCGTCGCCGCAGGTGGGCAGCTCGTCGGGGAGGATCTCGGCCGGTCCGCCGCGGACCCGCTGGTAGGTGCCGAGCGCTTCGTCCGGACGCCACGGTCCGTCGCTGCGCTGGACGAACTCAGTGGTGATCTCCTGAGGCCGGTCCTCGGCCGGCGCGGTGACCGGCAGGAGAGCCGGCAGGAAGTCGGCGGTGCCCACGTCCCAGGCCGAGGTGTCCTCGGTGTCGAGGGGCTGCACTACGGCGATCCGGACGCTGTCGTCGTGGTTCGCTGTGGTGTTCGTGGGGACGGTCCGGTTTGGACGGTCGGCGTCGCGGTGCGGAGTGGCCGGTGGGGCTGTCGACCACGGGGTGGCTTCGGCTGGGGGAGTTTCCCGTTGGGTGCTGGGGTTTCCCACACCTGCGGGGACGCTCGTCGCCCAGGGTTGCCGGACCTCGCCGAGCAGCCCGGCGGAGTCGGGTCGTTCGGCGGCGGGCGTGTTCGCTCCGACGCCCGGCGGTACCAGCGGTGCGCCTGGCTGCTGCTGGCCGAAGCCGTTGCCCGATGCCCAGCCTGCCGCGCCGGGCGTGGCCAGCTCGGTGGCTGGTGTGACTAGTGGTCGTGGCTCCCCTGCCGGGGCGCCTGGTCCGTTGGCTGGGGTGCCCGGTCGTGGCGGCTGGTCCTCTGCTGAGGTGCCCGGCCCAGTGCCTGGGGTGCCCGGTGCTTGCGACTCCGGCTCGTCCGCTGAGGTGCCTGATCCGCTGGACGGTGTTGCCGGTGTTTGCGACTGCGGGCCTGTCGCCCAGCCGGTGGCAGTGCTCGGCGGGGTTTCTCCCTGCGCACTGGGGTTTCCGACCCCGACCGGCATGCTCGCGGCCCACGGCTCTTGGACATTGCCAAGCAGCCCGGCCGAGTCGGGTCGTTCGGCGGCGGGCGAGTTCGTTCCGCTTCCGGCGCTGCCGGGCGGGATGATCGGCGGTGTTCCTGTAGCGGGGAGCTGTTGTTCGTGGTTCCCGATGGGGTCGGGCGATTTCGGCACGGCCTTCTCGTCGAGTCCCTTCGGTCCAGCTCCGGCGGGCGGGGCCCATTCGGCCGAGTGCAGCGGCGGCGTTCCTCCCAGGGAGTCGGGGTTGCCGACGCCCTCGGGTGACGGGCTCAGCCATGGCTTCTTGAGGTCACCGAGCAGCCCGGCCGAGTCGGGCCGTTCTGCGGCGGGCGAGTTCATTCCGCTTCCGGCGCTGCCAGGCGGGATCATCGGCGGTGTTCCCGGGACGGGGGGTTGTTGTTCGTTCCCGATGGGGTCGGGCAGTTTCGGCAGGGCGCTCTCGGCAACCCCCTGCGTTCCCGGTCCGGCGGGTGGGGCCCACTTGGCCGAGCTGAGCGGTGGCGTTTCTCCGTGCGCGTCGGGGTTGCCGATGCCGTCCGGGGGAGGGCTCAGCCACGGTTTCTTGATGTTGCCGAGCAGGCCGGAGGAGTCGGGTCGTTCGGCGGCGGGCGGGTTCAGCCCGTTGCCGCTGCCCATGCCGCCCGGCGGGACCATCGGCGGCGTCCCGGCGCCCGGGAGCTGCTGTTCGTGATCGCCGACCGGGTCCGGCAACTTCGGCAGCTCGCTCTCGCTGAGGCCCTTCACTCCGGGTCCGACCGGCTCCCCGCCGCCCGGACCGTCGGCTCCCGCTGGCGGCGGGGCCCATCCGGCCGAGTGCAGCGGCGGAGTGTCGCCCTTCGCGTCGGGGTTGCCGATGCCGTCGGGAGGGGCGCTCAGCCACGGCTTTTTGATGTTGCCGAGCAGGCCGGAGGAGTCGGGTCGTTCGGCGGCGGGCGGGTTCAGCCCGCTGCCGCTGCCCATGCCGCCCGGCGGGATCATCGGCGGCGTCCCGGCGCCGGGGACCTGCTGTTCGTGATTGCCGACCGGGTCCGGCAGCTTCGGCAGGTCGCTCTCGCCGAGGCCCTTGATCGCGCCCGGGCCGCTGTCGCCGGGTACTCCCGCGCCATTGCCGGACACCCCGCTGCCCGCACCCGGCGGCGGGGCCCACTTGGCCGAGGTGAGCGGTGGCGTTTCTCCGTGCGCGTCGGGGTTGCCGATGCCGTCCGGAGGAGCGCTCAGCCACGGTTTCTTGATGTTGCCGAGCAGGCCGGAGGAGTCCGGTCGTTCCGCGGCGGGCGGGTTCAGCCCACCGCCGCCGCCCATGCCTCCTGGCGGCATCATCGGGATGCCGCTGCCGCCCGGAGTCTGGTTGCCCGGCGGGGTGTTCAGGCCCGGCGGCAGATGCGCCGGGTTGAGCGCGTTGTTCGGCAGGTTGCCGCCGGCCACGCCCGGAGGCGCCGGAATCGACGCCGGGTTGACGTGCCCAGACCCGCCGGACCCGCCCGAGCTGCCCGGCGGGGCCGGGATCGACGGCGGGGTGATGTGCCCAGACCCGCCGGACCCGCCTGAGCTGCCCGGCGGGGCCGGGATGGAAGGCGGGGTGACGTGCCCGGACCCGCCTGAGCTGCCCGGCGGGGCAGGGATCGACGGCGGGTCGACGTGCCCGCCCAGGTTGTTGCCCGACGCCCCGGGCGGCGGCGGGATCGACGGAGACTTGAGGTTGTTCTCTCCCGCCGAATCGCCCGGAGGCGGGGAAACCCGCGGAGGCTTGACGTTCGCGCTGTCGCCCGGCGGCCCGGGAATCGCCGGCGGCTTGACCGACGGCGACTTCTCGTTGTTCCCGCCAGCCCCGCTGGGAGGCGGCGGAATGGAGGCAGCGTTGAGCGGCGGCGGAGTGCCACCGGGGCCGTTGAGGTCGCCCGGCGGAGGCGACACCAGGGCGTTCTTCAACGGCGGCGGCGCGCCGTTGTCCCCAGGTCCGTTGAGGTCGCCCGGCGGAGGCGACACCACCGCGTTCTTCAACGGCGGCGGCACGTCGTTCCCGCCCGGACCGTTGGCACCGCCCGGAGGCAGCGGAAGCACCGGCGGAGGCGTGCCGTCGCCACTGCCCGGAGGCGGGGACACCGGCGGCGGGTTCGGGGCAGGCGGCGGCTGCGTCACCGGGGGCGGCGGCGGAGAAGTCGGCGGCGGAGGGGGAGGCGTCACCGGCGGCGGAGGAGGCGGTGGCGGTGGCGGGGGTTGCGTGGTGCCGTCGCCGCCGCCGGGGGTCGGCGGCGGAGTCGTCTTGCCCTCGTTGACGTGCACGGTGTTGTACTTCTGCGCGAGCTGCCCGGCCACCTTGCGCATGTCGTTCGTCATCATCTCGACGGCCTCGGGGAACTGCGAGATGTACGCCCGCCCGTCGCTGAGGTGGTATTTGCTTCCCTGGGCGAGGACCTGGCTGGCGTAATAGCTGTCGATGTAGCGGATCGTGTCCTGCGCCCATTTGAGATACGCCGCGGAATTGACGAGGTTGTTAGGCACGTTGTTCGACCCGCCGCCGTCGCCGATCCGGTCCGCCAGATCGGAGAACTTGTTGCCCAGCGCGGTCATCATGTCCTTGAACTTCGTCGCGGCGTCGCCCTTCCACGGACCGTCCGGTCCGGCGAGGGCGGCGGTCTGGTCCTGAATGGACTGCGCGACCATCGCGAGGTTCTGCTGCGTCTCCTGAAACACCCCGGCCGCGTCCTGAAGCGACTGCCAGTTGACGTTGCCGTACGCCTTGTCGAGATTGTCCTGGCCGCCCGACAGCGAACCGCCGCCGAGGACCGCCGCTTCGATCTGCTTCCACGTCAGGCCGTCGAAATCCTTCGACGGGTCGCCAGTGGTGTTCTGGTTGCCGGTCTGCGTGGTGTCCGGCCAGACCCCGTTGTCGTCCGAGGTGAACCCGTGGGTGTTGTTGTCGTCCGCCATCTTCCCTCGATCGCTTCCCACCCGGAGAGACCGCCGCCCGTGCGGTCAGGCTTGCTGACCGGCGCCGGTGATGTGACCGCTGACGGTGTTGAAGTACTGGTTGTAGTCGTCGGCCGACATCTTGTTGACCTCGTCGGCGTTGTCGTACGCCTTCGAAGCCTTGTTCACCGCGTCCGCCACCTCGTCGAGCGCTTTGCAGAGGTCGTGGATCGCGGTCCGGGTGGAGTCCCGCAGCGCGTTCGTGCCCTGGATCGGCTTGGCGATCTTCTCCTGCGCCGTCAGGAACACGCCGGGCTTGAGCTGGATGCTGTCGAGTTTCGCCGGCAGATCCTTCAGCGGCCCGTCCGCGAGCGCCTGCATGTTCTTCGCGAACGTGCGCATCGCCTCGGTGTTGACCGCGGTGACGCCCCTGCCCGGATGCTCGGAACCGCCCGGCACCGGCGGCGGCGTGCCGACCGTGCCCGGCGGGATCCACTCGTTGTGCACGTCCGGCGGCGTCTGGTCGCCCGGGCTGTGGAACTTGCCGTCGGCGGACGTGGTCTGGTGATTGTTCGACGAGTCGTTGTGCATCCCGTAATCGGTGTCGCCGAGAGCCACCATCGTCGTTCGCCCTCCTTTCTGGTCAGTCGCGCCGGAAGCGGCGTCAGTGCGCGGCGAACCGCTTGGCGTTGTTGCCCTCGGTGTTCGAGGTGCCCTCGTTGATGTTGGCGAGGGTCTGCGCGGCCGCGTCGAGCGCCTGCGGCAGCGTGAGGGCCGCCTGGTGGCAGTAGTCGTAGGTCTCGTGGAACATGTCCGCCGCGACGCCGGTCCAGTTTTCGCGCTGGCCCTCGATGACCGCCTTCATCTGGTCAAGCAGCTCGGTGATCTGGTTGGACTGCTGCTTCGCCTGCCCGACGGTGTCCTGCATGGTCGCGAAGCTGATCTGGAACTGGCCCAAAGCCATGGGAGAGGTCCTTTCGTGGGAAGGGAAGGTGGATCAGAAGCCCTGCAGGCCGCCGCCGCCGATGGTCGCGGCCGCGTTGCGGGCGGTGGAGGTGTTGTCCGAGTCCCGGCTGTCGTACTCGCTCGCCGAGGTCTGCACGTTCTGCGCGAGCTCGTCCAGCTTCTGCACGATCTTGCGGACCGTCTGGTCGAACTGGCCCATGGCGGTGTTGAACACGTTCGCCGAGTCCGACTGCCAGGTGCCGAACAGCGTCTGCATGGTGCCGTCGACCTTCTGGTTCACGCCGGTGATGTTCTGCCCGGTGTCGCTGATCGTCTGCGCGCCCTTGCGCATGACGTTGGTGTCGACGCGGGCGCCGTCCTGCGAAGCCATGCTTTCTCCTCTGGTCGGGTTCTCCGGATATGACGGACTGGCACGCCAGGCCGCCGACGTCGCCGCGGATGCCCTTCGTTCGGCCGATACGACAGAGCACGGGGAGACTGCGGACTTACGGTAAGCGCCGGTCTACGGGTTGTCGCCGCGTTGTTCCCTTCTGAACACCAGTGCGCGGACGGCGGGGCAAGCGGCTTCCCGCCCGGGGCCGGCGAGGCGCGGCAACGCTTCCCGCCGGACCCGGTTACGGACGATTGCCCGTTCAGGCACCGCGGTTTGCCCGGGTTCGCGGTTCGCGCTCATGCGAGCAGCGGCCGGGAGCGGACGTGTGATGGTCCTCTGTGGACAGACAGCGGCACCGGCTGCCCGTGCGGGGAACCCTGGTTGCCCCAGAGTTCCCCGCACCGCGCTCAGCGCTTGAGCGTGAAGGAGAAATCGCCGGAGAGCTTGCCGCCCAACCGGGACCCGGAAACGAGCTTCCCCTCGGCGAGCAGTCGCTCCACCTCGGCCCGGGAGAGACCGCAGCCCTCGGCGATCAGCCGCACCGGCCGGACCGGGATCCGGGCCGCGAAACCGACCGACACGTCGATCGCGTCCTGACCCAGATGGTCTGGACCGCCGGTGTCGAGCCGCCACGCGCCGGCCCAGTCGAGCGCGACGCGGTTGCGCCGGAGCAGGACCGGGTCCTGGAGGAGTTCGGCGGCGAGGCCAGGATCGTTGTGGTGCAAGCGATCCAGCAGGTCCGGCCGGACCGAGGCGACCCTCGCCCGTTCGAACACCGTGAGTTTCGCCGTTTCCCCGCAGCCGGTGCAGAGCACGAGGAGCCAGGCGTCGAGGAGTTTGTGGTTGGCATTGACCCGGAACTTGCCGTCGGCCCGGAAAAGCCCGGACGAGCACGTGTGGCAGCGCCGCCGGACGAGCGGCGGGCAAGCGGGCAGGACTGTCCAGTGACAGCGCACAGGAGTACCCCGATCCAGTGAGAATTCCGCAGCACGAAGAAGCGCGGCGCGAAAACGCGCCGCGCGACGAAATCAGAGCTTGGGATGTCTCACGCGAGGTACAACGGCACGTCCTTGCCTAGCCGACACTGGTCGCGCGACAGTAGCCGCGGACGCGGGCGCGGCTCCACTGGTTTTTCCGTTAGGCGTACGGTCAGGCCGCCCATCAGGCTCGCCGCCCGCGCCTTCTCCGGTCGACGAGTCAGCCGACCGTCGCGAGTTCCTCCGGCTCCAGCGCGTCCGCCTGCCGGGCGTACCGGCGCGCCATCGCCGCGCACACGATCAGCTGGATCTGGTGGAACAGCATCAGCGGGAGCACGATCAGCCCGACCTGCGCGTGGCCGAACAGCACCGTCGCCATCGGCAGGCCGCTGGCTAGGCTCTTCTTCGAACCGCAGAACATGATCGTGATCCGGTCCGCGCGCCCGAAGCCGAGCAGCCGCGCGCCGCCGCTCGTCGCGCCGAGCACCGCCGCCAGCAGGACGCAGCAGACCGCGACCAGGGCCAGCAGCGGGCCGATCTCCAGCTGGCGCCAGATGCCCTCGGTCATGCCCTCGCTGAACGCGGTGTACACCACGAGCAGGATCGAGCCGCGGTCGACGATCTTGAGCGGCGCGGAATGCCGCTGCACCCATCCGCCGATCCAGCGGCGCGCCACCTGCCCGGCCACGAACGGCACGAGCAGCTGCAGCACGATGTCCAGCACCGCCGAGCCGCTCACGCCCGGACCGTCGGTCGACAGCACCAGCGCGACGAGCAGCGGCGTCAGCACGATGCCGAGCAGGTTGGACAGCGACGCGCTGCAGATCGCGGCCGCGACGTTGCCCTTCGCGATCGAGGTGAACGCGATCGACGATTGCACCGTCGACGGCAGCAGGCAGAGGAACAGCACGCCGGTGTAGAGCGGCGACGTCAGCAGCCCGGGGGACAGGACCGACGCGGCGAGCCCCAGCAGCGGGAACAGCACGAAAGTGGCGCAGAGCACCGTGACGTGCAGCCGCCAGTGCCGCATCCCCTCGACCGCTTCCTGGCTGGAAAGCCTTGCGCCGTAAAGGAAGAACAGCAGCCCGACCGCGATCTTCGTCGCCGCGCCGAACCCGGTCGCGACCGCGCCGGACGCCGGCAGCAGCGAAGCGATGCCTACGGTGACGAGGATCAGGGCGATGAACGGGTCGATCCGCAGCTTGGCGAGCACGGCCGAGACGGGGCGGAAGAGCGAGGCGAGCACGGTGGTCATGGAACTCCTTTCCCGGCCATTCTCCCGTCGCGGACGGTCATTCGGAACCCCGATGACCGTACTGACTGTCATCGGGAAAGCCGATAAGATGTGACGCATGCTGGATCCGCGGTTGTGCCGTTCTTTCCTTGCTGTGGCGGAAACCCGCAGCTTCACCGCGGCGGCGAGGCGGTTGGGTGTGGGGCAGCCCACAATCAGCCAGCACATCCGGCGGCTCGAGTCGGAGGCCGGCGGGCTGCTGTTCGCGCGGGACACGCACGCGGTCGACCTCACCGCGCGCGGGCAGGCGATGCTCGGCTTCGCGCAGACCATTGTGGACACCGAGGACCGCGCGGCCCGGCATTTCCGCGGCGCGCAGGTGCGCGGCCGGGTCCGGTTCGGAGTGTCGGAGGATTTCGCGCTCGGCGAGCTGCCGGACATCCTGCGGCGGCTGCGGGAAAGCCATCCGCTGGTGGACGTCGAACTCCACGTCGAACTGTCCGATGTGCTCGCTCGCCGGATCGCCGACGGCCGCCTCGACCTGGTGCTCGGCAAACGCCGCCCGGGCGCGCCCGGCCCGGGACGGCTGCTGCGCCGCGAACCGCTGGTGTGGATCGGCTCGGCGGCGACGGAACTCACGCCCGGCCATCCGGTGCCGCTGGTGCAGTACCCGATGCCGTCGGTCACCCGGCAGCTGGCGGTGGAAACCCTGGAGCGCGCCGGGCTGGAATGGCGCGCGGCCTGCCAGACCTCCAGCCTGACCGGCCTGCGCGCGGCGGCCGCCGCCGGACTCGGGATCACCGTGCACGCGCGGAGCCTGGTGCCTTCCGATCTGGTCGAATTGCCCGCCGAACTCGGCCTCCCGGACCCGGGCGAGGTGGATTTCATCCTGCTGTCGCGCGACGGCGGCGAGGGCCCGGTGGCGGCGCTGGCGGAGTTCGTGGTGGCGCGGATCGGTTCGTCCGAGGGCTGAGCGGGGTGTTGTGCCGCTCGGGCTGCGTGGTGGGTGGCTGCTTCGGTGGGTCCGGTTACGGTGCGGAGCAGCGCAATTCCCTGCTGTCGCCCGGCAGAGAGGGCTGGGCGGGCCAGGGGCGGCGTCGTTCGCGGGCTGAGCGGAGTCACATGAGTGCGCGGTGTGGCACCGCTCGGCTGCGTGGTGGATGGCTGCTTCGGGACTCCGGTTACGGTGCGGAGCAGCGCAACTCCCTGCTGTCGCGCGGCAGGGATGGCTGGGGCGGCGAGGTTCGAGTGGTGAGCGGAGCGCGGCGTGTTCTGCCGCCCGGGCTGCGTGCGGGGTGGCTGCTGCGGGACTCCCGTTACAGTGCGGAGCAGCGCAATTCCCCGCTGTCGCCGCCAAAGAGGGCTGGGCGGGTCAGGGGCGGCGTCATTCGAGAGCTGAGCGGAGTCGCAGGAGTGCGCGGTGTTGCGCCACCCGGACCGCGCCCGGAGTGGAGTTGACCGCTTCGGCGGCTTCCTCGGCGGACAGCCCGACTACTACCCGCAGCAACACGATTTCCCGCTGTCGCTCCGGCAGCACCCGCAGCAGCCGCGCGAGATACCGGCTCAGTTCAGCGCGCAGAGCCCGCTCCTCGGGCCCGTCGGCGGGGTCGGCCGCTTCCGGCAGTTCGGCCGTCGTCTCGGTGCGGTTGCGCGCGTGCGCCCGGTGTGCGTCCGCCACCTTGTGCTGCGCGATCCCGTAAACGAAGGCGAGAAACGGCCGCCCCTGTTGCCGATAGCCCGGCAGCGCGTTCAGCAGCGCCAGGCAGACTTCCTGCGCCACGTCGTCCGCCGAGGAATACGCGTCCGCGCCGCCGAGGCGGGCCCGGCAGTAGCGCACGATCAGCGGCTGCACCGCGGCGAGCAGTTCCTGCACCGCGTCCGGATCGCCGTCGACCGCGGCGCGCACCGGGCCGTCGAAGCCGAACCGGCCGGCCGGGACCCGGGGCGCGGCCAAGGCGGTCGCTTCGGTTTTCACCCGGGTCAGCGCTTCTTCGACGTCCAGCGCCGAGCGCAGCGCGTTGACCAGCGCGGCGTTGGCTTCGTGCAGTGCGGTCATCAGCGCTCCCTCGCATCCGGCCAGGCCCAGCCGGTGTTTCAGCCGTTCTCGCGCGTGTCGCAGATTCGAGCGGACTGTGGTGCCCGCCATGCCGAGCGCGGACGCGATCGCGGCCGGGGAGAACCCGTCGAGCGACCAGGTCAGCACCGTGCGCTGGGTTTCCGGCAAGGTCGAAAGCAGCTCGACCCCGCGCGCGGTCCGTTCCACGACCGCGGCCAGCCGGTCGCCCGGCGGATCCGCGGACGGGACGCCGTCGTCGAACCACGTCTGCTCGGCAGCGAGCCGCGTCGCGGTCAGCCGTACCGCCGCGCGCGGGTCGCCCGGCGGCGGCCACGCGCCGGTTTCCTGGACGAACGCCTCCACCGCGACCTCCCGCGCGGTGCCCGGCCCGAGCCCGCCCGCGCACAGGAACGCGACGAGGCGAGGGAAATCACCGCGAAAAAAGCCGTCGAACCCCGCCACGCGCACCCCCTCCCGATCCGGCGCCTGTCGAACAGGTGCGGTGACGCGCCCGTGGGATGTAACGATCCGGTCACGGAAATGTGGTTAACCTCGGCCCTGGCGGGTACGCGGGTTCGACGGCCGGCTTGCCCGCGGGTGCGGCGGAAGGGGGAAATGGTGCGCGGAAAAGGAAAACCCGGGGGTCCCGGCGGCGGGGAGCGGCCGGCGCGGGGCCCGTAGCACGCCCGGCGGCAAGCGCGTCCGCGATGTGAGCTGAATCGAAATTCCCCGCGCGGGCGGTGATCGGTGGTAACTTGGAAAGCCGGTCGTCCGCCGGGTCCTTCGCGGCCCGGGGCGCTTCGGCCGAAAAAGCCCACCGAACACCCTCCGAAGGCATGGCGTGCCCGTGCGCGCGGAGAACTCGGTTGACCACGGTTCGACACTGAGGACAAGGAGGTGAAAAGCACCAATGGAACTCACGGCCACCAGCTGGCTCGCCCGCGCGGCGTGCCAGGACGAGGACCCGGAACTGTTCTTCCCGATTTCCGACATGGGTCCGGGGGCGCAGCAGGTCGCGAAGGCCAAGGCGGTCTGCGCGCGATGCCCGGTCCGCGCGGAATGCCTTTCCTATGCTCTCGACAACGGTCTCGGCAACGGGATCTTCGGGGGAACTACCGAGCTGGAGCGCCGGAAGCTGGTTCGATCCGGCTCCGCCGCCGCACGGCATCGAGTCGCCTGACCGCGAGCCGGTGACCATTTCCCGGCGGCGAGGGCGCCAGCAGTTTCCCCCACCAAGACCGGCCGCGAAGCCCGGAACTCGGTGGTTGCGCCCGGGCGGCGATCGCATCCCGCGATCGCCGCCCGGGCGTTCTTTATGGTCCGGCCGCGAGCAGGCTGACCCGATTCGCGCCGAGCAGCCCGTTTTCGCCGTGGCTGAAGAGCCGGTTCAGCAATCATCGGCCCCGTATTGCCCGAGCGTTTCGGGGAGCCCGTACGGGGCCAATGCCGCGTTTTCGAACGCGGCCATCGCCGTGACCAGTCCGTTTCGGACGGTGAGGACGCAGACGCCGAAAGCGCGGTAAACCGCGTCGCCGGGCGCGCGCAGATACCCGGCGACCGCGGGCTGCCGGTTCGCGCGCACCGGCACCATCCGGAAACTGCCCCGGTAGTACGGCGAGCCCGGGTGGAAACTCGGCCCGAGCGCGCCGAGAATCCGATCGCGACTGTCGAACCACAACGGGTACGGCGGCATCACCGCACGCGCGTCCTCGCTCAGCACGGCGGCCACCGCCCGCACGTCCGCCGATTCGTAGGCAGCGATGAATTTCCGTAGCAGCGCCGTCTCTTCCGCGGTCGTAGCGGCCGGCGCGGACCACTCGGCGCGCCGGGCGGGGAGGCGGGCGCGCAACGTCTCCCGGCCCCGCTGCAGCGCGCTGTTGGCCGAGGCCACCGAAGTGTCCAGCAGCGCGGCAGTGTCCTTTGCGGACCAATCGAGCACGTCGCGCAGGATCAGCGCGGCCCGCTGCCGCGGCGGGAGCAACTGGATGGTGGCGAGGAACGCCAGTTCGATGGTTTCCCGTTCGACGACCGCGGCGCCGGGGTCGTCCGGCGCCGCGGGGTCGAGCAGCAGATCGGGGAACGGCCCGAGCCACGGCGCGTCGAGCGCGGAGATCTCGCCGCCCGGGTCGGCCGCCGGACCCAGTTCGTCCGGCAGCGCCCGCCGCGGCCGGCGGGCGAGCGCGTCGAGGCAGACGTTCGTGGCGATCCGGTACAGCCACGTCCGCACGCTCGCCCGCCCGGCGAAGCCCTGGCGGCCCTTCCAGGCCCGTAGAAAGGCCTCCTGCGTGAGGTCCTCGGCCTCCTCGAACGAGCCGCTCATCCGGTAGCAGTGCACGCGGATCTCGCGCCGGTGCCGTTCCAGCAGGGCGCCGAACTCCTCGTCGCTCGTCACCCGGGCAACGGTAGCTCAGGCGGCCTCGTCCGCGAGCCGCTCCAGCCCGCTCTTCGTCTTCAGCGGCAAGTGCTTCAGGAACGCGACCGCGACCACCACGAGCAGCGCGATCGGCGCGCTGATCAGGAACAGATCGCTGGTCGCGACCCCGTACGCGTCCCGGATCACCGCCACGACCGGCGCGGGCAGCTGCGCCAGGTCCGGCACCTTCGCGCCGCCGCCGGACCCGCTCGCCGCGGCCGGCCCGAGCCCCTCGGCGATGAGGGTCCCGACCCGGCTGGCCAGCACCGCGCCGAGCGCGCTCACGCCGATCGACCCGCCGAGGCTGCGGAAGAAGGACAGCGTCGAGGTCGCCGCGCCGAGGTCGGCGGCGGGCACGTCGTTCTGCGTCACGAGCACCAGGTTCTGGTTGAGCATGCCCACGCCGACGCCGAGCACCAGCATGAACAGGCTCAGCTCCAGCAGCGACGTGTGCGCGTCGATCAGCCCGAGCAGGCCGAGCCCCGCCGCCATCAGCACCGCGCCGAGCAGCAGGAACGGCTTCCACCGGCCGGTGCGGCTGATCAGCTGGCCGGACACGGTGGACGAAACGAGCAGCCCGAAGATCATCGGCAGGCTCATCAATCCGGCCACCGTCGGCGATTTGCCGAGCGCCAGCTGGAAATACTGCGACAGGAACACGGTGCCGCCGAACATCGCGACGCCGACCAGGAAGCTCGCGACGGTGGCGAGCGTGACCGTGCGGTTGCGGAACAGCCTCAGCGGCACAACCGGCTCGCGCACCTTCGCTTCGACCCACACCGCCAGCACCAGCACGAGCACGCCGGCGGGCACGAGCACCGCGGTCTGCCAGGAACCCCAGGCGAAAGTCGAGCCGGCCAGCGACGACCACACGAGCAGCGTCGAAACGCCGAGCATGATCAGGAACGCGCCGAGGTAGTCGACGTGCACCTCGCGGCGCAGGGTCGGCAGGGCCAAAGTGCGCTGCAGCAACAGGATCGCGGCGAGCGCGAACGGCACGCCGAGGAAGAAGCACCAGCGCCAGCCCAGCCACGAGGTGTCCACGAGCACGCCGCCGATCAGCGGACCGGCCACCGTGCCGACGGCGAAGACCGCGCCGAAGACGCCGGAGAACTTGCCCAGTTCGCGCGGCGAAACGATGGCCGCCATGATCACCTGGGCGAGCGCGGTGAGCCCGCCGCCGCCGACGCCCTGCGCGATCCGGCTCAGGATCAGCACGTCGATGTTCTGCGCGAGCCCGGCCACCAGCGAGCCGACCACGAACAGCCCGAGCGAGAGCTGGATCAGCAGTTTCTTGTTGTACAGGTCGGAAAGCTTGCCCCAGAGCGGGACGGTCGCGGTCATCGCGAGCAGTTCGGTGGTGACGACCCAGGTGTAGGACGACTGGCTGCCGCCCAGTTCGGACACGATCCGCGGCAGGGCGTTCGCGACCACAGTGGACGCGAGGATGGCGACGAAAATGCCCATCATCAGGCCGGACATCGCCTGCAGCACGTGCCGGTGGCTCATCGCCGGGGAAGGCGCGGACGATTCCGCGGCGGACAGGGACATGACAGTCCTTTCCGGACTCGGGAAGGTCGGGGGATCAGCGAGGGTCGGGCAGGCCGGCGGCGGCAGCGGCGGCGGCCTCGTCGAAAATCTCGAGCAGCGGCCGGGCCCCGTTCTGGTCGGCCCAGCGGGTGAGCGTGGTGGTGAGCACTCCGCCCGCCACCGCCAGCAGCAGCGACGGGAACAGGTCCTTCTCCGCGTCGGTGCCGGACCGCCGCGCGATGGCCGCGATCATCGGATCGCGCGAGCCGGAGTTGAGCGTCGTCGCGCGGACGAGCAGCGACGGATCGCCGTGGATGATGCGCAGCCGGGTCAGCCACTCGTCGCGGTCGCGTTCGATGTCGGCGAGGTCTTCCCGGACGGTCGCGATGAACGCGGGGAAGGCGTCGACGCCGTCCGGCTGCGCGAGGAACCGGGCGATCGTCCGCTCGGCCCGTTCCGCGTGGTCGGCGTACGCGAGCAGCACCGCGTCCTCTTTGACCGCGAAGTAGTTGAAGAACGTGCGCGCGGACACGCCCGCCTCCGCGGCGATGTCGTCGACCGTGACCTGGTCCAGACCACGCTCGTCGATCAGCCGGAGCGCGGCGAGGGCGATGGTGCGGTGGGTTTCGAGCTTCTTGCGCTCGCGCAAGCCGGGAGGGGGCACGGGACCAGCGTAGCGAAGATCTTGCAGAGTCTGCAAAGTTGCAGTTTGTGAACCAGGGCACTCGGACCGCGCGGGGAACGGGCTGGCAGACTCACCCAGCGTGAGCGGAACGGTGCTGGTACTCGGCGGACGCAGTGAAATCGGGGCGGCGGTGGCCGTCCGGCTGGCGCGCGGCGGCGCACGGCGGTTCGTCCTCGCCGCGCGGCCGGGCGCGGACCTCAGCGAGCAGATCGCCGCTCTGCGCGAAGCGGGCGCGGAGACGGTGGCTACCGAGGACTTCGACGCCGACGACCTCTCCGCGCACCGGCCGCTGCTCGAACGCGTTCTCCGGGAGCACGGGCCGCTCGAGACTGTCGTGCTGGCGTTCGGCATCCTCGGCGACCAGGCCCGTGCGGAGACCGACGCGGCGCACGCCATCGCGATCGTGCACACCGATTACGTCGCCCAGGTGTCGGTGCTCACTCACACGGCGGAACTGTTGCGCACCCAGGGTTCCGGAAACCTGATCGTCTTCTCCTCGGTCGCCGGGATTCGCGTGCGGCGGGCGAATTACGTGTACGGCTCGGCGAAAGCGGGCCTCGACGGGTTCGCTTCCGGGCTGTCCGACGCGCTGCACGGCACCGGCGTGCACCTGCTGCTCGTGCGTCCGGGCTTCGTGATCGGCCGGATGACCGAAGGAATGTCGCCCGCGCCGTTCTCCAGCACCGCCGATCAGGTGGCCGACGCGACCGTGGCCGCGTTGCGCCGCCGCCGCGAAGCGGTGTGGGTGCCGGGCGTGTTGCGCTTGGTGTTCGCGGCGATGCGGTTCGTGCCGCGCGCGGTGTGGCGGCGGATGCCGCGCTGAACTCCCTGTGCCCGCAGGGGCACCGGCTGTCGCCGCGCGTTCGGCCGAACGGGCAGCATCACATCTTCGCGACAGGTTTCTCAGGCTATTCCCAGCTAACGCGGTGATCCTCGAACGAGGGGGGCGAAATCCGTCCCCCGGGGAAGCGAGGAACCGGCCGTGCTGATCACGTCCCGGGGCCGCCGGATCGGCGCCCGTGCGGTGCTGGGAGCGGTGTCCGCCCTGGTGCTGGGCGCCACCGGGTTCGCGTGGTCGCAACTGCACCGGCTGGACGCCGGCCTGGTCACCGCCGACGTCATCGCGCCCTCGGCGCGGGTTCCGGACGCCGCGGCCGGGGAACCGCTCGCCGTCGCGCAGAACATCTTGCTGGTGGGGCTCGATTCGCGCACCAAACCGGACGGGACGCCGCTGCCGCAGGACGTGCTCGACGCGCTGCACGCGGGCGGGGGAGACGACGGCGGCAACACCACCGACACGATGATCGTGGTGCACGTCCCGGCAGGCGGGGCGGCCGCCACCGCGATCTCGATCCCGCGCGATTCCTATGTGGACATTCCGGGCTACGGCAAGCACAAGATCAATTCGGCGTACAGCCGGGCGCGGGCCGACCAGCGGGGAAAGCTCGCCCAGCAAGGCATGAGCGGCCCGGAGCTGGAAGTGGCCGCCGACGCCGCCGGGGCGAAATCGGCGATCGCCGCGGTGCAGGAGCTCACCGGCCTCACCATCAACCACTACGCCGCGGTGAATCTCGCCGGGTTCGCCGCGCTGAGCGAGGCGGTCGGCGGCGTGCAAGTGTGCCTGAAAGCACCCGTGCACGATTCCTTCTCCGGCGCGAATTTCCCCGCCGGGCCGCAGACCGTCTCGGGCGCCCAGGCGCTCGCCTTCGTCCGGCAGCGGCACGGCCTGCCCAACGGCGACCTGGACCGGATCGCACGGCAGCAGGCATTCCTGTCGGCGACGGCGAAAACCGTCCTCGGCTCCGGCACCCTCACCGATCCGGCGCGGCTTTCGTCCCTGGTGGATGCTCTGGAAAGCTCGGTCACCCTCGACCAGGGCTGGAATCTGCTGAGTTTCGCCCAGCAGCTGCACGGCCTCAGCTCGGGCGCGATCGCGTTCGGCACGATCCCGGTGCAGAGCCTGTCGCTGGCCACCCCGTCCGACGGGGACGCGGTGAAGGTGGATCCGGCGCAGGTGAAGGAATTCGTGCGGACGCAGATCAGCTCGCCGGACGTGTCGGCCGCAGGAGGAACGCCGGACGCGGGCGCTGTCCGCCCGGCGTCGAGCGGGGGAGTGGTGCGGCCGATCGCGGCGACCACCACACCGGCGCCTCCGGCGGGGTCTCCGGCGCAGCCGAAGCTGACGACCGCCAGCGGATGTGTGAACTGATCCGGTTCACGCCAGCGGGAACGTGATCGTGAACGCCGCCCCGCCCTCCGGTGCCGGGCCGGCCGTCAGTGTTCCGCCCATCCGGGTCACCAGTCCGTGCGCCAGCGCGAGCCCGATGCCGGACCCGACCGGACGGCTGTCTCGATACCGGGCGTTGAGCACGCCGCGTTCGAAAGCCACCGGATAGTCCTCCGGTGCGAGCCCCGGGCCGCCGTCCCGGACCGAAAGGCGGGCGTGGCCGTCCGCGACCGCCAGGGCGAACACCATCGGCGCGCCCGCGGGCGTGACGCGCAGAGCGTTCTCCGCCAGGCCGTCCACGACCTGGTGCAGCCGCCGGGCGTCGGCGGTGACCAGGGCGGTTCCCGGGGGAGACTGCACGGTCAGCGGGACGTCCGCGCGGGCGCAGCGGAGCTGCCACACCTCCGCGCAGTCCCGGACCAGCGCGGCGAAGTCGACGGCGCCCAGGTCGAGCTGGAATTCGTCGGCTCCGAGGCGGGCTAGCTCCAGCAGGTCGGACACGAGCCGTTCCAGGCGCTGAGCCTCGCGGTGGATCGTCTCGCCGGCGCGGCGGGCGTCCGGGCCTTTGGCGACTCCGTCGGCGATCGCCTCGGCGAAACCGGTCACCGCGGTCAGCGGGGTGCGAAGTTCGTGCGACACCGACAGCAGGAATTCGCGTTGCCGGGCTTCGCTGCGGGCCAGCGCGTCGGCGAGTTCGTTCAGCGAGCCCGCGACCT
Source organism: Amycolatopsis orientalis DSM 43388 (assembly GCF_000411975.1). Classification (GTDB taxonomy): domain Bacteria; phylum Actinomycetota; class Actinomycetes; order Mycobacteriales; family Pseudonocardiaceae; genus Amycolatopsis; species Amycolatopsis orientalis_D. Next base: position 125,234 of record NZ_ASXG01000109.1, read on the forward strand.
GTGCGACTTCGGCTGGGCCTTCGACCGGCACCCGCACGTCGCGCCGCCCCGCGCGGAGACTGCCCGCCGCGGCGGCCGCGCGGCGAAGCGGGCGCCCGAGCAGCCGTCCGGAGACGTATCCGGCGATCGCGGCGACCACGAGCCCGATGCCGAGCGCCAGAAGAATGTTTCGCAGCAGCGCGTGTTGCGTGGACTCGGCGCTGCGCACCGGTTGCACGAGCGCGAACGCGGCTTGCGGGCCGACCGGGCGCACTTCCACGAGGTAGTCGACGTTGCCGATCGTCACCCGCGCCGAACGGTCCTGTCCGGACTCGAGCCCGGCCCGCTCCGCCGCGCGCACCGCGGTCGCCTGCCCGGAATTCTGGCCGCTGACCCGGTGCACGACGACCTCGATGCCCTGTCCCCGCACGACCGCGGCCACCTTGCCGATCGCGAGCCGGTTGCCGATCCCGGCGCCGTCGAGCTGCCCGGCGACGACGTCGGCCTGGTCCCGCAACGACTGCTGCAGCACCGAATCGGCGGTAGTGCGGACCAGCCGGGACGCGACCAGCCCGGCCACGAGCACCGCGATCCCGGCGACCGCCAGGCACACCACGGTGATCCGGAGCGCGAGCGTCGTTTTCATCCGGCGTCCGCCGCGTAGCCGATGCCCCGTACTGTCCGGATTGGACTGTCGGGCCCGAGTTTCGCCCGCAGCTGCGCGACATGCACGTCCACCGTGCGGGTCCCGGCCGCGGCGGCGTACCCCCAGACCGCGCTGAGCAGCTGATCGCGCGACAGCACCTGACCGGGGTGGCGCAGCAGGTACGCGAGCAGGTCGAATTCGGTGGAGGTGAGCGTGACCTCGTCCTGGCCCGCCCACACCCGGCGGCCCGGCACGTCGACGCGCACGCCGCCGCAAGCGAGTGTCGTGGCCGGACTGCCGGCCGCGCGGCGCAGCACCGTCCGCACGCGGGCGGCCAGTTCGCGGGGGCTGAATGGTTTGGTGAGGTAGTCGTCCGCGCCGATTTCGAGGCCCAGCAAGCGGTCCAGCTCGTCGTCGCGGGCGGTCACGAACAGCACCGGCGTCCAGTCGCCCGCCGCGCGCAGCGCCCGGCAGATCTCGATGCCGTCCATTCCGGACAGTCCGATGTCGAGCACCACGGCCACCGGCCGCAACCGGCGGATCGCCCCGAGCGCCTTCGCGCCGTCCGGCTCGACTTCCACCCCGAATCCGTCGCGCCGCAGGTACAGCGCGGCGAGTTCGGCGATCGCGGTCTCGTCCTCCACGACGAGGACGAGACCGCGGCCAGCTGACCCCATGCGGGCTCCCGTTCCTCCGGCCGGCTACGTCGGGGGAAACGGTACGCGGGTCACCGCTGCCCGTCGCCCGCCATGTCGGACTGGATCGAGTCCAGCGTGGACTGGATGCTGCTCAGATCGCCGTCCGGTGTCGCCCCCGTCGACGGCGCCGAACCGTTGTCGCACGCGACGCAGCCGAGCCCGACGACGGCCGCCGCGGCGGCGAGCGCGATCAGCCGCTTCACTTCGGCGCCTGACAGTGCGCCGCGGCGAACGCGTCGAGCTGCTTGGTCGCGTTCGCCAGCTCCCCGATCCGGCTCTGCCGCTTGTCCGCCCGCTTCTGCAGCCGGTCCGCCTGCGCGGTGCGGCCCTTGGCGCGGGCGTCGTTCGCGCGCGCCTTGAGATTCGCGACCGACCCGGAAACCTCCGGCCCGCCGTTGATCCGGTTGGTGAGATTCTGGGCCTGTTTGCGCAGTTTCGGCACCCAGGCGGTGCACATCTGCTGCACCTCCTGCGGGCTCAGCGTGACCGGAGCCGGAGCCGGGGCCTGCGTGTCGGCGCTGGCGATCGGCGCGGCCACGAGCAGTCCGGCCGCGATCCCGCAGCCCGCCAGTGCCAGCCGCCTCGTTCCTCGCATCGTTCTCGTCCTCCCGTGTCGGTGTTTCCCGAGGACCACCGTCGCGCGCGGGTGTACGAGCGGTGTGGGACGAATGTTCGGGTTCGGTAAAGCCCGCGGACTCGGTGGAGTGTTACTCTCTTGCGGAGAGTGAGGAGGCCGCCGTGCTGGGAAACCCGTATGACCGCGACTGCCCGACGCGCCAGCTGCTCGACCGGATCGGCGACCAGTGGACGGTGCTGATCGTCGGCGCGCTGACCGACGGCCCGCTGCGGTTCACCGAGATCGGCAAGCGCGTCGACGGCATCTCGCAGAAGGTCCTCACGCAAACGCTGCGCAGCCTGGTCCGCGACGGCATTCTCGTCCGCACGGCGTACCCGGTGATCCCGCCGAAGGTCGAGTACGAACTCACCCAACTGGGCCGCAACCTCGCCGAACCGCTGGAACTCCTGGACCGCTGGGCCCGCCAGCACATGGACCAGGTGACCGCCGCACGCGCGGCTTACGACGCGGAGAACGCCGCCACTGCCTCGTGAGTGCTGGCGCCGGTTCTAACCGGCGTCAACGCTCACGAGGGCTGCCGAAGCAGGTTCGTCAGCGTATGCGCCTCCTTGAGCAGCAACGCACCCAGCTCAGCCCGCCGCTCCGCGCGGAACCGCGATTCCACCCCGGTCAGCGTCAGCGCCCAGGCCGGTTCCCCGGCGGGCGTGAACACCGCCGCCGCCATGCCCCAGCTCCCCTCGACCACCAACCCGGGGTTGGTCGAATACCCGTCCTCCCGCGTCCGCGCGACGCGGGCGCGGACTTCCTCGGCCCGGTGCGCCGGGCCCCATTCGGCCGTCAGGTCCACTGTGGACAGATACTCCTCGACCTCGCGGTCCGGCAGCATCGACAGCACCACCAGCCCCGCCGACACCACGCCCAGCGGGAACCTCGCGCCCTCGTACAGCACGAACGACCGGATCGGGAAGTCGCCGTCCTCGCGCAGCAGGCAGACCGTCTCGTTGCCGCGGCGGGCGGAGAAGAACGCGCTTTCCCCGGTGGCCGCGGCCAGCCGATGGACGCTCGCGCGCGCCTGCTGCGTCACGTCGTAGCGCGGCGCCGCCGCCTCGCCGAGCAGGTACAGCTCCGGGCCCAGGTACCAGCGGCCGCTTTGCCGGTCGCGGTCGACGTAGCCCTCGGCGGCCAGCGACGCGAGCAGCCGGTGCACGGTCGGGCGGGCCAGGCCGCACTGGCGCGCCAGCTGCGAGGTCGACGCTCCGTCGCGGTGGGTGGACAATGCGCGCAGGACCGCGGACACCCGTCCGACGACGTGGTCTGGAGGCGAAGTGGGCACGGGATCGAGAGTACGTCCGCTCAGTGAACGCATCGGGCGCGGGTGTTCGGTGCGCGAGAGGTTTGCCGGGGATCCCGGCGTGTCGGTTGACCCGTTTCGCCTGCGCTGGGTTGTATGCGGGAGCTGACCACTCACCGAACGAATTGGAGAGGATGCCGTGCCGACGAAGTACCGCAGCGCCGCGGAGGCCCTCGACGGGCTGCTCGAGGACGGGCTGACGATCGCGGTCGGGGGCTTCGGCCTCACCGGGAACCCGAACGACCTCATCGAGGCGGTCCGGGACTCGGGCGTGCGCGATCTGACGATCGTCTCGAACAACATGGGAGTCGACGGGGCCGGGCTCGGCATTCTGCTCGAGAACCGGCAGGTGCGCCGGGTCATCGCGTCGTACGTCGGAGAGAACAAGCTGTTCGCGCAGCAGTACCTCGACGGGACGGTCGAGGTCGAGTTCACGCCGCAGGGCACGCTCGCCGAGCGGATGCGGGCCGGCGGCGCGGGGATCCCGGCGTTCTACACCAAGTCCGGCGTCGGCACGCCGATCGCCGAGGGCAAGCCGCACGCCGAGTTCGACGGCGTCACCTACGTGCAGGAGCGGGGGATCGTCGCCGATCTCTCCCTCGTGCACGCCTACGTCGCGGACCCGGCCGGGAACCTGATCTACCGCTACGCCTCGCGGAACTTCAACCCGCTCGTCGCGACCTGCGGCAAGGTGACGATCGCCGAGGCCGAACAGGTCTCGGACGAGTACCTCGACCCGGAGCGGATCATCACGCCGGGGATTTACGTCCAGCGGCTGATCCAGGCGGTCGAACGGGAAAAGCAGATCGAAAAGCGGACTGTGCGCGTGCGTGAGGAGGCGTCGGCGTGAGCTGGACCCGAGAGGACATGGCCAAGATCGGGGCCCGCGAGCTGCGGGACGGCGATTACGTGAACCTCGGGATCGGGATTCCCACCCAGGTGGCGAATCACATTCCGGACGGGGTGCAGGTGACCCTGCACAGCGAGAACGGGATTCTCGGCCTGGGACCGTTTCCGTGGGAGGGCGAGAAAGATCCCGACCTGGTGAACGCCGGCAAGCAGACGGTCACGTTGCAGCCGGGGGCCAGTCTGTTCGATTCCGCGGAGTCGTTCGCGATGATTCGCGGCGGGCACATCGACCTGGCGTTGCTCGGGGCGTTGCAGGTGGGGGCCAACGGGGATTTGGCCAACTGGACGGTGCCCGGGGCGTTGGTCAAGGGGATGGGCGGGGCGATGGATCTGGTCGCCGGGGCTCGTCGGGTGGTGATCATTACCGATCACACCGCCAAGGACGGGACGCCCAAGATCGTCGAGAAATGCACGCTGCCGTTGACCGGGGCCGGAGTGGTGAACCGGATCATCACCAATTTGGCGGTGCTGGATGTGACGGACGACGGGTTGAAGCTGGTGGAGCTTGCGCCTGGGGTTTCTCTGGACGAGGTGCGGGAGAAGACTGGGGCGCCGGTCGCGGGGTAGGCCTGGGTTGGCGGGCGGCTCGTCGCCCTGGCGGGCGACATCGCGCCCGGGTGAGCGGCGTGGGGCACCCCGAAGCCCATTGTGATGGCGGTCTGGGGGTGCTTGTCAAGGCGGGGAAGATGCCTTGACAAGCACCCCCAGACCGCATTTTTGGCTTCGTATCGGGGTGCGGGGGTGGTGTGGGTGCTTGGTGGGGTGGGTGCACCGGCTGCGGGTTGGTGGTGGCGAACCGTGGCTGGGTGGGTGCGTCGGCGGCGGGTGCGCGGAGCGCTAGAAGGTCGTGAGGGGGTCCTTGAGGGAATCAGATTCCCTCAAGGACCCCCTCACGGACGTCGGGGCGGCCTACTGTGCGGGAAGAATGCGGCCCCGGACCTCGCCGAAGCCCAGTTTCGCGCCGCTGCTCGTGGTGGCCTCGCCGGTGATCGCGACCTCGTCCCCGTCTTGCAGGAAGGTGCGGGATTCGCCGTTGACGGTCAAGGGATCCCGGCCGCCCCAGGAGAGTTCCAGGAACGAGCCGCGTTCGGTCGGTTCCGGTCCGGAGATCGTGCCGGAGCCGTAGAGGTCTCCGGTGCGGGCGGAGGCTCCGTTGACGGTCAGGTGCGCCAGCATCTGCGCCGGAGACCAGTACATCTCGCGGTACGGCGGGCGGGCCACCTCCTGGCCGTTCCACTCCACGGACAGGGTGATGTCCAACCCCCACGGCGACGTTTCCCGCAGGTAGGGCAGCGGTTCCGGCGAGGTCTGGCCGGGCAGCGGCACCCGGGCCCCCTCCAGCGCCAGGATCGGGACCACCCACGGCGAGATCGACGTCGCGAAGCTTTTGCCCAGGTTCGGGCCCAGCGGCACGTACTCCCAGGCCTGGATGTCGCGGGCGGACCAGTCGTTCAGCAGGACCGCGCCGAACACGTGGCGAGGGAAGTCGTCCGGCGGGATCGGGGTGTTGGCCGGAGTGCCCGCGCCGACGACGAAGCCCAGTTCCGCTTCGATGTCCAGGCGGACGCTCGGGCCGAACACCGGGCCGTCCTCGCCCTTGCGCTGGCCGCTCGGGCGCACCACGTCGGTGCCGGACACGTACACCGTGCCGGAGCGGCCGTGGTAGCCGACCGGGAGGTGTTTCCAGTTGGGCAGCAACGGTTCCGCGTCCGGGCGGAACAGGCGGCCGACGTTCGACGCGTGGTGTTCCGAGGCGTAGAAGTCCACGTAATCGGCGACTTCAACGGGCAGGTGCAACTGGACGTCGGCGACCGCGTGCACGGCTTCGGCGGGCACCTCGCCGGTCACCAGCGGCTGCAGCCGCGTGCGGACCTCGACCCAGCGGTCGTACCCCTGCGCCATGAAGGCGTTCAGCGTCGGTTCGGCGAAGACCTCGTCGCCGAGCGCGATCGACAGGTCCAGCACGTGCTCGCCCACGCGCACGCCCACTCGGGGACTGCCGTCGCCTGCCGAGAACACGCCGTACGGCAGGTTTTCGACGCCGAAAGGGGAGCCGGCGGGGATGTCGAGCACGGTCATGCGGGGGCTCCGATCAGGCCTAGGTTCGTCAGTTCGGTGAGCGGGTCGGTGATGCTGCAGGTGCCGAACGAGGTGAACCGCGCACGGGCCGCGGCCAGCCGTTCCGGGGGCAGCGCACGGATCCGGTCGGCCACCGCGGTGGCGTCGCGTTCGGCAAGCAGCGCAACGACTTCCTCGTCCCCGGCACCGCGGTCGACCGCCTCGGCGGCGAGCAGGAGATTCAGGAAGCCGTGCTGTTCGAAGCCCGTCTCGGGGTCGGTGTTGCGGATCGCGTGGTGCAGCCCCGCGGTCGCCTTGAACGGCACGCCCGCCTCGGCGGCCGCGCGGATCGCGGCGGCGAGTTCGGCTTCGTCCGGATAGTACTCGGCCGATGTGCCGCCAGTGCGGAACTTCGCCTTGTACGGAGTGCCGGAAAGCGCCTGCAGCAACGGAACCCGGCGTTCGTCGCGCGGAATCTCCACCGCGACCGGAACCGGGCAACCGTCCACTGCGGACAGGAACTCGGCGACGCTCATCCCTTGCGGCACCGCGATTTCCAGCGATTCGACCGACACCGGCAGGCCGTCGACGGCTTTGAGCACGTCGGCGATCCCGCTCGGTCCGGCAGGCAGCGTCACGGTGAGCGGCAGCGGCGTTTCCCGGCCGGCAACGACTTCGGCGAGTTCCGCCAAGCCGGACGCGGCGACCACCAACGGGCCGACCATGGCGGCGTACTCGGCGCGGGCGTGCCGGTCGTGCGCGGCGACGGCGTCCGGCAGCGGCGCGAGGCCGGGCGGGAAGACCGCCGCGTCGTCCAGCAGGCCGCGGGTCAGTGCGTCGGTCACGACTGCGATCCCCGTCCTGCCCAGGTCCAGGCGTAGCCGGGGTCGTCGCTCGCGTGGCCGCCCTCGCCGATCTCCAGCGGGCGGAACGTGTCCACCATGACCGCCAGCTCGTCGAAGAACTCCACGCCGATCGAGCGTTCCACCGCGCCCGGCTGCGGGCCGTGGCTGTGCCCGCCGGGGTGCAGGCTGATCGAGCCCTGGCCGATGCCGGAACCCTTGCGCGCCTCGTAGTTCCCGCCGCAGTAGAACATCACCTCGTCGGAGTCCACATTGGAGTGGTAGTACGGCACCGGGATCGACAGCGGGTGATAGTCCACCTTGCGCGGCACGAAATTGCAGATGACGAAGTTGGTGCCCTCGAACACCTGGTGCACGGGCGGCGGCTGGTGCACGCGGCCGGTGATGGGCTCGAAGTCGGAGATGTTGAACGTGTACGGGTAGAGGCAGCCGTCCCAGCCCACCACGTCGAACGGGTGCGTCGGGTACACGTAGCGCGTGCCGACGATGCCGCGCGAGCCGCGGTGCTTCACCAGCACCTCGACGTCGGTGCCTTCGACGACCAGCGGTTCGGCCGGCCCGTGCAGGTCGCGCTCGCAGTAGGGCGCGTGCTCCAGCAATTGGCCGTAGCGCGACAGGTAGCGCTTCGGCGGCGCGATGTGCGAGTTCGCCTCGATCACATAGGCGCGCAACGGTTCCGAGCCCTTCGGCACCCAGCGGTGCGTGGTGGCGCGGGGAAGGACGACGTAGTCGCCGGTGCGGGCGGGCAGCGCGCCGAACACCGTCTCCACGACCGCTTCGCCGGACTCGACGTACACGCATTCGTCGCCGATCGCGTTGCGGTACAGCGGAGAAGCCTCGCCGGCGGCGACGTAGGAGATCCGCACGTCGCCGTTGCCGAGGACGAGCCGGCGGTTGTTCACGACGTCCGCGCTCTTCCATTCTTCGCCCGGGAACAGCGTGTGCAGCTTGAGGTGCAGCGGCTTGAGCGGCCGGTTCTCGGTGAGGGTCTGGTCCGGCAGTTCCCACGGGGTCGCGTCGACGATCGCGGACGGGATGCCGCGGTGGTAGAGCAGCGACGAGTCGGAGGAGAAGCCCTCTTCGCCCATCAGCTCCTCGGAGTAGAGCCCGCCTTCGGGCGTGCGGTGCTGGGTGTGCCGCTTAGGCGGGATGCTGCCCGCGCTGCGGTAGTAGGCCATGGGTCGCCTCCTCGGCGCGAAGTAATCAAAGTATGTACTACTTTCCGGTCAGCCTAGTCCACCTGCTGGGCTGGGGAAAGGGGTCAGCGCCGGGTCGCGAACCCGGCCCGGCCGGAGATGAGCTTGTCCAGCAGCATCACCAGCACGCGCTGCTCGGCCTCGGTGAGCACCTCGACCCATCCGGCCTCGCGTTCGTTCTGCGCCTCGAACACCTCGAGCATCTCGGCGTGCCCGGCCTCGGTGAGCGACAGCCGCACCGAACGGCCGTCCGTCTCGCCCGGCGTCCGGGTCAGCAAACCGTCGCTGACCAGGGTTTTCGCCAGATTCGACACCGCCGCCCGGCTCATCCCGGCCAGCCGCGCGGCCGCCGACGGTTCGAGCGGCCCGGCCAGCCACACCACGAACAGCACCCGGAACGCCGACCACGACCGCCCGCGCGGCCGGTGCACGGCGGCTTCGAGGTCGTAGGTGACCAGGTTCGACGCCCGGTTCAGCGTCAGCAGCACCTCGGTCGCGAGCTGGTGGCGGAAGCCGAATTCCTCGGACAGCCTGCGGTTGGCCAGCGCGATGAACGACCAGAAGTCGAGCGAGTCCGGGTCCGGCGGCGCGGCGGAGTCCTGCATGGACTGCACGGTACCCGCGCCGCCGGGATAGTCAAACTCGAAACTACTTCTTGGCGCGGGCCCCCGCGTCGCGCGGCACCTTCAGGAACGCCAGCATCGCCGCGGCGACGACCAGGCAGCCGATCGGGAAGTACAGCCCGACCGTCACGTCGCTTTCGGTGGCCGCGAGCCCGATCGCGTACGGGCCGAAGAACCCGCCGAGCGCGGCGATCGAGTTGATCGCGGCCAGGCCGACCGCCGTGTGCTCCTTCGACAGCACCCGCGCGGCCATCGCCCAGTACGGGGCGAGGTAGCCGAGCACGCCGATGGCCGCCAGCGAGAGGCTGACCAGCGACAACGCCGGCACGGTCTTGAACTGCATCGCGCCGAAGAACCCGAGCGCCGCCACCAGCACGGTGCCGATCACATGGCCCTTGCGCTCGCCGGTGCGGTCGGAGTTGCGGGCCAGCAGCAGCATGCCGATCGCGCCGACCACGTACGGGATCGCGCCGAGCAGGCCGATGTTGGTCGAGGAGTACTTCGGGTCGAGCTGCTTCACGATCAGCGGCAGGAAGAACGTGAGCCCGTACAGCCCACAGGCGATGAAGAGGTTGGAAATCGCCAGCAGCAGCACCTTGCCGTCACGCACCGCGCGCAGCTGGCCGAGGAACGTCTCCTTCTCCTCCGGCACGTACTCGCGGTCGATCTCGGCCTGCAGCCAGGAGCTTTCCTCGGCGGTCAGGAACTTCGCGTCGGCGGGCTTGTTCGGCAGACAGAAGAAGGTCAGCAGGCCGATCAGCACCGCGGGCGCGCCCTGCAGGATGAAGACCCACTGCCAGCTGCTCATCCCGAACCAGTGCACGTGGTCGAGGATCCAGCCGCCGAACAGGCTGCCGAGGATCAGCGCGATCGGCTGCGCGAGCGCGAGCGTCGCGATGGCCCGGCCGCGCTCCTTGCCGCGGAACCAGAAGGTCAGGTACAGCAGCAGCCCGGGGAACAGGCCGGCCTCGGCGACGCCGAGCAGGATCCGCGCGATCATCAGGTGCGTCACGCTCGCGACGAACCCGGTCAGCACGGTCACGATGCCCCAGCTGACCGCGATCCGGCTGAGCCACAGCCTGGCCCCGACCTTCTTCATGATCATGTTGCTGGGGACCTCGAACACCACGTAGGCGAGGAAGAAGATCGCCGACGCGACGCCGAAGGTCGCGGCCGTGACGGCGAGCTCTTTGGCCATGCCGAGCTGGGCGTAGCCGATGTTCGCCCGGTCCATGTAGTTGAAGATGTAGAGCAGCAGGACGATCGGCATGACGCGGACGCCGACCTTGCGGACGGTTCGTCTGGCCAGCGGCGAGTCCGCCGTGGCGGCGGCTGCGGCGGGGACGGGCATGGGGTTCTCCTCGACGGTGAGCAGTACTGGGTTGATCGGTGCCCATCCAGCCGCAGCCACGGCCGAATGGCTTCGCGGCAACGGTCGCGTCCCGAGCACGGGGGCGGCCTGCTTTTGGCCGGATCGGCAAGTCGGTGGGATCAGGCAGCGGCGGAGCGGCCGGCGATGCGGCCCATGGTGACGGCGTTGGCGACCGCGTTGCCGCCGCCGACGTAGCGGAAGCCGAGCACTCCGGCGCCGGCCTCGCCCGCGGCGAACAACCCCGGCACGCGGTTGCCGCGGACGTCGAGCACGGCGGCGTTGGAGTCGATCTCCAGCCCGGCATGCGTGCATACCAGTTCGGCGGGCAGCGTGCGGGCGGCGAAGAACGGCGCGGTGGCGATCTTCGCGGGCGGTTCCGCCGCACCCTTGGCGGACAGCGTTTCGTGCCGCAGGAAATCCGGGTCCTCGCCGGTGGGCAGCTGGGTGTTCCATCTGTCCACAGTGGCCTGGAGAGCGTCGGCGGGTACGTTCATCTTGCCCGCTAGTTCCTCCAAAGTGTCGGCCCGGAGAGTGCGGCCCGTGTCCGCTTCGGACAGGACGTGTTCGGCGTTCCAGTGCGCGTAGCCCGGCGGGAGGTCGCGGCGCGCTCGGTCGTCGAAGACCATCCACACTGGACCGTCCTGCGCGGAGATGATGCCGCTGGACACCGCGTAGGAGGCGTCCTCGTCCATGAACCGGCGGCCGTGCGCGTTCACCAGCACGCGCGAGCGCGGCGGGAAGCCGGACTGCCAGTGGTGCAGGCGCTGGAAATACACGGTCGGCAGCAGCAAACCCCAGCCTTCGCCGGTGATCGAGGCGGACACCTGCTCGCCGAAGGCGAAGTGGTCGCCTCGGGAGCCGGGCGCGGCGACGACGAACAGATCCTCGCCCGCCGCGTCCGCGTCCGGGTAGTACCGCGAGCGCAGTGCCGGGTCCTGGGCGAATCCGCCGCTGGTCACGATCACCGAATTCGCGCGCACCTCGATGCCGTCCGCGACCACGCCGGCGACCCGGCCGTCCGCCACGAGCAGCCGTTCGACCCGAGTGTTCAGCACTGCCTCGGCGCCGACGCGACGGCGCGCGCGGTCGAGGACCTGGACCAGGCCGTAACCCTGGTCCTTCGGCACGTGCCCGCGCCAGACGTCCTCGACGCCCGCGCGGGTCAGGCCCGGCGTGTGCGCGTCGTGCGACACCTTCGCCGGGATTTCCGCGCCGAGCCCGATCAGCCATTCGACGGCCGGACCGGCCTCGCGGCAGAACGTCTTGAGCAGTCCGGGTTTCAGCCGCCACTGGTTGAGGTCGAGGTAGTGCTGGAAGAACCGGTCCGGCGTGTCCTCGATGCCCAGCGCGCGCTGGACGCTCGTGCCGGCCGCGGTGAGCATGCCCGCGGACAGCTGGGTCGAGCCGCCGAGTTCCTTCTCCGACTCGAACAGCATTGCCGAGGCGCCGTGTTCGGCCGCGGACACGGCGGCGGCCAGTCCTGCGCCGCCCCCGCCGATCACCACGACGTCGGCGTCGACGCTCATCCGAGATCACCTCCGGTTTCGGCGAGAATGCGGTGGTAGAGACCGTTCGAAACCAGGCCGCCGTCCACGGTGACCTCGCTTCCGGTCAGGTAGCTGGACCGGTCCGACAGCAGGAACAGCACCGCGTCGGTGATTTCCTTCGGATCGGCCATCCGCCCGGCGGGCACACTGTCCACAGCGGACTTGACGAACGCGTCCGCTCCGGCCAGCAGTCCGGTGTCGACCAGTCCGGGGTGGACGGAGTTGACCCGGATCCGCCACTTCGCGAAATTGCCCGCGGCGGACTTCGACAGTCCGGTCAGCCCCCATTTGCTCGCCGAATAGGCGGGGGAGAAGTAGCCGATCTGGCCGGAGATCGACGAGATGTTCACGATCGAACCGCCGCCCGAATCGCGCATCAGCGGCGCGGCCGCGCGCATCCCGTGGAACGGCCCGGAAAGGTTCACCGCGAGCACGCGGTCCCAGACCTCGGCCGTGGTGTCCAGGAATTCCAGCCGCCGCGAGATTCCAGCATTGTTCACGAGCCCGCCGAGCGAACCGTGCTCGGCGCGGATCCGGTCGAGCACGCGAGTCCACTGTGCTGGTTCGACCACGTCGATCGGGTACGGTGTCGCCGCGCCGCCCGCCGCGCGGATCTCGTCGGCGATTGCGTCCGCACCGGCGAAATCCGCGACGCAGACGTGCACGCCGCGTTCGCCGAGCGCGCGGGCGTGCTGTGCGCCCATCCCGTTCGCCGCGCCCGTCACGAGCACGACGTCCGGGTAACGCACGGCTTCGGTGGCGTCAGACATGCCGCGAGCCGCCGTCGACCGCGAGGCTGTGCCCGGTCACGTACCGCGAGCTGTCCGAGAGCAGGAACAGCAGCACGCCGCACACCTCTTCCGGCGAGCCGATCCGGTGCAGCGGCACCGCGTCGAGGGCCTTCGCCAGCGCGGGCGCGTCGTCCTGGATCCAGCGCGTCATTTCGGTGTCGATGTAGCCCGGGGCGATGGCGTTGACCCGGATGCCCTGGTCGCCGAGTTCCACCGCGAGCGATTCGGTGAGGTGCGCGACCGCGGCCTTCGAACTGCAATACGCCGCGCGGCCCTTGCGCACGCGGACCGCGGACACCGACGCCATGTTGACGATCGCGCTGCCCGGTTCCATCCGCGCGGCCGCGGCCTGCGCGCCGAACAGCACGCCCTCGACGTTCACCGACAGCGTCGAGCGGATCTGCTCCGGCGTGATGTCCGGGACCTCGGCGTACGGGAAGATCCCGGCGTTGTTGACCCAGAAGTCGATGCGGCCGAACTCGTCCATCGCGCGCTGGGCGAGCGCGACGTGGTCCTCGGCGCGGGTGACGTCCAAGGCGGACGCGACGATCCGGCCCGGTTTGTCCTCAAGGGACTCGGCGGCCAGCGCGGCGGTCAGCTCGTCGGCGGTGGCGGTCATCGCGGCGGCGTCGAGATCGCCGCCCACCACGTGCACCCCGCGGGTGGCGAGACCGGCGGCGAACCGCGCGCCCATCCCGCGGGCCGCGCCGGTGACCACGGCGACCTTGCCCGGCATCTCCGGGTAGCGCGCGGTCGCGGGCTGGTGCAGCACCCGGCCGGGGCCGGTGGGGGCGAGGGCATTGATCGGGGTGGGCAAGGAGGGCTCCTAGGTGAGGGTGGGTGGGTCTCGTGAGTGTTCATGCCGGTTAGAACCGGCATGAACACTCACGACGTGGTCAGGGCTCGCGGTGCACGGTGCGGCGGCGCACGCGCCAGCCGCCGGCGGTGCGCACGAGTTCGTCGTCCAGCACGGTGAGCCGGTGCAGGCGCGGGGAACCGCCTGCCGGGGTCCCGACGATCTGCAGATAAGCCAGCGCTCGCACGGCGTCCCCGGACTGTCCGGATCGGACTTCCACTGTGGACACCACGTGCCGCAGCCGTTCGCCGGACTCGACGCATCCGGCGTGGAACCGCTCGGCGAACGCGGTCAGCGCGGCCGTGCCCACGGCGGGTTCCGGGTAGCTGGGCGAGACGAACTCCCCGTCCTCGGTGAACGTGGCGGCCCAGCGCGCGGCCTGCCCGGAGTCGATGGCGTGACTCTGGCGGCCGTAGAGCTGATGCACCGCCAGCACGTCCTCGACGGGGACTTCGCTCATGTCCGGAACCTCGATCCGCGGGGAGTTGCCTGGAGCGGCAAACGTGCTATATTCGCACGCACCGTGCGATATGTAGGGAACAGTAGGTCGCCGGACAAGCTGTCGTCAAGGGAGTCGTGTGTCCGAATCGGGGACGTCGAAGACGCTGAGCCACGGGCTTCAGGTGCTGGAGCTGCTGGTGGAGCATCCGCAGGGGCTCACGATGACCGAGATCGCCGAGGGGATCGGCGTGCACCGCACCGTCGCGCACCGGCTGGTGCGCACCCTCGAGGCGCACCATCTCTGCCGCCGCGACCGGTTCAAGCGGATCTCGCTCGGCGCCGGTCTCGTGCGGCTGGCCGAACCGGTGGAGCAGGATCTGCGCACGCTCGCGCGCCCGGTGCTGGAGGAGCTTTCGGACGCCGGCCGCGCGTCGGCGCACCTGGTGGTCCGCGAAAACGCCGAGCAGGTGCGGATGCTGATGATCGTGGAACCGCGGCAGGCGCGGATGCACGTGTCGTTCCGCAGCGGCCAGCTGGACCCGATCGGCCGCGGCTCCGCCGGGCTCGCGCTGCTCTCGGCGGAGCCGCCGGTGGAAGGCGAACGCGAGGAGATCACCCGCGCCCGGGCACGCGGCTACGCGGTGTCGGTGGGGGAGATCGCGCCGGGGATCACCGGGATTTCCGCGGTGGTGCCGGCCGGCCGCGACACCCCGGGCACGGCGATCGGGTTGTCGTTGTTCGAGGCTCCGGATCCGGACGAACTGGGCCGGTTGGTGGTGGCGTCAGCGCAGCGGCTCGGCTCGCTGCTGAACTGACCTAACGGCCGACGAGCCCGGCTTCGTGCGCCAGCAGCCCGGCCTGCGTCCGGTTCGCGCAGCCGAGCTTCACCAGCATCCGCGACACATAGCTCTTCACCGTCGCCTCCGCCAGGTGCAGCCGTCCGGCGATGTCCGCATTGGACAGTCCTTCGCCCAGGCAGGCCAGCACTTCCCGCTCCCGGTCGGTCAACCCGGCGGTCCGGCGGCGGGCCTCGTCGTCGCGGCGGTGGCCGTCCGACGACAGCGCGACCAACCGGCGCGCGGCCGAGGGCGACAGTACGGTGTGCCCGTCCGCGGCCACGCGCACCAGGCCGATCAGGTCCTCCGGCGGCGTCGACTTCACCAGAAACCCGGCCGCGCCCGCGCGGAGGGCGCGGATGACGTAGGTGTCCGCGTCGAACGTCGTCAGCGCCACGACCGCGGGCGGTTCCGGCAGCGCGCAGATCCGCTCGATCGCGGCCAGCCCGTCCACGCCGGGCATCCGCAGGTCCATCAGCACCACCGCGGGCCGGTGCCGGACCACCTGCTCGACCGCCTCCGCACCGTCCCGCGCCTGGCCGACTACCTCGATGTCGCCGGCCGAACCGAGGATCGTGCGCAAGTGCGCGCACACCATCGGCTCATCGTCGGCCACCACGACCGTGATCACCGGGCAGCACCTTCCGTGGTCGGGACGTAGGCGGGCAGTATCGCACCGATCTTGAACCCGCCGCCGGGAGCGGGGCCCGCCTCGAAGGTCCCGCCGACGAGTTCGACCCGCTGGCGCAGGCCGCTCAGGCCCGCGCCGGAGCCGCTGCCGGCGAGCGCCTTGTCCGGCGGCCGGGTGGCGCGCGTGTTGACGACGGCCACGTCCAGTCCTCCCGGGTGGTAGCGCACCGAAACTGTCGCCGAGCAGCCCGGCGCGTGCTTGCGGATGTTGGTCAGCGCTTCCTGCACCACGCGGTACGCGGTGCGCGCGACGGTCGGCGACACCGACGTCCGGTCTCCGGACACCGACAGCTCGGTGGCGATCCCGACCGCCGCCGATTCGGCGACCAGATCCGCCACCTCGCCGGGCAGCGGCGGATCCGGCACCGGCGGCTCGATTCCGGTGCCGTTCCGCAGCACGCCGACCAGATCGCGCAGCTCGTCCAGCGCGTGCGCCCCCTCGCGCCGGATGTCCTCGGCGGCCGATTTCACCGCCGGATCCGGCGACGTCACGCCGAGCGCGCCCGCGTGCAGCACCATCAGGCTCAACCGATGCGTGACGACGTCGTGCATCTCGCTCGCCAGCCGCCGCCGCTCCGCCGCCAGCGCCTGCTCGGCGAGCAAATGCTGTTCGCGTTCCGCGCGCTCGGCGCGGTCGCGCAAGGAACTCAGCAACTGCCGCCGCGCCTCGAAGTACAGCGCGATCGCGACCGGAAGCGCGGTGCTCAGCAGCCCGAACGGCGTCGTGTTCCACGCCGGGTTCCACGGCCGGGTCGCCAGCAGAGCCAGGAATCCGGCGATCCACAGCACGCGCCGCCGGTCCAGCTGCCGGACGAGCTGCGCCAGCACGATCGGCGTGATCGTGGGGACGGTCATCAGCGTCGGCTGGCGGGTCGGCACGAGCAGGCCGGGGGAGAAGAGATCGGACGCCAGCATCGCCAGCGAGGCCACGATCAGCAGCCCCGCGACGCCGTTCGGGAAGCGCGCCAGAAGAAGCAGGGACGCGTCGCAGACGAGTTCCAGCACGAGCGTCGCGTATGGCCCGAGAAAACCGGTGGTCGGTCCGGCGGCGAGGAAAAGCCCGAAGTCGAGGCAGGCGAATACCAGTGCGGCGCCGCCCAGCCAGAGCCAGTCGGTCGACCGCGGCCAGGGGCGGCGCGTGCTGGTCACCGGGCCACGGTATCCGGTCGGGCGCCCGGCCGCGCCGGATTCGCACCGCTCGGGTGGCGGGCTACCGCCGAAAGTTGCGGGCGAGGCGGACGCGATCCACTTTCGTCGCGGCGAATCGCTACTGAACACGCTTATGCCGCATCCGCTCGGCGCGGTGGACTCGGTGCCATGACGAGCGAAGGAGTCCCGCGGTTCGCGCGGCTGCCGGTGCTGGCGGTCGCGGCGGCCGCCGTCGCGCTGCTGGTGGCGACGAGCACCCGGTACGCGCACGGATTCGACGAGCTGTACTTCCTCGTGGCCGGTCGAGATCATCTGACCTGGGGGTATTTCGACCAGCCGCCGCTCGTCCCGCTGCTGGCCGGCACCCTCGACCGGTGGTTCCCCGGTTCGCTGGTCGCGCTGCGGCTGCCGATGGCGCTCGCGGCCGGCGCCGGGGTGATCGTGACCGCGCTGACCGCCCGTGAACTCGGGGGCGGACGCGGCGCGCAGGTGATGGCGGCCGGGGCGTACGCGACTTCCGGATTGATGATCGTCAGCCACTGGGTCGCCACGTACGCGCTGGACCCGTTCTTCTGGACGCTTGTGGTGTTCCTGCTCGTGCGCTGGACCCGGACCCGGCGCGACGGCCTGCTCATCTGGGCCGGGGTGGTCACCGCGGTGTCGCTGCAGACGAAATTCCTGATCCCCGCGCTGTGGGGGGCGGTACTGGTGTCCGCGCTGGTCCTCGGGCCGCGCCGGCTGGTGTCCCGGCCGAAACTGTGGCTGGGCGCGCTGATCGCCGTCGTGGCTACGCTGCCGACGTTTCTCTGGCAAGCCACGCACGACTGGGCCTACACCCGGATGGGCGAAGTCGTGGCCGCCGAATTCCCCGGCTACCTCACCTTCGCGCGCGACGGTTTGCTCGGCGCGGGAATGGGAATCGGCGTGCTGGCACTGCTCTACGGAATGTGGCGGTTGTTCCGCTCGCCGGACCTGGCGCCGTACCGGTACCTCGCGGTGGCGTTGCTGCTGGTCGTGGCGGTGATCCTCGCGACGCACGGGCGGTCGTACTATGTGCTGAGCCTGTATTCGCTGCCGTTCGCCGCCGCCGCGACAGAGCTTTCCCGGCGGAATCTGGTGCGCTGGTCGAAGATTCCGGCCGGAATCGCGTTCGCGCTTTCGGCCGCGGTCACCGTTGCCGGGCTTCCGGTGTGGCCCGCGTCGATGAAAGCCACGTCGTTCGGGCCGTTCCCGCTCGGCACCGTGTTCGCGGCCGGGGAAACCGCGCAGCAGCAGGTGGCGGACGGCGTCGGGCAGACGTATCAGTCGCTGCCTGCATCAGTGCGCCGGGAAACCGTCGTGTACGGAGAAATCTACCCGTTCGCCGCGGCCGTCGAGTACTACGGCCCGCGCTACGGGATTCAGAATGTCTACAGTGGACACCGAGGATACTGGTACTTCGGCCGGCCGCCGGATTCCGCGCGGAACGTGCTTTTCGCGGGCTTCGATCCGGCGTTGCTGCGCCCGTACTTCTCTTCGGTGACTGAACTGGTGCCCGGACTGATGTGGCTGTACACCGGGCGGAAGCAATCCTGGGAAACGATCTGGCCAGAGGTGAAGAAACAATGAGCGATTCCTTGCCCGTGCGAGCGTATTTCCTCGCCTGCGCCCCGGACGGCGGCCCGATCTCCCGCCGTTCGCACGCGGCCCTGCTGGTCCGCGCCGCCGCGATCACCGACCTGGTGCTGCGCGGCAACCTCCGCGACCAACACGGCCACGCCGAACCGACCAGCGCCGCCCCGACCGGCGACCTCCTGCTCGACAACCTGCTCGCCGAACTCCGCGCGCACAGCCCAGCGTCTTGGCGGGCGCTGCTGCGCCGCGGCAAGAACGACGCGCTGCAGTCGCTGGAAACGCAACTCTCCGCAGCGGGTCTGCTCGAAGAGGGGAGCAGCTCGATCTTGCGGCGCAAGGTTTTCCGTCCTTCCGACCCGGCGCGGGTCCGGGACGCGCATGCGGAACTCGACCATGCTCTGACCGCACCGCTGTCCGATGTGGACGCTTCAACCGCAGCGCTGGCCGCCCACGCCGCGGCGTCCGGTGCCGGGATGTCCCGTTCGGAGGCGCGGCGCCACGCTGACCGGTTGAAGGAACTGGAGAGCCTCGCCGGTCCCGTGGTCCCGGCGCTGCGCAAGGCGGTGGCGGGCCGGCGCGCGGCACGGATCGCGGCGTTCTCCGGCGGTTCCGGCGGCTGACGCGACTCTCCGGCTCCAGAGGCGGAGCCGCCGGCCAGCCGAGGGGGCTGGCCGACGGTTCGGCCGCGGCCGAAGGGTGGACCTCGTACCGTGGCGGACATGACTTCCTTCGCCGCGCTGCACGTACCCGGCCGTCCGCTGTTGCTGCCGAACGTCTGGGAGTTCGGCTTCGCCGCCGCGCTCGCCGGCGCGGGTCATCCGGCGGTCGGCACGACCAGCCTCGGCGTCTCGGCGGCCGCCGGGCTCGCCGACGGCGCCCCGGAATCCCGCGCCGCGACCGTCGCGCTGGCGAAATCGCTGGCTCCGCTGGACATCCTGGTCAGCGTCGACCTCGCGGACGGGTTCAGCGCGGACCCGGGCGAAGTGGCCGATCTCGTCGCGGAACTCGCCGACGCCGGTGTTGTCGGCGTCAACCTGGAAGACGGCCGAGGCGACACCCTCGCGCCCATCGTCGTCCAGGCCGCCCTGCTCGCCAAGGTGCGCGAACGAGTCCCGGGCATGTTCCTCAACGCCCGCACCGACACCCACTGGCTCGGCACCGGCCCGGTCGCGGACGCGATCACCCGGGTCCGCGCGTATGCCGACGCCGGCGCCGACTGCGTTTTCGTCCCCGGCCTGCACGATCCCGCGGACGTGGCGGAGCTGGTCGAAGCGGTCGACGTGCCGGTGAACCTCCTGCATCTTCCCGGGAAGGCCACTTTCTCCGAATTGGCTTCCCTCGGCGTAGCGCGGGTCAGTCTCGGCTCAACCC
Source organism: Amycolatopsis orientalis DSM 43388 (assembly GCF_000411975.1). GTDB lineage: Bacteria > Actinomycetota > Actinomycetes > Mycobacteriales > Pseudonocardiaceae > Amycolatopsis > Amycolatopsis orientalis_D. The sequence goes on from NZ_ASXG01000109.1 coordinate 144,801, forward strand.
CTTACCGGGTAGCGCTTTCCGCCGCACTGGCCACAGTGGACTCAGTCCGGGAGGAGACCGAGCTGCCGGTGAAACCGCCGTCGTACGGGGAAATCACGGCGTTGCTCCCGTAACCTGGCGGACATGATCTTCGGAGGAACCACCGACTTCGCCGTCCCCGCCGGATACCTCAACACCCCCAGCATCGGGATCCCGCCAGCGCCTGTCGCCGAAGCGGTCGAGGCCGCGGTCGGCCGGTGGCGCACCGGGCAGGACACCCCGTCGGACTTCGACGAGCCGGTGTCCCGTTCCCGCGCCGGATTCGCGCGGCTCGTCGGCGTCCCGGCGGATCGGGTGGCGATCGGCGCGTCGGTGTCCCAGCTGGCGGCGAACGTCGCCGCCGGGCTGGCCCCGGACGCCCGCGTGCTGGTCGCCGAGAACGAATTCACCAGCGTCACGTTCCCGTTCGCGCAGCGGGCGAACGTCACCGAAGCGCCGCTCGCCAAGCTGGCGCAGCACGTCGAAGGCCACGACCTCGTCGCGGTCAGCCTCGCGCAGTCCGCCGACGGCGCCCTTCTCGACACCGCCGCGCTGCGAGCCGCCTCCGAAGCCGCGGACGTGCCGGTCCTGATCGACGTCACGCAGGCCGCCGGCTGGCTTCCGCTGGACGTCGCGTGGGCGGACTGGGTCGTCTGCGCGGGCTACAAATGGCTGTTCTCGCCGCGCGGCTGCGCCTGGCTCGCCGTGCATCCGCGGGCGCACGAGCGGACCCGCCCGGTCGCCGCGAACTGGTACGCCGGCGACGATCCGTGGTCCTCGGTCTACGGAATGCCGCTGCGCCTGGCCGGAAACGCGCGCGGGTTCGACCTCTCGCCGGTGTGGCTCTCGCATGTCGGCGCAGCGGAAGCGTTCGGCTACTTGGAGTCAGTCGACCTCGCCGCGGTGCGCGACCACAACGCCGGACTGGCCGATTCGCTGCGCGCCGCCGCCGGACTGGAGCCGCAGGGGAGCGCGATCGTGGCGCTGGAAGCCGATCCGGCGCGGATCGCCGAAGCCGGGATCGTCGCGAGCGTCCGCAACGGCCGGATCCGGGTCGGTTTCCACCTCTACAACGGCCCTGACGACGTCGAACGCGTGCTCGCCGCCCTGGGCGCGAAGGCGGGCTGAACGGCTGGGTCGGCGGCGCCGGGACGGTGAACTACGGTGTTCGCGTGTCCCATCCGCACTTCACCCCCGGCGCCCCCGGCACTCCCGGTCCGTCGGACACGGCCCCGATCCCGGCCGTGCCCGCGCACCCGGGCCCGCCGCCGCCCGGGCCGTCGCGCAACCGCGCCCTGCTGCTGCGCGGCGCCGGGCTCGTGGCGATCGCCGTCGTGGCCGGGCTCGTCTGGTACCTGATCCGGCACGACAGCACGCCGGAGCAGCCGGTCGCCGAAGCCCCGGCGACCACGGCGAAGCCCGCCTTCGACTACAAACTCGCCGAAGGCCCGGTCAAGGCGACCGACTGCGCGGCCAACGCCTACTCGGGCGCCAAGAAGTTCTTCCAGGACAACCCGTGCCAGTCCGTGGCCCGGGCGCTGTACACGGTGCAGTCCGGCGACGCGAAGGCACTGGTGTCGGTCGTGCTGGTGACGATGCCGGACGCGGCGAAGGCGACCGAGCTGAAACAGCTCACCGACCAGGACGGCACCGGCAACGTGAGCGACCTGGTCCGCGACGGCACCTTCCACGACACCGACGCTCCGAAGCTCAGCGGCGACCAGGCCGAGTACCAATCGAAGGCCGACGGAGCCGAGGTGACCATCGTGCTGACCGACTTCTACTACGGCCACCACGACAAGCCGCTGCTCACCCGGATCGCGAAGAACGCGTTGAAGCTGTCCGGCAAGCTCCGCTGACGTCGTCTTCGAACGCGCAGGCCGGTACCGCCCGGCCTGCGCGTTTTTGCTGCGTGAGCTGCCGGGGAGGCAACGGCGGCTGCTGCTCCTTGCCGACGCCCTACGACGGCTGCCCAGGCAACGCCACCGCCGCGGGCTTCTGCCCCGCCTCCTGCCGCCAGGGCATCCCGCGCCGCGCCGCGGCGATCAGCGCCTGCAAGGCCATTCCGCGCAGCCCCGAATCGTCGGTATGCGTCAGCACCGCATGCCAGGCCGCTGCCGTGTCCGCTTCCGCGCTGGCCACCAGCGCAGCAGCCGAAGCAGTGTCGGTAACCGGCTTGGGCGGCACGTACGCGGCTTCAGGGGCCACCGGCGTCGCCGAAGCCGAAGTGATCATCTGCGTGACCGCGTCCCGGCGAGCGGTGTGCTCCGCGCGCCCCGCCTTCACGGCGTCCCCGAAATCACCCGGAAGGAACGCCGTCACCAGCCCGTACACCCACAGTGCCGCGTGCTCGGCCGCGAGCGCCTTCTGCAGCGAGTCCACCGCTTCCTTCGGCACCGACGACGGCGCGGCCACCGTCTTCGCGTCCGCCCCCGGACCGAGTTCCGGCGCGACCCGCTGCAGCCCGGCGCACCCGGCGGCCACCGACGCGACGAGCCCGGCCCGGTAGCCGGGCAGCGCGGGCACCAGGTCCTCGGCCTGCTTGCGCGCGGCCGCCAGCCGGTCCTTGAACCCGGCCAGATCGGCGGGCGCGGGCGGGACGTTCACCGCCTGCTTGGGCCGGTTCAGCCGGTCCACCTCGGCCTTCAGCGCGGCCGCCTGCGCGGCTCTGGCGTCGGCGACCTGGCCGGCCGCGTCGCCGCCGGCGGGCAGCTTCCGGGCCGCGGCGGCGTCCGCGTCGGCCGTCGCCAGCAGCGGGGCGAGGGGGTCGGGGGCGTCGTCGTAGCCGCCCGAGCAGGCGGCGAGCGGCACAGCCGCGGCGACAGTGGCGCTCAGTGCGCCCAGACGCAGCACGGCGCGCCGGGAGAGGTCTGCGGTCACGTCGGCCCATCCTGCCAGGCCCCCCGGGTGCGCCGCCGCTCGCGCGTCTTCGCGGGGGCGCAGGATAAGCTTGACCTTCACCGACCACAGCCGTGACCAGCCCGCGTCACGACGGCCGAACAGGAGTGCTCCACGTGCCCAACGAACTCGCCAGCCGGCTGGAGCCGATCGTGGCCGAAGCCGTCACGACCGCGGGTTTCGACCTCGACTCGCTCGAGGTGCAGCAAGCCGGAAGGCGACAGCTGGTGAAGGTGGTCGTCGACTCCGACGACGGCGTCGGGCTGGACGAGGTCGCCGAGGTCAGCCGCACCGTCTCGGCCGCCCTCGACGAGAACGAGCACGTGCTGGCGAGCGCCTACACCCTCGAGGTCACCTCGCCGGGCCTCGACCGGCCGCTCACCCAGCGGCGGCACTGGCGGCGCGCCCGGTTCCGCCTCGTCAAGATCACGCCCGTCGAGGGCCCGGCCTACCTCGGCCGCGTCGGGCACGCCGGCGAGAAGAGCGTGCGCGTGCTCGCCGACGGCCGGATCAAGGACGTGTCCTACCAGTCCGTCGCGAAGGCCGTGGTGGAAGTCGAGTTCAAGCAACCGCCCGCCGAGGAACTCAAGCAGCTGACCGCGGACGAGAACGAGAAGAAGGAGGAGTCGAAGTGAACGTGGACATCGCCGCGCTGCGGGCGATCGAACGGGACAAGGACATCCCCTTCGACACGGTCATCGAGGCCATCGAGACCGCGCTGCTCACCGCGTACAAGCACACCGAGGGCCACCAGCCGCACGCCCGCATCGACATCGACCGCAAGACCGGCCTCGTCCGCGTCCTCGCGCACACCCTCACCGCCGACGGCGAGGTCGACGAGGAATGGGACGACACGCCCGAGGGCTTCGGCCGGATCGCCGCCACCACCGCGCGCCAGGTCATCCTGCAGCGGCTGCGCGACGCCGAGCACGAGAAGACCTACGGCGAGTTCTCCGCGAAGGAGGGCGAGATCGTGGCCGGCGTGGTCCAGCGCGACGCGCGCGCGAACGCCCGCGGCATGGTCGTGATCCAGGTCGGCGACACCGAGGGCGTGCTGCCGCAGGCCGAGCAGGTCGCGGGGGAGTCCTACGAGCACGGCACGCGGATCAAGGCGTTCGTGTTCGGCGTTTCGCGCAGCAGCCGCGGCCCGCAGATCATGCTGTCGCGCTCGCACCCGAACCTGGTGCGCAAGCTGTTCGCGCTGGAGGTCCCGGAGATCGCCGACGGCACCGTCGAGATCGCCGCGGTCGCGCGCGAGCCCGGGCACCGGTCGAAGATCGCGGTCCGCTCCACCATCCCCGGCGTCAACGCGAAGGGCGCCTGCATCGGCCCGATGGGCGCGCGCGTGCGCAACGTGATGAGCGAGCTGTCCGGCGAGAAGATCGACATCATCGACTGGTCCGAGGACCCGGCCAAGTTCGTCGGGAATGCATTGTCGCCCGCGAAGGTTGTTTCGGTACGTGTCGTGGACGAGCGCGCCAAGACGGCGCGGGTGGTCGTGCCGGACTTCCAGCTGTCGCTCGCGATCGGCAAGGAGGGCCAGAACGCCCGCCTCGCCGCCCGGCTCACCGGCTGGCGGATCGACATCCGCAGCGACGCGGCCCCCGCGGAGCCCGCCGGTCCGGCCGGCGCCGGGGAGGGTGAGCAACACCACGCCGGCCAGGCGCGGCCCGCCGCGGCAACCGGTTCGGCCGACTGAAGGTGCAGGCGCTAGACTCGACAACGGTTCAAGACCCGCGAAGGGCTACTGGGGACACCCCCGACCTCCAGCGTCACCGGCACTCGCCGGTGCGCACGTGTGTCGGCTGCCGGAAACGGGACTTGACCGGCGAACTGCTGCGCGTGGTCGCGGCGGACGGGCGGCTGGTCGTCGACGAACGTCGGCGGCTGCCGGGCCGGGGTGCGTGGCTGCACCCGGGGCCGGACTGCCTGGCCAAAGCCGAGCGGAAGCGGGCGTTCCCGAGGGCCCTCCGGGTCCAGGGCGCGCTCGACGCCGCGGGGCTGCACGACCACGCGGCGTTCGCCGCGGACAACGACGCCGGGACACCCCCGGGGTCGCGAGAAACAAGGAAGCAGGTCGACCCGTCATGAGTCAGCCGTGAAGCTGAAGCCATGAACGCGCGACGATAAGGACGAGGTCAGCGGGTCTTCCGCCTGGCCTCCCCTAGATGAGGAGAGCTGTGCCAGGCAAGGCCCGCGTACACGAGCTCGCTAAGGAGCTCGGCATCACCAGCAAAGAAGTTCTCGCCAAGCTGAAGGAGCAGGGCGAGTTCGTGAAGTCCGCGTCGTCCACCGTCGAGGCGCCCGTCGCCCGCCGGCTCCGCGACGCGTACCCCGCCAAGGGCGGGAAGAAGCCCGGCCCCACGCCGGGACCGCGCCCGGCCCCGAAGCCGGCCGCGCCGCAGCAGCAGAGCGCCGCTCCGGCGCCCGCGCCGCAGCAGCAGGCCCCGGCCGCGAAGCCGGGCCCGCAGGCGGCCAAGCC
>NZ_ASXG01000110.1 GCF_000411975.1 Amycolatopsis orientalis DSM 43388
CAAGGCGGGAAAGATGCCTTGACAAGCACCCGCCGTCCGCAGTTTGGCTTCGTATCGGGGTGCGGGGGTGGGGCTGGGTGCCTCGATGGGTGGGTGCGGTGGCTGCGGTGTGTGGTGGGTCCGCGGCTTGGGTGCGTGGGATGCGACGAATGTGGCATGGGGCGTAAGCGGCGATGGCGGGAGAGGGTCCGTGAAGGGCTCCTTGAGGGAATCTAATTCCGTGAAGGGTCCCTCACGGACGCCGGGGCGCTGCCGGGGTGGGTCGTGAGGGGAACCTGGGGGAATCAGGGGCCGCGAAGGTGGCCGCAACGGAAAGAGCGCGGCGAGGACTAGTTCAGGTCCGCGGGTTTGGTGAAGGTCGCCAGTTCGGTGGGCGGAAGCGGCACGGCGCCCAGGGTTTCCAGGAAACCGGCTTCTCTGGTGAGCAGGCGGCAGGCGATGCGCAGGCGGCGCAGCGGGTGGGTTTCCTCCAGCAGCAGCTGCCGGTCTTCGAGCGGGAGCAGGCAGTCGGCGGCTAGTTGGTAGGCGAGTTCGCCCAGGTCGGCGTCGTCGTGGGGCGGGTGCCAGTCGTCTGCGTGCCAGGCGGCTTCGCAGTAGCGCTGGTGGGCAACGCGGGCTACTTCGGCCAGCTGGCGGGCCGTGGATTCCGCTGCGGCGGGCACCGGGTCGTCGGGGAGCCAGTCCACCACGGCCATCAAGTACGGCGCGGACGTCCGGTGCAGTTCGCGCAGGCGGAAACGGCGGGCGGCGCGGGTGACTACGTCGTAGCGGCCGTCCGGGAGGCGTTTCGCTTCGCGCAGGATCGTGCTGCAGCCGACGCTGTACAGGTGGTCCAGACCACTTACTTCGCGGACCAAGGGCGCGCGCAGGGCAACCACGCCGAATTCGTGCGCGGGGACGGTGCCGGTGACCAGGTCCGCGGTCAGCTGCCGGTAGCGCGGTTCGAAGATGTGCAGCGGCAGGTGAGTACCCGGGAGCAGCACGGTTTGCAGCGGGAACAACGGCAGGGTCGCCGTTCCGCTGGGGCACTGCTCTGGCTCGGTCACGCGTCCACGGTACGGGCTGCCGAGCCCCGGCGCAGTTCGTGTTTACCGCCGCGGCGGGGGCTTCAGGACCGCGAAAGGGTCGGTGATGTGCATGTCTTTCGCGGCGAAAGAAAAGAGCGCGGCGGGTCGTCCGCCGGTCCGGCCGGGGGGTGCGGTGTGCCCGGTCGGGACTAGCAGGCCGCGCCGCTGGAGCACGCGTTGCAGGTTCGTCGCGGAGACTTTGTAGCCGAGCGCGGCGGAGTACAAGCCCCGCAGCGCGGAGATGGTGAATTCCTCTGGGGCCAGCGCGAAACCCAGGTTGGTGTAGCTCAGTTTCGACCGCAGCCGGTCGCGGGCGCGCAGCACGATCGCCTCGTGGTCGAACGCGGTGCGCGGCAGGGCGTCCACGTCGTGCCACTCGGTGTCTTCGGGGACCTCGGGGTCGACGTCGGACGGGACCAGGCCGAGGAACGCGGTGGCGACGACCCGCGGGCCGGGGACGCGGTCGGGGGCGCTGAAGACCGCCAGCTGTTCCACGTGCTTCAGCTGGCGCACGTCCACCTTCTCCGCGAGCTGTCGCCGGATGGACGTCTCGACGTCCTCGTCGGGGCGCAGCCGGCCGCCGGGGAGCGACCAGCGGCCCAGGTGCGGATCGAGCGCTCGGCGCCACAGCAGCACGCGGAGTGTGTCCGAGCGCACTTGCAGTACTGCCGCCAGAACCTCGTGGGCGAGGGGGGCTCGGGTGTTAAGATGGCTTCGCACGGTTTTCGATTATAAGGCGAAAACCGGATGGGGAGGAACCGGGGTCGATCCGGTTCCGAGGCCGGCGATTCTCGAGAGGGCCGAAGAAATGACCACCACGCTCGACCAGGATCTGACCCCTTACGGCGGGGTCGTCGCGGACGCCGACTGGGCCGCCCGCGTGCGGGAGCTGGCCCGCAAGCGCGACGCGGTGCTGCTCGCGCACAACTACCAGGTCCCGGAGATCCAGGACATCGCCGACTTCACCGGCGACTCGCTGGCGCTCAGCCGGATCGCGGCCAGCAGCGACGCGTCCACGATCGTCTTCTGCGGCGTGCACTTCATGGCCGAGACCGCGAAGATCCTGGCCCCGGAGAAGACGGTGCTGATCCCGGACGCGCGGGCAGGCTGCTCGCTCGCGGACTCCATCACCGGCGCTCAGCTGCGCGAATGGAAGGCCGAGCACCCGGGCGCGGTGGTCGTCTCGTACGTGAACACCACGGCCGAGGTCAAGGCCGAGACGGACATCTGCTGCACGTCGTCGAACGCGGTCGACGTGGTCGCTTCCATCCCGGCTGACCAGGAAGTTCTCTTCCTGCCGGACCAGTTCCTCGGCGCGCACGTCAAGCGCGTGACCGGGCGCGAGAACATGCACGTCTGGGCTGGGGAATGCCACGTGCACGCCGGCATCAACGGGGCCGAACTGGCCGCGCGCGCCGAGGAGAGCCCGGACGCCGACCTGTTCATCCACCCCGAATGCGGCTGCGCGACGTCGGCGCTTTACCTGGCCGGAGAGGGGGCGGTGGCCCCGGAGCGGGTCAAGATCCTGTCCACCGGCGACATGGTGCACGCGGCGCGCGACACCAAGGCGACCTCGGTGCTCGTGGCCACCGAGATCGGCATGATCCACCAGCTGCGCAAGGCCGCGCCGGAGATCGACTTCCGCGCGGTGAACGACCGGGCGTCGTGCCGGTACATGAAGATGATCACCCCGGCCGCGCTGCTGCGGAGCCTCACCGAGGGCGCGGACGAGGTCCACGTCGACCCGGAGACGGCTTCGCGGGCCCGCGCGTCGGTGCGGCGGATGATCGAAATCGGGCAGCCCGGCGGTGGGGAATGAGTGGCCTAGTTAACGCCGAAGAGGCGAAAACCGCACCGGATCCTCGCTGGGAAGCGCGGGCCGATGTGGTGGTGATCGGCAGCGGCGTGGCCGGGTTGTCGGCGGCGCTGCGGGCCCGCGAACTCGGCCTGCACGTGCTGGTCGTGACGAAGGCGGCGGTCTCCGACGGCAACACCCGGTGGGCACAGGGCGGCGTGGCCGTGGTGCTCGACGGCGAGCGCGACGAGGGCGACACGGTCGAGAAGCACACGGCCGACACGCTCACCGCCGGAGCCGGGCTCTGCGACGAGGACGCGGTGCGGTCGATCGTCGGCGGGGGTCCGGCGGCGGTGACCGAGCTGCGGCAGAACGGCGCGGTGTTCGATCACGGTTCGAGCGGCCTGTCGCGGGCTCGCGAGGGCGGGCACAGCGCGTTCCGGGTGATCCACGCGGGCGGCGACGCGACCGGGGCGGAGGTCGAGCGCGCGCTGGTCGCGCAGGCCGGCGAGCGGCGGATCCCGGTGCTGGAGCACCACCTCGCGGTCGACGCGCTGCGCACGTCCGCGGGCGAGGTGGCCGGTGTGACGGTGCTCGACCGCAACGGCGTGCCGGGAGTCGTGCGCGCGTCCGCGGTGGTGCTGGCCAGCGGCGGGTTCGGGCAGCTGTACCAGGCGACGTCCAATCCGGAGATCGCGACCGGAGACGGGCTGGCGCTCGCGTTGCGCGCTGGCGCGGCGGTAGCCGACATCGAGTTCGTGCAGTTCCACCCGACGGTGCTGTACACGCCGGGCGCGCGCGGGCGGTGTCCGCTCGTCACGGAGGCGGTGCGCGGCGAGGGTGCGACGCTCGTGGACGGTGCGGGCGCGTCGGTGATGGCCGGGGTGCATCCGCTCGGCGACCTCGCTCCGCGCGACGTCGTGGCGGCGGCGATCACCCGGCGGCAGACGTTGGCTCCCGGCGGCATCGACGACCACGTTTTCCTTGACGCCACTAACATTCCCGGGTTCGCGAAGCGGTTCCCGACGGTGCACGCGGCGTGTGCGGTGCTCGGGATCGACCCGGCGGTCGACGCGATCCCGGTGACGCCCGCGGCGCACTTCGCGTGCGGTGGCGTGGTGGCCACTGTGGACGGACGCTCGACCGTGCGCGGGCTGTACGCGGCGGGCGAGGTGGCCCGGACCGGGTTGCACGGGGCGAACCGGTTGGCGTCCAACAGTCTTCTCGAGGGTCTCGTCGTAGGGCAGCGGGCCGCGGAGGCGGTCGCCGCGGATCTGGCGGCCGGGTTGCTGCCGGATCCGGCGCGGGGGCGGAGTCCGCAAAGGACAGTCGCTCCGGCAGCGGAACGGGATGTGCTGCAACGGGTGATGAGCCGGTACGCGGCGATCGGCCGGGACGCGGACGGACTCGCCGCGGCGGGCTCGGCGCTCGATTTGTCGACAACGGACAGTCCGTTGTGGACGCACCGGGCGGTCGAGGACGCGGCGCTCACCGTGGTGGCGCAGGCGTTGCTCGCGGCGGCGGAGCGGCGGACGGAATCGCGGGGATGCCACGTGCGGACGGACTTCCCGGAGCGGGACGAAGGACTGCGGCGGAGCCGGCTGATCCGGCTGAGCCCGTCGGGGCAGCCGGTGCTGGTCGAGGCGGCGTCGTTGGAAGGGGTGGCATGAGCGGGGAATTTTCCGAAGCGGTCAAGCAGGCGCTGATGGTGGACGGGCTGGACGTCGCCGATGTCCGGCGGGTCGTGACCACCGCGCTGGAAGAGGATCTGCGGTACGGGCCGGACGCCACGACGGCGGCCACGGTTCCGGCGGACGCCCGCGCGGTGGCGGAGCTGACGCCGCGCGTCGCCGGGGTCGTGGCCGGGATTCCGGTGGCGCTGGCGGTTTTCGACGAGGTGCTCGGCGACGACTACGAGGTGGTCTCGATCCGCGAGGACGGTTCGCGCGCCGTCGCGGGAGAGCCGGTGCTCGTGCTGCGGGGTCCGGTGCGCGGGCTGCTGACCGCGGAGCGCACGGCGCTGAACCTGTTGTGCTTGCTGTCCGGAGTGGCGACGGCCACCGCGGCGTGGGTGTCCGCGATCGAGGGAACCGGCGCTGCGGTAAGGGATTCGCGCAAGACGACCCCGGGGTTGCGGCTGCTGCAGAAGTACGCGGTGCGATGCGGCGGCGGCGTGAACCACCGGATGGGGCTCGGCGACGCGGTGCTGATCAAGGACAACCACGTGGTCGCGGCCGGTTCGGTCACCGCGGCGCTGGCGGCGGCTCGCGAGCACGCGCCGCAGCTGCCGTGCGAGGTCGAGGTGGACGATCTGGCCCAGCTGGACGAGGCGCTGACCGCACGGGCGGACGAGGTGCTGCTGGACAACTTCACGCCGGAGGAGTGCGTGAAGGCGGTCGCGCGGCGGGACGAGGTGTCGCCGACGACGCGGCTGGAGTCGTCCGGCGGGCTGACGCTCGAGGTCGCACGCCCGTACGCCGAGTCCGGAGTGGACTATCTCTCCGTCGGCGGGCTCACGCATTCCTCGCCCGCCCTCGATCTCGGGATGGACCTGCGTTGACCCTGTCGCCGCGGCCCGCTCTCCACTAGAATCTCCTTGTCGGACAAGGGGAGGGGGCCGCGGTGCGGGGAATTGCCGCCGGAGCGGTGGCCGCGCTCGTGGCGCTCGGCCTGCCCGTCACGGCGACCTCGGCCGGGGCGGCCTCGTGCGCGAATCCGTCCGGCCCGTACACCGGTCCGGTGTCGTGGGGGCAACGGCTGGTCAACCCGCCGCGGCTGTGGGCGCTGACCAGGGGCGAGGGCCAGACCGTCGCGGTGATCGGCACCGGCGTCGACAAGCAGAACGCGCAATTCGGGCCGGGACAGGTGCTCGGCGGGGCCGGCACCGCGGATTCCGACTGCGACGGACGCGGCACGATCGCGGCGGGCATTGTCGGGGCGCAGCCGGCGGACGAGACCACCTTCACCGGCGTCGCGCCCGGCGTGAAGCTGCTTCCCTTGCGCTACACCGAAAGCAACGGTTCGTCCTCGGACGGCGGCGGCGATCCCGGTGCGCTGGCCGGGGCGATCGACACGGCGGTCGACCGTGGTGCGGGCGTGCTTCTCGTGGCGGTCCCGGCGGGATCGGACAGCCCGGCGCTCACCGCGGCGCTCGACCACGCGAAGTCGCGCGGAGCCGTGGTGATTTCGGCCGCGGCGGCGACTCAGCAAGGGGCGCATACGTATCCGACCGCGTCGAAGGGCGTGCTCGCGGTCGGCTCGACGGACGAATCCGGCGCGCCGGTGCAGACCGAAGCCGGGGATTACCTCGGAATCTCCGCGCCCGGCGCGAATCTGGTGAGCACGTCGGCCGGCGGCGGAGGCGCGGTCGCGCACCGGTGGCCGATCACCGACCCGAGCCTGGCCGCGGCGTATGTCGCCGGAGTCGCGGCGCTGGTTCGCTCGGCGCATCCGGAACTGAAGGGCGAAGAAGTGGTGAACCGGTTGCTGCTCACCGCTTCCCGCCCGCCGTCTGGGGCGCGCGATCCGCGCCGGGGCTGGGGAATGGTCGACGCTTACGCCGCGGTGTCTTCGACATTGCCCGCGAACGCGCCCGGTCCGAGTGCCGCGGCGGTGCGGTCTGCGCTGCCCGCAGTGGTTCCGGCCGCGGCGCAGGCTCGGCCGACGTCGGACGTGGCGGCGGGAGTGGTTGCGGTAGGCGGGGTCGCGGTCGCGGCCGCGGCCGGGGTGGGCGTGGCGGCGTTCCGGCGGGGGCGGCGGCGTGGGTGGCGGCCGTCGCGGTTTCGGGCGTGAGGGTGTCGTGAGCGGCGATGCCGGTTCTAACCGGTCTCAACGCTCACGAGGCGGGTCGAGCCGATGATCGCGACGCCGCGTCCGTCCCGAGCGAGGTGGACGCTGAAATCCGCGCCGTCGCGGGAAAACCGTGCGATCACCTCGCGATAGGTGCTGCGGTCGTACGCTTCCCAGCCCGCCTTTTCCAACGTCGGACGCACCGCCTCGGCCAGCACGCGCAGCGCGCCTGGGCTTTCCTCCAACCGGACCCCGTACTGCCAGCACACCAACTGCCCCGGCCGCGACGGATCGCAGTCCAGTTCACCGTCCACTGTGGCCAGTGCGCGCGGTCCGAACGCCGCGGCCACGCTGTCGACGACGTTCGTCAGTTCGGCGGCCAGATCCTTCAGTTCCCGGGTGATCACGGCAGCACCGCCGGAACCGGCGCGGGAGCCTCAGTGACGTGGCCGCCGGTCAACACGCCGTAGATGTTCTCCCAGGAATCCGAACCCGGCTTGAGCACGCCGCTGTGCGAGGACAAGCCCCACTGCACGTTGCCGGCGGCGTCGCGGCCGGTGGCGAGTTCGGTGACGCCGGGGAAGATGTCCGGGTCGGCGCCGTGGCCGATGCCGGTCCATTCCAGTGCCCCGGCGTTGCCCTGGGCGAGGACGATCGGGTCGAGCGGTGCGGTCATCGAATACCGCTGCACGCCGGCCTGGCTCGGCGGCAGGTCCGCGGGGCTCCATACGCCGTGTCCCATGCCCGCCGACTCTACGTGCAGCACCCGGTCCACTGGCAAGCCTTGCTGGTCAGCGAGCCCGACGGTGGCGCCGCCGTAGCTGTGCCCGATCGCGGTGATCGTGGCCGCGCCGCCGGTCTGGGCGTCGACCTGGCCGCGCAGTTCGTCGCCGAACGCCTTGAGGTTCGGGGCCATCGTCTGCGCGTAGCTGGCTTCGGCGCCCTCGGTGGTGACGTTCTGCGGGAACACGCCGTCGGCCCACACGACCATCGCGGTGCGGCCGCTCGGATCGGCGGCGACGAGACTGCGGCCGAGGTCGGCGTAGGACTGGAAGGTGTCCATCCGGGTGTGCACGCCGGGCACGAACAGCCCGACGTTGCGCGTGCCCGGCTGGATCGAGCCGACCAGTTCGGCGATCCGCCCGTTGCCGGACGGATCGAACCGCAGGATCTGCCGGCGGTCGTCGAGAATGCTCTGGTACAACGCGATCCGCCGCTTCGAGCGGGCGATGGCGTCCGGATCGGACAGTCCGGCGAGACGGATCCGCTCGGCGGCGAGCGCGTCGGAGACCTTCATCCGGTTGGCCGCGATGGTCCCCGCCCAGCCGCCGCTCGCGGCGGATTTCCCGGCGGACGGAAGCGGCTCCTCGGGCAGCAGCGAGCGGTACATCGCCGCCACCTGCTCGTCGGCGCGCCGGTATCCCGCCGAAGACGCGGTGAGACCGTCCCGGAGCACTTGGGCGCGGACGACGCGCTGGTCCACGTCCGCGGCGAGCGCGCTGAGCGTCTTCGCCAGCCCGGCGGCACAGCCGGACGACGCGGCGACCTGGCCGAAGGCCGTGGCGGCCACGCGTTCGCCCGCCACGGACTGCCCCGCGGTCCGGATCGCTCCGGCGCGAGCGTCCACTTCGGACGCCGCGGCGGCGAGTTTCGCCGGGGCGACCCGGTAGCCGTCGGTCACGGCTGGTCGGCCGGCTCTTCGCCGACGACCGAGGGCGCGACCGGGGCCTGCTGGCCCCACACGTTCTCGGTTTCGACGAGCCACGCGGGAATCCGCCGGCCGGAGCCCAGGTCGGCTCCGGCGCCCATGCCCATCGGCATCATGGGCATCATCGGCATGGCGCTCTTGGCCGCCGCGCCCGCCGCACCGGCGGCCCCGCCCGCGAGTCCGCTGAGGACGTTCGACGGGGCGGTGCCGGCGAGTCCGGAGTGCGCGGCCGGGGCTTCCCCGGATCCGCTGAGGCCGCCGCCGGACGGAATGCCGCCGCCGTCGATCGACGGGGCTTCCCCGCCGCCGACCGGGATGCCGCCGCCGCCCCCGCCCGCGGGACCGGCTCCGCCGCCGAGTTTCGTGCCCGGCGGGGTCTCCGGCTCCTTGTCCTTGCCGTCCTTGTCTTTGTCCTTGTTGTCCTTGCCGCCGCCCGAGGCCCATGACGGAACCCTCGGCATGATCGAGCCGAACCGGCCGAACGCCGCCGCCGAGGCGGCCGCGAGACCGGCGGTGAACATGTCGCCGAACAGCGGGCTTCCCGACGTCTGCGCCGGGTGCCCGGACGGGGAGCCGGGAATCTGGGTGCCGTCGGTGGGCAGCGGGTGCGAGTCGACCGGGGCGCCGACCGCGGTGCCGCCGTCCGGGCTGTTGCCGATCGGGCCGGGGGCGCCGCCGGTCGAAGCGCCGCCGCCGGGGACGGGCTTGGGCGGCGGGGCGGCCGCGTTCGGCGAAACCGGGATCGAATCCTCGGCAGTGTCGTAGTTAGTCGCGAGGGTGTTCATCACGACGATCGCCTTCGCGTGCGCGGACCCGGCGGCGTTGGCGGCCTGTTGCTGCGCTTCGACGTTGGCGATCGCCTGCTGCCGCTGCTGGGTCGCGGCGATGATCGTGGCCGGCGGGGCGTCCGGCGGGAGCAGCGGCGGGTTGACCGCCAGCGCGACGTCGGCGGGGGAGACGTCCGGCACCGCGACCGGCGGCGGCATCTCGGCCTTCGCCTTGACCAGCGCGTCCGCGGCGTCCTCCAGCATGTCGCGCATGCCCTGCGCGGTGACCGCGACCTTGCGGATGCCGCCGACGAGGTCGGTCATCATGGTCCGGTACTGGTCGGCCGCGCCGCCGGTCCACGCGCTGGAGAAGTCGGTCAGCTGATCGGACAGGTTCTCGGCCTGGTCGTACAGCCCGCGCGAGGCCGAACCCCACTGTTCGGCCGCGGCGCGCGCGGTGGTCGGGTCGCCCGCCTGCAGCATCGCGTAGAGCTGCTGGTGGGTGTAGCCGGCGAAGTTGGTGCGAGGGCCGCTCATGCGTCCTTACCCCCAGAGGATTCCAAGCCCAGCAACGAAAAAAGCGGGTCGAGCAGACCGGTCTGCTGACCCGAGTGGTGCAGGTCGCCCGCGACCGACTGGTCGGCCTGGGCGTATCCGTCGGCGACGGTGGTGGTGACGTCCTGCGCGAACGTGATCGCCCCGCGGACCTGTTCGAGCAGGCCCTGCATTTCGGCGACCGCGGCGCGGTGGGCGTCGGCGAGCGAAGCGGCTTCCCCGAACTCCCCGAACAGCAGCGGATGCTCCCCGAGGGTGCGCAGGAAGTCGTTCGGCCGGGACATCGCGTGGATCTGGGTTTCCAGCTCCCGGACGAAGTCCGTCAGCGATTCCAGGTGGACGTAGTACGACTGGTCGGGCATCGGCCGGTGACCTCTCGTGCGGCAGGACGCGGGAAAGCCGGCCGTCCGGAGCGGGCGGGGGTGGTCCCGTCCCGGACGGCCGGCGTCGGGGCCGGATCAGGCGAACAGGCCCTGGTTGCGGTTCTCCAGCTGGTGCTGGAGATCGTGGGCGTCGCCGACCTTGGCGCCGAACTGCGCGATGATCGCGACGATGTCGGCGGTCGCCTGGCGGAGCCGGGTCTCGGACGCGCGCGCCGCTTCGCCGGCGGAGCTGCCCGAGGCGTACCAGGTCTGGGTGATCGGCTGCAGGTTCTGGTGCAGCTGCTCCAGCTGGGAGGTCAGCGCCTTCGCCTTGGCGGCGAGCGACGCGGAGCTGTGCTGCAGCGCCCCGAAGCTGATTTCTACGACGTCAGCCATGGTGTCTGGTCCTCTCTCAGCGGTTGAGGCGAGGGATCACGTTGCCCTCGACGGTGTGGCTGACGGCCTGGAAGCTCTGGTGCACGTCGGCGTCGCCCGCGTTGTAGTTCGCGTGGCTGGTGTGCACGAGCTGCGACATGGTGTCGAGCTCCTGGACGGCGGCGGCCATCTTCTCCTGGAGCCTGCGCTGCAGGTCCCAGAAGGCGACCGCCTGGTCGCCCTTGTAGTTCCGCAGCGTCTCGGTCAGCTCGGACTCCAAGCTGGCCATCGTCGTCTTCGCGTTCGAAGCGGTTTCCTCGAAGCCCTGGACGGCGCGCGTCATGGCAGCGGAATCTGCCTGGAATCCCGGACTGGACATCTGACGGGCCACCTCCTTCCCTCTCGTGGAAAATCCCGGTGCGCGGCGGGCCGCGCGGTGTGAATGTCACGCTAGAAAAAGAGGCGGTGTGGTCAAACGGCACAACTGCCGGTCGCGTTGACGGCACTATTACCCACAGGTGGGGCGCGCCCTACCGGCGAGACGGGGGCCGACGCCAGTGCCCGGCTTCCCGCGTGCGGCCAGGCTGGCTCCATGGCTTCCTGGGGATTGCGACTGTTCCGGCTGCACCGCCCGCTCGGCGTGCTGGCCGGGGCGATGGTGCTGTTGCTGATCGCGTGCGGGTTCGGGCTGCTGCTGGATGATCGCACGCTCGTCAACGCGCCGTTGTGGGCGAAACCGTTCAAATTCGCGGTATCCGTGCTGGTGTACGCGCCGACGCTGGCCTGGCTGTTGTCCTTGGTGAAACGCGGCCGCCGCGTCGGCTGGTGGATGGGCACGGCGTTCGCGGTCGGGATGGGCACGGACATGGCATTGCTGGTGTGGCAGGTGTTGCTCCAAGACCGTCCGCTGCATTTCAACCACGCGACACCCGCCGACGTGACGATCGGCAACCTCCTGGCCACTGGGGCGTTCGTCGCGTGGGGCGCGACCGCAGCGGTGGTCGTCCTGCTGCTGTTCCAGAAGCTGCCGGATCGCGCGCTGACGTCCGCGCTGCGGTGGGGAACCGCGCTCGCGGCGGGCGGAATGGGGTTGGCGCTCTTGATGTTCTCGGCCAGCCCGGCACAGCAGCGGGTGCTGGACGGCGGCGGGAAACCGGCGATGATCGGCGGGCACACGATCGGTCTCGAGGACGGCGGGCCGGGATTGCCGCTGCTCGGCTGGAGCACGGTCGGCGGGGATTTGCGGATCGCGCATTTCGTGGGAATCCATGCGATTCAGGCGCTGCCGCTGCTGGCGCTCGGGCTGGTCGCGCTGTCCCGGCGGTATCCGATGCTGTCGAACGAACTCGTGCGGCGGCGGCTGGTGTGGACCGGCGCGTTCGGGTACGCCGGGCTCATCGTGCTCACTGCGTGGCAGGCGATGCGCGGGCAGTCGATCGTGCGGCCGGACTTCTGGACGCTGGCTGCGGCGGCCGGATTGGCCGCGGCGGTGGTGCTCGGCGGTGTGCTGTCGGCGCGCGTTTCCGCTCAGCGGCGGGCATTGAGGGGGCTCTGAGATCTCTCCGGTATCTCTACCTCTTGCCGGGCTGGGCGTGCGTGGATTCGCTGCGGCGCGTGTCGGGCGACGTCGCGTTCGAGTACGGACAGCGGCGGGTCAGCCGCGGTGAGGTGCTTGAGCTGGTGGGGCGGTTTGCTGCTGGGTGGCGGGGGCGGCGGCTCGTCGCCTGGCGGCGACATTGCGCCTTGTCCCGGCGTGGGGCACCCCGAAGCTTGATTGTGCTGACGGGCGGTGGGTGCTTGTCAAGGCGGGAAA
>NZ_ASXG01000111.1 GCF_000411975.1 Amycolatopsis orientalis DSM 43388
GGCGTTTGGGGTGAGCGGCGGGACAGGCCGAAGGCCCCTCCCGCCGCTCACCCCAAACGCCGGCTAAAAGCGATCCCGCCCGCGGCGGCGAAGCCGACGCCATCAAACACAGTTCGCGCGTGGCGCCCTTCCCCCTAAACCCGCCCCGGGCTAACGCCCCCACGCCTCCACTCCCTCCACGAGTGACCCTCATGTGTAATCCGCGTGAGGCCGCATCCCCGTTCTCAGCGAAATCGTCATAACGTCGCGTCGTGCCCCGAATCCCGATTCCCCGCACCCGCGGTTCCCGGCTCGCCGCCGTCGCCGCCGTGGTGCTGGTCGCCGCGGCCGCGGTGACCGTCTGGGCGACCCGCGACCGCGGCCCCGCGCCGGTCCGGACCCAGGACGCTTTCGTCTCGATGCCCGCCGCGCCGGGGTCCTCCGACCAGGTCCGGATCGACACGACGACCTACTACCCCGAACACACGCCAGCGCCCGCGGTGCTGCTCGCGCACGGCTTCGGCGGCGACAAGTCCAGTGTGGACCCGCAGGCGCGCGAGCTGGCCCAGCGCGGGTTCGTGGTGCTCGCCTGGTCCGCGCGCGGATTCGGGCACAGCACCGGCAAAATCGGGCTGAACGACCCCGACGGCGAGGTCGCCGACGCGCGGCGGCTCGTCGACCGGCTGGCGGCGAGCCANNGGCGGCGAGCCACGACGTGGCGACCGGCTCGGACGGCGCGCCCGAGATCGGCGTGACCGGGGCGTCCTACGGCGGTTCGCTCTCGCTGCTGCTCGCCGGGACCGACCATCGGGTGCGCGCGCTCGCTCCGGTGATCACCTACAACGACCTCGGCCAGGCCCTCGTGCCGAACGCCGCCGCGGCGACCGCTCCGCCGGCGAAGACTCCGGCCGCTGGCGCGTTCTCTCCGGACGGCGTCTTCAAGAAGAGCTGGGCGGGCATCTTTTTCTCCGCCGGTTCGGGCGCGGCCGCGGCGAGCACGCCGTCCGCCGAAGCTCCCGAGGCGGGGCAGCCCACCAGCGACACCGGCGGCACGGCCGGGAACAGCGGAGGCACCGCGCCGCAGGCCGCCGCACCGCCCTCGAGTGCCCGCGCCGAGCGGCCGTCCGCGGATCCGTGCGGCCGGTTCACCGCGGCCGTGTGCAAGGCGTACGCGGAACTCGCGACCACCGGCAAGGCCGGCCCGGAGACGGTCGCGCTGCTGCACCGCGTCTCCCCCTCGTCGGTCACCGGCAAGATCACCGCGCCGGCCCTGCTCGTCCAGGGCGAGAGCGACACGCTGTTCGGGCTCGACCAGTCCGACGCCACCGCTCGGCAGATCACCGCGGCGGGCGGATCGGTGCGCACGATCTGGTACACCGGAGGGCACGACGGCGGCATCCCCGGACCGCAGCTGCGCGCGAAGATCGGCGACTTCCTGTGGTCGTCGCTCACCGGCCAGGGCGACCCGGGCCGCGGGTTCAGCTACGACGTCCAAGGCACGTTGCGCGCCAACGGAACCCCGTCGGTCCGGACGGTCAACGCCGCCGCCTACCCCGGGCTCGCCGGCGCCGGAACCGAACGGAAGCAGGTGGCGCTCAGCGGTCCGGCGCAGCCGATCGTCCGCCCCGCCGGCGCGAATCCGGCCGCGGTGAGCGGGATTCCCGGGCTCAACGGGCTCGCGGCGAGCACCTCCCGGCTGGCTCCGCTGTTCAGCAGCGACCCTCCGGGACAAGCCGCGCAGTTCAGTACCGCGCCCTTCGACAGCCAAGTGCTGCTCTCCGGTTCGAGCACGGTCCGGCTTCAGGTCGCGGCCGACCCGGCGAATCCGCAGCCGGAAGCAGTGCTGTTCGCGAAGCTGTACGACGTCGGCCAGGACGGCACCCGCGTGCTGCCCGCGAACGCGGTCGCGCCGTTCCGGGTCACCGGGCTGCCCGCGGACGGCACTCCGGTCGACGTCACGGTGACGCTGCCCGGGGTCGTGCGGCCGATCGACTCCGGGCATTCGCTGCGGCTCGTCGTGGGCACGACGGACCAGGCGTACTCGGTGCCGACCCAGCCGGCGGTGTTCCGGGTCGGGCTCGCGCCCGGCGCGGCGCTCGCCGTCCCGGTGGTGCCCGGCGCCTCGGTCGGCGCTCCCCTGCCGGTCGGGCAGCTGATCGGCATCGGCGCGACGCTGCTGGTCGCGATCGCGGCCGTCGTGGTCGCGGCGATCCGGCGGCGCCGGGCGCACGACGTCGACCCGGAACTCGCGGACACCCCGCTGGTGATCAAGGGACTGCGCAAGCAGTACGCCGGAGGGTTCACCGCGGTGTCCGACCTGTCGTTCCGCGTCGAACCGGGCCAGGTGCTCGGCCTGCTCGGCCCGAACGGCGCTGGCAAGACGACCACGCTGCGGATGCTGATGGGCCTGATCACGCCGACCGCGGGCGAAATCCGCGTGTTCGGCCACCGGATCGCGCCGGGCGCGCCGGTGCTGTCGCGGATCGGGTCGTTCGTCGAGGGCTCCGGGTTCCTGCCGCATCTGTCCGGCAAGGCGAACCTGGAGCTGTACTGGGCGGCGACCGGGCGGTCGGCCGAGAAGGCGCATTTCACCGAGGCGCTGGAGATCGCCGGGCTCGGCGACGCGGTGCACCGCCGGGTGAAGACCTACAGCCAGGGCATGCGGCAGCGGCTCGCGATCGCGCAGGCGATGCTCGGGCTGCCGGAGCTGATGGTGCTCGACGAACCGACCAACGGGCTCGACCCGCCGCAGATCCACCAGATGCGCGAAGTCCTGCGGCGCTACGCCGCCACCGGGCGCACCGTCGTCGTCTCGAGCCACCTGCTGGCCGAGGTCGAGCAGACGTGTTCGCACGTGGTGGTCATGCACCGCGGGCGGCTCGTGGCTTCGGGAGAGGTCAGCGAGCTGGCGGCCTCGAGCGGCGAGGCCACGTTCCGGGTCGGCGACTCGGCGGCGGCCGCGGCGGCGCTCAAGAGCGTCGGCGGGGTGTCGGACATCGAGACCGAAGGCGATCTGGTGCACGCGAATCTCGACGGGCTGCCGCGCGCCGAGGCGGTCGCCGCGCTGGTGCGCGCCGGGGTCGCGGTGGAGCAGGCCGGGCCGCGCCGCCGGCTCGAAGACGCGTTCCTGCAGCTGGTGGGAGAGGATTCATGAGCGAGGGCAACGGTTCCGGCGGGGTGCACACCGACCCGGCGGCACTGCAGGAACTGAGCGACCTGGCCACCGCGGAACCGGCCGAGGTCGGTCCGGACGGCGCGGTCGCCGGCTACCGCGCCGACCGGACGCTGCGGCTGGGCGTGGAGCTGAAACGGCAGCTGCGCCGCCGGCGGACCCAGCTGGTGCTGGCGTTCGTCGCGGTGCTGCCGTTCATCCTCGTGGTGGCGTTCCAGATCGGGCAGTCCAACCCGAATCGCCGCTCCGGCGGGTTCGTGGACCTGGCGACGGCGAGCGCGCCGAACTTCGTGGTGCTCGCCTTCTTCGTGTCCGGCACGTTCCTGCTGCCGATGATCGTCGCGTTGTTCTTCGGCGACACGATCGCGAGCGAATCGTCGTGGTCGAGCCTGAAGTACCTGCTGGCGATCCCGGTGCCGCGGCATCGGCTGCTGCGGCAGAAGGCCGCGGTGTCCGGGCTGCTGTCGATCGCCGCGCTGGTGCTGCTGCCGGTGATGTCGCTGGTGGTCGGCCTCATCTGGTACGGCGCGGGCGACGCGATCAGCCCCACCGGCGACGCGGTCGGCTTCGGCGACAGCCTGCTCGCGCTGCTGATGTCCACTGTGTACATCGTGGTGCAGCTCGCCTGGGTCGCCGGGCTGGCGCTATTGCTGAGCGTTTCGACGGACGCGCCGCTGGGCGCGGTCGGCGGGACGGTGCTGGTGGCGATCCTGTCGCAGATCCTCGACCAGATCACCGCGTTGGCGGGATTGCGGAACTATCTGCCGACGCACTATTCGTTCGCCTGGCTCGACTTGATCTCCACCGACATCGACTGGACGAACCTGGCCAGCGGGGTGCTGTCGTCGGTCCTCTACACGACGGTGTTCCTGCTGCTGGCGGGCCGCCGGTTCGCGCGCAAGGACGTCACCAGCTGAGCCGGGACGTCCGGTACGGTTCGGCGCGTGACGATCCACCTGGAACTCGATGCCGGCGTCGCACTCGTGACCCTCGACCACGGGCGCGGCAACACCCTCGACACCGCCACCTGCAAAGAACTGGTGATCAGACTCGAAGAGGCCGACGCGGCCGGGGCGCGCGCGGTCGTGCTCAGCGGGTCCGGCGACATTTTCTGCGCCGGAGTGGACCTGCTGGCCGTCGACGAGGGCGGCGCCCGGTATGTCAGCGATTTCCTGCCCGCGCTGTCGGACGCGTTCCTGGCCGTTTTCGGCTTCCCGCGCCCGGTGGTGGCGGCGCTGAACGGCCACGCCATCGCGGGCGGCATGGTCCTGGCGGCGGCGTGCGACCACCGGATCGCCGCGGACGGCCCCGGCCGCATCGGCGTGACGGAGCTGCTGGTGGGCGTGCCGTTCCCGTTGTCGGCGCTGGAAATCATGCGCTGCACCTACGGAACGACGCCGCTGCCGTCGCTGATCTACAGCGGCGCGACGGTCACCATGGCCGACGCGCTCCCCCGCGGCCTGGTCGACGAGGTCGTGGCCGGCGAGGACGTGCTCGGCCGGGCCCGCGAGCTGGCCGCCCGCCTCGGCGAACTGCCCGCGGAGGCGTTCGCGCACACGAAGCAGCAGCTGCGCCAGCCGTACCACCAGCGGATCGCGGAGAACCGCGTGTCCGACGACGCGCAGGTGGAACGGCTGTGGCGGTCGGAACCGGCGCTGGCGGCGGTGAAGGCGTACGTGGAGAAGGTGCTGAAGCGCTGACCCGCCACCCGACGGGTGGCCTGGGCCGATCGCGGGAAGGGGACTTTCTTGCCTCAGCTCTGCCCGCGCGCCCATTGCTTCGGGCGCATGTTTCTGTGAAAGTCGAAGCGAGGGTCCGGGAACCGGGGGTGCCTCAGTTCGGAGTGCACCCCCGGGCACTGGGGTTTCTTCCCGGCCCAGGCGCCGTCAGTTCTCCTCCAGCTTGACCAGCTCCAGGTCGGTTTGCGGGAAGTCGTCGCCGATGCAGAGCAGCGGTTCCCCGGCGATTTTGGCGGTGGCGTAGCTGTGGCAGTCTCCGAGGTTCAGCTTCGCCGGATGACGGCCCTTCCCGAACTGGCTGAAGGCGTCGGTGGCGATCTCGCTGTGTTCCTCGGTGAACGGGACGACCGTGATGTGGTTGTCCTGCATGAACCGGGCCAGGGCAAGCCTCCCCCGCGAACCGAGCCGCACGGTCAGGACGATGCCTGCCTCCACCAGAGTCGGCGCGCCGATTTTCGGCGCGGTTGCCTCGGCGAGGCGCTCTTCGAGCAGATCGTGGCCCGGCTCGCGCAGGAGAATCGCGACGATCGCGGAACTGTCGACGATCACACGCCCTCCGGCCCGAATCCGAGAATGTCCTCTTCCTCTTCCTTGGAGAGCGGCTTTCCCAGTTCCTCGGGTGGGATGAGCGGCCAGATCTCCTCCTCGAGCACCCGGCGCATCTGCTTCAGCCGTTGCTCGGCGTTCTCGTGCTTGCGCAACTGGTCCCGGCGCAGCTGGAGAGCCTCGCGGACCGCGCCGGTCTTCGTGGTGCCGGTCAGTTCGGCCACCTCCGCGGCCAGGCGCTCCGTTTCCGGATCCTTGATGTTCATCGCCATGGTGTAATGGTACCGGAAAGGGTGTAACTACTTGATCCCGGCCGCGTCCATCCCCCGCAGTTCCTTCTTCAGGTCGGCGACCTCGTCGCGCAGCCGGGCGGCCAGTTCGAACTGCAGGTCGCGGGCGGCCTGCATCATCTGGTCGGTCATCTGCTGGATCAGGTCGGCCAGTTCGGCGCGCGGCATCCCCGACACGTTCTTGTCGGTGAGCATGCCCGAGCTGCGGACGCGGTCGCCCTGTTCCGGTTTCTTGCCGCGCGAGGCGTTGCGGCCCGAACCACCGACCGCGACCGTCTCGTCGGAGTCCTCCGCCTCGCTGTAGACGCGGTCGAGGATGTCGGCGATCTTCTTGCGCAGCGGCTGCGGGTCGAGTCCGCGTTCCTCGTTGTAGGCGATCTGCTTCGCGCGGCGGCGGTCGGTCTCGTCGATCGCGTACCGCATCGAATCGGTGATCTTGTCCGCGTACATGTGGACCTCGCCGGACACGTTCCGCGCCGCGCGGCCGATGGTCTGGATCAGCGACGTGCCGCTGCGCAGGAAGCCTTCCTTGTCCGCGTCGAGGATCGCGACCAGCGACACCTCGGGCAGGTCGAGGCCCTCGCGCAGCAGGTTGATGCCGACCAGGACGTCGTAGTCGCCCGCGCGCAGCTGGCGCAGCAGCTCGACCCGGCGCAGCGTGTCGACCTCCGAGTGCAGGTACCGCACCCGGATGCCCAGCTCCAGCAGGTAGTCCGTGAGGTCCTCGGCCATCTTCTTGGTGAGCGTGGTGACCAGGACGCGCTCGTCCTTCTCGGCGCGCTCGCGGATCTCGTGCACCAGGTCGTCGATCTGGCCCTCGGTGGGCTTCACGACCACCTTCGGGTCGACCAGGCCGGTGGGCCGGATGACCTGCTCGACGAACTCGCCGCCGGTCTGCCCCATCTCGTACGGGCCCGGCGTCGCCGACAGGTACACCGTCTGCCCGATCCGGTCGGAGAACTCCTCCCAGGTCAGCGGCCGGTTGTCGACCGCACTCGGCAGCCGGAACCCGTAGTCGACGAGGTTGCGCTTGCGGCTCATGTCGCCCTCGTACATGCCGCCGATCTGCGGCACCGTCTGGTGCGATTCGTCGATGACCAGCAGGAAGTCTTCCGGGAAGTAGTCGATCAGCGTGGCCGGCGCGGAACCCGGGCCGCGGCCGTCGATGTGCCGCGAGTAGTTCTCGATGCCGGAGCAGAAGCCGACCTGGCGCATCATCTCGATGTCGTAGGCGGTGCGCATCCGCAGCCGCTGGGCCTCCAGCAGCTTGCCCTGCTTCTCCAGTTCGGCCAGCCGCTCCTCCAGCTCGGCCTCGATGCCGCGGATCGCCTTCTCCATCCGCTCCGGGCCGGCGACGTAGTGCGTGGCCGGGAAGATCCGGACCTCGTCGACCTCGCGCACGATGTCGCCGGTGAGCGGGTGCAGGTAGTACAGCTTGTCGATCTCGTCGCCGAAGAACTCGACGCGGATCGCCAGCTCCTCGTACGCCGGGATGATCTCCACCGTGTCGCCGCGGACGCGGAACGTGCCGCGCGCGAAGGCGATGTCGTTGCGCGAGTACTGCACGTCGACCAGCGCGCGCAGCAGCACGTCGCGCTCCACCGTGGCGCCGACCTCCAGCTTCGTGGACCGGTCGAG
The DNA here is from genome assembly GCF_000411975.1 of Amycolatopsis orientalis DSM 43388. Classification (GTDB taxonomy): domain Bacteria; phylum Actinomycetota; class Actinomycetes; order Mycobacteriales; family Pseudonocardiaceae; genus Amycolatopsis; species Amycolatopsis orientalis_D. Next base: position 7,365 of record NZ_ASXG01000111.1, read on the forward strand.
GTACGACTGCGGCGTGCCCAGGCCGTAGATGCACGACACGGACGCGACCACGATGACGTCGCGCCGCGAAAGCAGGTTCATCGTCGCGGAGTGGCGCAGCCGCTCGACGTCGTCGTTGATCGACGAGTCCTTCTCGATGTAGGTGTCCGTCTGCGCGATGTACGCCTCGGGCTGGTAGTAGTCGTAGTAGCTGACGAAGTACTCGACCGCGTTGTGCGGGAACAGTTCGCGCAGCTCGTTCGCCAGCTGGGCGGCCAGCGTCTTGTTCGGGGCCATCACCAGCGTGGGCCGCTGGACGCGCTCGATCAGCCACGCGGTGGTGGCCGATTTGCCGGTGCCGGTGGCGCCGAGCAGCACGACGTCCTTCTCGCCCGCCTTGATCCGGCGTTCGAGCTCGTCGATCGCCGCCGGCTGGTCGCCGGCGGGCTGGTACTCGCTGACGACCTCGAACCGCCCGCCGGCGCGCGGCACCTCGGAGACGGGGCGGAAGTCGGACTGGGCGAGGACGGGGTGTTCGGTTGCGAAAGCCACGAGAACCAGGGTAGGCCGGAGCACCGACAATTTCCGCCACGGCCCCGCTGAGCTGGGGATCTGCCGCTTCTCCGGGCCGGAGGCGAAACCCGAGCCCGCCGATCGCCGGTGTCCCTCAGCAGTTGCCGCAGTCGCACCCGTCGCAGCAGCTGCAGCAATCGCAGCAGTCGCAGTCGCAGTCGCAGCTGCCGTTCGGTTCGCCGCTCCACGGGCCCGGGTACGGGTCGCGGCAGCAGAACTGGCACGAGCAGCACATGTAGGTCGCGATCGCGCAGCCCGCGAAGAAGTTCCGGCGTTTCGGCGGGACCGCGAACCTCGGCGCCCAGCAGCCGCCGCCCTTGCCGTCCAGCGAGCCACCGCCCTCCGGCGGCTCGGGACCGTCCGGACCGCCCGGCCCTCCTGGTCCACCTGGCCCTCCTGGTCCACCTGGCCCTCCTGGTCCCCCGGGTCCGCCCGGGCCGGGCATTCCGGCAGGTCCGTATCCGGGAACCGGAGCGCCGTAACCCGGCGGCGGACCGTACCCGGACACCCCCGGCTGAGCGGGCCCGGGCGCGCCGATCCCCGGCCCGTACGGCGACTGCTGCGGCGTCGGTCCCGGCCCGATCCACCCGGGCGGCGGCTGCTGCCCGTGCGGATGGTGGTGCCCGAACGTCCGCCGCACCGCCTGCCGCAGCTCGTGCACCAGCAGCACGTGCACCAACGCCGAATCGGCGAACTCCGCCTCCCGCAGCGCCAGCTCGACCCCGAGCACCGCGTCCGAGCACAACCGGCGTGCCTCGTCCAGCGCGGTTCCCGTGGCCAGCAACGGGTTCCAGGCACCGGAGGCGGCGTCCGCGGCCAGGTCCTCGACCGCGTCGAGCAGGTGCGCCACCCGGCCGAAGAGCCGCCCGGCCTCGGCGAGCGGCGCGCGGTTGGCGGGGCGTCCGGCCAGCACCGCGGTCTGCGCGAACGCCGCGGACGACGCCAGCTCAGCCGGTTCGGTCGCCAGCAGGGGCGAGTCCCCGGCCCGCAGAGCGCGTTCGAGCTCCCCTTGCCGACCGACCGCCTCAGTCAGCACCGCAGTGTCGAAACCGATGTCAGCACCCGTCCGCCCGCCCTGCGCGGCCCAGCGCCGGGCGACCAGCCGAGCCGCTCCGGCCACCGGCCGCCGGGCGAACGCTCCGTCCCGGTCGGCGACGTGGTCGTCCACCTTCGCCGAGGCGAGCACGAGCGACACCGCCGCGGCGAGCCGGGCACCGTCGCCGACCGCGACCGACGCCGGCCGCATCGACCGCAGCGGGCACGGTCCCGCGGCCCGCCGGGGCCCGCTCGGCAGCTGCGCCTCGACCAGCGCCGACACGATCAGCGCGTCGTAGTTCGTCACGACCCGGGCGAACTGCCCGTGCTGGTCGCGCAGGGCGAGGCACAGTCCGCACAGATGCGCCGTCCAGTCCGCATGAAGCCGCCCGGCCAGCCGATGCCGGCAGGGCCTGATGATCCCGAACAACCGCTCGTCCCCCCAGGAGAACCGAATGACCCGGGAACTCTAGCCCGCCGGCCGGGCCCCGGACCGGCGTTCCGGCGATTCTCCTCCAGCGCGCGGGCAAGGCAGGATGGGCGGATGACCGATCTGCACCCGCCCAAGGTCGAGACGTTCGACCCGGCCGCCCGCGTGAACATCGACAACAAGGGCATCCGCCGCGACGTGGAGGAGTTCCGCGAGGAGCCGTTCGGCCTGTACCTGGCGCGGCCGACGCCGGGGCGGGCGCAGTTCCACTACCTCGAGTCGTGGCTGCTGCCGGAGCTGGGGCTGCGGATCACCGACTTCTGGTTCAGCCCCGGCCACGAACGCGACCAGGACTTCTACCTCGACGTGGTGCGCGTGCACCGCGACGGACCGCGCTGGATCGCCACCGACCTCTACCTCGACCTCGTGCTCAAGGACAAGATCTCGGTCCGGGTGATCGACACCGACGAGCTTCTCGCCGCTGTCGCCGGAAAGCTGCTGTCAGAGAAGGAGGGCGAGTACGCGCTCGAAGCCGCGTACGCCGCTGTCGAAGGGCTCGCCGCGCACGGCTACGACCTGACCGCCTGGCTGTCCACAAAGGACATAACGCTCGGCTGGCGCAGGCATCCGTAACCGGGGACGGGGGAATTCCCCACCCCGCCCGGCGGTCAGCCGGATTACCCGGGGCGGTTCGCCCGGCCACGATCAGCGGCATGGAACGAACCGCGAACCAGGTGACGCTCGACCTCGTGTGCTCGCTGTATGCCGAGCACGCCGATGCGTTGCGCGCCGCGAAGGACGCCCAGCGAGCCCATCGCCGCGCGCATCCGGCGATGAAGACGCAGCTGGACGACGTCGAGGCGGAGATCACCTACCTGCTTCTGCGGTACCTCAGACCGGAGAAAGTCGTGGAGATCGGCTCGCTGCACGGCTGGTCCACGAGCTGGCTCCTCCGCGCGCTCGCGGACAACGGCACCGGCCGGCTGACCACGGTCGACCTCGTCGGGAACGCGACCCGGACCGTCCCGCCCGCGCTGGCCAAGGGCCGCTGGGAGTTCCGCCAGGGCGACGCGCGCACCCTCGCCGGCGACTGGCTGTCCGATGTGGACTATCTGTTCATCGACGCCGACCACGGCGCGCGCTTCGCGAGGTGGTACCTCTCCGCCGTCTTCCCGGAACTCGACGCCGCGGTGAGCGTGCACGACGTCTTTCACCGCGCCACCCCGCTGCCGTTCACCGAAGGCGCCGAAGTCGTGCGCTGGCTGGAAAAAACGCAGACCCCGTACTTCACCGCGGCCCGCGCCCGCGCGAAACACGCGTACGCTCGCCTCACCGAACTGCGCCGCGAACTCGGCGTCGACGCCGCCGTGCACCCCGGCCGCGACAACCCGATGATCTACTTCCGCATCCACCGATCGGTGGATGCGGGGGAAACAGCCGGTGGACCGGAACTCGCGCCGTTCCGCTGATCCGATCGGCCCCGCGGCCCGGAATTCTCGAAGGCAGCAACCGCTGCGATTCGAGAGGGGACTCCGGGGCAATGCCGGTCATCGAGGTGCGGAACCTCCATAAACGCTACCGCGGGAAAACGGCGGTGGAAGACGTTTCGTTCACCGTGGAGCAGGGCGAGATCTTCGGGATCCTGGGCCCCAACGGCGCCGGGAAGACCACCACGGTCGAATGCGTCGAGGGCCTGCGCTCCCCCGACGGCGGCACCGTTTCGGTGCTCGGGCTCGACCCGCGGCGCGACGTCCGCGAACTGCGGCAGCGTCTCGGCGTCCAGCTGCAGGAAAGCCAGCTGCCCGGCCGGTTGCGCGTCGGCGAGGTGCTCGGCCTGTTCGCCGCGATGTACCGCACCCCGGCCGACCCGGAGCGGCTGATGGCGCTGCTCGGGCTGACCGAAGCGCGGAACACCTTCTACCGCAAGCTTTCCGGCGGCCAGCAGCAACGCGTGTCGATCGCGCTCGCGCTGGTCGGCAGCCCCGAGGCGGTGGTGCTCGACGAGCTGACGACCGGTCTCGACCCGCAGGCCCGCCGCGACACCTGGGACCTCGTCGAAGCGGTCCGCGCGGAAGGCGTGACGGTCGTGCTCGTCACGCACTTCATGGAGGAGGCCGAGCGGCTGTGCGACCGGATCGCGGTGATCGACGCCGGGCGCGTCGTCGCGATCGACACCCCGGCGGGGCTCGTCGGACGGGTCGGCGGCGAGCAGCGCATCCGGTTCCGCCCGTCCGCGCCGGTCGATCCGCGAGAACTGGCCGGGCTGCCGGACGTGCTGCGGGCCGAGCGGAACGGCGCGCAGCTGGTGGTGACCGGCGGCGCCGGCGCGCTGCAGGCGGTGACGTCGTTCCTCGCCCGCGCCGACGTGGTGGCGGGCGAGCTGCGGGTGGAACAGGCCAGCCTCGACGACGCCTTCGTCGCGCTGACCGGCCGGAAACTGGACTGAGGGGGGAACCGGAAGTGTTGTCGAAGCTGACCGTCGCCGAGGCGAAGATCTTCCTCCGCGACCCGGGCGCGCCCGCCGTGGTGCTCGGGATCCCGTTGGCGTTGCTGCTGGTGTTCGGGCTGATGCCGGGTTCGCGCGAGCCGAGCGCCCAATACGGCGGCCAATCGTCGCTGGCCACGGTGATCGCGCCGATGGCGGTGGCTCTCCTGCTCGGAATGCTCGCGGTGTACCTGCTGCCCGGCGCGATGGCCGCGCACCGGGAGAAGGGGGTGCTGAAGCGGCTGGCGGCGAGCCCGATGCCGCCGTCGCGGCTGCTGGCCGCGCAACTGCTGGTGAACCTCGCCGTCGCCGTCGTCGCGATCGTGCTCGTCGTGGGGGTGGGCACGATCGCGCTCGGCATGGCCCTGCCGAAGAACCCGGGCGGTTTCCTCGCGGTCCTGCTGCTGGGCGCGGTGTCGCTGTTCTCGGTCGGCACGCTGCTCGCCGCGTTCGTGCCGACCGGCCGCGCGGCGAACGGGATCGGCGCGGCGGTGTTCTTCCCGATGCTCGCCCTCGGCGGCGTCTGGGTGCCGAAGGAACAGCTGTCGCCGGTGTTGCAGCACGTCGCGGACATCCTGCCGCTGGGCGCGACGCTCGGCAGCCTGCGCGAGACCGCCGCCGGACACGCGCCGCACCTGCTGCCGATGATCTCGCTCGCGGTGGTCGCCCTCGCGTGCTCGGCGCTCGCCGCCCGGTTCTTCCGGTGGGAGTGAAGGCGATGACCGCGACACAAGAGGAAATCACGACCTCCCGCTCGGTGGCGCCGTTCGCCCGGATGCCGGTGTTCGGCATCGCCGCGCTGATGGCCGTGCCGCTGGTGCTCACCGCGAACAACTACGGCTACTTCGGCGACGAGCTGTACTTTCTCGCCGCCGGAAGGCATCTGGCCTGGGGCTACGTGGACCAGCCGCCGCTGCTGCCGCTGCTCGCCCGCGCGATGGACACGATCGCGCCGAATTCGCTGTTCGTCCTGCGGCTCCCCGCGATGCTGGCGATGCTCGCCGGGGTCGTGTTCGCCGCGCTGATCGCCCGCGAACTCGGCGGCCGCACTCGCGCGCAGGCGCTCACCGCCGCGACGTTCGCCGCCTGCACGCAGTTCGTGGCCAGCGGCCACTACCTGGCGACCTCGACCCTGGACCCGTTCCTCTGGACCGTCCTGCTCTGGCTGGTCGTCCGCTGGATCCGCACGCGCCGGGACGGCCTGCTGCTGTGGGCCGGCGTCGTCACCGCGGTCGCGTTGTACGTGAAGTTCCTGATCGGCGGCTTCTGGATCGTCGCCGGGATCGCGCTGCTGATCTGCGGCCCGCGCGACCTGCTGCGCCGCCCGATGCTGTGGGCCGGGGCCGCGCTCGCCGCGCTGGCGCTGGTCCCGACGCTGGTGTGGCAGGCCCGGCACGGCTGGCCGCAGCTGAGCATGGGCGCGGCGATCTCGCACGAGGTCGGCGAAACCTGGGGCGGACGGCTGTCCTGGCTCCCGCAGGTCCTGCTGCTCACGGGGGTTCCGGTCGGCGTGGTGCTGCTGGGCTACGGCCTGTGGCGGCTGCTGCGTTCGCCGCGGCTGCGTTCCTACCGGTTCCTCGCCTGGACCACGCTCGCGCTCGCCGCGGTGTTCTTCGCGGTCAACGGCCGTTCCTACTACATCGCGGGCATGCTCGCGCCGTGCTGGGCGGCTGCCGCGGTGGAACTCGAGGCCGGGCAGGTGTCCCGGTGGTGGCGCTGGATCCCGACCTGGCCGGTCTACGTGCTCTCCGCGCTGCTGATCGTGCCCGCCGCACTGCCGGTGTGGCCGCACTCCTGGGTCGCGAAGAACCCGTCGCTGCCGACGCCGGCGTTCTCGTTCGCCGAGGTCGGGTGGTCGGAAAGCGCCCAGTCGGTCGCGAAGGCGTTCCATCGCGTGCCCGATCCGGCGCACACCGCGATCGTCGGCGAGACGTACTGGACCGCGAGCGCCCTCGACCGCTACGGCCCGGGCCTGGGCCTGCCCGAGCCGACCAGCCCCAACCGCGGGTACGCGACGCTGGCCGTCCCGCCCGACTCGGCGCGCGACGTCCTGTTCGTCGGCGCCGACCCCCGTCCGCTGCTCGGGCATTTCGCCCATCTCGAGCCGGCCGGCACGGTGACGACCGGGGACGCGAAGCCGAGTGTGGCCGACGGCACCCCGATGTGGCTGGCCACCGGGCGGCTGCGGCCGTGGGCGGAAATCTGGCCCGAGCTGGCGAACACCGGGACTTGACCGGCGGCCCCCGCCGTACGCCGGGGCGAGGCCTCGCCCGTAGGGTGCGGGCGAGGCCAGCCCCGATCCGCCGACAGGGAGCAGGATGGATGCCGTGACCACGGCCACCGCACCGAGCACGCCCGACCGCGCGCTCGCCGAGTTCGCTCGGCGCCCGGTCTTCCTGCTCGCCGCGGGAACCGCCGCCGTACTCCTCGCCACCGCCGGCCGCTACGGCTACTTCGGCGACGAGCTGTACTTCCTCGCCGCGGGCAAACACCTCGCGTGGGGTTACGCGGACCAGCCGCCGGTGCTGCCGTTCCTCGCCTGGCTGGCGAACTCGGTGGCGCCGGGCTCGCTCGTCGTGTTCCGGATCCCGGCGATCCTGGCGACCGCCGCGGGCGTGGTGTTCACCGGGCTCATCGCGCGCGAGATGGGCGGCGAACGCAAGGCGCAGACCCGCGCCGCCGCGGCGTACGCGATCTGCGGGCAGTTCGTCGGCAGCGGCCACTACCTCGCGACGTCCACTGTGGACCCTCTGCTGTGGACGATCGTGCTGTGGCTGCTGGTGCGCTGGATCCGCACCCGCGACGACGACCTGCTGCTGTGGCTCGGCGTCGCGACGGCGGTCGGGCTGAACGTGAAGTTCCTGCTCGGCGGGTTCTGGGCGGTCACCGCGCTTGCCGCGCTCGTCTTCGGGCCGCGAGACCTGTTGCGCCGCCCCAAACTGTGGCTGGGCGCGGCGATCGCCGCGCTCGCGTGCGTGCCGACGTTGCTCTGGCAGGCCGCGAACGGCTGGCCGCAGCTCGGCATGGGCGACGCGGTCTCGCGCGAAGTCGAGGAGGCGGGCGGCCGGGCGATGTTCGTGCCCGCACTGCTCGCCGGAGCCGGTCTGGTCATCGGCGCGCTGGGCGTGCTGTACGGGCTGGCGGTGCTGCTGGGCAGCGCCCGGCTGCGCGCGTACCGCTTCCTCGGCTGGACCGCCGTGGGCGTCTTCGCGATCTTCCTGATCGGAAACGGCCGGTTCTATTACGCCGCAGGCACTTTCGGCCTGCTGTGGGCCGCCGCCGCGGTGCATCTCCAGGACCGGCGGGCCGCGCTGTGGTGGCGCTGGGTGCCGACGTGGCCGATGTTCGTCCTCTCCGCGGTCTACAGCCTCCCCTACGCGCTGCCGGTGTGGCCGGTGCAGTGGCTGGTCGAGCATCCGACCGCGCCGCGCCCGGCGTACGCGATGGAGGAGTACGGCTGGCCGGACCTGACCGCGTCCGTCGCCAAGCAGTACCGCGCACTGCCGCCGGAGGAACGGACCCGCACCGCGCTCGTCACCGGCGGGTACTGGCAAGCCGGCGCGCTCGACCGGTACGGGCCGGAGCAGGGCTTGCCCGAGGCGTACAGCGCCAGCCGCGGATTCTGGTACTTCGGCCGCCCGGACGACAACGCGGACACCGTGCTCTTCGTCGGCCGCGAACCGGCGAAGCTGGCGGCGCACTTCCGGTCCGCGCGCGTCGTCGGCGAAGTCGACAACCGGCTGGGTGTTCCCAACGCCAGCCAGCACATGCCGATCTGGCTGCTCGACGGCCGGATCGGCAGCTGGGCCGAGATCTGGCCGCAGCTGAAGGACCTCAAGGCGTGAGACTCGAGGACCTGCGAGGGGTCAAACTCGACTGGCGGGGGTCGCTGACGCCTCCGGCAGCGGGACGGGAGGACGAGGCGCCGGTGCGGTGGCACCGGTGGTACCGCCAGTCCGAGACCCTGCTCGCGTGGCTCCTGCTGCTGATCTCCGTCCTGCTCACCGCGCTGGGCACCGACCGTCCGGGCGACCACCGGGCAGCGACCCTGCTGATCGCCGCGGGAGCCGCCGGGTGGCTGCTGCTCACCACCGTCCTGCTCAGCGCGAAACTCCGCGACCACCCGCTGGTCGCCGCGGGGTCGTTCGCCGGGGTCGTCACGCTCGGCGCGATCCTCGAAGGGCGCGAAACGTACTTCGTCATCTTCATGGTCTACGCGTTCTTCGCCGCCATGCGGATGAAACCGATGGTGCTGGCCGTGCTCGGCATCGGCATCACTTCGCTGCTGATCAACACCATGACGCTCGGCGGGCCGATCCACGCGCTGTCCGCCTCGCCGGGGGTCTGGATCTCGCTGGTGATCGTGCAAACCGCGGCGATCAGCGGCGGCGGCGCCGTGTTCGCCGCCGTGGGCAGGCAGAACGCCGAACGCAAGCGGATGCTGGACCAGCTGGCCGCCGCCGAGGCGGAGAACCGCGGGCTGCAACGGCAACTGCTCGCGCAGGCGCGCGAGGCGGGCGTGCTCGACGAACGGCAGCGGCTGAGCCAGGAAATCCACGACACGCTCGCGCAGGGGTTCACCGGCATCATCACCCAGCTCGAAGCCGCCGCGCAGGCCCGCGACGACGCGGCGGAATGGGAACGCCACCTCGCCGCGGCGACCCAGCTGGCCCGGGAAAACCTCACCGCGGCGCGGCGTTCGGTCGCCGCGCTGCGCCCGGAACCGCTCGAAACCGCGACACTGCCCGAAGCGCTGTCCGAGGTCGCCCGGCTGTGGAGCGAACGCACCGGCGTGCCCGCGGAGTTCTCGACGACCGGGACCGCCGTCCCGCTGCATCCGGAGCTGGAGGCCACCCTGCTGCGGATCACCCAGGAAGCACTGTCCAATGTGGCCAAACACGCGCGGGCCGGCCGAGTCGGGATCACCCTGTCCTACATGGGCGACGAGGTGACCCTCGACGCGCGCGACGACGGCGTCGGCTTCGACCCGGCGCCCTCGCCCGCGCCGCCGACGGCGGAAGGCGGGCACGGCCTGCCCGGCATGCGGCGGCGCGCGGAACGGCTGGCCGGCACCCTGCACGTCGAGTCCGAACCGGGCGGCGGCACCGCGATCTCGGCGCGCCTGCCCGCGATCCCGGCTGCCACAATGGACCCGACCGAGGGGGCCTCATGACCATCACGCTGCTGATCGCCGACGACCACCCGATCGTCCGGGACGGGCTGCGCGGCATCTTCACCGGCGAACGCGGCTTCGAGGTGCTGGGCGAGGCCGCGCACGGCGCCGAGGCGGTGACGCTCGCCGAGGCCCTGCGCCCCGACGTCGTGCTGATGGACCTGCGCATGCCCGGCACCGACGGCGTCGCCGCGATCACCGAACTCGCCCGCCTCGGCAACCCGGCGCGCGTGCTCGTGCTGACCACGTACGACACGGATTCCGACGTGCTGCCCGCGATCGAGGCGGGCGCGACCGGGTACCTGCTGAAGGATTCGCCGCGCGAGGAACTGTTCCGTGCCGTGCGCGCCGCCGCCCGCGGCGAGGCCGTCCTCTCCCCCGCCGTCGCGAGCCGGATCATGGGGCAGATGCGCGCACCGGCCCAGGAACCGTTGTCGCAGCGGGAGGTCGAAGTGTTGAACCTCGTCGCACGCGGGTCGACGAACAAGGAAGCGGCGAAGAAGCTGTTCATCAGCGAGGCGACCGTGAAGACGCACCTGCTGCACGCGTACGCGAAACTCGGCGTGAAGGACCGCGCGGCCGCGGTGGCGGTGGCTTTCGAACGCGGCTTGCTCGGGTCCTAATACTCCAGCTGTAGTTCGTGATCGGGTGCTGGTTGTTGGTGTCGCTGCTGGTAGTGGCT
>NZ_ASXG01000112.1 GCF_000411975.1 Amycolatopsis orientalis DSM 43388
AGTCTCCCGCCTCGCGCGCGGCGGCGAGCTTGTCCAGCGTGTCGTTCGCGCCCTTGACGTAGGCGGCGTGGTGCTTGCTGTGGTGCAGCTCGTTGATCTCGCCGGAGATGTGCGGTGCGAGGGCACCGTAGTCGTAGTCGAGTTCGGGCAGCTCGTACCGGGCCATGGGGCCCTCCTTCTCTCTTCGACATCAAGTCTTGCCCCCTCGAACCTAGTAGCACACCCGTGCCGCGGGCGAGCGGGGGCGGCCTCGGCGCCACAGGCTGGACCTGCTTGAGTGAATGTTCAACTTCCAGTACTGGGCGGGATCGCCGACCACCCAGCGTGACCGGTTTGTCCGCCCCGCGCCGGCTCCCCGCCGCCCGGTACGGTGGGGTCCATGGCGGCGTCCCGGCTCGGCAGCGTGCAGCGCGTGCTGCTGCTGTTCGCGCTTGCGCTGGGCGTCGCGGTGATGCACCACGTGCCCTCGCCCGGAGCGGGGCACGCCATGACGAGCCAGGTGTCCGTCGTCGCGGCACCCGAGACCGTCGCCGACTCGGGCATGCCCGCCGGCGAACACTCGATGCTGCACCTCTGCCTGGCGGTCCTGTACGCGGCCGGCGCGCTCATCCTGGGCCTGGTGGCCTTCCGTCGCTACGAAGCGGTGCGGGCGGTCTTCGACGGCACCCGCGGCTCCCCCGCGGCCGGCCGCCCTCCCGACAGACGGGGCCGGGACGTCCTGACTTCTCTCTGCGTGTTGCGAACCTGATCGGCCTTCTCCATTCCGGTCTTTCCTCGCAATTTTCCTTTTGAGAGAAGGTTTTTTCGTGCGCAAAATCTTTTTCAGCGGTGTCGTGCTGGCCGCGTCGCTCCTGCTCGGCGCGTGCGGCAGCCCGGATTCCCCCGCGCCCGCTCCCAGCTCGCAGGCGGGACACAACGCCGCCGACGTCGCGTTCGCCCAGCAAATGATCCCGCACCACCAGCAGGCGCTGGAGATGGCGAAAATGGTGCCGTCGCGCAGCAGTGACCCGAAGGTCGTCGACCTGGCCGGCCGGATCGACCGGGCGCAGGACCCGGAGATCCGGCAGCTGCAGGGCTGGCTGACCAGCTGGGGCGTCGCGGCCGCCAGCCACTCCATGCCCGGCGGCCACCAGATGTCCGGCGAGCACTCGATGACCGGCATGATGTCCGACGCCGACCTCAAAAGCCTCGACGCGGCCAAGGGCCCGGCCTTCGACCGGTCCTGGCTGGAGATGATGATCAAGCACCACCAGGGCGCGGTCGAGATGGCGAAGACCGAGCTGGCCCAGGGTGCGGACGCCGGGGCGAGGGCGCTGGCGCAGCGGATCATCGACGCGCAGCAGGCTGAGATCGCCGAGATGCAGGGCTTGCTGAAGGGTTGACGCGACGGGTGCCGGGGCCAGTGGAGCGGCCCCGGCACCCCTGCCCCGAGGCCCGGCTCCGAGATTTGCCGTGCGGGAACCCGGCGGATTCCGGCGACGATGGAGACTCCAACCAGAGCGGGCTGGCGTTGGTCACCGGCGCGGAGTGCGCTGAAGATGCGCGACCTCCTCGTAGCGACGGCGGTGGCCCGGGATTTCGAGCCGCCGAAAAGATTCCGGGCTTGATCCGCGACACCGAACCCGCGGCTCGGGCGGGTCAGCTGGACCGGAACCCAGGCCGGAGCGGCTGGCCGCTGCCCGTTCTTGGCGGCGAGCAGGGAGGCCGTTGGGTTTCGTCAGGGCTGTCGCTTGACCATCTCCGCGATCCGCACCGGCGCGTACGGCGACGTGCAGTTCGGCGGCGTCGGGTAGTCCTTGAGCACGCCCAGCCCCTCGCCGATGGCGATCGCGCGGGCGCGCAGGTGCGGGTTTTCGATGCCGATCTGGGCCAGGCAATGGTTCATCGCCACTGCAGCCGGTCCAGTGCGGCTTTCATTTCAGCTTCGATGACGCCGGGCAACCCGGGCAGGTCCAGACCGGCAGGCTTCTTCGCGACGCGGTCCGCGGTCAACGCCCAGCCCGCGCTCGCCACCATCGGGTCGGGATCGCCGAGCAGGCTACCCGGAGGTCCTCGGCGTGGACGCTTTTCTTGACGAGGTTCGCGAGGAGCCAGTCCTGCACCTTGGGTTCGCCCGCCTCGCGCAGCATGGTGTCGAGGTCGTCGCGGTCGAATTGCTTCGGCCGCGCGACGAGAAGGGCCAGCAGGCGGGCGTCGGTGTCGCCGGTCTGCCAGAGTTCGCGGGCGAGGCCGGACTGGGCTTTGAGTTCCTTCGCGAGGGCGCGGAGCTTGCCAAGGCCGGTCGAGGACCCCGGAAAGGGTCGCGTCGGCCACGGAAACCTCCCTGCTCAGGCGCGGACCGGGTCTAGATTGCGCGAAACGCACGGTAACGCTCACGGGGCGCGGGACGTCTTTCGAGCATGACCCGCCGCGCCGTCGCCGCCATCGCGCTGGCCTTGGCGCTGACCGGGTGCACCGCGGATCCGCCTGCCCAGCGCGCCGTCGCCGGGGCGTCGCCGACGAGCCAGCCGGGCCCGCAGCCGGCTCCGGCCACGACGACCGTCCCGGCCACGCCAGCTCCGATCGCTTCAACCCCGGCCAGCGTGCCCAGCAGCACCAAGCCGAAGGCCAAGCGGCGCGATCCCGCGACCAGCCCGGGATGCGGGCAGCGGGCGGTCGACGCGGGCCGGTTCAACCCGCGCTGCAAGGAATACCAGGGCTACCTCGACCCCGGCGGTCCCGGCCGCCCGAAAACGTCCGGCGAGATCCAGCGCGAATACCTCTGTCAGCAGGGCTACCTGCCCAGATCCGAGTGCTGACTCCCGGCCAGGAACTCCTCCGGGGCCGGGATCGGCACCCGCACCCAGTTGTCCACCCGGGTGAACGTCGCGCCGCCCATGCGGCCGACCGGGTGGTACACGTCCTGGTCCAGCCGGCCGTCCGCGCGCAGCAGCCGGTCGTCCACCGCCACCCCGACGACCTCGCCGAAGACCAGGTGCGCGCCTCGGAACTCCTCGATCTTCACCAGCGTGCACTCCAGGCTCGGGCCCGTCCCGGCGGGGTGCGGCACCGCGATCCGCACCCCGGGGGTCCACGACAGCCCGACGTGCTCCGCTTCGTCCACTGCGGAGTCCACTGTGGACGCGGTGCGCGCGACCAGCTCCTCCTGGCCGCTCAGCGCGATCGTGATCGCGAACTCGCCCCGCGTCTCGATATTGGCCAATGTGTCCTTCGGCGCTTCCGAAATCGAGAAGAGCACCGTCGGCGGATCCATGGTCAGCGGAGCGAAGTAGCTGAACGGCGCGAGATTCCGCACGCCCGCGTCGTCCACTGTGCTCACCCAGGCGATCGGACGCGGGACGACGGCGTTCTTGACCATCCACACGAAAGCGCCGCGATCGACGTCGGTATTGCTGCGGTACACCAAACCTCACTCTGTCGCTCGCCGAGCATGGTCGACTCCGACCGTACGCTCAGCACCTCCGCATCCGCCGCGGTGACCGGATCGTGGGCAAAACCGCGCTCAGCCCCCTGCGGCGGTCAACGCGGCGAGCACCCGTTCCCGGGTCGGGACGTCCAACCGGCACGCGTCCCCGGCGACCGATCCGGCCGTTCCCATCACGTCGACCCCGTCGACCAGGACCGTCGGCGAGCGGTAGCGGCCGACGCGTTCGACCACCGCCGCGTCGAGGCCGCTTTCGGCGACGCACTCGGCGACCAGCGCCCGGGCCTCGGCGGCGTTCGGGCAGTCCGGGGCGGTCAGCAGTTCCACCCGCGTCCCGCGGATCTCCGGCCCGGTCGCGCACATGCCCTCAGCCTAGGCGGAAAACCGTCGTTGACAATCCGCTTCCGGAAAAAGCCAGGTTCGTCCAGGGGCATCGCCTTCCTCCCGGCCCTGTGGGAATACGAAGCGGCGATGCGCGGCTACGGCCTCGATGCGGTCCGGAGGTCCGCGAAGTCCGCGGCGATGCGGATGGGCGAGCCTCCGCTCACGCGGGTTTGACCAGTGGCACGTCCCGCGAGATCTGGCGAAACCCGACGCTGTAGTACAACCCGCGCGCCGACGGATGTCCCGGCGCGCCAAGGCAAGCGACCGTCGCGTGGGTGGCTCCGGCCGCCCGCGCGCGGGCCATGCCGTGCAGCAGCATCGCGCGGCCCAGCCCGAGCCGCCGGTACTGCGGGTGGGTGCCGACCGGCTCGAATTCGACGGTCTGGTTCGCCTCGTCCAGCCACAGGATCGTGGACGCCGCCATCGTCCCGTCCGGCGCTTCGACCAGGATGTGCAGGTCACCGCGGTAGGCCGGGGTCGCGCGGACGCCTTCGTAGCTTTCCGCCGAGTACGCGATGACGCCCCACGCGTCCAGGTGTGCCTGGACGGCCGCCTCCGGCCCGGCTTCGGCCGCGGTGCGGAAGCGGAAACCATCCGGCAGCACTGGCTTTTCGAGCACCTCGAGGTCGCGTTCGTTCAGCTGGGTCCAGGAGCCGGTGTCGCCGAGGCCGTCCGGATCCGGCTGGTAGCCGTGCGCCGCCCAGCGCTCGAGGCCGAACTTGTCCGCCGCGCCGGGCAGCACCGTGCGTTCGAGGCCGTCGGCGGTGGCGTCGAACCAGTCGATCACCTCGTCGACCAGCCCGGCGTGGTCCGGGTGGACCTGATAGGCCAGATAGGCGCCGGTGATGTCCTTGACCGACCCGTCGCTGCGCCGCACGCTCCGCGGCAGGTGCGCCCAGCCCCACGCGACGAGATCCTCCCCGGCGAACCACAGCCGGCGGACCCAGCTCTCCCCTTGCGCCGCATGCGCTTTGCCCCAGTTCCAGGCCAGTTCGCCGTAGGAGGCGTCGCTGTTGACGAGTTCCGGGCGCACCGCGGTGATCCGCTGCGCGAGACCCTGCATGAGCTGCACGTCCGCGGCGGTCAGCAGATCAGTCATGGCCGGACTCTGTCAGCCGGACGGCCGGGCGTCGACCGGTTTTCCGCCGCAGCGGCGGATCACCGCATCGGCGAGCAGGTCGGTCGGGTCCAGCACTCCGGTCGTTTTCCCCGCCGCCAAGGGCAGTTCCGTGCACGCCAGCACCGACAACGGCGCGTCGACCTGCGCCAGCGCCCGGGCGAAATGCGCCGCTCCGCCCGCCCGGTCGCCGCGTTTCACCGCCGCCACCGCGAAGTCGACCTCCCGCTGCCCCGCTTCGGACGGCACGACCCATTCGACCCCGGGCACCCGCCGTTGATACAGCCCGGCGGCGATCGTCCCGCGCGTGCCGAGCAGCCCGACCGGCCCGGTCCGTCCCTCGAGGACGCCCGCCGTTTCCGCGATCATGTCCACGAACGGCACCCCGCTGTCCGCGGCCAGCCGGTCCAGGAAGAAATGCGCGGTGTGGCACGGCATCGCGATGACGGACGCGCCGAGGTCGCGCAGTTTCTCCGCTCCGGCGAGCAACGCCGGATACGGGTCGGTGCTGCCGTCGAGGACCGCCGCCACGCGGTCCGGGACCGTCGGGTCCGCCCAGATCGCCACTCGCAGATGGTCCTGGTCGCGTTCGGCGGCCGTGCGCGCGATGAGTTTCGCGTAGAAATCCGCGGTCGCAGCGGGACCCATGCCGCCGAGGATGCCCGCGATCACTGGAACGTCGACCGGTAGCCGAACAGCCCGGCGACGCCGCCGGTGTGCACGAACACGACCCGGTCGGTCGCGGCGAACCGGCCCTCCTCGATCGCGCCGAGCAGACCGGCGAAGCCCTTCCCCGAGTACACCGGGTCCAGCAGGATTCCTTCGGTCTCGGCGAGCAGCCGCACCGCGTCCACCATGGACTGGGTCGGCACGCCGTAGCCCTCGCCGACCCATCGGTCGTCGACCAGCACGTCGGCGCGGGAAACCTCGGCGCCGATCAGCTCCGCCGTCCGGCTGGCCAGTCCGTGCACGGCGTCGATCTGCCGCGCTTCCGGCTGCCGCACGCTGACGCCGAGCACCCGCGCCGGGCTGTGCACCGCGCGCAACCCGGCGACCAGCCCGGCCTGGGTGCCGGTGCTGCCGGTCGCGTGCACTACCCAGTCGATCGGGACCGGCGCGGCGTCCAGTTCCAGCGCGCACTGCACGTACCCGAGCGCGCCGATCGGATTCGACCCACCGCCCGGGATCACGTATGGCCGCCGCCCCTCCGCACGCAGCTTCGCCGCCACGTCCTCCATCGCCGCTGACATATCGGTTCCGGCCGGTACCCGGTCCACGATCTCCGCGCCGAGCAGTTCGTCGAGGAACACGTTGCCGGAGTTCTCGTACTCCTCGTCGCGCACCTGGCGTTGTTCCAGCAGCAGCCGGCACGCCAGTCCGGCGCGCGCGGCGGCCGCGGCGGTCTGCCGGGCGTGGTTGGATTGCGTCGCGCCCTGGGTGATCAGCGTGTCGGCACCGCGGGCGAGCGCGTCGCCGACGAGGAATTCCAGCTTGCGCGTCTTGTTGCCGCCGGTCGCCAAGCCGGTGCAGTCGTCGCGTTTGATCCAGAGGTCCGGAACGCCGGGGTGGCGCTCGCGCAGCCGCGCGGTGAGCCGGTCCAGCGGTTCGAGCGGGGTCGGGAAGTGTCCGAGCGGGAAGCGGGCGAAGCGCGTCGTCTGTACCACGGTCGCCATCGTGCTTCCCGTGCCCGGCCGCTGTCCACCGCGTCCGCTACGGATGCAGTTCGGCCCGGATCACTTCCGCCGCCTGCGCCAGCCGGGCCCCGATCGCGGAGACATCAGCGGGACCGGTCAGATACACCACCGCCAGCGCCGCCGGATGCTGCCCGGGCACCGCGAGCGGCACCGCGATCGACGACAGCCCGGGGATCACCTCGTCATGACTGGTCTCGTACGACGCCTTCTCCCCGCGCAACTGCTGCAAAATCGCGCGCCCGGGGGCGCCGTCGGTGATCGGATGGCGGCTTCCCGGGCGCTGCGCGACCGCCGCCGTCGCCTGCCGCGGTTCGACGCTGGCCAGCGTGACGACGGAATCCTCGCCGTCGAGCGTCGCGAGGAACGCGGTCATGCCGAGTTCGTTCGCGAGCACGGTCAGCTCCGGCAACGCGGTCGACTGAAGATCGCGGGAAACGTTGCGCGCCAACGCCGCCAGCCGCGCTCCCAGCTCCAGCTCGCCGTTCGCGCCGCGCACGACGAGCCCGTGGTCCTCGAGCGTGCGCACGATCCGGTAGGTGATCGACCGGTGCAGCCCGAGCCGCGCGGCCAGCTCGCCGATCGACAGCGGCGTGTCGGCCTCGGCGAGCACTTCCAGCGCGGTGAGCCCGCGCGACAACGTCTGCGACCCGGCCGCTTGCTTGGCTTCCGTCACGACTCGGTCCTTCCCCGCGGGGTCTTGTGCACCGGAGCGGCCCACCTTAGCATCAACGTACTCAATAATTGAACAACGAGTTCGATTATCGAACAAGGTCCCCTTGGCGCAGCGCTTCACGATGAGGTGAGGAAACCCATGCAGTTCCACCACCACGGCTACGTTTCCGGCGAGCCGCGCGTCCTGCCCGCCGCCGGAACCGGACTCGACCGGCCGGCGGAACTGCCGGACGAGGTCGACGTGCTGATCGTGGGCACCGGCCCGGCGGGCATGATCACCGCCGCGCAGCTGTCCCGGTACCCGAACGTCGTCACGCGCGTCGTCGAGCGCCGGGGCGGGCGGCTCGAGGTCGGGCAGGCGGACGGGATCCAGGCACGCAGCGTCGAAACGTTCCAGGCCTTCGGGTTCGCGAACCGGATCGTCGAGGAGGCGTACCGGATCACCACGATGTCGTTCTGGAAGCCCGATCCCGCCGACCCGAAACGCATCGTCCGCTCGTCGCGCGTGCCCGACGACCCCACCGGGATCAGCGAATTCCCGCACCTCATCGTCAACCAGGCCCGCGTGCAGGACTACTTCGCCGAGTACATGGCCCACTCGCCGAGCCGGATGAAGCCCGATTTCGGCCTGGAATTCCAGTCGCTGGCGATCGCCGAGGGCGACGAATACCCGGTGGCCGTCACGCTGCGGCACACCACCGGCCCGCGCACCGGCGAGGATCGCGTGGTCCGGGCCAAATACGTCGTCGGCTGCGACGGCGCGCGCAGCGCGGTGCGCGAGGCGATCGGCCGGAAACTCGTCGGCGACCAGGCATTGCACGCGTGGGGCGTGATGGACGTCCTCGCGGTCACCGATTTCCCGGACATCCGCACGAAATGCGCCATCCAGTCCCACGACGGCGGCAACATCCTGCTCATCCCGCGCGAGGGCGGCTCGCTGTTCCGGATGTACGTCGACCTGGGCGAGGTGTCCGAGGACGACCGCGGGGCCGTGCGGAAAACGACCATCGACCAGATCATCGCGCGCGCCAACGCGATCCTGCGTCCGTACGCTTTGGACGTGAAGAACGTCGCCTGGCACAGCGTGTACGAGGTCGGCCACCGGCTCACCGACAAATTCGACGACGTTCCGGCCGGCGACCCCCGGCTCCCGCGCGTGTTCATCACCGGCGACGCCTGCCACACGCACAGCGCGAAAGCCGGGCAGGGCATGAACGTCTCGATGCAGGACGGGTTCAACCTCGGCTGGAAACTCGGCCACGTCCTGGACGGCCGCGGCCCCGCTTCGCTGCTGGCCACCTATTCCGCGGAACGCCAGCTGATCGCGAAGAACCTCATCGACTTCGACAAGGAATGGTCGACCCTGATGGCGACCCGGCCGGAGGACCTGGCCGACCCGGCGGAGCTGGAAGAGTTCTACGTGAAGACCTTCGAATTCCCGTCCGGTTTCATGACGTGCTACCAGCCTTCGGTGCTCATCGCCTCGCCGGAACACCAGGGTCTGGCGACGGGTTTCCCGATCGGCAAACGCTTCAAGTCCGCTCCGGTGATGCGGGTCTGCGACGCGAACCCGGTCCACTTAGGACACCACGCCCAGGCGGACGGCCGCTGGCGCATCTACGTTTTCGCCCCCGCCGCACCCGGCTCGGCGACCGCATTCGCCGAATGGCTCGGCGGGGCCGAGGACTCCCCGGTCGTGGCCCACACGCCGAAGGACCTCGACGCCGACGCCTGGTTCGACGTCAAGGTGATCTACCCGCGCCCGTACGAGGAAATCGACCTCGGCGAGGTCCCGGAGATCTTCCTTCCCCGCACCGGCCCCTTCTCGCTGATCGACTACGAAAAGGTCTACGCGGCGGACCCGGCGGACGACATCTTCGCGGCCCGCGGCATTTCGCCCGACGGCGCGGTCGTGGTGGTCCGGCCGGACCAGTACGTCGCGAACGTCCTCCCGCTCACCGCCACCGCCGAGCTCGCCGCGTTCTTCGCTCCCATTTTCACCGCCGACTAGCCGGGAAGGAACGCTCGGCCGGGCAGAATCGGTCCCGTGCCGGGAAGTTCCCGTCGACCAGGTACGCCGTCGCGGCGTCGTTCAGGCATTGGTTCGCGCCCGCGCCGTAAGCGACGTGGCCGCCCTGGTCGGCGACGACCATCCGGGCCCGAGAGCCGAGCGCCCCTCGGGTGCGCAACGCCCCGGGCAACGGCGTCGCCGGGTCGCGGAGGTTCTGCACCATCAGCACGTCGGCCGGTCCGGTGCCGGTGATCGGCACCTTCGGCTCGACCGGTGCGGGCCAGTACGCACACGCCCGGATATTGGCGGTGTAAGCGCCGTACATCGGATACCTTGCCCGGTCGATCTCGACGTTGCGCTGATAGGTCCGCACCGACGTCGGCCACCGCGAATCCCCGCAGAGCACCCCGAGGTATCCGACCGGGAAACTGCCGCGATCGCCGTCCGTCTTCGGCGCGGCGGCCGCGGGAAGCGGCTGATGGGTGTCGAGCAGATGCCAATACGCGGCAAGCTCTTTGAAACTGGCGTCATTCCGGAGCTCCCCGGACGTGAAGCCGCGGAACGCCGTCCCGTCGAATCCGGACTCCGGCGTCCGGTCCAGCCGATCGGCCAGCTGGTAGTACTTCGCCGTCACCGCCGCCGAAGTGGCGCCGAGGTGGTAGTCCTGCTCGTGCTTCGCGGCGAAGCTCGCGAAGTCGGGGAACCGGGTCTGGAAACCGAACGCCTGCGCTCGCAACGCCTCGACGTCGTATCCCTCCGGCGGCAGACTGCTGTCGAGCACGACCCGGTCGCTGCGGTCCGGGAACAACGTCGTGTACACCGCCCCGAGATAGGTGCCGTAGGACTCCCCGTAATAGGAAACCTTCTTCTCGCCCAAGGCCTCCCGGATCCGGTCCATGTCCCGTGCCGTGTTGGCGGTGGTGACGAACGGCAGCAGATCGGCGGTGTCCGAACTGGTGCATTGCTGAGCGATCCGCCGGGCCAGTTCGGCCGATTTCGCGACCTCCGCCGGATTGTGCGGATAGGGCGGGTTCGCCGCGGCCGCTTTGTCCGCGTCGTCGAGACCGCAGGTCAACCCCGCGCTGGAACCGATCCCGCGCGGGTCGAAGCCGACGATGTCGTAACTGTCGCGCACCGCATGCGGAAACGGCTGCACCACGGGAACGCGCAACCCGGAGAGGCCGGGCCCGCCGGGGTTGACCAGCAGCACGCCGCGCCGCTTGTCCGGTTTCGCCGCGGACAGCCGGGACACCGCGAGGTCGATCTTCCGCCCGTCCGGATCCCGGTAGTCCAGCGGAACCGGCACGGTCGAACACTGCAAGCCGGGCAGTTGACCGCCGCCCGGGCACGCCCCCCACCGCAGCGGCAGAGCCGACGCGGGGGCCGCGGTCACCACCCCCGCCAGCACCGCGACGGCAAGCGCGATCGGCATGGTCTTTCGCATTCAGCTCTCCTCATCGGCTCGGAGATCGGCTCGGAGTTGCCGATTCACCACACCAGCCGACGCGGCGGCGGACCCCTGCCATTTGTCACCCCGCGGCACTCAGCACCGCGGCGAGCCCTTCGCGCAGGTCCCGGACGAAGTACTCCGGCACTTCCAGCGACGGGAAGTGCCCGCCCCGTTCCGGCTCCCGCCACCGGACGATCTGCCGGAACCGCTTCTCCGCCCACGGCTGGGGGGTCTTCTCGATATCGCGCGGGTACATCGTGACCGCCGCCGGAACGTCCACCCGCAACTCCGGGTCCAGCGAATTGTGGCTCTCGTAGTAGATCCGGGCCGCCGACGCCCCGGATCGCGTCAGCCAGTACAAGGTGACATCGTCCAGAACGCGGTCGCGGGAAATGGTTTCGAAGGGACTGTCCTCGGTATCCGACCACTCCGCGAACTTGTCCACGATCCAGGCGAGCAGCCCGACCGGCGAATCGACCAGCGAGTACCCGATGGTCTGCGGCCGTGTCGCCTGTTGCTTCGCATACGCGGCGCGATGCCGCCAGAAGTGCCGGGTCTCCTCGGTCCACCTGCGCTCGGCAGCCGTCAGCCCGTCGGCCGGCAAGCCGGGCGGGCCCTCCGCGAACAGCGTGTGGACGCCGAGAACCCGCTCCGGGAACCGGCCGGCGAGAACCGTGGTGATATTGCCGCCCCAGTCGCCGCCGTGCGCCAGGAACTTCCGGTATCCGAGCCGGTCGGTCAATTCCGCCCACGCGGCCGCGATCTTTTCCGTGCCCCACCCCGTCGCGGCAGGTTTGTCGCTGTACCCGAAACCGGGCAGGGACGGAGCCACGACGTGGAAGGCGGGCGCGCCGGCGTCTTCCGGGTCCGCCAGGGCGTCCACGACGTCGACGAACTCCGCGACACTGCCGGGCCACCCGTGCGTCAGGACCAGCGGAACGGCGTCCGCGCGCGGAGACCGGCGGTGCAGGAAGTGGATGCCCAGGCCGTCGACGACGGTCCGGAACTGGCCGATCCGGTCGAGCCGCTCCTCGAACGACCGCCAGTCGTACCCGGTGCGCCAGTAGTGCACGAGATCCGTGAGGTCGGCGAGCGGAACGCCCTGGTCCCAGCGGTCCGGGCCGGGCGCCGTCTCCCGCTCCGGCAGCCTCGCCGCGGCCAGCCGAGCGCGCAGATCGTCGAGGTCGGCGTCCGTCGCGCGGGAGCGGAAGGTTTCGACGGCGCTGGTCAGAGAGGTCATCAGTCCTCCTCGGAGGGTTGGAACCGGCTTAGACGGTTCTAGCAGCCGCCCGTCGCCGAGCGCAACCGGCTAAGCTGGTTCCATGCCTGCCGCGTTCCCTGACTTCCGCCTCGGCACCGTGCTCGCGACCAGCTTCACGGCGACCCGCACCGAACGCCGCGGCGACCCTGTCGAGCGCATCCCGACCCCGCAGCGGCTCGCCGACTGGCTGGCCGTGAGCGGCCTCGCCGTGGATTCCTGCACCGCCGGGCAGCTCGAACTCGCCAAGGAACTGCGGGAGTCGATTCACGCCGCCGCCGCCGCGGCCGCGCTCCACGAGCCGCTCCCCGCGGCGGCGGTCGAAGTCATCAACGCTCGCAGCACGCAGGGCCGGGCGTCGGCGGTCCTGACGCCGGACGGAAAACGGCGCTGGCAGCTCAGCTCGGAAACCGCCGTGGAAGACGCCCTCGGCGTGATCGCCGCCGACGCGATCAGCATCCTCTCCGGCGAGCGGGACGGAAAACTCGCCTTGTGCGCGTCGCCGACCTGCCGAGCCGCCTTCTTCGACACCAGCCAGAGCCGCACCCGCCGGTGGTGCGAAATGAACACGTGCGGGAACCGGCAGAAGAAGGCGCGATTCAACGCGAACCAGCGCAAAAACCGCGGCACGACCGGATAACCTGCCCGCGAAACGCGAGCAGCCGGCGCGGTCGATGCGCGCTGAGCACCGGTATCGCGGGGCGGGGAAAGCGAGTAGCCAAGTACCCGAGCTAAAGCTCACGATTTAGCGGGTCGCAGCCGGATCTCGCTGCGGTACGCGGGCCGGTCTTCGGGAGAAATCATCTTCGCCGCGCAGCTCGCCCGGTTGGCGCCGCCATCCGCGCCGGTTGCGGATCACGCATCTGCTGTCGCGTCCGGACGCGAGCTGCTGCGCCGCTGGCTGGGCGACGCTTCCCCGACGGCCGAGTACTGCGTCTGCGGTCCTGAGCCGGTGCGTGCCGCGGCCCGGGCAGTCGTTGCCGCGCTGGGCGTGCCGGAGGAGCGACTCGACAATGAGCACTGAACCGCAGGAAATGGCTGTCGAGAACGTCGGTGTGGCGAGGGTGAAGCCCGGCGACACGCTGCTCGCCGAGGAGCACATGCTGGCCTGCGCCAGCTGCCCACGGTCCGATGTGGTCGTCGACCTGGAAGCCGACCGACGCAATCCGCCCACCGCCATCGGCTCAGTCGGGTAAACCCTCCACGCACGGCCGCCCGAACGCGGACGGCCCGGAATTGTCGGTCCCCGGATTTACCATGGCGGCACATCCGAGGAGGTGTGCACATGCGGGACGCCGTGCTGGAGGCGGCGAGGTTCCTGGCCGCCGGACGCACCCGGCAGCTCACGCTCGAGGACGTGGCCGACCACGTCCGGTACAGCCCGTTCCACCTGGCGCGCGCGTTCGAGCGGGAGATCGGCCTGCCGCCGGGGAAATTCCTGGCCGCGCAGCGGTTCCAGCTCGCCAAGGAATTGCTGCTCGACACCGGGGAGAAAGTGGTCGACATCTGCCACGAGGTCGGGTTCTCCGCGCCGGGCACGTTCACCACCCGGTTCACCGCGGCGGTCGGCGTGAGCCCGCACCGGTTCCGGCAGCTGCCCGGCCTCCTCGCCGAGCACCCGCCGGAACCGGTGCGGGTGGCGGGGCCGGACTGCACGGGCGGCGCGGTCACCGGCCGGGCGTTCCTGAGCCCAGCGGCGGTGGCCGCGCTCGACGGGGCCCCGGCGGTGTACGTCGGGCTGTTCGCGACGTCGTCGGCGCGCGGCGTGCCGGTCAGCGGCTCGCTGCTCGGGCCGGACCTGGAGTTCACGCTCGTCGACGTGCCCGCCGGCACCTACCGGCTGCTGGCCTGCGCGCTGCCCGCGGCCGCCGATCCGCGCGCGCAGCTCGCACCGACCGTGCAGGCGGTCGGTTCGGCCGCCCGGCCGCTGCGGATCCGGGCCGGGCCGGTGCCGCTGCGCCAGGACGTGCGGCTGGACGTCGCGCCCTCGTGGTCGCCTCCGGTGCTCGTCGCGCTGCCTCCGCTGGCGTCGGCGAGAGCGCAAGAATGGAGAGGCGGCGCGCGGCTGGCGAGGTTAGGTTGAGCCAGGTCAGGGGGCCGTTGTCAGGGAGAAAGCATGCCTGGAGTTCGAGTACTGGTCGGCACGCGCAAGGGCGCGTTCATCCTCACCTCGGACGAGGGCCGCACGCGCTGGGAGGTCGAGGGGCCGCACTTCGGCGGCTGGGAGGTCTACCACCTCGCCGGCTCGCCCGCGGACCCGGACCGGCTGTACGCGTCGCAGTCCACGTCGTGGTTCGGCCAGCTGATCCAGCGTTCCGACGACGGCGGGAAGACCTGGAACCAGGTCGACCACGACTTCGCGTACGAGGGCGGCGCGGGCGATCACCTCTGGTACGACGGAACGCTGAAACCGTGGGAGTTCACCCGGATCTGGCATCTGGAACCCTCGCTGACCGACCCGGACACGGTGTACGCGGGCGCGCAGGACGCGGCGCTGTACCGCAGCACCGACGGCGGCAAGAGCTGGAAGGAGCTCACCGGGCTGCGCAAGCACGCGTCCGGGCCGGGCTGGCAGCCGGGCGCGGGCGGATTGTGCCTGCACACGATCATCCTCGACCCGCGGAACTCGAAGCGGATGTTCGCCGCGATCTCCGCCGCGGGCGCGTTCCGCAGCGACGACAGCGGCGAAACCTGGCAGCCGATCAACCGCGGCCTGCACTCCGACGGCATCCCGGACCCGGACGCGGAGGTCGGGCACTGCGTGCACCGGATCGCCCTGCACCCGTCGCGCCCGGACGTGCTGTTCATGCAGAAACACTGGGACGTGATGCGCTCGGACGACGCGGGCGAGCACTGGCGGGAAATCAGCGGCAACCTGCCGAGCGACTTCGGTTTCCCGATCGCGGTGCACCCGCACGAACCGGAAACGGTGTACGTGGTCCCTATCCACAGCGATTCGGAACACTACCCGCCGGAGGGCAAGCTGCGCGTGTACCGCAGCCGCACCGGCGGCGGCGAATGGGAACCGCTCACCAACGGCCTGCCGCAGGAAAACTGCTATGTGAACATCCTGCGCGACGCGATGGCCGTCGACTCCTGCGACGAAGCGGGCATCTACTTCGGCACCACCGGCGGACAGGTCTACGCGTCGAACGACGCGGGCGACAGCTGGGCCCCGATCGTGCGCGACCTGCCCGCGGTGTGCTCGGTCGAGGTGCAGACTCTGCGATGACCACCGTCGTGCGCGTAAAGCTGCCCACCCACCTGCGCCGCCTGGCGAAGGTCGAGGGAGAAATCCGGCTGCCGGTCGAGGACCCGCCGACGCGGGAGACCCTGCTGGACGCGCTGGAACGCGCCTACCCGCAATTGCGCGGCACGGTCCGCGACACGACGACCGGCCAACGCCGCGCGTTCGTCCGGTTCTTCGCCTGCGAGGAGGACCTGTCGAACGCCGCGCCTGACACTGCCCTGCCCGGCCCGGTCCTGTCCGGAGCGGAGCCGTTCCTGATCATCGGAGCCATGGCAGGCGGCTGACCACGAACCACCGGCCGAGGGGAAGAACCCGTGGCCTCGGTGCGTCCCGGGGGCGCACCGAGGCCCGGGCTCAGGTGTTGCCGGATTGCGCTGGGTCGCGTCCCGGAGCCGCTGTCGTCTCACCGGTCGCAGCCAGCCCGGAGAAGAGCACTTCGCGCGCCGAGCCGGACGCGCTCGACAGCGGGGAGGAGATCCGTCTCGGCAGGTCCCGCTTGCTCGATGCCGGACCTGCCGATGCCGCGCAGCGACGGCCGGGGCGGCGCTTCCCCGCACAAGGAACGACCGGGTGGGGGTTTCCCGCACAACGAACGGCCGGGCGGGGCTTCCCCGCACAACGAACGACCGGGCGGGGCTCGCCCCCACAAGGAACGACCGGGCGAGGCTTCCCCGCACAAGCAACGACCCGACGG
>NZ_ASXG01000113.1 GCF_000411975.1 Amycolatopsis orientalis DSM 43388
GTGCGGAGGGGCAACGTGCCCGGCCCGGGGGGCCGTGCCCATTGCCCCTCCGCACGCCGACGCGATCCCGCGGTGTGGTCCCGTTGGGGGGTGAGTGGCTGGAGGAGGTCGGGTGGGATTGGAGAGCGAGTCGATCTGATGCGCGCGGATTGCGTGAGGTGTGGCTGCGGAGTGTGGGGGTTGGGCATTTGTGGTCGAGGTCTCGTCGTGCGGTGAGCGGGCATTCTGGCGTGGCCTGGGGGGCGACGGGCTGGCGCAGGCGGTGGGGGAGTTGCGAGGACCGAGGAGGGGCGAAACCTGGCTGAGCTGAGGCGGGCGCGAGCGGGTGTTCCTGCGGTGGGGCGCGGTGCGGCGGAATCGACTGCGCGGGGGGCCGTAGAGAGACCGACACCACCCGTCCGGGGAGACCGGGTCACCGGCTTCCCACACGTGGCCCCCTAATCTGTCCGGCATGGCCGCGACCAGTCAGCACGGTGCCGGGCCCGCTCGGCGCGCCGGCGGGGACGGCGGGCTTTTGCTGTTCCGCGTCGGCGGGGTGCCCGTATTGCTCGCCCCGTCGTGGTGGATCGGGTCGCTGATCATCGTCGTGCTGTACGCGCCGCTGGTCGGGCGGCTGCTGCCGGACGTTTCGACGCCGACCGCGTGGCTGCTCGCCGCCGCGTTCGCGGTGCTGCTCGGGCTTTCCGTGCTCGCGCACGAACTGGGGCACTGCCTGGTCGCGCTGCGGCTCGGGATCCCGGTCCGGCGGCTGCGGCTCTTCCTGCTCGGCGGACTGTCCGAAGTGGCCCGGACGCCGCGAAGGCCCGGCCAGGAAGGGCTGGTCGCCGCGGCCGGGCCCGCGGTTTCGCTGGTGCTGGGCGGGTTCTGCTCGCTGCTGCTGTTCGCGGTGCCGCCGCACGGCGCAGTGTGGCTCCTGGTCGCGGAGTGCGCGGTGGCCAACTTCGCGGTCGGGTTCTTCAACCTGCTCCCGGGTTTGCCGCTCGACGGCGGACGGCTCGTGCGCGCCGGCGTGTGGGCGGCGACCGGGCTGCGCGCCAAGGGGACGAAGGCGGCGGTCGCCGGCGGGGCGCTGGTCGCGACCGGGCTGATCGTCTGGGCGCTGCTCGGGCTGGCGATGCAGAGCCCGGACCGCTGGCTGCGGCTCGGCGTGTGCGTCGTGACGGCCTGGTTCGTGGTCCTCGGCGCGCGGTCCGAGCTGGCCGCGGAAGCCCGGCGCGGCTGGCCCTCCGGGCTGGAACTGTCCGATCTGGTGCGCCCGGTGCTGCAGCTTCCCGCGGAGAGCCCGGTTTCCGACGCGCTGGCCGCGTCGGCCGGACGCGGGGTCGTCCTGGTGCGCGCGGACGGCGTCGCGGCGGGATTGCTCGACGAGCAAGCGGCGCAACAGCTGGCGAGCGTCAGCCCGCACGCGCCCGCCGAGCAAGCGGCCGAACCGATCCGGGCGGAGACCGTGCTGCTGGCGTCGGAACCGGGGGAGGAGATCGCCGAGCGCGTGCGCGAGACGCCTGCCTGGCAGTTCCTCGTGGTCGACGACGAAGGCCGTCCGGCGGGCGTGCTGCGCCGCGAAGACCTGCGGACCGCGCTGACGCAGGGCCGCCGCGCCCAGTGAGGGGCACCCGCGCACGGCGGGCGCGGGGCGACCTGCGAGGATTCGACGTCGGCGTTCCGGGTTTCGCAGTGGAGGAAGAAGTTGTCGGTCAGCGGACCGTTTCGTGCAGGTGACCGGGTTCAGCTGACGGACTCGAAAGGCAGGCACTACACCCTCACGCTCGCCGACGGCGGCGAGTACCACACGCATCGCGGCGCTCTCGCGCACGACGACCTCATCGGCCGTCCCGAGGGCAGCGTGGTCACTTCGGCGGGCGGCAGCACGTATCTCGCGCTGCGGCCGCTGCTGCCGGACTACGTGCTGTCGATGCCCCGCGGCGCGCAGGTGATCTACCCCAAGGACGCCGCGCAGATCGTGATGTGGGGCGACATCTTCCCGGGCGCCCGCGTCCTCGAAGCCGGCGCCGGCTCGGGCGCGCTCACCTGCTCCCTGCTGCGCGCGGTCGGCCCGGCGGGCCAGGTGTTCTCCTACGAGATCCGCGACGACCACGCCGAGCACGCCGAGCGCAACGTCGTGAAGTTCTTCGGCGAGAAGCCGGACAACTGGACGCTCACCGTCGCCGATCTGGCCACGCACAGCGGCCAGGTCGACCGGGTCGTGCTGGACATGCTCGCGCCCTGGGACCAGCTGCCGAACGTCGCCGAGCACCTGGTGCCCGGCGGAGTGCTGACCGTGTACGTCGCCACCGTCACCCAGCTCTCGCGCGTCACGGAATCGCTGCGGGAACAGCAGTGCTGGACCGAGCCGGAGTCGTGGGAGACGCTGATGCGGCCGTGGCACGTGGTCGGGCTCGCGGTGCGTCCGGACCACCGGATGGTGGCGCACACCGCTTTCCTGCTCACCGCCCGTCGGCTCGCCGACGGCACAGTGTCACCGCGCGTTTCGCGACGGCCCAGCAAGGGCAAAGGCTAACCAGGGACGCACCAGCGACCGTTCTCGCGCCGCAGCGGGAACGGGGTTTCCTTGTGCCCGCCGGTCCCTTCGACCCGCACGGTCACGGTGGCTTCGTCGCCCGCGATCGCCGGTTGCCCGGCGAGCGAGACGCTGAACGGGCCCGCGGCGTCCCATTTGGCTTGGAGTTCCTTCAGCGCCGCAGCAGTTTGCGGTTTGCAAGTGAGAGTGCCGAATTCGGCGGAGTCGGCGCGCGCGATCGCGTCGACGAGAGTGCGGGCCAGTGCGGCGATCGCGGCCTGATCCGCCTGGGGCGCGGGCGCGGCGGACGTGCTGCTTCGCGGCGGAGGCGGGGGAGCGGGCGGTTCGGAGGCGGTGCGGGCGGGCCCCGGCGAGCCGATCGAGAGCAAGCCGAGGACACCGCCCGCGACAACGACCGCGAGCAGGCCGAGTGCCGTGCCGAGCCGGCGTCTCACCTAGTGGTCCGTGCTGACCTTCCCGAGGCACCAGGCCCCGCCCTGGCGCAGGGCGGTGAGAGTGCCGTCGGCGGTCTTCGAGGCCGTGGTGACGTGGTACTTCACCGTCGCCTGGTCGCCGTTCTCCTGCGGGCTGCTGGTCAGCTCGAAGTGGATGCCCGAGGGCATCTTCTCGGTCGTCGGCTTCTGGCCCTGGGTGAGGCTGGTGCACAGCATCGAGAACAGCCCCTCGGTGTCGGCGTTGTTGTACGCCTCCGACGCGGCCTGGAACAGCTCGCCCGAGGTCGCCTTCGCCCCGGCCGCCGCCGGGTAGTCCCCGCTGCCCGAACCCGACGAGGCCGACGGGGACGACGACGAACTGTCGGCCGGCCCGCTGGACTGCGGTCCCGGCGGGGCCGAAGAGGACGCGGGCGGGGCGGCGGTCTTGTCGTCCTTCTTGTCCCCGGTCAGCCAGATGACCAGGCCGGTCGCGCCGCCGAGCACGACCACCGCGGCGATCGCGATGCCGACGATCAGGCCGGTCTTCTTCTTTTTCGGCGGCTCCTCGCCGAACCCGCCGAACTGGCCGCCGGGCTGCTGCCCGTACGGCCCGCCGGGCTGGCCCGGCTGCCCGAACTGGCCGGGCTGCTGCCCGAACTGCCCGAACTGGTCCGGCTGCTGCCCGTACTGCGGGGGACCGCCCGGCTGCGGGTATCCGCCCTGGTAGGGGCCGCCCGGACCGGGACCGCCGGGGCCGGGCGCGGCCGGGAACCCGCCGGACTGCGGGCCCGGCTGCCCGCCCTGGTTCCATCCGCCCTGCTGAGGCTGCCCGTACTGCGGCTGGCCGCCGGGCTGCTGCCCGTACGGATTCGGCTGCTGTCCGCCCTGGTCCCAGCCGCCGGGCTGCTGCGGCGGATAAGTCATCTCGGTTCCCCCTGCCGTGCTCGCGAAAGTCCAGGCCACGAGCGGAGCGTGGCCACCCGGCGATGCTAGCCAGCCGGGCGGGTTTCCGCGCAGCCAACCCGCAACTCGGGTTTGCCGGCTGCCCGGCGGGGCACCCTTCAGGTGTTCAGTTCCGCGTTGCGGAAACCCGAGCGGAGCGGATTCCCGTCCGCGGCACCGAATCGGCCGCTTGCGCTGCGCACGCGGCCGTGCATGGCCGGAAGAACCGGAGGAAAAAGCACGACGCGCCGGTCTTGTGATGCGGAAAGGCCTTTTCTTGTCGGTGATCGCCGGTACCGTGGAATGAAAAGCACTCCGAGGAGGTGCCCGATGCATCATGACCTTCCCGGAGGTCGGCGCGAGGAGGCCGACCCTTCAGCAACCGGCGGAGCAGGGCAGACACCAGAGGAACAAGCCCGGCAGATCCGTTTTCTCGAGGAAGAAGTGGCGCTGCTGCGCCGCAGGCTCACCGATTCCCCGCGACAGAACCGCGTTCTCGAACAACGCCTCGCCGAGGCGTCGGAACGGGTGAGCCAGCTCACCGAGCGGAACACGAAACTCGTCGAAACCCTGCGCGAGGCGCGGGGCCAGCTGCTGGCCCTCCGCGAGGAGGTCGACCGGCTGGCCCAGCCGCCGAGCGGTTACGGGGTGTTCGTCGAGGCGTACGAGGACAACACGGTGGACGTCTACACCGCGGGGCGCAAGATGCGCGTCTCGGTGTCGCCCGCGGTGGAGGTCTCGTCGCTGCGGCGCGGGCAGGCGTTGCGGCTCAACGAGGCGCTCACGGTGGTCGAAGGCGGCGATTTCGAGCGCACCGGCGAGGTCTGCGCGCTGCGCGAAGTGCTCGCCCCGGACGTCGAGGGCGGCAGCACGCGCGCGCTCGTGGTCGGGCACGCGGACGAGGAGCGGGTGGTCCTGCTGTCGGACCCGCTCGCCGAGCAGCCGCTCAAACCCGGCGATTCGCTCCTGGTGGACTCGAAGGCGGGCTACGCCTACGAACGGGTGCCGAAGGCGGAGGTCGAGGACCTCGTGCTGGAGGAGGTGCCGGACGTCCGCTACGAGGACATCGGCGGCCTGACCCGGCAGATCGAGCAGATCCGCGACGCCGTGGAGCTGCCGTTCCTGCACGCGGACCTCTACGAGCAGTACCAGCTGCGCCCGCCGAAGGGCGTCCTGCTCTACGGCCCGCCCGGCTGCGGCAAGACGCTCATCGCCAAGGCGGTGGCGAACTCGCTGGCCAAGAAGGTGGCCGAGGCTCGCGGGGACAAGGCGGACGGCAAGTCCTACTTCCTCAACATCAAGGGCCCGGAGCTGCTGAACAAGTTCGTCGGCGAGACCGAGCGGTCGATCCGGCTGATCTTCCAGCGGGCGCGCGAAAAGGCCTCCGAGGGCACCCCGGTCATCGTGTTCTTCGACGAGATGGACTCGATCTTCCGGACCCGCGGCTCGGGCGTGTCGTCCGACGTGGAGACGACGATCGTGCCGCAGCTGCTGTCGGAGATCGACGGCGTCGAAGGGCTGGAGAACGTCATCGTCATCGGCGCCTCCAACCGCGAGGACATGATCGACCCGGCGATCCTGCGGCCGGGCCGGCTCGACGTGAAGATCAAGATCGAGCGTCCGGACGCCGAGGGCGCGAAGGACATCTTCTCGAAGTACCTGGCCGAGGGCCTGCCGATCCACGCCGACGACCTGGCGGAGTTCGGCGGGGACCAGAAGGCCACCTTCGACGCGATGATCCAGCACACCGTCGAGCGGATGTACGAGGAGAGCGACGAGAACCGGTTCCTCGAGGTCACCTACGCCAACGGGGACAAGGAAGTCCTGTACTTCCGCGACTTCAACTCGGGCGCGATGATCCAGAACATCGTGGACCGGGCGAAGAAGTCGGCGATCAAGTCGGTGCTGGAGACCAAGCAGCCCGGCCTGCGCGTGCAGCACCTGCTGGACGCGATCGTCGACGAGTTCGCGGAGAACGAGGACCTGCCCAACACCACCAACCCGGACGACTGGGCCCGGATCTCCGGCAAGAAGGGCGAGCGGATCGTCTACATCCGCACGCTCGTCACCGGCAAGAACCAGGAATCGGGGCGGGCGATCGACACCGCCACGAACACCGGTCAGTACCTGTAACCCAGCGCGAACACCGCGGGGCCGCCGGATTCCCCTCCGGCGGCCCCGCGGTGCGTCTCAGGGCCGCTCAGACCCGTTCCAGGACTGGTTGCCGCGCCCGGGAAAGCCGCCCGTGCGACGCCAGGATTCCGAGCACGACGAGCAATGCGCCGACCGGTTCGTTCCAGTGCACCGGCTCGTCGAGGACCAGCACTCCGAGCAGCACCCCGACCACTGGAGTGAGATAGGTCACAGCAGACGCGTTGGCGGCTCCCCAAGCAGTGGCGATCGCGGTGTTCCAGGTGTAGGCCACACCGGTGCCGAGGACGCCGAGCGCCAGCATGGACAGGACGACGGCGAGATTCAGGTGCACTGGCTGCGCGGCGATGACCGGCGTCGCCGCCAGGAGAAGCACTGTGGCGAAACCGGTTTGCCCGAACGCGACCACGACCGGATCCGGGTTGCGCGGCGACACGAACTTCCGCAGATACACGAAAGCCAGGCCGTAGCACGTGGTCGCGCCGAGGCAGGCGAGCTGGGCGAGGACCTCGTGGCTGAGATCGAAGCCGCGCCAGACGCCGACCAGCGTGAGCACGCCGGCGAAGCCGATCAGCAGCCCGACGGTTTTCGGCCGAGTGAGCCGTTCCGCGGGCAGCGCGGCCGCGGCGAACAGCATGGTCAGCAGGGGAGTGGTGGCATTGAAGATGCTGGCGAGCCCGGACGCGACATACTGCTCGGCCCACGAGTACAGCAGAAACGGACCCACGCAGAACAGCAGCGAAACCACCGCGAGATGCGCCCACAACGCCGGATCGCGGGGAAGCGATCGCCTGCGCAGCACCAGGAACGCCCCGAGCGTCAACGCGCCCAGCGCGACCCGCGCCAGTGCCACCTGGGCTGGCGACAGCCCCTCCAGGCCCACCTTGATGAACAGAAAACTCGCGCCCCACACGACGGCGAGCGCGACGAACCGCGCGGCGATGCCGAACCTCACTGAACCTCCGAAACGATCAACGGACTGCTGCGGCCAGTCAACGTCCGCGCCACGCCCGGAGTCCAGCAGGTTTCGGTCACTGTGCTCGCCGTCGGTGTATAACGCCCTATACTGCGGCGCGTGAGCACTGACCACACCCGTCCGCGCCCGCCGATCACCGAAGCCGACGTCCTGGCCTGGCTGGAGACGACCGCCGCCGCCGTCCAAGCGGGGGAGCTCAACGCGAACGACCTCATCGACCTGCTGGGAGAGCTGCGCCGCGCCTCAGCGGCCTGCGCCGACGCGTCCGACTGGGCACTCCTCGCCGCCCGCGAGGAAGGCGCCAGCCTCCGCCAGATCGCCCCGGTCTTCGGCAAAGGCTACGTCCGCGCACCCGCCGCCCGCCTCGAAAAACTCCACCGCCAAGCCCAGAACTCCAGCCAATGGCTCGCCATCCTCCGGCACAAACAAAGTGTATAACGACCTATACGGCTGGCGATTGGAAAACGCTCTGCGTCGCCTCACCTGAACACGCGCGAGCACTTCACGAAACCGCTCAAGACAAGGGGATCCCGATGGACCGCATCGCGGTGGGGCTGGCCGCGCTCGGCCGTCCGGCATACATCAACCTGGGCCGGGAATTGCCCGAAGTGCGGGATGTGCCGTCGATGCGAGCGGCGACGCACGAGGTGCTCGACGCCGCTTACGCGGCCGGAGTCCGGTGGGTCGATGTCGCGCGGTCCTACGGCCGTTCGGAGGAGTTCCTCGGCGGCTGGCTGGCCGACCGCGGACACCAGGACGTCACCGTCTCCAGCAAATGGGGCTACCGCTACGTCGGCGACTGGCGGCTGGACGCGGAGGTGCACGAAGTCAAGGAACACACGCTGGCGCGGTTCCGCGAGCAATGGGCGCGAACACGGGAGCTCCTGTCCGGGCACGTGCGCCTGTACCAGGTGCATTCGCTCACTGTGGACAGTCCACTTTTCACTGATCAGCCCCTGATCGACGCGCTGGCCGGGCTTTCCGCCGAGGGCGTCGAAGTCGGCTTCTCCACGTCCGGACCCGCGCAGGCGGACGTAGTGCGCCGGGCGTTCGGGCTGGAATCGGCCGGGCAGCCGGTGTTCGGGTCGGTCCAGTCCACCTGGAACGTCTTCGAGCCGTCGGCCGGTGCGGCGCTGGCCGAAGCGAAAGCGGCCGGGAAACGGGTGCTGGTCAAGGAAACGCTCGCGAACGGACGGCTCGTCGCGGAGGCTCCCGGGACGTTGCGGCGGATGGCCGAGGCGCACGGCGTCGGCCCGGACGCGATCGCGGTGGCCGCGGTGCTCGAGCAGGAGTGGGCTCCAGTGGCGGTGCTGGGTCCGTCGAGCCCGGCGCAGCTGGCCGCGAACCTCGCCGCCACCCAGGTGCGGTTGAGCGACGCAGACCGCGCTGCGCTGGGAGAACTCGCGCAGGACGCGCGGGAGTACTGGACGCTTCGATCCCACCTCGGGTGGAGCTGAGCGATTGCATTACCCTCGGGGCCCAGCATGGCCCGGGGCGGACGGGCAACAGTGAGCGCGGAGGGGCAACGTGCGTCGTCGGCAGGTGCCAGCAGTCGCGGTGCTGGTCGGGCTGGGCGCGCTGGCCGGGCTCGCCGGATGCGGCAATCGGCCCAACAATCTCGAGACCTACTACGACGATCCGGCTCCGGTGCCGGGCACGAGCGCTCAGGCGGCTCCGCCGGTGTCGCGGGCGGTCGATCCGCCGGCGGTTTCTTCTTCGCCGGCACCGGATCCGCGGCGCGCGGAGGCGGCGCTGCTGTCCGATTCGGACGTTGCCGAGGAGGGCGTGGCGCCGGGGCCGGGCCGCGTTTCCGGATGCCTGAGCGGGTTGGCCGCGGGCGAGCGCAAGTCGGTGAGCTGGGTTTATCCGAGCGGTTCGGCGTTGACGCACGAGGTCACCAGCTATCCGGACCGCTCCGGCGAGGACGTCGTGGCGGGCACGCGCTGCGCGGGGGCCGAGGTGCCGTTGCCGCCGCAGCCGGGGATCACCGTGCAGCGGGCGTGGTGCGAGGGCTCGACGTGCGCGGTGTTGGTGGCGAAGGGGAATCTCGTGTCGGCGTTGAGCGTGGCGGCGAGCACCCCGGCGCGAGCGCAGGACGCGGCGAAGCGGCTGCTGCCCAAAATCGCGGCGAAACTGACCGCTCAGCCGTAGCGGTTGCTGGCCGCCAGCTTGCGGCCTGGGCCGACGGTCGGCTTAACGGCGATCCCGCCGCGACGGCGGAGCCGGCGCCATCCAATACCGGCGGAACCACTCCTGTACCCCCGCGCGGCCGTCGGGGATGAACGGCGGCTCGGGTTCGGCGGCGAAGACCCAGGCGCGGAGTTCCTCGAGCGGAATCCAGCGTCCTTCGACGATTTCCTCGGCCTGGAGCCGGACCGGGCCGTCCCAGCGGACTTCGAAGGCGAAGTTGTGGCAGCGGATCGCGCCGTCGTCGTAGATCTTGGTGAACAGCGGTTCCGGTTCCACTCCGTGGACGCCGAGTTCTTCGGCGAGTTCGCGGCGCGCGCAGTCGGCGGGGGTTTCGCCCGCGGCGACGACTCCGCCCGCCCAGCAGTCCCAGGTGGAGGGGAAGATGTCCTTGTCCGCGGTGCGGAGGTGCACGTAGACCGACCGTCCGTCGCCCGATCGGACGAGAACGACGCCGGCGGCGTGCCAGAGCCCTTCCGCCCGCACCCGGGAGCGCAGCGTCTCGCCTACCGCGTTGCCCGCGTCGTCATAGAGGGCAACGAGTTCGTCACTGCCTGGCATGGGGGCATCGTCGCACGCGCCGAACCCGTAGGGTGGTGGCATGCGTCGGATCATGGGAACCGAAGTCGAGTACGGCATCGCCGTGCCCGGGGACGCCACGGCGAACCCGGTGCTCACCTCGACTCAGGTGGTGCTGGCCTACGCCGCGGCTGCGGACATCCCGAGGGCGCGCCGGGCGCGCTGGGACTACGAGGTGGAGTCGCCGTTGCGCGACGCGCGCGGGTTCGACCTGACCGGGCCGGGCGGGCCGGGGCACGACCCGGACGTTGAGGACCTCGGCGCGGCGAACGTCATCCTCACCAACGGCGCCCGGTTGTACGTGGACCACGCGCATCCGGAGTACTCCGCGCCGGAGGTCACGAACGCGCGGGACGCGGTGATCTGGGACAAAGCGGGCGAGCGGGTGATGGAGGAGGCCGCGCTCAAGGCGGCCACCGTGCCGGGGCAGCCGCCGTTGCAGCTGTACAAGAACAACGTGGACGGCAAGGGCGCGAGCTACGGCACGCACGAGAACTACCTGATGCAGCGGTCGACGCCGTTCACCGCGGTGATCGGCGGGCTGACGCCGTTCTTCGCGTCGCGGCAGGTGATCTGCGGTTCCGGCCGGGTGGGGATCGGGCAGCAGAGCGAGGAGGCGGGTTTCCAGCTTTCGCAGCGCTCGGACTACATCGAGGTCGAGGTCGGGCTGGAGACCACGCTCAAGCGCGGGATCATCAACACGCGCGACGAGCCGCACGCGGACGCGGACAAGTACCGGCGGCTGCACGTGATCATCGGGGACGCGAACTTGTCGGAGTACTCGACGTACCTGAAGGTCGGGACGACGGCGCTGGTGCTGGACCTGATCGAGGCCGGCGTGCGGTTCGACGACCTGAAGCTGGACGAGCCGGTGCGGGCGGTGCACAAGATCAGCCACGACCCGACGCTGAAGACGAAGGTCGAGCTCGCGAACGGGAAGAAGTTCACCGGCCTGGACCTGCAGTTCGCCTATCACGAGCTGGCGGCGGCGAACCTCGAGCGCACCGGCGCGGACGAGGCGTCGAAGGAAGTGCTGCGGGTGTGGGGCGAGGTGCTGGACGCGCTGGCGAGGGATCCGCAGGAGTGCGCGGACCGGCTGGACTGGCCGGCGAAGCTGCGGCTGCTGGAGGGCTACCGGGAGCGGGACCAGCTGGCCTGGGGCGCGCCGCGGCTGCGGCTGGTGGACCTGCAGTATTCGGACGTGCGGCTGGGCAAGGGCCTGTACAACCGGCTGGTGACGCGGGGGTCGATGAAGCGGCTGGTCACCGAGGAGGAGGTGCAGGCGGCGATCACGAATCCGCCGTCGGACACGCGCGCCTACTTCCGGGGCCGGGCGCTGGAGAAGTACGCGTCGTCGATCGCGGCGGCGTCGTGGGATTCGGTGATTTTCGACGTGGGCCGGGAGTCGCTGGTGCGGATCCCGACGCTGGAGCCGCTGCGGGGGACGAAGGCGCACGTCGGGAAGCTGCTGGACGCGGCGGCGACGGCGGAGGAGCTGGTGGAGGCGATCACCGGTTCGGACTAGCGCGATCCCGGCGTTTCGGGCCGAGGGAAGGCCCTTTTCGTCGGTACCGCTGGGTAGGCTAGGGAACATCGGCCAGACCGGGAGGCGAGATGGCGCAGGAGAAGATCGAGAAGCACGGCGGCGGCGACTCCGACGAGGAGTTCGACGGCGCCGGTGCGGCGGGCCAGGAGCGGCGGGAGAAGCTCGGCGAGGACGTGGACACGATCCTCGACGAGATCGACGACGTGCTGGAAGAGAACGCCGAGGACTTCGTCCGCGCTTACGTGCAGAAGGGCGGCGAGTAGCCGCCTGCCCGTCGCGGCCGCCCCGGGTGCGGGGCGGGGCGGCGGGCGCGCTGGGCCGGAGGTTTCGCGCGGTGGCGCCGGGGGCAGCTTGTCCCCGGCGTTGCCGGGCACGGGATGAGATGGGAACCGAGAGCACGTATGGACAACACCTCCTCTGGGGCGGGTTTTTCCGGGCCCGGACTGCCGTCGGCCTATTTTTCGCCGGCGATGTCGTCGTTCGCGGATTTCGTGCGCGCGACCGCGCCGGAGCTGCTGCCCGCGCGGCGGGTGCCGGCGGGCGCGGCTGAGCTGGACGCGCCGCACGGCACGACGATCGTGGCGGTCGCGTTCGCCGGCGGGGTGCTGATCGCCGGCGACCGGCGGGCGACGTCGGGGAACCTGATCGCGAGCCGGGACATCGAGAAGGTGCACGTCACGGACGAGTACTCGGCGGTGGGCATCGCGGGGACCGCGGGGCTGGCCGTGGAGATGGTCCGGTTGTACGCGGTGGAGCTGGCGCATTACGAGAAGATCGAGGGCGTTTCGCTTTCGCTGGACGGCAAGACGAACAAGCTGGCCGGGATGGTGAAGGCCAACCTGGAGATGGCGATGGCGGGCCTGGCGGTCGTGCCGTTGTTCGTCGGGTACGACCTGGAGGCCGAGGACGCGAAGCACGCGGGCCGGATCGTGTCGTACGACGCGGCGGGCGGGCGGTATGAGGAGCACGCCGGGTACGCCAGCGTCGGTTCGGGTTCGCTGTTCGCGAAGTCGTCGCTGAAGAAGCTCTACGACCCGGACGCGGATGTGGACGCGGCGGTGCGGACGGCGCTGGAGGCGTTGTACGACGCGGCGGACGACGACACCGCGAGCGGCGGGCCGGATCTGGTGCGGCGGATTTTCCCGAACGTCATCACCATCACCGCGGAGGACGGCGCGGTGGTGCTTCCCGCGGAGCAGACGGGCGCGGTGGCCGAGGCGGTGGTGGCCGGGCGCGCGGAGCGCAATCACCAC
The DNA here is from genome assembly GCF_000411975.1 of Amycolatopsis orientalis DSM 43388. Lineage (GTDB taxonomy): Bacteria > Actinomycetota > Actinomycetes > Mycobacteriales > Pseudonocardiaceae > Amycolatopsis > Amycolatopsis orientalis_D. Next base: position 12,587 of record NZ_ASXG01000113.1, read on the forward strand.
CGGCCGGTCTGAGGCCGCCGATGTCCGCTGAATCAATGATTGCCGAGTTTTCGGAGAACGTGGAGCCGACACCGTGACGATGCCGTTGTATGCCTCTCCCGAGCAGTTGATGCGGGAGCGTTCCGAGCTGGCGCGCAAGGGGATCGCGCGGGGCCGGAGCGTGGTGGTGCTGAAGTATTCCGGCGGGGTGCTGTTCGTCGCGGAGAACACTTCGGCGACTTTGCACAAGGTCGCGGAGATCTATGACCGGATCGGGTTCGCCGCGGTGGGCCGGTTCTCGGAGTTCGAGAATCTGCGGGTGGCGGGGATCCGGCACGCGGATCTGAAGGGCTACCAGTACGACCGGCGGGATGTGAGCGCGCGGGCGCTGGCCAACGCTTACGCGGCGACGCTGGGCAGCATTTTCACCGAGCAGCTGAAGCCGTTCGAGGTGGAGGTCTGCCTGGCGGAGGTCGGGGCGACCGCGGCCGAGGACCAGCTGTACCGGTTGACGTTCGACGGCGGGATTTTCGACGAGTCGCCGTTCGTGGTGATGGGCGGCCAGACGGACACGATCAGCGCGAAGCTGAAGGACGTCGTGGATCCGGAGCACGATCTGCGGACGGCGCTGGCGTCGGCGATCGAGGGGTTGCGGGCGACCGCGACGCCGAACGGCAATGGCGCGGCGGCCGAGACGGAGATCAAGCTCGAGGTCGCGGTGCTGGACCGGGCGCGGCCGCGGCGGGCGTTCCGGCGGTTGTCGGGGGCGGCGCTGGAGGCGTTGCTGCCGGCGAAGGAGGAGCCTGCCGAGCAGTCGGACAGCTCCGGCGAGGGCGGTTTGGGCAAGGACGCCGACAAGGGCTCGGACAACGGTTCCGACAAGGGCGAGGGTTCCGCCGAGAAGGAATGACGTGAGCACCCAGGTGTCTCGGTAGGCCTCGGGTGCGGTCGACCGCTCAGGCTGTGCCGGATCCGTTCTCGGTGCTCCGGCCAGAAAACCTCGCTGTGGGCCGTCGGTGAAAACCGGCGGCCCACAGTCGGCTTTTCGGTGATACTCCCGGGGTGACGTGTGTGCTGGTGACCCCGTGGTGGCGTCGTCGGGTCGCCGGGGACGGTTCCGCCGCGGGCGGCGTGGCACCGACGGCGATTCTCGACTGGCGCGACCCATCCGTGCGGTCGTTGGCGCGGGCGACGTCTTCGGAGGACCGGCTTGCCGGGTTGCGGGCGGCACACCTGGTGATCGCCGGGGCAGTGCGGCCGGGGTATGCGGTGCGGGAGCGGCAGCCGATCTCCCGGACGCTGCGCCGCGGCCGGGGTTCGTGCAGTCAGCGGCTGGCGATCCTGGAGGGAGTCGCGCGGGCGCAAGGGGTTCCGACCCGGGTGCGGGGTCTGCTCGTGGATGGCCGGTTCTGGTATCCGCGGTTTCCCCGGGCGAAGTTCCTGGTGCCGTCGCGGGTGCTGGTGGCGTGGCCGGAGTTCCGGGTCGACGATGCCTGGGTGCCGGTCGGGGAGTTGTTCGGGCTTTTGCCCGAGCTGGCGGCGGGTCCGGGATTCTCGAATGACGGCGGGGAAACGCTGTTCGACGCGGTGTCCCGCACGGCGATCGACTGGGACGGCGTCACCTGCGGAACCGGCGGAGCGTGCGACCTGTCCGCGACCGTCCTGGCGGATCTGGGCCGCTTCGATTCCCGTGACGAGTTGTTCCGGCGGCACGGGCAGACGCTGTCCGGACCGGTGACGCGGCTCGTCGACCCCGTGCTCAGCCGGTGCGCGCCGAGCTAGAGCGACTCCAGCCGCTGCCGCAGATGCGCGCGCTCCGGCTCGGTTCCCGCGCAGGCCAACGCTTCCTGATACGCGGCCGCTGCTTCCTCGTCGCGGCCGAGGCGGTGCAGCAGGTCTCCGCGAGCCGCGGCATACGGGTGGTAGCCCTGCAGCCGCGGTTCGCCGGCCAGACCGTCCAGGAGTTTCAGTCCGGCTTCGGGGCCGTCGCGCATCGCGACCGCGGCCGCGCGGTTGAGCGCGACCACCGGGGTCGGCGTGAGCGTCAGCAGGATGTCGTACAGCGCGACGATCTGCGGCCAGTCGGTGCGGGCGACGTCCGGTGCTTCGGCGTGGAGCGCGGCGATCGCCGACTGCACCCCGTACGGCCCGGGCGGTCCGCCGGTGAGCGCGATCGGCACGAGCGCATTGCCCTCGTCGATCAGGGTCGCGTCCCAGGCGGTCCGGTCCTGGTCTTCCAGCAGGACGAACTCGCCGGCCGGACCGGTGCGCGCCGCCCGCCGGGCGTGGACCAGCAACAGCAGCGCCAGCAGGCCGGTGACTTCGCGTTCGTCCGGCAGCAGGCGGTGCAGGATCCGGGCCAGCCGGATGGCCTCCTCGGCCAGGTCCGGGCGCTGGATCTCCGGGCCGGAACTGGCCGCGTAGCCCTCGGTGAACAGCGAATACAGCACCTGCAGCACGCCGGGCAGCCGCGCGTGCAGCTCGTCGCCGGAGGGAACGCGGAACGGGATGCGGTGGTCGCGGATCCGGTTCTTGGCCCGCACGATCCGTTTCGCCATCGTCGCGGTCGGCACGAGGAACGCTCGCGCCACCTCGGGCGTGGTGAGGCCGGCCAGGCAGCGGAGCGTGAGCGCGAGGCGGTCTTCGGCGGCCAGCGCAGGATGGGCGCAGGTGAAGAACAGCTGGAGCCGGTCGTCGGGCAGGTCGCCGTCGGCCCCGGGCGGCGGGGGAGGGTCGGTGCGGTCGGATTCGGCTTGCAGGACCGCCAGTTTCGCCGCGTACGCCTGGTCCCGGCGAAGCCGGTCGACGGCCTTGCGGCGCGCGGTCGTCATCAGCCACGCGCCGGGTTTGGGCGGGACGCCGTCGATCGGCCAGCGCATCAGGGCGGCTTCCACCGCTTCGGCGGCGACCTCCTCGGCCAGGTCGAGGTCGCCGAACCGGCGGACGAGCGCGCCGAGCAGGCGGCCGTGCTCCTCGCGGAACACGGCCGCCACGGACTCTCGCGCGTCAGGCACTGAACTCGGCGATCGGGCGGACCACGATCGAACCGTCGCGGGCGCCGGGGCAGCGGGCCGCCCAGTCGAGTGCCGCGTCGAGATCCGGGACGTCCAGCACGTAGAACCCGCCGAGCAGCTCGCGGGTCTCGGCGAACGGGCCGTCGGTGGTGATCGAGCGTTCGCCGTCCGCGCCGACGCTCACCTTGGTCGCGGTCACGAGATCGGCGAGCGACTCTCCGTGGACGTACACCCCCGCGTCGCGGACTTCCTTGTCGTAGGCCATCCAGTCCGCGGGCTCGCAGCCGGCGGCCCCGCCCTGCTCGGTGGCCGCGGAGGCGTGGATCAGCAGCAGGTACTTCATGGTCAGGCTCCTTCGTCGGACAGCGCGGCCGGAGTGCCGCACTGCCCTCACCACGAACGGCGCCCGCCCGGATGGACAGGGCCCGGAGACATTTTCTCCGGACGTTCCGCTCAGGAGACCGCGGGCGCGGTGCGGAAGTTCTGATCGGCGAAGGCGAGCATGTAGGGGAGCGTCGCGCGGGCGGTGTGCCAGGTGTGGTTGAACCCGCGTTCGGCGTGCACCACGACCTCCTGGCCTCGGCGTTCCAGAGACGCGGCGATGCGGTGCGCGGTCGCGACGTCGGTCGGCGCGCCGGTGCCGACGGTGAGCATCACGGCGATCTTCTGCGGGAACGGCATCGTCGGGATGTAGCGGCGCGGGGTGTTCGCCGCGATCGCCGCCTGGTTGCCGCCCAGGACGCCGACCGAGTCGTTCAGGTCGTCGTACGGCAGCGAGATCAGCAGCGTGCCGAATTCGTCGAGGTGGTGCAGCCCGATGTTCAGCGCGCCGAAGCCGCCGCCGGACATGCCGCCGAGCGCGCGGTGGCCGCGGTCGGGCAGGGTGCGGTAGTGCTGGTCGACCGATGGCACGATGCTGCTGGCGAGGTACGTCTCCAGCTGCGGCCCGCCCGGGACGTTCAGGCATTCCCAGTCGGTGCTCGGCCGGTTGGCGGTGAGGTCGACGCTCACGACGATCATCGGCTGGATCACGTGCGCGTCCTCGAGGCTTTTCAGCGTCTGCGGCGCGGAGCCGGAGGTGAGCCAGTCGCGCGGCCCGCCGTAGGGGTAGCCGTGGATGAGGTAGACGACCGGGTAGCGCTTGGCCGCGTTCGCCGGGTCGTGGTAGCCGGCCGGGAGGATCACGTAGTTCTCGCCGTTCGACACGCCGTGCGCCGGATCGGGCACGTTCAGCACCTCGGTGCTGCTGGCGGAACTGGCCGGAGCCGCGGGGTGGGCGGCGGACGGGGAACTGCCGCTGCTCCCGCCGGTGGAGCTGTCCGGAGAACTGGGGTCGGCGCTGTCGTCCGGGTCGTCGGTGCCGCTGCGCAGCAGGGTGCCCGCCACGTTCATCGCGCCGCCCCCGCGCTGCAGCAGCCTGCCGAGGTCGCTGGGCGTGCGGACGTAGCCGACGTAGCTGTTGACCGCGGTGACCGCGGCGATCAGGAACAGCGCGATCGAACCGCTGATGCCCCAGCGGCGCACGCGGCGGCGGTGCGCGAGCGCGATGGTCACGGCCAGCACCGCCGCGGCGGCCCCGGCGAACGCGAGCCACAGCAGCGGGGATTCGAGCGGCCCGATGTCCCTGGCCTGGGTGGTGACCGACGGCGGCAGGACCGGGTCGACCGCCCGCGGGAACAGCCCGGTCATCCGCGGCCTGCCGGAGACGGGCAGCGGTGACCGCGGGAACAAAGACGCACTGAAAAGACCCCTGCCGTGAACTGGTGCGGACAGGGCAGTCCGCACCTCGAAGATCACGCTAGGGAGGGCTCGCTGTGGATTCGTTGAGAAACGGTAAAGAAATGATCAAGCACTGTCGCAGGGGAGGCGAGCTGACGGTAATCGTGCAGGTCAGGGCCGGAAGGACCGGGCGTCGCGTGGCGAAGACCTCGATGCCCGGCCGGGCGCTCGTCGAGGGACCTTAGGGCACGACGCGGTCAGGAGCCGCGGTCCGGGTTCCGGTAGACGGTCAGCGCGCTCGGCCGCGACCGGAACCGGAACTCCCGCCCGAGCGGGCCGACCTCGCCGTCGGTGGCCACCCGGCGGTTCCCGTCGAGCAGCCGAACGTGCAATTCCGGCAGGTCCCGCTGCCGGTAGACGTGGCTGGCGTGCAGGCTGTTGGTCAGGCTCGCGAGCACGAACCGGGTCCGCGACCAGCGCACGTCGGCCCGCACGTAGCGGACGTCGAGCAGGCCGGTGTCGAGCGCCGGGCGCCGCGACGGCGCGAACCCCTTCGGCGCGTACGTGCCGTTGCCGACGAAGATCAGCCACACCTGCGTCGGCTTCCCGTTCAGCCGCACCCGCAGCGGTTTCGCCCGCCGCAGCGCGCGCACGAGCGCGATCGCCGCGGACGGCCACTTCGGGAACCGGCTTTGCAGCTTTTCCCGCAGCCGCACCATCTCCGGGTACCCGCCGAGGCTGGCGGTGTTGACGAACCAGCGGTGCTCGGGCTCGCCGGAGCCGTCGATCTCCACCTCGGCCAGGTCGACGCCGACCGCGTGGCCGCCCTCGGTCGCCTCGTCCGCGTCCGGCATGGAGCGGACCCCGATGTCGCGGGCGAAATGGTTGAGCGTCCCGGCCGGGATGAGCGCGAGCGGCAGCCCGCGTTCGGCCGCGACCGACGCCACGGCCGCGACCGTGCCGTCCCCGCCCGCCACGCCGAGCGCGCGGACCGAACCGTGCGCTTCGATCTCGTCGGCGAGCTGCTCGCGCAGATCCCGCGACGGGTCCGGGTAGATCAGCGACGCCTTCGGCCACGCGTAGCGGACGTCCTCGGTCGGGTCCTGGCCGTTGACGCCCGAATGCGGGTTGACCAGCGCCAGCATGTCCTCGCCGTCGCGCATCTCGGGCGCTTCCGCCGCGTGCGCGGTGCGGGCGCGCACGTCCGGGTGCAGCGGCCACCAATGCCGGGTCAGCACCGCGACCCCGGTCCCGATCGCCAGCCCGGCGGCGACGTCGCTCGGCCAGTGCACGCCGGTGTGCACCCGCGAGTACGCGACCGCCCCGGCGAGCGGGACGATCGCCAGCCCGGCCCGCGGCGACTCCATCGCGACCGCGGCCGCGAACGCGGCGGCCGAAGCCGAATGCCCGGACGGGAACGACGACGACGTCGGCCGCTTCCGCAGCTGCCGGTGCGCGGGAACCTCCTCCTCGGCCGGACGGCGGCGCGGGAACAACGGCTTCGCGACCAGGTTCGCCGCGGCGCTCGCCCCGGCGATGGCGGCGATCCCGCGCAGCGCGCCCCGCCGCGCCGGGCCCTTCCGGACCGCCAGCACGGCCGCCACGCCCCACCAGAGCCGCGATTTGTCCGCACTCCGGGACAACGCGGTCACCACGTCGTCGGCCCGGGTGCGCGGCAGCGCCGCGCTGTGCCGCATCAGGGCCCGGTCGCGCCGCCCTACCTGCCGGAACGCCCGGCCGACCTGCTGGAACACTGCCGTCCACCTCCGCTGGCCGCGCCGGATCGCCACCGGTCCCGAGACCGGTTTCCGCCGCAATGTCACCACTTGCAACGTACCGACCGCGTGTCGCCGCCCGAACGGCGCACCTTCCCCGGGGGTCCAGCGCCTACTCTGGTGGGATGCAGCGGCGGATCTTTGGCATCGAGACCGAGTTCGGGGTCACGTGCACCTTTCACGGCCAGCGCAGGCTCTCGCCCGACGAGGTCGCGCGCTATCTCTTCCGGCGGGTCGTCTCGTGGGGACGCTCGTCCAACGTGTTCCTGTCCAACGGCTCCCGGCTCTACCTCGACGTGGGCTCGCACCCGGAGTACGCGACGGCCGAATGCGACGACCTGACCCAGCTCGTCACGCACGACAAGGCAGGCGAGCGGATCCTCGAGGACCTCCTCGTGGACGCCGAGCGCAGGCTCGCCGACGAGGGCATCGGCGGCGACATCTTCCTGTTCAAGAACAACACCGACTCGGCGGGCAACTCCTACGGCTGCCACGAGAACTACCTGGTGACCCGGGCCGGGGAATTCTCCCGGATCGCCGACGTGCTGCTGCCCTTCCTCGTCACCCGCCAGCTCATCTGCGGCGCGGGCAAGGTCCTGCAGACCCCGCGCGGCGCGGTGTACTGCCTGTCCCAGCGCGCCGAGCACATCTGGGAAGGCGTCTCCAGCGCCACCACCCGGTCCCGGCCGATCATCAACACGCGCGACGAGCCGCACGCCGACGCCGAGCGTTACCGGCGCCTGCACGTCATCGTCGGAGACTCCAACATGGCCGAGCCCACCACGATGCTGAAGATCGGGTCGGCGAACCTCGTGCTGGAGATGATCGAGGCCGGGGTCCAGTTCCGCGACTTCACCCTCGACAACCCGATCCGCGCGATCCGGGAGATCAGCCACGACCTCACCGGACGCCGCCAGGTCCGCCTCGCCGGCGGCCGCGAGGCCTCCGCGCTGGACATCCAGCGGGAGTACCACGCCAGGGCGGTCCAGCACCTCAAAGAGAACGGGTCCACGCCCGCCAACGAGCGGGTCGTCGAGCTCTGGGGCCGCGCGCTCGAGGCGGTCGAGCAGCAGGACTTCAGCAAGATCGACACCGAAATCGACTGGGCGATCAAACACCGCCTGGTCGAGCGGTACCGGGCCAAGCACGACCTGGACCTCTCCAGCCCGCGCGTGGCGCAGCTCGACCTGGCCTACCACGACATTCGCCGCGGGCGCGGCATCTTCGACCTGCTGCAGCGCAAGGGACTGGTCCGCCGCGTCACCGACGACGGCGAGATCGAGGCCGCCAAGGACACCCCGCCGCAGACGACCCGCGCCAAACTGCGCGGCGACTTCATCGCGGCGGCCCAAGCAGCCGGGCGGGACTTCACCGTCGACTGGGTGCACCTCAAGCTGAACGACCAGGCACAGCGGACCGTGCTGTGCAAGGACCCGTTCCGGTCGGTGGACGAGCGAGTGGAACGGCTGATCGGGTCGCTGTGACATGGCGCTGTGTTTGATGGCGCCGACTCCGTCGTCGCGGGCGGGATCGCTGTGTTTGATTGCGTCGGCTCCGCCGCCGCGGCGGGATCGCCTTTAAGTCGGCGTGCGGAGGGGCAGTGCGCCCGGCCTGGGGGCCGTGCACACTGCCCCTCCGCACG
>NZ_ASXG01000114.1 GCF_000411975.1 Amycolatopsis orientalis DSM 43388
CCGCAACCTGCCGGAGTCGGTGTGCCCGGACAACAAGGTCACCCCGGAACTGGCCGCCCGCAAAGACTTGCGGCTCGCGCCGATCGTCGTGGCGGTGGACGAGTGCCAGGTCTGGTTCGAGCACAAGGAATACGGCGAGGAACTGGAGTCCATCTGCACCGACCTGGTCAAGCGCGGCCCCGCCTTGGGCATCATCACCATCCTGGCCACCCAGCGCCCGGACGCGAAGTCGCTGCCCACCGGGATTTCCGCCAACGCCATCCTGCGCTACTGCCTGAAAGTCCAGGGACAGACCGAAAACGACATGGTCCTCGGAACCTCGCAGTACAAGAACGGCGTCCGGGCAACGATGTTCGCCCGCACCGACCTCGGCATCGGCTACCTCGCCGGTGAAGGCGACGACGCCAAGATCGTGAAGTCGGTCTACAAAGACGCCACCGACACCAAGAAAATCATCGCCGGAGCCCGCGCCCGCCGCGAAGCGATCGGCAACATCACCGGCTACGCCGCCGGGGAAGAGGTCGACGTCGAAGCCGCCCGCCTCGACCCGCTCGCCGACACCCTCGCGGTGTTCCAGCGCGGCGAGGACAAGCTGTGGTCCGACGTCATCGTCGGCCGCCTGGCCGACCTCCGGCCCAGCCAGTACGGCGGCTGGACCGCGCAGAACCTCGCCACCGCGCTCAAGCCCAAGGGCGTCAAACCGAAACAGGTGTGGGCCACCGACCCCGAGACGGGCAAGGGAGCCAACCGCAACGGCTACACCCGCGACGCCCTCACCGACGCCAAGAACAACGGACAGTAACCGAACGGAGTGGCTAGGGGCGGGCCGCGCTCTAGATCCGAGCCCCTCTAGACCTAGACCCCGCCCCTAGACACCCGCAACCATTCTGACCAGGACTCTAGCGGCCTAGACCGCCCCCGCGCCGACCAGCGGAAACACCCGCAAACCCCGGCTAGCCGCCGACACCGCCCGGCCCTAGCCCTGGCCGAACGCACCCAAAAACAGGCACGCAGAGTCACGACCCAAGAGGTGCACCTTGACCACCCACGCCACCCGCGGCCCGGCCCACGGACCGGCCCGCCCGCCGGTCACCATCCCGTTCGCCGACTACCGCGCCCTCGTCGCCGACGCCGCCGCCTGGCGCCAACTGACCACCAGCCCGCACGTCGCCGAACTCCTCGCCGAATGGGTCGAGTGGGACCGCCGCCGCACCACCCGCCAGACCTCCAACGCCGTCTCCGCCGCCGGGAACTGGCGCGCCAACGCCGCCACCCCGACCTACGCCGAACTCGCCCGCCGCCGCGCGACCTTCACCCGCCCCGCCCTCACCCCGCAGCAGATCCGCGCCACCGCCGCCGCGTCCTGGGCGCGGGTCGACGCCTGGACGACACAAGGAAAGGCAGCCTAATGACCACAGTGGACAGCACCGTGTCCGCGATCGACGCGGCGATCGGTGCTCCCGGCGCTGCCGACGGTGGCGGCTCGTGCTGTCAGTGCGGCCGTTCGCTGGACGGGTCGCCGTCGGACGACTTCTGTTCGGAGAACTGTCAGAACATTTGGCGCGCTGCCAACGCAACGGTGTTGCCTGGGCACGAGGTTCTGGATCGAGTGCGGGACTTCATCCTACGGTTTAACGCCTTCCCATCCGAGCACTGCGCGCCGATGCTGGCGCTCTGGTACGCCCACACTCACGCCGCGGACCACTTCTATGTCACGCCGCGGCTGATCCTGTCCAGCGTCGAACCTGGCAGCGGCAAGACCCGCGTCCTCGAAGTCGCACAGCACCTCGTGCGCGCACCGGAAATGACGATCTCCGCGACCACGGCCGCGCTGTTCCGCATGGTCAATGACGGCCCGATCACCATCCTGTTCGATGAGGTGGACACGATCTTCAACCCGAAGAACGGCGGCAACAACGAAGACCTTCGCGGTCTGCTCAACGCTGGATACAAGCGCTCAGCCACGATCGCCCGATGCGTCGGCGATGCCCGTGCGATGAAGGTCCAACGGTTCCCGGTGTACGCGCCCGCTGCGCTTGCCGGCATTGCCGGAAACATGCCCGACACCATCACCACCCGCGCGATCACGATCCACATGCAGCGCCGCCGCGAGGATGAGGAGGTCGAAGAATTCTGGGAGGAGGACGTAGAAGCCGAGGCCACCCCGCTGCGCGAACAGCTCGAAACCTGGATCGGCAGCGTCACAGACAAAATCAGCCGTGGCCGACCAGAGATGCCCGACGGTGTGCGGGACCGGTCGGCGGAGATCTGGCGGCCTCTCATTGCGATCGCTGATGCTGCCGGTGACCACTGGCCTGCCACCGCACGCGCTGCCTGCTCACATTTCGTTGCCGCAGCCAGCGTCGACCGCAAAGGTGGCGGCCTGCGCATCCGCCTGCTCTCCGACCTGCGCGATCTCTTCGCGGCCCGTGGCGTGCGAGAACTGCCGTCAGCGGAAATTGTGACCGCGCTTTGCCAGCTGGACGAAGCACCGTGGGGAGACCTCGACGGGCACGGCAAAACCCTCGATTCCCGCCGCCTGGCCAAGGAACTCGAGCCGTATGGCGTGAAGTCGAAGAACGTTCGAATGCCCGGTGGCAAGGTGCCCAAGGGATACCACATCGACGGAGAAGGTGGGCTCGCTGATGCCTGGAGCCGCTACCTGCCCGCCCCCGCTACATCCGCTACAAGCGCTACAGCGCAGGTCACGGGCGTAGCGGCGGCGCGGTCTGTAGCGGACACGAGCGCTACAGCCGCTAGCAGCAGCTCGCCAGCAGCCGAACCGTTGTAGCGGACACGAGCGCTACAACCCGCGTCGCCGCTACGCCTCTGACCAGGCAAGTAGCGCTTGTAGCGGATGTAGCGGACAACCCCAGCCAGCCGCGGTAGCGGTTCCTCCGCAGTCCAAAACCAGGGAGATCCCGTGTTCATCGTGCTCCACCACTGCCACCGCACTCTTCACGACGCGAAAGGCACCCGATGGACGCCAACGTTTCGCCTCTGCCAGTTCCAGCACGGCACCTGTACACCATTCCGGAAGCAATGCAGCTGCTCTCGATGAGCCGATCGGTCGTCTACGAGCAAATGCGCGCCGGACGCCTTCTCTCGGTGAAGCAAGGCCGGGCGCGACTTATCCCAGCAAAAGCAATCCAGCAGTACGTAGAACAGCTCATCGAGGAAGCGGAGGTGGTCGGCTATGACCGCGCGGCGTAGTCGAGGGGATGGCGGCCTTTACTGGTCCGAAAGTCGGCAACGCTGGATTGCTGAGCTGACAGTCGGGTACAAGCCGAATGGGAAGCGGATTGTCCGCAAGAGCAGCGGCAAAACCAAGACTGAGGCGAAAGCTGCGCTCGATGACCTCATCGAGCGCATGAAGGAAGGCACTGCGGCCGCTAGCAGCGGACCGACGGTAGAGGCGGCGGTAAGGGACTGGCTACGGCACGGCCTGAACGGCAGGAGCCCGGCAACAGTGGACAAGCTGACCAACCTCGCTGAAACGCATGTTATCCCATCGCTTGGCGCGCGCCTCCTGGTCGATCCGAAGAACCGGAACGAGCTTACGCCAGACGATATTGACGCATTCTTAGAGGAGAAGGCAGAGATCCTCGCTACGCGCACGCTTGGGGATCTCCGTGCGATAGTGCGCCGCGCGATCCACCGCGCCGCGAAGCGAAACAAAGGAATCCGCAATGTCGTGCTGCTCTGTGATGATCTGCCAGTCGGGCGCGAGGGACGGAAGTCTAAGTCTCTGACCTACGTGCAAGCTGAGGCAGTTCTCAACGCGGCAGAAGAGGAGCGGTCAACCTACGGCGAATACACGGTGGTCTCCCTGCTCACCGGTGCACGAACCGAAGAGGCGCGCCCGCTTCACTGGCCGGAGGTGGACCTGGCAGGTAAGCCTCTCGCTGAACCGCCAGTTCCCCCACACATCAACGTGTGGCGATCGGTGCGCGTCGGCGGTGACACGAAGACCGCCAAATCCCGCCGGTCGCTCGCTCTGCCGGGGCGAGCGATCGACGCGCTGGAACGCCAGAAACGTCGCCAGGACCTACAACGGCGGATCGCTCGCGATCGCTGGAAGGAACACGGGATCGTCTTCGCCTCGGACGTCGGGACAGAGCTGGACGCAGCCAACGTGCGGCGAGGATTCCGGCGAGTCCTCAAGCGTGCGGGCCTGAACCCGGAGGACTGGACACCTCGCGAGTTGCGTCACAGCTTCGTCTCGCTGCTGTCCGATAGTGGTCTGAGCATCGAGGACATTTCGCGCCTTGTCGGCCACTCGGACACCAAGGTGACTGAGCTGGTCTACCGCCACCAGTTGCGACCAGTCATCCAGCACGGCGCGAAGGCGATGGACGCGATTTTCCCCGCCGCCGCGGAGTGACAGTCACTCAGTTAGTCACTCGGTCACGAAAAAGGCCGGTTCGCATTGCTGCGAACCGGCCTTTGACCTGGGTGGGCCCACCAGGACTTGAACCTGGGACCTCTTCGTTATCAGCGAAGCGCTCTAACCGCCTGAGCTATGGGCCCGTCGAACGAGGAGAACTCTACCGGACCCCTCATCCGCCCTTGCAACCGGGTTACTCTCGCTCCGAGAGCGTGACCTCCAGGCCGCCCGCGAGGTCGGCCGACACGTTGTAGATGAACGCGCTCACCGTGGCCAGCGCGGACACCAGCACGATGTTGATCGCCCCGAGAATGGCCGCGATGCCGAACACGCGCCCGGCGCTGATCAGCGGTTCCGCGGACGCGTTCGCGCCCTCGCCGCCGACCAGGGACGAGTACGTGCCGTTCAGCTTGTCCCACACGCCCATGCCGTCGAGCACCGTGTAGAGCACGCCGACCGCGACGAGCCAGACGAAGAACATCGCGACCCCGAGGACCAGCGCCAGCTTCAGCACCGACCACGGATCGAACCGCTTGATCTGCAGGCTCGCCCGCCGCGGGCCCCGGCCGGGGCGGCGCAGCGCGCTCGGCGTCGGCCGGGTGCGGCCCGCGGGCGGCACCTCAGCCGCCGGCGACGGGGCTTCGCCGCCGAAGAGCCGGGGCGCCGCCGACCCGGTCACCGGGTAGTCGTTCTCGGCCGCGGCGGGTTCGGCAGCCGCGGTGGGCACGTCCTCGGTCGCGATCCGCGCCGTGGCCATGGCCTCGGAGTCGCCGCCGCCGTCCTTGGCGGTGCGCTGCCAGGGCGGGTTGGCCGACGCGTCGTCGGCCTTGTCGGATGGTGCCACGTTGAGTCAGTCCTTACCCGTGCGTGGGGCGCCGATCACTGCTCCGGCGCCGTGCCGTCTTCTGCTGTGGGCTCCTCTGGCGTAGCCTCGGCCGCTTCCTCCGAAACCGTCTCGGAAGCCGAAACTTCCGAACCCTCGGGTGCTTCGGCGGAGTCCTCGCCACCATTGGCGACGTCCGACCCCTCGTCCGCGTTGCGTGCGACCGCGAGAAGGGTGGTTCCGTCACCCAGGTTCATCAGCCGAACGCCCTTGGTCTGCCTGCCCGCCTTGCGCACGTCCCGCGCCGGCGTGCGGATGACCCCGCCGCTGGACGTGATGGCGAACAGCTCGTCGTCCTCGTCGACGATGAGTGCCCCCACCAGCCTGCCACGTTTGCTGTCGTGCTGAATGGTGAGCACGCCCTTGCCACCGCGGCCCTGTACCGGATAGTCCTCGATCGGCGTCCGCTTCGCATACGCGCCGTCCGTGGCGACCAGAAGGAATTTGTCCGGTTTGACCACGCTGATGCCGAGCAGCTCGTCGCCCTCGTTGAACCGCATGCCCAGCACGCCCGAGGTCGGCCGGCCCATCGGGCGCAGCGCCTCGTCGGTCGCGTGGAAGCGGATCGACTGCCCGCCCGCGGACACCAGCAGCAGGTCGTCCTCGGCCGCGGCCAGCACCGCGCCCACCAGCTCGTCGCCCTCGCGCAGGTTGATCGCGATGAGCCCGCCCGCGCGGTTGGAGTCGAAGTCGGTGAGCTTCGTCTTCTTCACCAGGCCGCGCTTCGTGGCGAGCACCAGGTACGGCGCGACCTCGTAGTTCGGGATCTCGATGACCTGGGCGATCTGCTCGTCCGGCTGGAACGCGAGCAGGTTCGCCACGTGCTGGCCGCGCGCGTTGCGGTTGGCCTCGGGCAGGTCGTAGGCCTTCGCCCGGTACACCCGGCCCTTGTTCGTGAAGAACAGGATCCAGTCGTGCGTGGAGCACACGAAGAAGTGCTGGACGATGTCGTCCTGCTTCAGCGTCGCGCCCTGCACGCCCTTGCCGCCGCGCTTCTGCGAGCGGTACAGGTCGGTTTTCGTCCGCTTGGCGTAGCCCGTGCGGGTGATGGTGACGACGACGTCTTCCTGTGCGATCAGGTCCTCGACCGAGACATCGCCGTCGAACGGGATGATCTGGGTGCGCCGGTCGTCGCCGTACTTGTCGACGATCTCCATCAGCTCGTCGCGGATGATCGCGCGCTGCCGCTCGGGCTTCTCGAGGATGTCCTTGAGGTCGGCGATCTCCAGCTCGATCTCGGCCAGGGTGTCGATGATCCGCTGCCGTTCCAGCGCGGCCAGCCGGCGCAGCTGCATGTCCAGGATCGCGGTGGCCTGGATCTCGTCGATCTCGAGCAGTTCCATCAGGCCGGGCCGGGCCTCGTCGGCCGAGGGCGACCGCCGGATCAGGGCGATCACCTCGTCCAGCATGTCGAGCGCCTTGACCAGACCGCGCAGGATGTGGGCCCGTTCCTCGGCCTTGCGCAGCCGGAACCGGGTCCGCCGCACGATCACGTCGACCTGGTGCTTCACGTAGTGCCGGATGATCTGGTCGAGCCGCAGCGTGCGCGGCACGTCGTCGACCAGCGCCAGCATGTTGACGCCGAAGTTCTGCTGCAGCTGGGTGTGCTTGTAGAGGTTGTTCAGCACCACCTTCGCCACCGCGTCGCGCTTGAGCGTGATGACGATCCGCATGCCGGACCGGCTGTTGGTCTCGTCCGCGATGTCGGCGATGCCGGTGATCTTGCCGTCGCGCACGAGGTGCGCGATGTTCTCGACCAGGTTGTCCGGGTTCACCTGATAGGGCAGCTCGGACACGACCAGGATGGTGCGGCCCTTCGCGTCCTCTTCCACCTCGACGACCGCGCGCATCCGGATCGAACCGCGGCCGGTGCGGTAGGCGTCCTCGATGCCGGACGTGCCGAGGATCATCGCCTTGGTCGGGAAGTCCGGGCCCTTGATCCGCACGAGCAGCGCGGCCAGCAGTTCGTCATCGGTCGCGTCCGGGTTCTCCAGCGCCCACACGACGCCTTCGGAGACCTCGCGCAGGTTGTGCGGCGGGATGTTCGTCGCCATCCCGACCGCGATCCCGGAACCACCGTTGACCAGCAGGTTCGGGAACCGCGACGGCAGCACGTCGGGCTCCTGGGTGCGCCCGTCGTAGTTGTCGCGGAAATCGACGGTGTCCTCTTCGATGTCCGCGAGCATCTGCATCGCGAGCGGCGCGAGCCGGGACTCGGTGTACCGCATCGCGGCCGCGGGGTCGTTGCCCGACGAGCCGAAGTTGCCCTGTCCGTCGATCAGCGGATAGCGCAGCGACCACGGCTGGGCGAGCCGCACGAGCGCGTCGTAGATCGCCGAGTCGCCGTGCGGGTGGTAGTTGCCCATGACGTCGCCGACGACGCGGGAGCACTTGTTGTACCCGCGGTCCGGGCGGAACCCGGAGTCGAACATCGAGTACAGGATCCGGCGCGCCACCGGCTTGAGGCCGTCGCGCACGTCCGGCAGCGCCCGCGACACGATGACGCTCATCGCGTAGTCGATGTAGGAGCGCTGCATCTCCTGCTGGATGTCGACCGGTTCGATCCGGTCGTGTTCCGGCGGCAAGGTTTCCGTCATGGGGTCCTTCTCGGTGAGCAGTCCTGGGGAAGCGGATTAGCGGGGGACGCCTACACGTCCAGGAAGCGCACGTCCTTGGCGTTGCGCGTGATGAACGAGCGGCGCGCTTCCACGTCCTCGCCCATCAGCACGGAGAACAGCTCGTCGGCCTGCGCGGCGTCGTCGAGGGTGACCTGCCCGAGCAGCCGGTTCGCCGGGTCCATCGTGGTCTCCCACAGCTCCTCGGCGTTCATCTCGCCGAGACCCTTGTACCGCTGGATCGCGTCGTCCTTCGGAAGGCGGCGGCCCGCCTCGACGCCGGCCTGGATGACCGCGTCGCGTTCCTTGTCCGAGTACGCGTACTCCGGCTCCGACCTCGGCCACTTGATCTTGTACAGCGGCGGCCGCGACAGGAACACGTGGCCGTGCTCGATCAGCGGCGTCATGAACCGGAACAGCAGGGTGAGCAGCAGCGTGGTGATGTGCTGGCCGTCGACGTCGGCGTCGGCCATCAGCACGATCTTGTGGTAGCGCAGCTTCGAGATGTCGAAATCGTCGTGGATGCCGGTGCCGAGCGCGGTGATCAGCGACTGGACCTCGGTGTTTTTGAGGACGCGGTCGATCCGGGCCTTCTCGACGTTGATGATCTTGCCGCGGATCGGCAGGATCGCCTGGTACATCGAGTCGCGGCCTTCCTTGGCCGAACCGCCCGCCGAGTCGCCCTCCACGATGTAGAGCTCGCATTCGCCGGGGTCGTTCGAGCGGCAGTCCTTGAGCTTGCCCGGCAGACCGCCGATCTCCAGCGCGCCCTTGCGCCGCACCAGGTCGCGCGCCTTGCGGGCAGCGAGCCGGGCCTGCGCCGACGAGATCGACTTGTTGATGATCGTCTTGGCTTCGCTCGGGTTGCGCTCGAACCAGTCGGCGAGCCATTCGTTCGACTGCTGCTGCACGAACGTCTTGGCCTCGCTGTTGCCCAGCTTGGTCTTGGTCTGGCCCTCGAACTGCGGCTCGGCCAGCTTGATCGACACGATCGCGGCGAGGCCCTCGCGCACGTCGTCGCCGGTCAGGTTGGCGTCCTTCTCCTTGAGCAGCTTCTTCTCGCGCGCGTACGCGTTGACCACGCGGGTGAGCGCGGCGCGGAAGCCCTCTTCGTGCGTGCCGCCCTCGTGCGTGTTGATCGTGTTGGCGAAGGTGTACACCGACGGGGTGAACCCGGTGTTCCACTGCATCGCGACCTCGACCTCGAGGCCGGAGCCCTTGGCGTCGAAGGAGATGACGCTCTCGTGGATCGGGTCCTTGCTGCCGTTGATGTGCTTGACGAAGTCCTCGAGCCCGCCCGGGTAGCAGTAGACGACTTCCTTGACCCGGGCCTGCTTGCCGGCGGCGTCCTCTTCGGTCTCCTCGTCGGTGACGCGCTCGTCGCGCAGCGACAGGGTGAGGCCCTTGTTGAGGAACGCCATCTCCTGCAGGCGGCGCGAGATGGTCTCGAAGTTGTAGGTGGTGGTCTCGAAGATCTCGCCGTCGGCCCAGAACGTGATGGTGGTGCCGGTGTCGGTGGCCGGGCCGAGGTCCTCGAGCGGCCCCGGGACCTGGTTGAGGTACTCCTGGCGCCAGCTGCGGCCGCCGACCTTGATCTCGGCGAGCAGCTTCGTCGACAGCGCGTTCACCACGGAGACGCCGACGCCGTGCAGACCGCCGGACACCGCGTAGGAGTCGCTGTCGAACTTGCCGCCCGCGTGCAGGATGGTGAGCACGACCTCGAGGGTCGGTTTCTGTTCCTTCGGGTGGATGTCGACCGGGATGCCGCGGCCGTCGTCGACGACCCGCACCCCGCCGTCCGCGAGCAGGGTAACCTCGACCTTGGTGGCGTACCCCGCCATCGCCTCGTCCACGGAGTTGTCCACCACTTCCTGGACCAGGTGGTGGAGGCCGCGCTCACCGGTGGAACCGATGTACATGCCGGGGCGCTTGCGAACTGCTTCGAGGCCTTCGAGCACGGTGATGGACGACGCGTTGTACTCGCTCTTGTTCTCGGTCACCGGCGTTGTTTCTCCTCGTCTCGCCCGAGCGGACGTCCGCTACTACAACAGTGTACTTGGCCGCACGCGCTCACATGCGGCTAGGACACCGCTGAGCCGGTCGCAGAGGGACGAAATCACCCTCAGTTGAGTCATCTCGTATCCGCAGCCGCGCGGCCCGGTTCTCGGGGAACTCATCCGGCGGAGCGCAACCCCCGTCAGCCGTACGTGTCACGCGGCCCGCGGCCGGGCACGTGCCGAGGCCCTTTCCGCCAGCTCGGAGCGGTCGGGCCCTGGATCCGCATCCGCTTGACCACGCCGTTCCCGACGCCCGCGGCGATCTTCGCCAGCAATTTGCCCTGCAGCAACCGCAACTGCGTGGCCCACGCGGTGGAACTCGCGCGGACGGTCAGCTCGCCGTCTTTGAGCGCCACCGGCTGGGCGTGTTCGGCGACGTCCTCGCCGACCAGCCGGGCCCACTGCCCGAACACGCGCGCGTTGGTCATCGTGTCCTGCCAGCCGCTGTCGGAGATCAGCCGCGAGACGAGCCGGCCGAGCGGCTGCGGGTCGCGCGGATCCGCGCCGGGCCCCGACCAGCGCCGGCGCGCCCGGTTCTGTCCGCCGCCCCCGGTGATCCGGCCGCGCCGGAGGTTCGGCGGGGCGCCGCGTTCGCGGGCCTTCGCCTTCGCCGCTTCGAGCGCGGCGTGCGCGAGGTCGCGGCCGCTCGGTTTGTCCCCAGCGGGCGTCTCGTTCGGCCCAGTGGAACTGTCACTCTCAGTGGTGCCACGCGCGGGATTTCGTGGGTTAACCCACGCTTCCGAGGTGTCAAGACCGCCATCCGGCCGGTTCGTCACGCGCGGCGATAACGCGGCTCCGGGTTTATCCACACTGTCCACAGGTTTGTCCCCAGATCGGTGGGCAACCCGCGTGACCCCGGTCACCCCGCGTGGTCGTTGTGGCTGTTCAGACACGGTTCACCTCCCCGTCGGCCACCGTGAACCTCGCCCCGGCGAGCTCCTCGGGCACGTCCTCGGCCACCGCCGCGGTGATGAGCACCTGCTCGGCGCCCGCGGCGACCTCGGCCAGCCGGGCCCGGCGCTTGCGGTCGAGCTCGGCGAACACATCGTCCAGCAAAAGCACCGGTTCGCCCGCTTCGGCACGCAGAAGCTCGTAACTTCCGAGCCGCAACGCGAGCGCGAACGACCACGACTCGCCGTGGCTCGCGTATCCCTTCGCCGGCGCATCGCCGAGGATCAGCTCCAGCTCGTCCCGATGGGGTCCGACGAGACTGATCCCTCGCTCCAGTTCCTGCCGCCGCGTGTCGGCCAACGCCTTCAACAACAGCTCGCGCAGCACCTCTGCCTCGGCACGCTCTCCGCCCGGCACGCCGTATGAAGGCGGAAGCGCTTCGCCGAGCGAAGACTTGTACGCGATCTTCGCCGGGCGAGAGTCGGGCGCGACTCCCATATAAGCGTCAGCGGTGTACGGCGCGAGGTCCGCGATGAGGTTCAACCGTGCCGCCAGCAACTGCGCGCCAGCCACCGAGAGATGGTCGTCCCACACGTCGAGCGTCGACAGCGCGTACGGATCTTCGCGACCAGTACGGCGTTTGCCCGCGGTCTTGAGAAGCGCGTTGCGCTGCTTAAGCACCTTCTCGTAGTCCGCGCGCACGCCGGCATACCGAGGTGCGCGAAGCACGAGCAGTTCGTCCATGAACCGACGGCGTTCGCTCGGGTCGCCGCGCACCAGCGCGAGGTCCTCCGGAGAGAACAGCACCGTACGCAGAATTCCAAGCACGTCGCGCGGCTTGCCGACCGCACCACGATTCACCCGAGCCCGGTTGGCGCGGCCGGGCGTGATCTCGAGCTCGACCGTCAGCTCGCGGTCCTCGTTGACGACCGCGACCCGGATCAGCGCGCGCTCACAGCCGTGGCGGACAAGCGGGGCGTCCGTGGCGACCCGATGCGAACCGAGGGTCGCCACGTAGCCGATCGCTTCGAGCAGGTTCGTCTTCCCCCGGCCGTTCTGGCCGACGAGCACGACCGGCCCCGGTTCGAGGGCGAGGTCGGCCAGCGGCCAGGACCGGAAGTCGGTGACCTGGAGATGTCGCAGATACACGGGCGGGGACCGCGGGAGCTAGCTCCCGGCCTTCTTCACCGCGTGGCCGCCGAACTGGTTGCGCAGCGCGGCGACGGCGCGCATCGCGGCGGAGT
This sequence comes from Amycolatopsis orientalis DSM 43388, assembly GCF_000411975.1. GTDB lineage: Bacteria > Actinomycetota > Actinomycetes > Mycobacteriales > Pseudonocardiaceae > Amycolatopsis > Amycolatopsis orientalis_D. Next base: position 12,078 of record NZ_ASXG01000114.1, read on the forward strand.
CCTTCTGCCGCGAGGAGAACCGGGCGAACAGCGCGGCCGACAGCACCGGAGCGGGCACCGCGTGGTTGACCGCTTCCTCCAGCGTCCAGCGGCCCTCGCCGGAGTCCTCGACGTAACCTTCCAGGTCGTCCAGCTCCGGGTCCTCGTCCAGCGCGCGCACCAGCAGGTCGAGCAGCCACGAGCGGACCACGGTGCCGCGCTGCCAGCCCTTGATCACGGCGGGCACGTCTTCGACGATCTTCGACGCTTCGAGCAGTTCGAAGCCCTCGGCGTAGGCCTGCATGATGCCGTACTCGATGCCGTTGTGGATCATCTTCGCGTAGTGCCCGGCGCCGACCGAGCCGGCGCGCGAGAAGCCTTCCTCGCGCGGACCCTCCGGACGCAGCGCGTCGAAGATCGGCATCGCGCGCTGGACGTCGGACGCCGCGCCGCCGACCATCAGGCCGTAGCCGTTGTCCTTGCCCCACACGCCGCCGGAGACGCCGCAGTCGAGGTAGCCGACGCCGTGCGAAGCGAGCAGATCGGCGTTCAGCTTGTCGTCGGTGAACTTCGAGTTCCCGCCGTCGATCACCAGGTCGCCCTCGGACAGCAGCTGCCCGAGCTCGGTCACGGTCTGCCGGGTCGGTTCCCCGGCCGGGACCATGATCCACACGATCCGCGGACTGGACAGCTGGGAAACCATGTCTTCGAGCGAGGTCGAGTCGCTGACGTCGGGGTTGCGGTCGTAGCCGACCACCTCGTGCCCGGCGGCGCGCAGCCGCTCGCGCATGTTGAAGCCCATCTTGCCCAGGCCGACGAGACCCAGCTGAACCATGAGATCCCCTTTGGATTGGATCGGTTTTCCTCGGTTGGACGCGCGCCGCTCAGCCCGGCAGCCGGACCGGCATGAGCAGGTAGAGATATCCGGGGACGACGTTGCCCTCGGCGTCGGCCGGCTTGATCAGCGCCGGCCGGTTGGGCGTGGTGAACGTCAGCTCGGCCCGGTCGCTGTGCAGCGCGCCGAGCCCGTCGACGAGATAGCCCGGGTTGAACGCGATGGTGACCGGTTCGCCCTCGTAGTCGACCTGCAGTTCCTCTTCGGCGCTGCCCTCGTCGTCGCCGCCCGCGGACAGCCGCAGCGAGCCGTCGCCGAACTCGAGCCGCACCTGGGTGCCGCGCTCGGCGACCAGCGACACGCGCTTGATCGACTCGGTCAGCGCGCCGACCTCGATGACCGCACGCGAGGTGTGGTTGGCGGGCAGCAGCTGACGGTACGGCGGGAACTCGGCGTCGAGCAGCCGGGTGGTCGTGTAGCGGCCGGCCCCGGACAGGCCGAGCAGACCGTCGCCGGAAGCAAGCGCGAGCTGCACGGTGGTGCCCGCGCCGCCGAGTGTCTTGGCGGCCTCGGCGAGCGTGCGGGCCGGGACGAGCACCGCGGCGTCGGACAAGCCCTCGGCCGGCTTCCAGGTGAACTCGCGCATGGCGAGCCGGAACCGGTCGGTGGCGACGAGGGTGAGCGTCTCGCCGGAGATCTCCAGCCGCATGCCGGTGAGCATGGGGAGCGTGTCGTCCTTGCCGGCCGCGGTGGCGACCTGCGTGACCGCCTGGCCGAAGACGTCGCCGGTGAGCTCGCCCGCGTGCGCGGGCTGGGACGGCAGCTGCGGGTAGTCCTCGACCGGCATGGTCGGGAGGCTGAACCGGGCGCTGCCGCACGTGATGGTGGCGCGGGCGCCGTCGACGGAGATCTCGACCGGCTGCGCGGGCAGCGCCTTGGTGATGTCGGCGAGGAGACGGCCGGAGACGAGCAGCCGCCCGCCGTCGGCGATGGTCGCGGGCACGCCGACCGTGGCCGAGACCTCGTAGTCGAAGCCGGAGACCGTGAGCGCGTCGGACTCCCCGTCCGCGCCCGCGTCGAGGAGGACGCCGCCCAGGACCGGCACCGGAGGCCGGGAGGGGAGGCTTCTGGCCACCCACGCGACGGCGTCGGCGAGCCCGTCGCGCTCGACGCGGATCTTCATGCGCGCTTCCTTTCGACAGCCGAGCCCCTCGGCTCGTGAAGGGGTCGCCGGGTACCGGTCGTGAGCACCGCGCGCGACCGGGTCCCCGCCGGTCCGGTCCGCCCCGCGCGGGAACGGACCAGCTGCAGACATCCACGTTAGGCCGTCGCCGGGGGCGCCGTCACCTCGGCCTCCCCTTCACTTTGTCGACAAGGCGACACGGATCTCGGGTTGTCCCCAGTTTCGTCCTCCGCCTGTTTTTGTTCTGTTCTTTCTTAGAAGAGATGAAAAACCAGTAGCAGTAATAGGGGGTGTGGATTGTGTGGACAGCACTCGTTCCCGCTGGTCGTGGCGTGCGGCGGCCTGTGGGCAGTCCTGGTGGCGGATCGGTGGATGGTTCGGGCGGTCCGTGGATGGTTTCGGGCGTCCCCCGATCAATCCACAGTTGCCCCCAGTTGTCCCCAAGGTTGTCCCCAGGTTGGGAGCGAGTTGTACCCAGCCTCTGGGGGCAGCCGGAGCGGCCGGGATCGCCCTGCTGAGTGACGACCCACAGTTGTGGATCGCCTGTGGGCAACCTGGGGAATCCGCGTGGACAACCCTGGGGACAACCTGTGGATTCGGTGTGGGCGGCATGTGGAGCGAATCCGGGTCGCCGCAGCTCCCAGATCTGTTGGCACTATGGGCAAACTGCACACACCCTGGGGAAAACCCCTTGTGTATCAATAAGTTTGGGAAATTCTCTGTACACAGGCTGTGGACGTCTGTGGATGGGCAGAACGGCGTACGCGCCTTCACTCGCACAGCCGTACGTACGCACGCTTCGTGCGCGAAGCCAGGCGTAGCAACGAAAAAGGGGACGCCACGGCGGTCCGTGGCGTCCCCTGAAGAAACGGCAGTGTCTACAAGCGAGTGTCTAAACGCGGCAGCCGGCTACTGCCGAGCGCGCTGTTTGATCCGCGACGTCAGCTCCTGCACCTGGTCGTAAATGCGCCGGCGCTCGGCCATTTCCTTGCGGATTTTCTTGTCCGCGTGCATGACCGTCGTGTGGTCGCGGCCGCCGAACGTCTGGCCGATCTTCGGCAGCGACATCTCGGTCAGCTCGCGGCAGAGGTACATCGCGATCTGGCGGGCCGTGGCGAGCGCCTTCGTCTTGCCGGGCCCGCACAGCTCGTCGAGCGTCACGTCGAAGAACTCCGCGGTGACGCCCATGATGGTCGGCGCGGTGATCTCCGGCGTGTGCGAATCCGGGATCAGGTCGCGCAGCACGATCTCGGCGAGCCCGACTTCCACCGGCTGCTGGTTGAGCGACGCGAACGCGGTGACGCGGATCAGCGCGCCCTCCAATTCGCGGATGTTCGCCTCGACCCGCGACGCGATGAACTCCAGCACCTCGCCGGGCACCGCGAGCCGGTCCTGTGCCGCCTTCTTGCGCAGGATCGCGATCCGGGTCTCCAGCTCAGGAGGCTGGATGTCGGTGATCAAGCCCCATTCGAACCGCGTCCGCAGCCGGTCCTCCAGCGTCTCCAGCCGCTTGGGCGGCCGGTCGGAGCTGACCACGATCTGCTTGTTCGCGTTGTGCAGCGTGTTGAAGGTGTGGAAGAACTCCTCCTGGGTGCCTTCCTTGCCCTCCAGGAACTGGATGTCGTCCACGAGCAGGATGTCGATGTCGCGGTAGCGCCGCTGGAAGGCGACCTTGCGGTCGTCGCGCAGCGAGTTGATGAAGTCGTTCGTGAACTCTTCGGTCGAGACGTAGCGAACGCGCATGCCGGGGAACAGCCGTTGCGCGTAGTGCCCGACGGCGTGCAGCAGGTGCGTCTTGCCGAGTCCGGACTCGCCCCAGATGAACAACGGGTTGTACGCGCGGGCGGGCGCCTCGGCGACGGCGACCGCGGCGGCGTGCGCGAAGCGGTTGGAGGCGCCGATCACGAAGGTGTCGAAGTTGTACTTCTCGTTCAGCTTCGTCTTCGACGTCTGCGGCTGCGCGGGAGCGGTGTAGGGCTGCCCCGCGATCGGCTGCCCGGCGAACCGGGGCCAGATCTCGTTGGCGGTGGCGAGCGCTTCGCCCTCTTCGTCGACTTCCTCGTCCGGGTCCTCGACGTCGTCCAGGTTCGGCGGCACCGGCTGTTGCGGAGGAGGCGGCGGCGGGTCGACGCGCGCGGGCGGCAGACCGGCCGCCTCGACCTGCGGACGGCGCGGCGGCGGCATCGGCTTCGGGCGCTCCGGCCGCACGTGGTCGGCCTGGCCGTTCTCCGTGTGCGGGCTCGGCTGCGGCACCGGCTCCGGCCGCGGAACATCGTTTTCCACCCGGGCGGGTGACGTCGCATAGCGGGGGGCGGGCGCGACCGGTTCGGTGCTGTCGACCTTCACCGCTAGCGACACCGGACGGCCGAGCCGCCGGGACAGCGCTTCGGTGATCGAGGTGCGCAGCGCGCGTTCGATGGCTTCCTTCGCGAAATCGCTCGGCGCGGCGAGCAGCGCGGTGCCGTCGAGGAGGCCGATCGGACGGGTCACCCGCATCCAGGCTCGTTGCTGCGGGGAGAGGGTGCCGTCGGACAGCTCCCGCACCACCTGCTCCCAGATGACGCCCAGATTGTGCTGGTGCTCCGACACCGGTCTGACTCCCCTCCCCTCGTCGGCGTGCACGCTCGGACCACCCCGAGCACGTCCGGGAAGCTCGTCTCGAGCACGCGGTCCGGACTCACCCGCGCGACGGCACAGCGATATCCACAAAGTTGTCCACAGCTGTGCACTAATGTACGGCCGTCCGCAGCCACGCCCCCTGCGGGCTCGGCGTACTCCCCGGGCGCCTCCCACACCCCCCGGCGCCGGCTAGGCAGCGTCAGTCCTGCTCGGAGGTCGAGAGAGGCACGCTAACAAGCCCTGCTCGATGCCACAAGACGTGGTGCTGCGCAAGCATTTCACGGTGTACGGCGTGTTGCCATTCGGTGCCGCGCCGTGCCGGAAGGCAGTCTCGCGCGTCGGTCGCCGAGGGTGGCGGAGGGGCGCCTGCACGGTCCCCGACCGGGGTGCGTACCCTCGTAAGGTCTCCCGTATGCGACGGGTGCGTTTCGCGTGCCTACGTATGTCGTCGCTCGTCGTGACGAGGCCACCCGGTGGTAGGAGACAGCACGAACTTCCGTGCGACCCGCACGACACGCCGGGCGCCGGGGAATCCGCCGTCGCCCGACGGCCGAGACACAGGAGAAGCAGTGAGCAAGGGCAAGCGCACCTTCCAGCCGAACAACCGTCGTCGCGCGAAGACCCACGGTTTCCGCCTGCGCATGCGGACCCGTGCGGGCCGGGCGATCCTCGCGGCGCGTCGTCGCAAGGGCCGCGCCGAGCTGTCCGCCTGATCCGGCTCCGCGCAACCGCGTCGTGCTGCCCGCTGGCGCACGTCTGCGGCGGAGCGAGGACTTCCGGGTCGTCCTCCGCCGGGGCTCCCGAGCCGGCAGGCGCCGCCTCGTCGTCCATGCGTTGACCACGGACCCGTCCGTGGCCGCCTCGTTCGCGGCCAGGGCGGGTTTTGTGGTGAGCAAGGCCGTCGGGAACTCAGTGGTGCGCCACCGGGTGACCCGGCGGTTGCGGCACCTGGTTTCCGCGCGTCTCGGAACACTGCCCGCGGGCAGCTCGTTGGTGGTACGGGCATTGCCTCCGGCCGCGTCCGCGTCGAGCGCCGAGCTCGGCGCGGATCTCGACGCCGCGTTGCGTCGGCTCGGACTCGCGCCGTCCGGCCGTCCGGCCGGGGCCGATGCTCCCCGGCAGCCGCGTCAGCAGGGCGCGGCACCCGACCACGGATCAGCGGTGTAAACGGCCATGGACGCCACCTCCGAGCACAACACCACCGAAGCACCCGAGAATGAGCTGCCGCCCCGGCCGGGACCGGTCGCGTGGGTGCTGCTCCTTCCCGTGCGGTTCTACCGCAAGGCGATCTCGCCCTTTCTTCCTCCGGCTTGCCGGTTCTACCCGAGCTGCAGCGCGTACGCAGTCGAAGCCCTGACCCGCCACGGCGCGGCCAGAGGCTCCTACCTCGCGCTGCGCCGGCTGCTTCGCTGCGGCCCGTGGACCCCGCCTGGCCGCGACCCGGTGCCCGAGAAGTTCTCGTGGCGACACCGCACGCCTGAAACACCGATCGAGGAGTAGCTCAGTGCTCGATTTCATCTACTACCCCGTGTCCTTCATCTTGTGGTGTTGGCACAAGGTCTTCGGGTTCGTCTTCGGGGAAGCGACCGCGATCTCGTGGATCCTCGGCATCATCTTCCTGACGTTCACCATCCGCGGCATCATGTTCAAGCCGTTCGTGAACCAGGTCCGGTCTATGAAGAAGATGCAAGACTTCGCGCCGGAAATGAAGAAGATCCAGAAGAAGTACGCGAACGACCGGCAGCGCCAGGCGCAGGAGATGCAGAAGCTCCAGCGCGAGCACGGCGTCAACCCGCTCGGCAGTTGCCTTCCGATGGTCCTTCAGATCCCGGTCTTCATCGGCCTGAACCACGTCCTGCGCGCGTTCACCATGCCGCCGGCCGGCGGCGGCCCCAAGACCGAGAACTACTTCTTCAACGAGCACGACGTCAACTCGTACGTGAGCGCCAAGCTCTTCGGCGTCAACATGGGCGAGGCGGTCAACAACGGCGTCGGCGCCGTCGCCGGGCACGTCGCGAACGGCGGCTGGCACTGGGAGGTCCTCCCGGTCGCGCTGCCGCTGATGATCATCGCGTCGATCGCCACGCACCTCACCGCGCGGCACTCGGTCTCCCGGCAGAACGCGTCGGCCGCGGGCACCCCGCAGACCGCGATCATGAACAAGCTCACCATGTACGTCTTCCCGCTCGGTGTGCTCGTGTTCGGTGCGTTCTTCCCGCTCGGCCTGCTCTTCTACTGGCTGGCGAACAACGGCTGGACGCTCATGCAGCAGCGCCTCGTCTACACGAAGATCGACAAGGAAGAGGCCGCCCGCAAGGCGGAGGCCGCCGAGAAGCGCGCGTCGCTCGGCCCGAAGCCGGGCCAGAAGCCGACCGCGCCGAAGGTCGGCCAGAAGCCGGTGCAGCAGAAGAAGAACCAGCAGCAGAGCCAGTCGGGCAAGGTGACCAAGGCGGGTTCGGCGCACGGCTTCGCGCAGACCGCGGCTTCCGGCGGCAAGTCCGGCGGCGTCACTTCGTCGCAGAAGAAGGCGGCCGAACCGGCGGCGGAGAGCGCGCCGGAGAACACGTCGAACCAGAACGGATCGAAGGAGAACGGCACCGGGGTGCCCGGGCTCCTCAAGGACTCGAACAGGAAGTCGGGCCGGAAGCGTCGCTGACGCTTCGGGTTCGGAGAGGAGACGAAAGATGTCGGAGACGGTCGACACGATCGACGCCGATCGGGAAGAGACGAGCGCACCGGCCGAGCCGAAGGCGAGCAGTGACGACGCTCTCGTGCAAGAGGGCGACATCGCCGGCGACTACCTCGAGCGTCTGCTGGACCTGCTCGACTACGACGGCGACATCGACCTGGACGTCGAAGCGGGCCGCGCCATCGTCAGCATCGACGGCGGCGACGACCTGGAGAAGCTGGTCGGCCCCCGCGGCACGGTGCTCGAAGCGCTGCAGGAGCTGACCCGCCTCGCGGTCCAGCAGGAGACCGGCTCGCGCAGCCGGCTGATGCTGGACATCGCGGGCTGGCGCGCGGACCGCCGCGAGGAGCTCCGCGAGCTCGGCCGGTCCACCGCCGAGTCGGTGTTGTCGAGCGGCGAGCGGGTTCGCCTGCAGCCGATGAGCCCGTTCGAACGCAAGGTCGTCCACGACGCGGTCGCGACGGTCAAGGGCGTCACGAGCGAGAGCGAGGGCGAGGACCCGAAGCGGCGCGTGGTGATCTTCCCCGAGGACTGAGCCCCTCGGAGCACTCGGACGCGTTGAGCACTGAGCCGAAGCGGCCCACCGGATCTGTCCGGTGGGCCGCTTCTTTTGTGCGTGCTTCTTACTCCGGTGCGGCAGGCGGGACGAGGTGACTCCCCTGGCTGCTGCGATCGTCCTCGCGAAGCAGTCCGGTGCGGAGCGGTCGCCGAACCTCACTGCCGGGTGTGACCCGATGCTGCCGCGCCGTCTGCATCCGTGGGCGAGGTCCGCGGCGCTCGCTGATGGCGGCTCGAACGTCGGCAGGGCGCTTGGTGGTGGAGTTGGCCTCCAGGAGCGAATTACAAGCGTGGCGTTTCACGTGAAACTGGCGCCGGCTCGAGTCCCTCGACGCCCGACGGAGGTATGGCAGGACAGGTCGGTGCCTGTGGGTTAGCACTGGCGTAGCAGGCCGTTGGGTTCTCCCGGCGCAGCGCGCCCCGGCCCTGCGCGTACAGCGACTGGCAGCTCGTCTCGTGCGATGCCCGCACCTTCGGGTCGGGAAAGTCGAGTACCAGTCTCGCCGAGACCTGCCGCGGCGACGATTTCCGGGTCAGCCCCGGCTGGGCCCTATCCCGCACCGTCCGCGCAACCACCGGTACTTCCGCGCCTTGGCCGTCACAACCGGCTCCTTCAACCAGACGGCGTTGCACCCACCCCCGCCCCACTCTCGCGGCCTACCCGGGATGGCGTTTCACGTGAAACCCGCCGCCTGCTCCCCTAGCGACACACGTTCCACGTGAAACGACCTGTGGATCGCTCGGCGACTCGAGTGGAGTTGTCCACAGTTGCGGTCTGTCGGCTCGATTTGGCGTCGGCATCAGGGACAATCAAGTGAGCGCGTTTCACGTGAAACGCGCGGAGCGAGGAGTGGAAGTAGTGAGCTTGGACGGCGCCACCGGGACGGTCCGGACCGCGGCGGTGGAGGTGTTCGGGGAGCGCGTCGAACAAGCCGCCGGGTATGTGGAGCTGCTGGCGACTCATGGGGTCGAGCGAGGGCTGATCGGACCCCGCGAGGTGGACCGGCTGTGGGAGCGGCACGTACTGAACTCCGCGGTCATCGGCGAGCAGATCCCGTCCGGGGCGCGCGTGGTCGATGTCGGGTCGGGGGCTGGGCTTCCGGGAGTACCGCTGGCGATCGCCCGACCGGACCTCGATATCGTGCTCTTGGAACCCATGGCTCGCCGGGTTGACTGGTTGGCCGAGGTCGCCGAGAAGCTGGAACTCCCGATCACCATCGTCCGTGGACGCGCCGAGGAGCGGTCCGTACGCGAGCAGCTGAGTGACGCAGACGTCGTCACCGCCCGCGCGGTCGCCCCTCTCGCTCGGCTCGCGGGCTGGTGCCTTCCCCTGGTTCGTCCCGAAGGTCGGCTGGTTGCCCTCAAGGGCGCCAGCGCCGCCGAAGAGATCTCCCGTGACCGCGACGCGGTGCGCAAGGCCGGTGGGGCCGAACCACAGATCGCGGAATGCGGGAAGGCAGTACTCGAAGTCCCCAGCACGGTGGTCCTGATCCGTCGCCTGCCGCCGAAGCCGAACCGGCCACGCGGCAGACGGAGCTAGCGAACGACAACAGCCGCGCCGTTCCACGTGAAACATCGCGCTGTGAACGCCCCGAATCGTCTACCAGGAGGAGGTGTCGAGACCGGTGAATCCCCCGCCGTCCGACTCCGCGGAGGCCAGCCAGGAGATGGGCTGGACACCGATCGCTGAAGAAGCCGTTCGCGCCGCGAGCGTGCTCCACCCGAAGGAAGGGGTGCTCCCCCGACCGGCTCGCCGCCGGGTGCTCACCGTCGCGAACCAGAAGGGCGGGGTCGGCAAGACGACGAGCACCGTCAACCTGGCCGCGGCGCTCGCCGTGCACGGGCTGAAAACGTTGGTGATCGACCTCGATCCGCAGGGCAACGCCAGCACCGCGCTCGACATCGACCACCGTTCCGGGACGCCCTCGATCTACGAGGTGCTCATCGGCGAGGTCTCGATCGCCGAGGCCGCGGCGCAGAGCGAGCAGTCCCCCAACCTCTACTGTGTGCCCGCGACGATCGACCTAGCCGGTGCCGAGATTGAGCTCGTCTCCATGGCGAACCGGGAGACGCGGCTCAAGGAGGCGCTGTCGTCCGGAGCGCTCGACGAGATCGGCGTCGACTACGTCTTCATCGACTGCCCGCCGTCGCTCGGTCTCCTCACTGTCAACGCGATGGTGGCAGCGCAGGAAGTGCTCATCCCGATCCAGTGCGAGTACTACGCACTGGAGGGGCTCGGGCAGCTCCTCAGCAACATCGAACTCGTGCAGCAGCATCTGAACCGCGAACTCAGCGTGTCGACGATTCTGCTCACCATGTACGACGGCCGCACCAAACTCGCCGACCAGGTGACCAACGAGGTCCGGAACCACTTCGGCGACACGGTGCTGAAGACCGTCATCCCGCGCAGCGTGAAGGTGTCCGAGGCACCCGGCTACGGCCAGACCGTCCTCGCCTACGACCCGGGTTCACGTGGTGCCATGAGCTATCTCGACGCGGCGAAGGAGATCGCCGAGCGGGGCGTGAAGGAGAGGAGCAGCACCACATGACTGAGCGCAGAGGAGGACTCGGCCGCGGATTGGCGGCCCTGATCCCGACCGGACCGGCGACGCCCCCTCCGTCCGCGACCGAGGCCAGCACGCCTGCGGAGAAAGCGGTACGCGAGGACAAGGGCTGGTTCGCGGCGAACGGTGCGGCGGGTCAGCCGGTCGCGGGCGGCGAGGTCGCCGGCGCGGTGTACCGCGAGATCCCGGTCAGCTCGGTCAAGCCGAACCCGAAGCAGCCTCGGCAGGTTTTCGACGAGGAAGCGCTCGCTGAACTCGAGCATTCGATCCGCGAGTTCGGGCTCATGCAGCCGATCGTCGTCCGCGAACTTGGCGACAATGAGTACGAACTCGTCATGGGCGAGCGTCGGCTGCGGGCCTCGCAGCAGGCGGAGCTCGAGGTGATTCCGGCGATCGTGCGGCAGACCGCCGACGAGTCGATGCTGCGGGACGCGCTCCTGGAGAACATCCACCGGGTGCAGCTGAATCCGCTCGAAGAGGCGGCGGCTTACCAGCAGCTGCTCGACGAGTTCGCGGTGACGCACGAGGAACTGGCCGGGCGCATCGGCCGCAGCCGCCCGGTCATCACGAACACGATCCGGTTGCTGAAGCTCCCCCTCCCCGTACAGCGACGGGTGGCCGCGGGCGTGTTGTCCGCCGGGCACGCGCGAGCGCTGCTGTCGCTGGAGGATCCGGAAAGCCAGGAGGAACTGGCGGCTCGGATCGTCGCCGAGGGCATGTCGGTGCGTGCCACCGAGGAAGCCGTCACGCTGAAGAAGAGCGAGAAGCCGGCGAAGCCGAAGGCCGCGCCCCGCAAGCCGATTCAGGCACCCGGATTGCAGGAACTCGCGAACCGGCTGTCCGATCGGTTCGACACCCGGGTGAAGGTCGACCTCGGCCGGCGCAAGGGGCGCATCGTTCTCGAGTTCGGCTCGGTGGACGATCTTGAACGGATCGTCGGGATCATCGACGCGAATTCCGGGGAAAAATCGGCGAATCAGAGCGACGAAACCGATTAGGGATCACCCAGGGGCGTTTCGTCACGGTGATGATTGCGGATCGAGGCGGCCACGGTCACGCGGAGTGGCCGCCGGAATCGACCGGCGCGGGGAAGGGCGGCGGACCGTCGCCCGCCCCCGGCCGCCTGGTTTCAGTTCGCGCGGGCGACGGCGCGCGCGACGAGATCCGCGAAAACTGACCCGAGGGTGGTGCCGGCGGCTTCGACCGCCATCGGCACCGTCGACGTTTCGGTGAGACCCGGCGAGAGGTTCACTTCGAGGAAGTGGACTCCCCCGTCCGGAGTGATCACCGCGTCGGTGCGCGAGATGTCGCGCAGCCCGAGCCACCGGTGCGCGCCGACGGCGAGTTCGCCGACCGCCTTCGCGGCTTCGTCGGAAATCCGCGCCGGGGTGAAGAAATCGGTGAGACCCGCGGTGTAGCGGGCGGTGTAGTCGTAGACGCCGCTCTCCGGCACGATCTCCACCGCGGGCAGGGCCTCGGCCCCGTTCTCCCCTTCGATGACCGTGACGGCCACTTCAACGCCGTCTACGAACCGTTCCGCGAGCACGGTGTCTCCGTAGGCGAAGCAGCCGACCATCGCCGCGGGCAGCTCGGACGCCTCCCGCACCACCTGGGTGCCGAGCGCCGACCCGCCCTGATCCGGCTTGAGGATCAACGGCAGGCCGAGCCGCTCGACCATCGCGTCGAGCACCGACTGGGCACCCAGCTCGCGGAAAGTGCTGTGCGGCAACACAATCCAGTCCGGCGTCGAGAAACCGGCCTGCTGCACGAACGCTTTCGCGGTCGGCTTGTCCCAAGCCCGGCGGCAGCCCTGCGAGTGGGTGCCGACGAACGGCACGTCGAGCATTTCCAGCACGGTCTGCACCGAGCCGTTCTCGCCCTCACCGCCGTGCAGGGCGACGACAACCGCGTCCGGACGCTGCGTGCGCAGCCGCTCCAGCAGCCCGGCGTCGGTGTCCCACTCCTCCACCGTGAGGCCCTCGGCCCGCAGCGCGGCGGACAGTCTGCGCCCGGAGCGAAGCGAGACGTCGCGTTCGTGGGAAAGCCCGCCGGCGAGCACGGCAACGGTACGGTCGACCACCGTGGGAACTCCTTAGTGTTGCTGGGCCGGTCAGACCGTGTCCGGAGACGGGGTCTCGGGCCCCGGGATGGTGCGTGCCTTCACGCTACCGAAGGTGCGGCTGAGGTCCATTTCGGACTCGAGGACCGCGGCGAGCCGGCGCACGCCCTCGCGGATGCGTTCCGGCGTCGGATAGCAGTACGACAACCGCATCTGGCGGGAGCCGAACCCGTCGGCGTAGAAACCGGTGCCGGACGCGTACGCGACCCGAGCGGTGACCGCACGCGGCAACATCGCTTTGGTGTCAACGCCTTCCGGCACGGTGACCCACACGTAGAAGCCGCCGTCGGGGTTGGTCCAGGAGCAGCCGGGCGGCAGATACTGTTGCAGCGCCGACAACATCGCGTCGCGGCGTTCGCGGTAGTTCTCCCGGAACTTCTTGACCTGACCCTTCCAGTCGTGCGTCGCGAGATAGCGCGAGACGATCATCTGGTTGAAGGTCGGTGGGCACAGCGTCGCGGATTCCGCTGCCAGCACAAGCTTTTCGCGCACGGCGTGCGGCGCGAGCACCCAGCCGACGCGCAGCCCGGAGGCGAACGTCTTCGAGAACGAGCCGAGGTACACGACGTTGTCCGGGTCGAGCGAGCGCAGCGCCGGGTAGGTCTGGCCGTCGAAACCGAGCAGGCCGTACGGGTTGTCCTCGATGATCAGGACGCCGTGCTCGCGGCAGATCTCGACGATCTCCGGACGTCGTTCGACCGACAGCGTCACGCCGGCCGGGTTGTGGAAATTCGGGATGGTGTAAAGGAATTTGACCCGCTGCCCGGCTTTTTCGGCCTGGCGCAAGGCTTCTCGCAACCCTTCGGGCACGAGACCGTGCTCGTCCATCGCGACGTGCACGACGTTCGCCTGATACGCGGAAAAGGATCCGAGCGCGCCGACGTACGACGGACCTTCGGCGATCACGACGTCGCCCGGATCGCAGAAAAGCCGGGTCACCATGTCGAGGCCCATCTGGGAACCGACGGTGACCACGACGTCGTCGGGGTGCGCCTTGATCCCTTCGAGAGCCATGATTTCGCAGATTTGGTCACGCAGCGCGGGAATCCCGTGCGCGGAACCGTATTGCAGGGCGACGAGGCCCTCCTCGGCGATGATCTCGCCGACCTGAGCCGAGAGCGTGTCGAGCGGCAGCGCGGCCAGGTTCGGCATGCCGCCGGCGAGCGAGACGACCTCCGGCCGGCTTGCCACTGCGAAAAGCGCGCGGATCTCGGATGCGGTCATCCCGGCGGTACGTGCCGCGTACCGGTCGAGGTGCGGGTCGAGATTGTTGCGGCCGGTCTGCGGCTTGGCGGGGCGGTTCTCGGTCATCGGACACCTGAGGGCTCGGTGGGTACCTGCTGGTAGATCCATCGAGTGTAACCGCGGCCTCTTCCGGCTCCCCGCTCTTCCGGCGCTTGTCACATCGGCCTATCCTCGGGGTGGTTCTTCCGGTGCTGCCTGCGCTCTTGCGGGTGGAACGGCCGGAGTTGCGGGGTCCAGGGAGGTTTTCAGGTGTCACGTCGCGTGGTGGGCGTCACCTTGGACAATCTCGAGCACCTGCCCAAGAGCTGCCGGCAGTGCGTGTACTGGGAGCTCGCGCCGCATCTGAAGGCACAGGCCGAGGAGTACGGCTCCACCGAGGTCGAGAAGGAAGCCTGGGTGTCCAGCGTGCTGCTGGAATGGGGTTCCTGCGGCCGCATCGTCTACAGCGACACCTTGCCGGTCGGCTTCGTGCTCTACGCCCCGCCGAACGCGGTGCCCCGTGCGCTCGCCTTCCCGACGTCGCCGCCCAGCGCGGACGCCGTCCTGCTCACCGCATTCCAGGTGCTGCCGGAATTCCGCGGCGGCGGCCTCGGCCGGATGCTGGTGCAGGCCGTCGCGAAGGACCTGACCAAACGCGGCGTCCGCGCGATCGAATCCTTCGGCGACGCTACTCCCGACGACGAGGACCCGCTGGGCCAGCACTCCTGCGTGCTGCCCGCCGCGTTCCTGCAGAGCGTCGGCTTCAAAACGGTGCGCCCGCACCCGAAGTACCCGCGGCTGCGCCTCGAACTGCGCTCGGCGATCACCTGGAAAGAAGACGTCGAAGCCGCACTGGAGCGTCTGCTGGGCCAGGTGACGATCACGACCGCGGAACCGAGCCTCGGCCGAGCCTGACTTTCTCCTCCCTCACCGCGACGGAGATCAGCCAGAATGACCTTGCTGGCAACCACCCTGAACGAGCCGTCTGACTAGCGCGCCGCGTTCCGCAGTGTCCAGCTCTGCTTCGGCCCGATGGTTACTTTGCGTGTCATTGCCGCGCTTCCCGCCCAGCTTCCCCGGGCCGCCCAGACCTCCGCAACCCGCCCATTTCAGCCCGGCGACCATCGACTTGAACGGCATCGTTCGAGGTCAACCCAGTCGCATTCCCCGCTGACGGATCTTGCACCTGGAGGCCGCTGGACCGCACCCGCCAAGCCTCATACCACCTCCGATTCGCTCGGGAAACACCCACTCCCGGTACCTGTGCACAACTGTGGAAGAGTCCCCGAGTTATCCACAGATTGCAGATAGAGGCCGTGGAAAAGCTGTGGATGGATAGAATGGATCTGGGGACGCCCCCCGGGAAGGGTGGGGGCTGCCCCAAGGTGTGGTGGGTGTGGCGGCGGTGGGGCGCAAGTTCTTGTGGCGCCGGTTAAGCGGTGTTGGGGCTCCGGTTGTTTGGCGTTGAGGCCGCGGGTGGGCGGTGGCGGGAGTCGTGCGGAGGGTCGGCCGGGAGAGCGGCGGCTCTTGGTGACTGTGGGTAGTGATCGGCTGGGGTGAGGTCGGGTCAGCACGGGTAACCGCGGAGCGCGGGCGGAGAGGCGCGGTGGCGGCTCGGGGCGCGCTGAGCGGGGCCCTGGGTGGAAATCCGGCGGGGAAGTCCGAGCAGGGCTAATCAGGGGCGAAGCGGGGGTGTGAGGCCGAGGAGGAAGGGGCTATTCGGCTTTGGCCAGTTCGTGGGCCAGGACGTCGGCGAAGGTGAAGGTGCCGGTGGGCTGGTCGCCTTCGCCCAGGAGGTAGAGGCGCTTCACCGCGATGAGGATGCCCTCGGCCACGACGTCGCGGAAGGCGGGGTCGGCCAGGCGGGCGGCGTCGTCCGGGTTGGTCAGGTAGCCGATTTCCACGCGGACGGCGGGGCAGCGCGTGCGGGTGAAGATCTCCCACGTCTTGTAGTGCGTGCGGCAGTCCAGCAGGCCGGTACGGGCGGCGACCTCGCGCTGGATGAAACCGGCCAGCAGCTCGCCGACGGTTGACGTCGTGCCGTTTCCGGTGCCGAAGTGGAAGCTCGCCACGCCTTGCGCGCGCGGCGACGGGTTGCCGTCATTGTGCAGCGACAGGAACAGGTCCGCGCCGGCGTCGTTGGCGAACCGGGCGCGTTCGAAATCCGTCGGGCTGTGGTTCGGGCCCCGGCTGATCAGGGCCTCCATGCCGGTGGCCTGCATCCGGCCTTCGAGCCGGCGCGCCAGGTCCCAGGCGATGTCCGCCTCGCGCAGGCCGCCGGCGACGACGCCGAGGTCCTCGCCACCGTGGCCCGGGTCGATCACGATGCGCTTGCCGCGCAGTCGCGGGCCCGCCTGGCGCACCTGCTCCTGCTCGCGCAGGAAGACCGGGCGGCCGCCGCGGGCGCGCGGCGACGACAGGCGGTGCAGTTCGCGGATGGTGGCCGGACCGCAGATGCCGTCCGACGTCAGCCGCATGTCGCGCTGGAACGTGCGCAGGGCGCGCTCGGTCTGCGGGCCGAAGTAGCCGTCCGGGCGGCCCGCGTCGAAGCCCAGTTCGGTGAGCCGCTCCTGAAGAGTGAAAACGTCGTCGCCGTGCACCGGCGACGACAAAAGGTACTGGAGCGGGCGGCTCCCGAGGTGATAGCTGGCGCCCTTGAGCGCCTGGTACGTCGCAGGGCCCACGACACCGTCGGTGATGAGCCCGCGGCGCTGCTGGAACGCGCGCACGGCCTGCTCCACCGCGACGTCGAACGTGTTGTACCGCTCGGTCCCCGCCACCGGCGGGAGCAGATCCATCCCGGCAAGGATCGACCTGATCTCGGCGACGTCGGGACCGGCGTCACCGCGGCGGAGTACCCGCATGCACTCCTCGCTCTTCCTCAGGCACCGAAACCGGCTCGATGCGAAACAGAAACCCGGGTAGGGGTGTACCCAGGCACCTATTGTGCCCTGTGAACTCTCGGTAAGGACGCAGGCCCGGTCGGTGCGCCACCGGAGGGTGGGTCGCCAGGCGGCGGACACGCCGAGTGCACCTGGGCGCACACCCCCGTGCGGGTGGTTCCCCGACATGCGAGAACCCGGACCGGCGCGTCGATCGCCGCTGGCCCGGGTTCTCAGCAGGTGGACCGCTCAGAGCACGTCGGCGAGATCGGACAGCAGCGCGGCCTTCGGCTTCGCGCCCACGATCTGCTTCACCGGCTTGCCGCCCTGGAACAGGATCAGCGTCGGAATCGACATCACCTGGTAGTCACGCGCCGTGTTCGGGTTCTCGTCGATGTCGAGCTTCGCGACGGTGATCTTGTCGCCGTTTTCCTTCGCGATCTCCTCGAGCACCGGGGCGACCATCTTGCACGGACCGCACCAGGTCGCCCAGAAGTCGACGAGAACGGGCTTCTCGCTGGTGAGGACGTCGTCCACGAACGACTTGTCGGTCACCTTCACGGGTTCGGACATCGCTTGCTCCTTTAACTCGGTGGAAAAGTCAGTGCTCGCCGGCGCCGTAGCCGCCGCCGACCAGTTCCGGTGCTTCGTTCGCTTCGGCCTCGCCGTGCTCCGCGAGCCATCGTTCCGCGTCGATCGCCGCGCTGCAGCCGGAGCCGGCCGCGGTGATCGCCTGCCGGTAGGTGCGGTCCACCAGGTCGCCGGCGGCGAACACCCCGGGCAGGTTCGTGTAGGACGTGCGGCCCTGGGTCAGCACGTAGCCGTCCTCGTCCACGTCCACCTGGCCGCGCACCAGCTCGCTGCGCGGATCGTGGCCGATCGCGACGAAGAACCCGGTCACGTCGAGCGTCTTCTCCTCACCGGTCTTCGTGTCGCGCACCTTCAGGCCGGACACCGTCCCGTCGCCCTCGACCCCGGTGATCTGCGAGTTCAGCTGCCACTTGATCTTGTCGTTCGCGCGAGCGCGCTCGAGCATGATCTTCGACGCCCGGAACTCGTCGCGGCGGTGCACGATCGTGACGGACTTGGCGAACTTCGTCAGGAAGGTCGCCTCCTCCATCGCCGAGTCGCCGCCGCCGGCCACCGCGATGTCGTGGTCGCGGAAGAAGAAACCGTCACAGGTCGCACAGGCGGACACGCCGCGGCCGAGCAGCTCCTGCTCGCCCGGCACCTTCAGGTACCGCGCGGCGGCGCCCATGGCGAGAATGACCGCGCGGGCGGCGTAGCGCTTGCCGTTCGCGACGACGTACTTCACGTCGCCGGTCAGCTCAAGCGACTCGACGTCCTCCGCGCGCAGCTCGGCGCCGAACCGTTCGGCCTGCTTGCGCATCTCCTCCATCAGGTCCGGGCCCTGGATCCCGTCGCGGAAGCCCGGGAAGTTCTCGACCTCGGTGGTGGTCATTAGCGCGCCGCCGAACTGCGTGCCCTCGAACACCAGCGGTTCGAGCTGCGCACGCGCCGCGTAGACCGCTGCGGTGTAACCGGCAGGACCCGACCCGACGACGATCAGGTTCCTGATTTCCTCGGCAGCCACCCGTCAACCCTCCGCTCGTAGTGACCTGTGCTCCAGGCTCAACACGATCGTAGGTGGAGGTGTTCCCGGCGGTGACGGCCGCTACGTCCGGGCCGCTACTTCTTGCCGACCACCTTGTCGAACAGCTTGTCCGGGTTCCCCGGCCCGCAGTCCGCGCCGAACGCGACCAGCCGGAACTGCGCGAGCTTGCCGGTGGTGTAAATCGCCATCACGCCCGGTTTGCCCTCCACGGTCACCGGCCGCACGCCTTCCGGCCGCACCGCCGGATCCATCCCGGCTGCTTCGACGCACGCGTCGAACCTCTTGACGTCCTGCAGCGGGCCGTAATTCCGGACACCGAGGCCGCCGCCCAGCAGAGCTTCCGCACCGCTGCCGTCGCTGCCGACGGTCGGGCCGCCTGTCGCGGACGGCGCGGGCGCGGCGACGCCGGACGTGTCCGTCTTCGTCGCACCGGGAACGTTCAGCGTGATCGCTACCGCGGCGGCCGCGGCGGCGGTCAGGATCCCGGCGCCCCAGCCGAGCTGCCGGTTCCGCCGCTTCCGCGCCGCCGACAGGTCGACCACGGGCGCGACCGGCTGTTCCGCAGGCGCCGGTGCCGCCGCCGGAAACGTCGCCTCCTGCCGGGCCGCCGACTCCGCGGCGAGCGCGGCGTCGAGCCGGGCCACGAACACGGCGGGCATCGGTGGGGCCGGTTCCGCGGCGAGCGCGGACAGGTCGGCGGTGGTCGCCTCGAGGGCCTCGATGATCGCGCGCGCCTCCGGATCCGCGTGGACCCGCGGCCACAGCTGCGCTGCCTCCTGCTCGTCGAGGACCCCGGCGTGGAGGTCGGCGAGCAGGTCGACAGACCAGGGCGGCCCGATGGTTCCGCCTGCCCCCCGGCTCTCGTCCGTCATCGTCCCTCCCCGTTCCCCGGCGAGCGCTGGGCCCGCCCGGCACTCCGGGACCCCTCCGAAGTGGCGTGCTTGCGTTTGCTTTCGTTAGTTGGGACGTCGCCACCCCCGTCCGGGTTCCGCAGATGCCCGAGAACCTTCGCGAGTTTTCCCCGCCCGCGCGCACAGCGGCTCTTGACCGTGCCCTCGGCGATGCCGAGCATCTTCGCGGTTTCGGCCACCGAATAGCCCTCGACGTCGACGAGCAGGATCGGCGCGCGCTGGTCTTCGGGCAGCTCGTCGAGCGCCTTGCGGACCAGCAGGCTGGTTTCCTTCTCCGCCATCGAATCGCCGGGCGCGGCCGGTTCGTTGAACTCCCCGGTCTCCGGCAGCGGCACGGTCGGCCGGGCCTGCTTCCGCCGGATCCGGTCGAGGCACGCGTTGACCACGATCCGGTGCAGCCAGGTCGTGACCTGCGACTCCGCGCGGAACTTGCCCGCCGCGCGGAAGGCCGAGATGAACGCCTCCTGCAGCGCGTCCGCCGCCTCTTCCGGATCGCGCAGCGTGCGCAGCGCTACCGCCCACATACGGTCTCGATGCCGCCGGACCAGTTCACTGAACGCATGCGGATCGCCCGCGGCGTGCGCCGCGATCAGATCCGCATCCGTGGGAGCTGCAGCCGTCACCCGGCAGAGCCTACTGAGTCGCGATCGCAGGTCACGCCGCAGGCAGGAAGCTCAGCTCTCCGATCTGGCTCAGGAAGCCATTGCCGCCGTTATCGCCCAGCTGGGTGATCCAGACGATGAAGTACTGGCTTTGCGTCGGCTGCTGCAGCGTGATCGTGGTGTCCGGCCCGTTCAGGTCGCCGCCTCCGACCACCTTGGTGTCGTCGAGCTGCGGGTTCTTGCTGTCCGCCGACCGGATCTCGACCTTCGTGCCCGGACTGTCCGCGCTGATCTTCACCTGCGCGAGGTTCACCGGGTTGTCAAACGAGACCGCGATGCCGACGCCGGGCTTCAGCGCGGGCAACTGCTGCTGGTACTGGTCGGTTTTCCAGACCGTGCCCGGGTCGCCGTCGATGGTGTTCTTCACCCGGCCGGGGTTGTCGCCCGAGCCTTCCGGGTTGTAGAGCGAGGCCGACTTCGGAGCCACCGGGTCGCCGACCTTCGGGCCGGCGGGCTGCTGGTTCGCCGGCGGCGGCGCCGGGTTGCCCGGTTTCGCCGGGGCCGAACTGCTCGGCGGGGCCGCGACGTTGATCGCCGGACCGGTGGGCTTGCCGTCGCCCTGGAACAGGTTGATCAGCATCAGCCCGCCCCACGCGAGGATCACCACGGTGGCGACCACCAGCACGGTGACGCCGAAGGCCAGCTTGCGCCGCCGCGCGACGTCCTTGACCGGCTTCTTCGTGGTCCAGATCGTGCCGTCGGGATCCGCCGCCGGGTCTTCCTTGCCGACGGCGTTGATCAGCTGGGTGCGTTCCTCCTGTTCGGCGACCTGGCCGAGCACGCGCAGGATGGCCGAGCTGGTGCGGATCCCGCCGCTGCCGCCGTCCTCGATCGTGCGCACGGCCAGCGAGGACAGCTCCGGCGGCACCGCGGGCACCAGCGACCGCGGCGGCACGACGTGCCCCTGCGGGGTCAGCGGGGCCGCGGGGATCGCGGGCGGTCCGCCGGGCAGCGCCCAGCGTCCGGTGAGCAGCAGATACAGCACCGCGCCGAGCGCCTTGACGTCGTCGCGGAGCGTGGCTTCCGGCAGCGGGCCGGGGAAGGCGAGCTTGAGCGCGCCGCCTGGGGTGAGCCGCAGCCGCTGCGGGTGGTCGAGACCGAGGACGAGGCCGTTCTGGTGGGCGTGGTCGACCGCTTCGGCGAGCGCCTGCACCATCCGCGCGGCCGCGGCGGGGGCCACCGGGCGCTGCGCGACCAGGTCCACCAGGTCGCTGCCCTTGGTCCATTCCGCCACCACGACGCCGAGCAGGCCCTCGCTGGAGGTGACCCCGCTGCCGAGGCTGAGCACGTCGAGCACCCGGGCGACGCCGCCGTGCCCGAACTTGGACGCGTGCGCGGCTCGTTCCAGGGTGCGCCGGGCCTGCCGGGCCGCCTCCGGATCGGCCGGATCGCCGACCAGCAGCGTCAATGCGACGTCTCGTTTGAGCTGCCCGTCCCGCGCTCGCCACAGGTGCGCCGCGGCCCGCTCGTCTACGCCGAACTGGGCAAGCAGGCGATACCGGCCGTCCCCTACGACGCGTCCGGGCGCGAGCGATCCGCCCCGGGCGCGAATGCCCGCGGCGTCCCCCGCCTGCTCGCTTCGTCTCGTGTCCACGCTCTCTCCCGCTTCGCTCCCGGCACCGAGGGTACCCGGATCATCAGCCGTAGAAGCGTCGTGAGTCGTGAATCAATCGTTACCCGCGCTTGATCAATCGGGTGAATCTCGATGTTACGGGCTTCAGCTCCTCGACCTTCAGCGCCATGAGCACGCCGAACGAGACCACGATCCCGACGATTCCCTGCAGGATGAGCTTGATCCAGGCGTGCGGAACCGGACCGATGGACGAGGGCACGATCAGCCCGACGACCCACGCCGCGGCGACCCCGAGGACGCTCGACACGACCGTGAACAGGATCACCCCGATCACCCGCTTGCTGCGCAGGTTGCCGAGCGTCACCCACAGCCAGATCTGGCCGAGCATCGCGCCGATCACATAGGTCAGCGCGTTCACCATCATCACGCCGAGGACGATGTTCTCCGGGTTCAGCAGAACCGGGCACAGGAACAGCAGCGGCACCTTGACCACGGTCATCACGATCATGATCAGCGTCGGCGTCCGCGCGTCCTTCATCGCGTAGAACACGCGCATCTGGAGCATCACCAGCGCGTACGGCAGCAGCGCGAACGCCGTGATCGCCAGCGCCTGGCCCATCCGCTCGGCGCCCTCGAGCGAGCCCTTGCCCAGCGCGAACAGCGCGACCCCCATCGATGAGCCGACGATCGTCATCACCGCGGAGATCGGGACGAGGGTCACCGTCGAGATCCGCGAAGCGTAGGACAGGTCGCTGACCAGCTTCTTCGTGTCCCCGTCGGCCGCGGCGCGGCTCATTCTCGGCATGATCGCGGTGAGCAGCGAGACGCCGAGCACCCCGTACGGCAGCTGGAACAGCAACCAGGCGTAGTTGTAGGCGGTGACCCCGCCCGAGGTGCCCTTGGTGAGCACGCGAGTGGTGATCGTCAGGCCGACCTGGCTGACCGCGACGTAGCCGACGACCCACAGGGCCAGGCCGCCGAACTCCTTCATCCGGCTGTCCAGGCCCCAGCGCCAGCGCGGGCGGAAGCCCGAGCGCAGCAGCGGCGGGATCAGCATCAGCGCCTGCGCGGCGATGCCGCCGGTCACGCCGAGGCCGAGCGTGAGCACCTTCGGATCGGTGATCGACGGATTGCCGGTGTCGATCGAACCGGGCATCAGCCACACCACGAGGATGGTGAAGATGACCACCAGGTTGTTGATCACCGGCGCCCAGGCGGTCGGCCCGAACACGTGCTTGGCGTTCAACATCGCCGAGACCAGCGCGAACACGCCGTAGAAGAAGATCTCCGGCAGCAGCAGGTAGGCGAACGCGGTGGTCAGGCCCGCGCTCGCGTTGCCGGACGAATCGATGTACAGCGAGGTGAACGCCGGTGCCGCGATCACCGCGATCACGGTGCCGATGAACAGCACTGTGATGCCGGTGGTCAGCAGCCGTTGCGCGTAGGCCTGCCCGTGATCCGGATCGTCCTGCGAACGCACCAGCAGCGGCACCACCACACTGGTGAGCACGCCGCCGAGCAGCAGCTCGAAGATGATGTTGGGCATCGTGTTCGCGACGTTGAACGAGTCGGTCGCGATCCCGTTGCCGATCGCCGCGACCAGCAGCACCTTCCACAGGAACCCGGTGATCCGGCTGATCAGCGACGCGATCGCCATCCGGCCGGACGCCTTGGCGACCGAGGGGCCCTCGTCCTTGGGCCGCTCGGGCGCTTCCGCCGGACGCGCGAGCGGCGCGTCCTTGATCCGCGGCATGACCTGGGTGGCCAGCGCGTCGTACGGGCGCAGCACGTCCGGGTCGGCGGTCGGCCAGCGCGAGGGGGCCGCCAGCGGGACGCCCGCGGTGCGCGGGATGAACCGGGTGGCTTCCGGGTCCCGCATCGCCTCTTCCTGCCACGGCCGGATCGGCGTGCCGGGACGCGGGCCGCGGCCGCGGTGCACCGGCGGCTGCGGGCCGGGTGCGTTCGCCGGCGGCGGGGTGGGCTGCGGAAGCTGGCCGCGGTTCGGCGGCTGGTTGGCCGGCGGAAGCGGCTGCGGCCCCGACGGTGGGAGTTGCTGCGGTCCGGACGGCGGCCCGGACGGCCGCGGCGGGGGCGGCCGGCGCACCGGCGGCATGGCTGCCCTGGTCGGAGCCGGGCGCTGCTGGCCGTTCGGCGGCGGGACGCGGCGCGGGGCCCGGTCCCGGGGATCGCGGGGTTCGCCGCCGCGCGGTTCGATCCTGCGCGGCTGTGCGCGATCGGCGGGCGGACGGTCGTCCGGCAGCGGCATCCGGCGAGTGCCGTTGGGCGGCGGCTGCCTGCGGTCGGCGGGCGGCGGCGGAGGAGGAGGCTGGCGACGGGCGTCCCGCACCGCGCGGCGAGGCTGGTCGTCCCGCCTCGGCGCCGCGCCGTCCCTCCGGGGACGCCCCGCGCGCTCGGGTGGTTGACCCGGCTCTTTGTCCAACGCGTGCCCAATCCTCGGCGGTCCCCTGCTCCCTGCCATTGTGGCAGCGCCGACCCAGGGTAATCGGGAACGGCCGCGAGCACCCGCCCCCTTCCGGATGTCAGGCCGCGCCGCCTCGGCTTTCCTTGACTCGCCGGTAGATCCGCCGGGACGCCAGCAGCAACAGCGCGCAACCAGCGACGACGGTGATGATGATGGTGATCGGGCCGTATTCGGTCGAGGTCAGCTCGAACCGCGCGGTCGCGCCGAGATCTGTGCCCGAAGGGGTGGTCAAGGACACATCGACCGACAGGTGCCCGGCCCGCAGCGCCTCGATCTGCACGTAGCGGGTCTGCCCGCCCTTCGCCGGGAACAGCAGCTCCTTGTTCGTCTGCTCCGGCCGGATGCCCATGGTGTTCTTGAGCGCGATCTGCGCCGTGATGCCGACCGGCAGGTCGTTGTGCACGTACACCGGCAGCGGCGAGGAGCCGGACGCGAGCGCAATCGTTTGCTTCGGCTGTTCGACGGTCACCTGGTCGCGGATCGCGGCGAGTTCCGCGGTCGCGTTCGCCGAAGCGGACGGCACCGACGCCGACGGGCCGAACGCGGTCGAACTGCCGCGCACCAGCGCGTCGCGCACCGGACCGATGATCGCCTTCGGCTCGACCCGGTTCCGGGGGTCGATCTGCATCGCCGACAGCAGGCTGGCGACGTCCTGGTCGAGGCCGGACAGCTGGTCGGCGACCGCCGCGCCGCCGTCCGACCGGGTGTTGTCGACCAGCGAGGCGCTGCCTTCGGGGGCGCTCCCCAGCAGGTCGTCGAGCGTCGAACCGGCCGTCACGCCCGCGTTCGTGAGCTTGCCGAGCCCGGACAGGAAGGCGTTCAGCTCGTCGGTGGTGGCGTCCCAGCGTCGCGGCGGAGCGACGAGCAGCGACCCGCTGGTGGCTCCCTCGGCGCGGCCGAGCCCGGCCTCGAACGCGATCGCGGCGAGCCCGTTCTGCGTGGAGACCGCGCGCTGCGACGCCCCGCTGTAGGTAGTCGGCGTCTGCGCGCTCGGCGTGAATCCGGTGAGCCCGGCGGTAGCCATCGAGTTGGTCGGCTGCGCGCGCAGGCCGTCGGAAAGCGTCGCCGCGCCGGTGACGGTCTCGTCGTCGCCGCCCGCGCGCAGCTTCGCGCCGTCGGTCAGCACGGTCTGGAAGCCGCCCGACGAGATGGCCGAGAGCGCCTTCTCGTCCGGCGTCCCGCCCGGCCACAACACGCCGGTCTTCGACTCGACGCCGAGCACCTCGCGGATCGTGGCGGTGCCGTTCAGGGCAGTGGTCATGAGGCCGGCGTCGGGGTTGCCGTCGGCACCGCGGATCTTGCCCAGCGTGGTGAGGTCGGCGTCGGCGAACGGCAGCGGGACCACACACCGGCCGGTGACCAGCGCGCGCAGCGCCGCGAGCCAGTTCGACGCGGCGTCCGCGCCCTTGCCCGCGACCCCGCCGCTGACCCGGTAGCCGTTTCGCATCGCGTCGACGGTGCGCAACAGGTCGGGATCGAGGGCGAAGCACAGCGAACCGCCGATCTTCGGGTTCGTCTCCTGCGCCGCGCGCGCGGCCGAGACCAGGGAATACAGCCGTCCGCCCGGGCTCAGTTCGTCGGCGAGCGAGTCGTCGGTGAGCGTCATCGGCACGCCGAACGGCGCGGTCTGGATATGCGGCGTGCTGTCGGTGATCGGCCACAGCACGGCCAGTTTCGAATGCCGCGGCGTCGCCTGGTTGTTCGCGTGGCCCGGCGTCGACAGCACCGGCATGAGCAAGCTCACCGCGGCGAGCCGGGCCGGACCGCCGTACTCCGGCGTGCCGTTCACGTTCACCAGCAGCGGGTATACGCCCGGCCGGAGCGCCGCGCCGCGCGGCCCGGTGAGCGGCACCGTGATGTTCATCCGCGCGCTCTGCCCCGGCTCCAGCTCCTCGGCGAGCGACGTGAAATCGGTGAGCGGGGTGTCCTGCACCGGATTCCCGGCGAGCACCGAGTCCATCGCGCGCGGGCTGGCGAGGCGTTCGCCGATCTGCAGCCGGGCCATCGGCTTGACGATCCGCCGGGACCCGGTGTTGGTCACCGTCCCGGTCACCGTGATCGCCTGGTCCGAGCTGGTGATCAAGCGCGGGGCGAGCTGGCCGAGGTCGAGCCGCAGCCGGGCCGGTTCCGGCGACGGATTCTCCTGCGCGTCCGCCGGCGCACCGAACAACGCGGTGGCGGCGACGATCAGCAAGGACAGCAAGAAGGCGGCGGGCCGCTTCACTCGGGTGCTCCCTCTCAGCCGCGCTCGTCGGGCGCGAAAAGTTCTGCTGCCCCGCGAACCAGCTTGCGCTCGTCCGCGTAGGCGAGGGTGGTCTCCAGCTCGGCCAGCGGAACCCAGGCGACCTCGGTCACCTCGACGTCCTCGTCCGACAGTTCGCCGCCGGTGGCTTCGAGCAGGAAATGGTGCACGGTCTTGTGCACCCGGCGCTGCTGCGCGACGAACCAGTAGTCGATGGTGCCCAGCGGCTGCAGCACGCGCGCGGAGATGCCGGTTTCCTCCTTCACCTCGCGCACCGCGGTCTGCTCCACCGTCTCCCCGTCCTCGATGTGGCCCTTCGGCAACGACCACAGCAGTCTGCCGTGCCGGTCGAGCCGCCCGATCAGCACCGCGTGTTCTCGCTCCGGGTCGACGACCAGTCCGCCCGCCGAGGTCTCGTCGACCGTGGTCAGCCGCCTGCCGCGGTGCCGCCGTCGCCGCCGGCGCGGCGTCGGCGGTCCGGC
This sequence comes from Amycolatopsis orientalis DSM 43388, assembly GCF_000411975.1. Lineage (GTDB taxonomy): Bacteria > Actinomycetota > Actinomycetes > Mycobacteriales > Pseudonocardiaceae > Amycolatopsis > Amycolatopsis orientalis_D. The sequence goes on from NZ_ASXG01000114.1 coordinate 38,697, forward strand.
GCGACCGGCAGATCCAGACATGCTGCGATGCTAGAGCAAACGGTCGCCCGGGTACTCTGGCTCTCCGTGTCCGTGTCCGGCGGCGCCGGCAGCGTTGGCGCCATTTTCGTGGTGGGATTCGAGTGAACAACCTGGTCGCCCAGCAGAACGCGGTGACGGAACTGATGCGAGTGTCCCCGCTGGCCGACGAGCTGGCCGAGCGCTTCGCGCGCGCTGGCCACAGCTTGTACCTGGTCGGCGGCAGCGTGCGCGACGCGCTGCTCGGGAGGCTGTCGAACGACCTCGACTTCACCACCGACGCGCGCCCGGACCGGGTGCTGCAGATCGTGAGCGAATGGGGCGACGCGGTCTGGGACGTCGGCATCGCGTTCGGCACCGTCGGCGTCACCAAGAACGGCACCACGCTGGAGATCACCACGTTCCGCGCGGACAGCTACGACCGCGTCGGCCGCAATCCCGAGGTCACCTTCGGCGACACCATCGAGGGCGACCTGCTGCGCCGCGATTTCACCGTCAACGCGATGGCGATCGACCTGGTCGGGAAGACGTTCATCGACCCGCACGACGGCATGGACGCGCTCCGGCTGAAGGTGCTCGACACCCCGGCGCTGCCGCAGGAGTCGTTCGCCGACGACCCGCTGCGGATGATGCGCGCGGCCCGGTTCTCCGCGCAGCTCGGCTTCACCGCCGCGCCGCGCGTAGTCGAGGCGATGACGTCGATGGCCAGTGAGATCGACCGGATCACCGCCGAGCGGGTGCAGACCGAACTGTCGAAGCTGATGCTCGCCCCCGACCCGCGGCCGGGCCTGGAACTGCTGGTCGACACCGGGCTGGCCGACCGGGTGCTGCCCGAGCTGCCCGGCATGCGGCTGGCGATCGACGAGCACCACCAGCACAAGGACGTCTACCAGCATTCGCTGACCGTGCTCGCGCAGGCGATCGCGCTGGAGAAAACGCACGAGCCGACCAGCGAACCGGACCTCGTGCTGCGGTTGGCCGCGCTGCTGCACGACATCGGCAAGCCGGCCACGCGGGAGTTCCAGCCCGGCGGCGGCGTGAGCTTCCACCACCACGAGGTGGTCGGCGCCCGGATGGCCCGCAAACGTTTGCGGGCGTTGAAGTACTCCAAGGAAATCGTCGAGCAGGTTTCCCAGCTCGTGTTCCTCCACCTGCGGTTTCACGGGTACGGCGGCGGCGAGTGGACCGATTCGGCGGTCCGCCGCTACGTCACCGACGCCGGCGACCTGCTGACCCGGCTGCACAAGCTCGTCCGCGCCGATTCGACGACGCGCAACAAGCGCAAGGCGGCCGCGCTGCAGGCGACCTACGACGATCTCGAGGCCCGCATCGCGCGGATCAAGGAGCAGGAGGACCTCGACCGCGTCCGGCCGGACCTCGACGGCAACGAGATCATGCGGCTGCTCGGCCTCTCGCCGGGCCCGGAGGTCGGCCGGGCCTGGAAGTTCCTCAAGGAGCTGCGGCTGGACCGCGGTCCGCTGGAGCACGACGAGGCGGTCGCCGAACTGAAGAAGTGGGCGGCGGCGGAAGGCCTCGGTTCGGCCGACTAGTCCTGGGAAGTGAATTCAGGATCGCGGGTTCACCACGATCCCCCTTTGGACTCTGGATCATCGCCCGGCCAGCCGAGATACTCCCTTTCTTGAACCGAACAGGGGGATCGATGACTCGGCAGCAGGAGGGGGACCGGCGCGGAGCCAGCTTTCTCGTGATGTTGCTGCGGCGCGGCACGCCGGCGCTGGCCACCGCGACCACCGGGCTGACCGACGAGATCGCCGATCCGACGCCGGTGCGCGCGCTGCAGCGGATCTCGCGGATGGCCGGCCCGGTCGACGACCGGCACCACGACGGATTGCTGCTGCGGGCGGCCCGGTACGTGGTGCTGGTCCCGCTCGTCTACCGGCTGCTGGTGGTGCCGTCGACGTTCGCCTCGTACGCGGTCAGGCACGGGGCGGCCGGGCTGGCGTCGGTCGCGATCGTCACCGTGTGCTCGGTCGCGCTGAGTGCGTTCGGCCTGTTCTGGATGATGCGCCGGGCCCCGTTCCGCAGCGACCTCGCGGGTCGGCTGCTGCTGGTCGACCTCGTGGCCACGCTCACGTTCGAGATGTTCATCGGCGCGACGGTGTCGCCCGCGGTGTTCCACGACGCGGTCGGCGTCGCGGACAAGCACCTGTTCGGCAGCGTCGCCCTGCTCACGCTCGCGGTCGGCATCCCCTCCGGGTTCGGGCTGGCGGTGCTCAGCCTGCCGGTGCGGCTGCTGTCGGACGTGCTCAACCACGGCACGGTCGATTTCGCGCAGGCCGCGTCGCTGTATCCGACGATGTTCGGGGTCCTGTTCACCGCGGTCGGCGCGCTGATCCTGCTCGGCCTCGGCATCCGGCTCGCGCTGGCGTACGGGATCCGCAACGGGCGGCTCGCCGAACGCGCGCGGCAGCACCGGATGCTGCACGACACGGTGCTGCAGACGCTGGAAGCGATCGCGCTCGGCGGTCCCGGGGATCCGGATCAGCGGCTGGTCGAAGTGCAGCGGCTGGCTCGCGCGCAGGCGATCGAGCTGCGGCAGACCATCGAGACGGCCGCGGCGCAGCGGGCGGAAGAAGGCGCGCGGCCGCTTGGCGAGAAGCTCGCGGCGCTGGCCGCGGAAATGGCCCGGGACGGTTTGCGCGCGCAGCTGGTGATCGCCGAACTCGACGACGACACGCTGTCCGAGGTCCGGCAGATCGCGATCCGCGACGCGGTGCGGGAAGCGATGCGCAACACGATGAAGCACGCGGAGACGGACAAGGTCGTGGTGCGCGTCGAGGAACGCAACGGCGGGATCGCGGTGATCACCCGCGACCACGGCACCGGCTTCAGCCCGGACGAGCGGCCGGCCGGGTTCGGGATCAGCGAGTCGATCACCGCGCGGCTGGCCGAGGTCGGCGGGACGTCACTGGTCGAATCGAGTCCGGGAAGCGGAACGAGGGTGACGGTGTGGGTGCCGCTGTGAGCGGGGTGGCCGGTGCGCTGGCGGCGTATCGGGACGGTGATGCCGAACGAGCCGGTGCGCTTGCCGCCGAGGCCGGGACGCCGTTGGGTGCGGAGCTGGCGACGTATCTCGCAGCCGGGCCGAGCGGTCCGGTGTATAACCAGCCGGCCGCGTTCACCGCGTTCATTCGCGGCGGCGGGAATGTCGAGTTGTACCGGCGGTTGAGCGAAGAACTGGCGGCGCGGTACGACTCCTGGCGTCCGGCCGCGTTGCTGGATCTCGGCTGCGGCGACGGGCTGGCGATTGAACCGGCGTTGAAGCGGGCCTCGTTCCGGCCGGAGCGGATCGACCTGGTGGAGCCGTCGGAAGCGCTGCTCGCCGACGTCGAGGTTCCTGGTGCGCGGCGGTTTTCGTTGACCGCGCAGGACTTTCTCGCCGCCGATGGTTCCACGTGGAACCTCACGCAGTCGACGTTCGCGCTGCAGTCGATCGAACCTTCCGTCCGGGCCGGGGTGCTGAACGCGTTGCGGCCGCGGACCGAACGGTTGGTACTGGCTGAATTCGACGTGCCGGACACCGCCGATCTGGAGTCGCTCGCGCAGCGGTACGAACGCGGCGTCGCTGAGTACGGCGAGCAGGCTTCCCTGGTGGCACAAGGGTTTCTGCTGCCGGTGTTGCTCGGCGTCGCGGCGGGGACGGCGCGGACGAACTGGGAACATCCGGCGGCGCAATGGACCCGGCAGCTCGAAGCCGCCGGGTTCGCCGACGTGACAATGGAACCGCTCGCGGACTACTGGTGGTCGCCCGCCGTGCTGATCACGGCTTCACAGCCGGGATAGCGCTCCCTGCTCGACGTGCTGCGCGATCGGCCGCGGCAGCAGGTACGCCGTCGCTCCGCCGGGCTGCGGACCCCACGGCGCGGTGACCCCGGTGAGCACCCGGAGCGTGCGCTGCACGCGGTACTCGTGCCGGTCGCGTTCGCGGTCCGGCGTCAGCGAGGTTTCGAGGAACCGCACCGAATTCGCGTGCACGAGGTTCCCGATCTCGGGGCCGAACCGGACCACCGTCGTGCCGGCGGGCAGCGCGACGATCCGCTTGCCGCGGAAGAATGACAGCGGCGGCTCGCCGCGCATCGGCAGGATCGGCCAGTCCGCGGGTTGATCGGATTCGTCCGGGGCCTGCGGCGGCAGCATCAGCAGCGTGCCGAGGAGGAACCGGGCCGCGTCGGCGAGGGTGGCGAACGCGACCGGCTCCACAGCCGGCGGACGTGACACCTCCCAGCGGTTTTCCGCGCGGCGCAAGGTCCAGATGCCCTCGGCGGGCACCTCGTCCGCGCCGAGCCGGTACGCCGACGACGGCACGCCGTGCTCGACGAGCCGTTGCTGCAGCAGCGTCAGCGTCTCGGCCGCGCGCAGCCCGCGGATCGGCTCGCCGCGGACCGCGCGGGCCAGCGAACTGTCGTCCGGGAGGTCGGCCTCGGTCCGCCCCGGACGCGGTTTGCCGAGCACGTCGGCCTCCGCGGTCGCGCGCACCAGGTCGCGCACGATCGGCGGCCGGAACCCGGCGGCACGGATGTGCTCGACCAGCTCGGGCTCCGGCGGAACGCCGTATTTGCGCAGGTAGTGGGGCACGGCGGCGGGCCAGATCCAGGTGCCGTCGGTGTGGAAGGCCTGCGGTACGTCCGGTGGCGCGCCGGGCGCGAAGATGTCCGGCTGCGGCACCGGCCGGTGCAGTACGACGGGCGAGCGGAACAGGTAGTCGAGCACGCCGCGGACCTGGTCCGGCGGCACCGGCGGCCGGTTCACCACGGGACGCTCGCCCTCGTTGTGCGCGTCGACCGGCCGCGCCTGGCGGAAGCCGATGCTCAGCGGCAGCCCGGCTTTCGCACCGAGCCAATCCGGCAAATGCTTGTCCGGCCTGGGGAAACGGGTCAGCTCCACGACATAGGACTCGCGCGCGGGCTCGCCGGCGTCGTTGGGCGGCAGCCGCCAGTCCGGCTCCTGGTCGGCGTCGAAGTCGAAATCGAACTGCGAATCGGCGTCGAGCGTGAAGGTGCCTTGGAACCACGTGCCGGTCTCCGGCTGGTACATCGCGGCGCGCAGCTGGGAGAACAGCGTGCTCAGCTGCGGCGTGCCGGGAAGCGAGACCGAAACCGGACCGTTCTCGTCGCCGACCGCGCGGACCTCCAGCTCGGCGTAGTCGCCGACCTGCCGGAACTGCGCGGCGACCCGCGTCCAGCCGCCGGGCACCTGGCGCAGCGTGCGGCCGATCGCGCGCAGGATCCGGGTCTGGTCGCCGCCGTCGACCTCGGCCTTCGGCTCGCCGTAGTCATGCCGGGTCAGCCACAGCCCGCTCAGCTGCTTGCCGGGGACGGTCACCGAGAAGTCGGTGAGCCCGAGCTGCGCGGCGCGCAACGGATCGTGCCGCGTCCAGCGCAGCGTCAGATTCGGCTGGTCGCCTGGCGCGACCTCGAACAGTTCGTCGTCGTATTCGACGTAGGTGCGTAGGTCGAAGGTCGCGGGCACCTCGTTCGCGAGCACGACCCGAGCCGGTTTGCCCTCGTGCTCGCGGTCGAAGTCCTCGGGTGCTTCCTCGTCGCCGATGACCGTCAGCAGCAGCGTGCCGTCGGTGGTGGAGCGCTGTGCCGCGAAAGTCCGATTGTCGAGCGTCGCGTACAGGCCGTCTGGGCGTTCTCCCGATTCCACCCGGTACCGCACGTCTGGTTCCTCCCCAAAGTCCCCCGTGTAGCCGCAACGAACTTAGCCGACCGTGTCACGACCCGACCATCGGTCACCGGAGACGGGAGAAGATGCGCCCACAAATACCTGCTCGGGTGACCGATCAGTGCCGTGGGTAGCGCTGCACCCAGGCGTCACCGAGTGCGTTCCGCGCCGAATGGCGGTCGAAATGCCACAGCGCGTCGGTCGCCACCTGTTCGATCAGGTGGTGCAATTCGAGCTGTTCGACCCACTTCCGGGGCAGGCCGGGAACGCCTACCCGGGCACCGAGCAGCGCCCCGGTCAACGCGCCGGTGAGCGCGCTGCGGCCGGAGTGGTTCACCGCGCGCAGCAGGGCCTGTTCCGGGTAGTTCTCGAATCCGGAAAGCGCGGCGAACGAGCGGCCGAGGACGGAAAGCGTGCTGTGCCCGTCGCCGATCAGCTCCGGCATCCGCAGGTCGGGCAGGCCGTGCTCGCCGAAGAACGGCACCGCCTCGGCCACCAGGTCGCGCATCGGCGCCCACTCCGGGCCGGGATGCTCGTCGAGCACCTCGCGGGACAGATTCCACACCGGATAGCTGAACGAATCCTTCGTGAGCGCCTTTTCGAACACCCACGCCAGGTAGCTCGCGGCGGCCACGTCGTCCGGCTGGTGCGTCACACCGGACAGATCGCGCACGACCTGGCTGATGCCGCCGCTGAACCCGGTGCCCGGACCCGCCGCGGTCAGCACCGCGGGCAGCGCGCCGAGCAGCGCGGCCGGGCCGGACATCGGCGCGGCTTGCGGATCGCCGGTGACCAGCGCGTGGTATGCGTTGAGCTCGGCGTCGTCGATGGCGCGGCGAGCGTGCAGTTCGGGCACTTTGACGAGGAAACCGTCGGCGTTCTGGATCGCCGCGCCCTGCGTGTGCAGCCAGCGGCCCAGTGCGCCGCGGACCACGCTGGGGAACAGTTTTTCGACGTCGCGGGACTCCGGCTGCTCGCGATGCGGGCTGCGGATGACCGCCTCGGTGAGGAACAGGAGCCGCTGCGTCATCGAGCCGATCCGGCCCGGCTGGTCGAACGCGAGCGGCAGGTCGCGCACGCCGTCCGGACCGTAAGTGGAGACGATTTCGTCCAGCCGCATCCGGTCGACGGCCGATCCGAGCGCCTCGCCGAGCGCGAAGCCGACCCACGCGCCGACGACCCGCTGCCAGCCGTACCGGAAGTTCTCCAGGCTCACCTCGGGGTACTTGCCGAACGTGTCGAGCCTCGGGACGATCCGGCCGTCGTTGTCCCACGACGGCACCAGACCGTTCGCGCGCAAGTCATTCGGCCGCGACCGGCTCGGTTCCGGCTGTTCGAACCGGCGCAGCCACGACCGGCCGAGGACAGTCCGGCGGCATTCGTCCGCGGTCAGCTCGAAACCGTGCCGCCGCGCGCGTTCCGCGGCTGCCTTCGGCACGTCCACCGGCTTGTCCAGCCCGATCCGCGCGGCGGTTTCGACGGCGAACTTCTCCAGGTCTTCTTCGATTTCCGGGCAGCGGCCGTTCTCGTCGACCCGGGGTTCCTGCCGGGGAAACCGCTTCGCGATCGCGGTCAGCTCCGCGCCGGCGACGTCCTCGAAGGTCGCCGGACCGCCGTTGATCACCAGGTTCGGCGGGTGTTCGAACTCGGCGAGGGTCGCCAAGTCGACTCGCCACCAGGCGTGCTCGCGGGCGGGCAGATGCCGGGTCGAGCTGAAGACGCGCAGCTCGTTGCGTTCTTCGGAGAAGTAGAAGCGGTCGGTCGCGCCGGTTTTGAGGTCGAACGGCACGAACACTTCGCAGCGCAGCAGGCCGATCAGCAGCTGCTCACGCGACAGCCAGCCGACGCTCGCGAAGGCGAGGAGGGTTTCCAGCGGGTTTTCCGGCTTCGGGTAGCCGCGGCGGATGGGGCCGGCCTTGTACTCCGGGTTCTCCCGTTCGTCGCCGGTCTGGTGCCCGTCGTTGTCGACCTTCACCCAGCCCGCGACCGCGGGAAGCGGCACCCCGAGTTCGCCCAGCCCGGCCTTCGCGTACTCCGGGTCGACGACCTCGCGCCAGCTCTCCTGGCCCGGGTACGCGACCGGGGTGCTGAGCCCGCCCGGATGCGGGTGCGCCTGGCGCAGTTCGCCGTCCGGCTCGCGCACGAGCACCGACGGGGCGGGGAACAGCTCTTTGTCCGGACGGCCGTCGTCGAGGAACGCGACGGTGTTGTAGGGGATCGACCAGCCTTCGGGGACCCGCAGCACGCGGTCGTGGTCGACCCGGAGGCCGCCCGGCCCGGAGACCTCGGGGCCGTGCACGGCGCGCAACCACTTCCCGACCTTCTCCACCGCTTCCGCCGCTTCCACCTACTCGATCCTCTCCAGGCTTCCGTCGGACTCGTGTTCCGCGATCGGCTTGGGCAAGACGTACGCCACCGCGCCCCCGGGCAGGTTCGCCCAGGGCACCGTCACCCCGGTGATCACTTGGAGTGACCGTCGAAGGCGAAAAGTGCTGCTCATGCGCTCCCGTTCGAGTGGCAGGGACGTCGTCGCGAACCGTACCGCCTGGTGGTGGACCAGGTTGCCGGGTTCTTCGCCGAATCGCAGAACGACGGTACCTTCCGCCAACCGAGTGAGTCTCTTGTTCCGCAGCAGCGTGAGGGGAGGGTCACCCGGCACGGGCTGGATCGGCCAGTCGGCGACTTCCCGCGCCGTTTCCAGCGGGGTTTCGCGGCCGCCGGTCGCACGGGCGGGATGCAGCAGGAGAGCGCCGAGCAGCTGGTGAGCGGCGTCTTCGAGCCGGGCGAAGGTCTGTTCGCGACCGTCTGGCGCGGCTACTGCCCAACCGGATTTGGCCTGATAGAGGCTCCATTTCCCGGCCTCCCGGCCGCCGATGCAGCGCACGCTGGGCCACCCGCCGAAGGAATCGAGCCGGTGGCCGAGGTGGGTGAGGAGTTCGGCGTCGGAGAGGACCGGGTCGGGGTTGGTCTCCCGCTCGGCGGCGACGTCGGCCGCGGTGCGCTGGACGTCGTCCGGGGTCGGTCGCGGACGCGGTTCTCCGGCGAGATCGGCTTCCGCGGTGCGGCGCACCAGAGGTTCGACGTATGGCGGGTGGAAGCCCAGGTCGCGGATGTGCTGGAGCAGTTCGGGATCGGGGGCCGTCCGGTGTTCGCGCAGCTGCTCGGCCACCTCGACCGGCCAGATCCAGGTGCCGTCGGTGCGGTGCGTTGTGCCGACCTCCGCCTCGCGTTCGAGGTAGCGCAGCACGAGCGGCAGTTCTCGTTCCGGCAGCGGTTCGCCGGTTCCGGGGGCCGCGTGCCGGAACACGACGCCGAGCGGGAGGCCGACGTGCAGCCGCCACCAGTCGGGAAGGTGCTCGTCGTCGCGGGGGAAGGTGGCGAGTTCGGCGAGGTAGGCGGACGAATCGGGCGGCGTCGTCCACGGGGGCTCGTCGTCGGTGAAGTAGTCGAAGTCGAACGCGCCGTCCGGGGTGAGCACGTAGCGCGCCTGAATCCAGGTGCCCCGGCCCTCTTCGTACATCTCGGCACGCAACGCGGTGAGCCGCTGGACGATCTCCGGGCTGGCGACGGTGTTGCGCGCCTGCACCTCGAAATGGTCGCCGAGCTGGGCGAACCCGATTCCGGCTGCCGCGTCCGGATCGGCCCGGTGCTCCCGGATCAACCGGCCGATCTCGACGAGCGCCTCCTGCCGGGCACTCGTTGGTTCCACGTGAATCATTTCGTCCGGAGCGGACGACATCAGGAACCGCGACGGCGGTTCTGCGGAACGGTTCCGCGCGGACGGACGCGGCGCGGGGTCGGCCGAGGGGCGGGCATCGAGGCGAGGTGCTGCGGTTCGGGAGCGTCGGCCAGGTGCTGCACGAGCGCCTGCACGGTGGACGCGAGCTGTGCGGGCGTGGTCCGCTCGAAGGCGTCCGGGGCGAATTCGAGCCGGCCGAGCGTGCCGGCCGGTCCGGCGGTCGCGCGGACGAGCCCGTCGGGCGAGGTCAGGACAGCTGGAGCGGCGTCGAGACGGGCACGGTCGTCGCCGATGGTGCTCACGGTGGCCCCCCGTGTCGGTTGCGCGGGCCGAGCTTAACTCGACCGGGTCACAAGTCACCCTAATGCCAGACAGTGAGTTACTACCCCCGTTTGGACGCAACGGTTTGCGGCAGCGAATCGCCGCGGCGTCGGCCGGCCAGCAGATACCCGGCCCCGCCCAGCAGGTAGAGCGCGGTCGCGGCCACCATCAGCTCGGGTGAGTACCCGTTGTCCTGGACGAAGACCGCCGCGAGCGAAACCGCCACCACCTGGGTGATGTTGAACAGCGTGTCGTAGAGCGCGAACACCCGCCCGCGAGCCTCGTCCGCGACGTCGAGCTGCACCGCCGAGTCGACGGACAGTTTCACCACCTGGCCAGTCCCCATGACCAGGAACGACGCGAGCAGCGCCAGCGGCAGCACCATCGGCAACCCGAGCGCGGCCTGCGCGATCGCGGAGACCAGCAACGAGCCCAGCACCGCTCGCGTCCGCCCGAGCGACCGGATCAGCCGAGCCGTCACCAGCCCGGCGACGAGGATGCCCGCGCCCGCGCATCCGACCAGCTGTCCGAGCCCGGGCAGGCCGGCGCGGAAGATGCCGTCGTCAGTGAAGTAGTTGCGCATCAGCAACACACTGAGCAGCAACGAAATCCCGTACGCCGCTCGATGCGCGAACAACGCGACGAACCCAGCCGTGACGCGGGGCGCCCGCCACGCGTGCCGGGCTCCGTCCGCCAGCCCGCGCGCGACCGCGACCACGGGATTTGTCGGCTCGTCGACCACCGTCGGCCCCAGCGCTCCCTTCGCGAACCGATGTGCGAGAAAGGCCGAAAGCAAGGCCCCGACGGCAGCGAACGCCGTGGTCTCCGCCGACCCGACGTCGCCAGACCCGAACACCGCCCGCAACCCGATCGCACACCCACCGCCGACGACCGCCATCGCCGATCCAAGCGTCGCCACCACCGCATTCGCGGCAACCACCGCCCGAGACTCCACCACATGCGGCAACGCGGCCGACAACCCCGACCCGATGAAGCGGCTGATCCCCTCCGCGAGCAACGCGAGCGAAAACAACCCGATCCCGCCCACCCCGGTGCCGACCGCGAGAACCGACGCCACGATCGCCGCCGCTCGCAAGAGATTCGCGAACACCAGCACCCGCCGCCGATCCCACCGATCGAGCAACGCCCCAGCGAACGGCCCCACCAGCGAATACGGCAGCAGCAAGGTCGCGAACCCCTCCGCGATGGCCACCGGATCCGCCGCCCGCTCGGGATTGAACAAAACGGCCCCAGCCAGCCCGGCTCGAAAGACCCCGTCCCCCCACTGCGCCGCGAACCGCGCGAACAACAACCGCCGAAACAACGGATCCCGACCCAGCCCGCGCGCGATGCCCCGCTCCCCCACCACCTTCACCAGGCAACTCTACCGACCCACCCCGACAAAACCCCCGAATCTGAGACACCCCAACAACCCGCCCGCAACCAACCGAACCCGGCGCGAACCAACGCCGCACCCCCAGAGGCGCTGAGGCACTGAGGCAGCCAACGACGGCCCCGCCCCGCTACCTCGCGACCGCGCCGAGGTAGCTGCAGCCAGAAGAGACTCGGCCTCGCGACCTTGGTGCCCCGCGCCGCGGCGGGGGCGTGTCAGCGATCTTGTGGGTTGACGGTGTGATCGCCTTGTCAGTGCTGCGCGTCGAGC
>NZ_ASXG01000115.1 GCF_000411975.1 Amycolatopsis orientalis DSM 43388
TGACAAGCACCTCCGCGCCGTGTTTTGGCTTCGTATCGGGGTGCGGGGGTGGTGTGGGTGCCTGGCTGGGTTGGGTGCGCTGGTGCGGTTTTAGTGCCGTGAAGGGCTCCTTGCGGGGATCAGATTCCCGGAAGGAGCCCTTCACGGACTGTTCCCGCAAGGAGCCCTTCACGGACTGTCGTCAGCGGCCTTGGAAGTTCGGCTTTCGCTTTTCGGTGAAGGCTTTCGGGCCTTCCTTGGCGTCGGCGGAGGCGAAGACTTCGATGCCGTACTTGGCGTCCAGTTTGAAGGCGTCTTCCTCGTGCATGGCTTCGGTGTCGCGGATGGTCTTGAGGATCGCGCGTATCGCGAGCGGGCCGTTGTCGTTGATCAGTTCAGCGAGTTCCAGCGCGCGAGCCAGCGCCTGACCGTCGGGGACGACGTGGCCCACCAGGCCGATGTCGCGTGCCTCCGCAGCGGTGATGTGCCGGCCGGTGAGGAGGAGGTCGGCGGCGACGGTGTACGGGATCTGCCTGGGCAGCCGCACGGCCGAACCGCCCATCGGGAACAGGCCCCACCGCGGTTCGGAGACGCCGAATTTCGCGCTTTCCCCGGCCACCCGGATGTCCGTGCCCTGCAGGATTTCCGTGCCGCCCGCGATGGCCGGGCCCTCGACGGCGGCGATCAGCGGCTTGGTGAGCCGGCGGCCCTTCAGCAGGCCCTCGATGCGGCTCGGGTCGAAGGAACCGTTCGAGAAGGACTTGTCAGGAGCGTTGCGGGACATGGATTTCAGGTCCGCGCCCGCGCAGAACGCGCCGCCGGCGCCGGTGAGGACGCAGCTGCGCACCTGGTCGTCGGAATCCACCCGGTCCCAGGCTTCGACCATGATCGAGAGCATTTCGCCGGTGAGGGCGTTGCGGGCTTCCGGACGGTTCATCGTCACCACGAGCGTGTGGCCTTCGAGGCGGACGAGTGCGTGGGGTTCGGCCACCGGGGCCTCCTTCTCCTCGGGCCGGGGTCATTGCCCAGAACGATAACATGTTCTACTTTGGGTGCGTGGCACTCAACATCGCGGATCTACTCGAGCACGCCGTCGACGCCGTGCCGGAACGCGTCGCGGTCGTGTGCGGACCGCGCCAGGTCACCTTCGCGCAGCTGGAGAAGCGCGCGAACCAGCTGGCGCACCACCTGGCCGCGCACGGCGTGGGACCCGGTTCCCACATCGGTGTCTATTCCCGGAACTCCATCGAGGCGCTGGAAACCATGTTCGCCGCGTACAAACTGCGCGCGATCGCGGTGAACGTGAACTACCGCTACGTCCACGGAGAGCTCCGCTATCTGTTCACCAACGCCGACCTGGTGGCGCTGGTGCACGAGCGGCGCTACTCCGACCGGGTGGCGGCAGTGCTGCCGGAGACCCCAAAACTGAAACACGTTGTAGTCGTCGAGGACGGGTCGGACACGCCGTACGAGACGGGCGTCGAGTACGAGTCGGCGCTCGCCGGCGAGTCGGCCGAACGCGACTTCGGCGAACGCAGCGCCGACGATCTGTACATCCTCTACACCGGCGGCACCACCGGCTATCCCAAGGGCGTGCTGTGGCGGCACGAGGACATCTGGCGCGCGCTGGGCGGCGGAATCAACTTCGTCACCGGCGAGTACGTGCCGGACGAATGGACGCTCAGCGAACAAGGAAAATCCGGTCAGCTCGTCCGCCTGCCGGCCGCGCCGCTGATCCACGGGGCGGCGCAGTGGGCCGCGTTCGGCGCGCTGTTCACCGGCAGCCCGGTGGTGTTCGTCCCGCAGTTCGACGCGCACGACGTGTGGCGCGCGGTGCAGGAACACCAGGTGCAGGTGCTGACGATCGTCGGCGACGCGATGGCGCGGCCGCTCGTGGACGCGTACCGCTCCGGCGATTACGACGCGTCGTCGCTGGTCGCGGTGTCGAGCCACGCGGCGCTGTTCTCGCATTCGGTGAAACAGGAATTCCTGGAGATGCTGCCGAATGTCGTGATCACCGACGCGATCGGCTCGTCGGAAAGCGGCTTCACCGGAATCGGCATGGTGGGCAAGGATTCCGACCATTCCGCGGGCCCGCGGGTGAACTTCGGCAAGGACGCCATCCTGCTGGACGACGACGGCAACGTGGTCGAACCGAAACCCGGCGCGGTCGGGCTGATCGGCCGCCGCGGCCACGTCCCGCTCGGCTATTACGGCGACCCGGAGAAATCCCGCACCATTTTCACCGAAGTGGACGGCGTCCGCTACGTCGTGCCCGGCGACTACGCGCGCTACGAGGAAGACGGCACGGTCACCTTGCTGGGCCGGGGATCGCAGTGCGTGAACACCGGCGGCGAAAAGGTGTATCCGGAAGAAGTCGAGGGCGCGCTGAAATCGCATCCCGACGTTTTCGACGCACTGGTCATCGGCATTCCGGACGAACGGCTGGGCCAGCGCGTCGCCGCCGTCGTCCAGCCGCGTCCCGGCGTGAAACCGGACCTGGCCGCGCTGGAAGCGCACGTGCGGACCGAGGTCGCCGGATACAAGGTGCCGCGGACGGTGTGGCTGGCCGACGAAATCGGCCGCTCGCCGAGCGGGAAGCCGGATTATCCGTGGGCCCAGCGGTACGCCGCCGAACACGAACCCGCCTAGGAGGGCGCATGCGCACATCGCTGTGCGACCGGTTCGGCATCGAGGTGCCGATCTTCGGATTCACCCCGTCGGAGCACGTCGCGGCCGCGATCAGCCGCGCGGGCGGCATGGGCGTGCTGGGCTGCGTCCGGTTCAACGACGCCGCCGAACTCGACGCGGTGCTGTCCTGGATGGACGAGAACACCGACGGAAAGCCTTACGGCGTCGACATCGTGATGCCGGCGAAGATCCCGTCCGAAGGCACCCAGACGGACCTGAACGAGCTGATCCCGCCGGGCCACCGGGCATTTGTCGACAAAGTGCTGAAAGATCTCGCGGTCCCGCCGCTGCCCGACGACACCGACGAACGCGCCGGGGTGCTGGGCTGGCTGCACTCGGTCGCCCGGTCCCATGTGGACGTCGCGCTGAACCACCGGATCAGCCTGATCGCCAACGCACTGGGCTCGCCCCCGGTCGACGTGATCACCCGCGCGCACGACGCGGGCGTCCCAGTGGCAGCCCTCGCCGGAAAGGGCGTCCACGCGGCTCGCCACGTCGACAACGGCGTGGATCTCGTTGTCGCGCAAGGACACGAGGCAGGCGGCCACACCGGCGAAATCGCGACCATGGTGCTGGTCCCGGAAATCGTCGACGCCGTAGGCGACCGCGCCCCGGTTCTGGCGGCCGGAGGGATCGGCTCCGGCCGCCAGGTCGCGGCCGCGCTGGCCTTGGGCGCTTCGGGCGCGTGGATGGGTTCGTACTGGCTCGCGACGGAGGAATACCTCCAGACGATGCCGGACTCGGAAGCGATGCAGACCGCACTGGTCGCGGCGACCTCCGCGGACACCGTCCGGACGCGGATCTACACCGGCAAGCCCGCGCGCCTGCTGAAGACCCGCTGGACGGAGGCCTGGGCGGCGCCGGGCGCGCCGGAACCGCTTCCGATGCCGCTGCAGAACCTGCTGGTTTCCCACGCCCACAACCGGATCCACGCCGCCGCGGACCCGTCGGTGGTGTCGATGCCGGTGGGCCAGATCGTCGGCCGGATGGACCGGGTGCGCCCGGTGGCCGAGGTGATGGCGGATTTGGTGCGGGGCTTCGAGGAGACGGTTTCCCGGCTGGACAAGATCCGCTGAGGCTCAGGCGAGCCGCTGCTTGATGAACAGGGCGGCCCGGTCCAGGGCTTGTCCTGCTTCGTCGAGCGTGTCGGTGAAGGTCTGGAAGACGTGCGGGACGTCGGCGGTGATGTCGAGGATCACGTCGACGTCCGCCTCTCGGGCGCGTTCGGCCAGCCGGACCGAGTCGTCCAGCAGGATCTCGTTCGTGCCGACTTGCAGGAGGATCGGCGGGAAGCCGGTCAGATCGGCGTGCACCGCCGGGGCGAGGAGCGGCTGCGCGGGATCCGCGCCGGCCAGGTACAGTTCGCCGGTTTTGCCCATGCTTTCCCTCGTGAAGAACGGGTCCGCCGCCTCCTTCGTCACCATGGACTCCCCGGAGCGGGTGTGGTCGAGTCCCGGCGAGAACGCGACGATCCCGGCGGGCAGCGGAAGTCCCGCGTCGCGGGCGGCCAGGGTGGTGGTCACGGACAGGCCGCCGCCCGCGGAGTCGCCGGCGAAGACGATCGAGGACGGGTCGCCGGCTTCCAGCAGGCTGCGGTAGGCGGCGAGGCCGTCTTCGATTCCGGCCGGGAACGGGTGCTCGGGCGTGAGCCGGTAGTCCAGCGAAAGTGCGCGGATTCCGGTGCGCAGCACCAGATTCGCGGTCAGCGCCATCGCGGTGTGCGGCGAACCGAGCGAGAACGATCCGCCGTGGAAGTACAGGATCGTGCCCGGCCGCTGGTCTCTCGGCGGCTCGACGAGCACCGCTGGTCGCCCGGCGAGCGTCGTCGGGGTTTCGCGATGCTCGGCGGGGACGGGGTACTGGCTCATCAACGCAGCGAACCCGGCCCGCATCTCGTCGATCGTCGACGCTTCGGGCTGCTCCGGCGCCTGCAGAAGCTTCTCGGCGATCGCGCGGCGCTGGTCCCTGCTCATCGGCACTCCTGAAAATTCTGCGGAAGTATCTTCCGTGGCATGTAATGCTAGAATATATGCCATGGCAGGTACTTCGGCAAACGAGCAGCTCTTCGACCATTTGGTGCGCTGCGAGACCCGGGTCTACAACGCGCTGAGCGACGGCCTCAAGGCCGAACACGGGATCGGCGCGGCGCAGTTCGAGTTCCTGCGGTACCTGGCGCGCCATCCGCGGTCGCGGGTCGCGGACCTCGCGGTGAACTTCGCCGTCGGAATCGGGGCGACCAGCAAGGGCGTCGACCGGCTCGAAGCACGCGGATGGGTGCGCCGGGCGCCGAACCCGGAGGACCGGCGGTCGTCGCTCCTCGAGCTGACCCCCGCCGGCCGGGAGCTGGCCGACGCGATGGAGAAGACGTTCCAGGACCAGCTCGAGGAACTGCTCGGCTCCGTGGTGGGGGACGACCGGGCCGCGACGGTCGTCTCGGTGCTCGCCGAGCTGCGCGAGGTGCTGGAAGAGCGGAACGTCGGGCTTCCGGCGGGCTAGGACCCGCGGGATTCGCCCCTGTTCCGTGCGCTCTGACGGAGCGTAATGCGTGGTGCTTGCCCCGTGACTTCCCGGCGCAGCGCCGCGCGCAGCTCGCCGTGCGCCGCGCCGCGTGCTGCTCACCGTGCCCGCAGCGCCGCGTGCAGCTCGCCGTGCGCCGCGCCGCGCGCAGCTCACCGTGCCCGGCGCGCCGGAGGCCGGAATGTCCCGTAACGGGATCTGCGCACGAGGCAGACCGCACGGCTTGCCTCGGGTTGGCTCTCCCCGGCAGCGATTCCCGGCTCTCGGGATCCTGCTGGGTACTGGCCGCACTCCAGTGCACGGGAGTGTTGGCCGCGCTCCCGTGCACTGGAGCGGTGCAACCGCGGCGGCTCCCGGTGGGCTGGCATCGCGGCCTCCGCTCCGGAGGGTCCGCACTCCGGCGTGCACCTTCCCTCACCGGAAGGCACTGCTCAAGCCGGGCACGGAACCCCGTCGGAATCCCGCGCCCGACCCGGCGAACAGGGTCAGATCTTCCCGGCCGCCTCGGCGATGTCGGAGGCGAAGCTGCTCACCTCGGTGTACACGCCGGGCGCGTGGGCCCGGGCGCAGCCGTCGCCCCAGCTGGTGATGCCCACCTGGACCCATTCGCCCGCTTCGTCGCGACGGAACATCGGGCCGCCGGAGTCGCCCTGGCAGGTATCGACGCCGCCAGTGTCGACCTTGCCCGCGCAGAGTTCCGCGTCCGGTTTCAGGTCGGCGTAGTCGCCGCCCTGGGACTGGCACGTCGCGTCGTCCACGAACGGGACCTCGGCCTTCAGCAGATACCGCTGCTGCGCGCCGCCTTCCTCGGCCGCGCCCCAGCCGGCGATGGTGAATGTGCCGGAGTTGTTGTCGGCGTTCTTCGCGATCGGCAGCGTCGGGATGCCGCTGACCGGGCTCGCCAGCTTGATCAGCGCCCAGTCGCCGCCGGTGGAGTCGTACGTGGGGGACCGGTAGACGTAGGCCGAGCGCACCTTCTTCGCACTCGAACTCTGCAGATCGACCACGCCGAGCGTCGCGGTGATCGACGAGTCCGCTCCGGTGCGGTCGACGCAGTGCGCGGCGGTCAGCACGATCTGGTTCGTGTACAGCGCGCCGCCGCAGCCCATCGAAAGCCGGACCATCCACGGGAATTCCCCTTGGCCGGCGCGAGTTCCGCCCACGATCTGCGGCTCGGCTCCTGGCGAGGGCGTCGACGCCACGGCGGGCGTCGCGAATCCGGCGGCGGCCGCGAGCGCTGCCGCGCCTGCCAGGATTCGGGTGAGCATGCTGAAGTTTCGCTTGTCGGCCAAGGGGAATGTCCTTCCGGTGTCCACTGTGGAGCTTCCGCTCCCGGAGGCGGGGAGGTGTCGTGCGGTGACGGATCGACTACACCAGAGCGGCGGTAAGCGGACAACCAACTTTCTTCGGATCTTTGGGATTCTTCACCGGATCCGGCGGATTTCGCCACCGGGCGTGAGCGGAAAAAGCAGTCTCGACCTGCGGATCTGTGCTGATGGGCGGAACCGGTGGGAGGCGGAGCGAGGGGGACTTTCGCGCACCGAGCAACGCGAGCCAGGCCGGAAGCCCTGCTGGCAAAACGAAATCTCAGCGCGTAGTCACCCGACGGCGCACGAAGTACGCCGCCACGCCCAACCCCAGCACCAAACACCCGCTGAGCACCGAGGCGACCGGCAAGCTGAACGCCAGCACCGCACACCCCGCCAAACCGCCGGCCGCGACCGCCTTCGGCGCGGCCCCTTCGTCCCGGCGCAAGGTCAGCGCGGAAGCGTTCGCCACCGCGTAATAGGCGAGCACCGCGAAGGACGAAAACCCAATCGCCCCACGCAAATCCGTCGTCGTCGCCAGTATCGCGACCACCATGCCCACCGTCAGCTCGGCCCGATGCGGCACCGAAAACCGAGGGTGCACCGCGGCCAAGAAACGCGGCAGATGCCCGTCCCGCGCCATCGCGAGCGTCGTCCGCGAAACCCCGAGCACCAAGGCCAGCAACGAACCCAACGAGGCCACCACCGCGCCCGCTCGAACGACCGGCGACAGCGAGGGCGCGGCCGAAGCGAGCGGATCGGGGCTCGCGCCGATCCGGTCCGGCCCCAACGTCACCAGCAGCACCACCGCCACCACGGCGTACACCACGAGCGTCAGCCCTAAAGCGAGCGGAATGGCCCGCGGAATAGTGCGCGCCGGGTCACGGACTTCCTCGCCGAGGGTGGCCAGCCGGGCATAACCGGCGAACGCGAAGAACAGCAACCCCGCCGCTTCGAGCACTCCGCCGCCGCGAAACGGAGTCCAGGGGGAAACGTGCGGGCTGGAGAAACCGAAAACCGCGACCAGAGCGAGGACCGCGAGAGTGAGGCAGACGATCGCCCGGGTCGCCAACGCGGACCGGTGCACCCCGAGATAGTTCACTCCGGTGACCACTCCGATCACGCCCACCGCGAGGACGCTCCGCCAAGGCTGGCCGAGCCCGGGCGCGGCGTACGCGACGACAGTCAGCGTCATCGCCGCGCAGCTCGCCGTTTTCCCGGCGACGAAACCCCAACCCGCGAGGTATCCCCAGAATTCACCCAGGCGAGCGCGTCCGTACACATAGGTGCCACCGGATTCCGGATACTGCGCGGCCAGCCGGGCGGAAGAAGTCGCGTTGCAGTAGGCGACCAACGCGGCTACAGCAAGCGCGGGCAGCAATCCCGAGCCCGCGGCACGCGCGGCCGGGGCGAACGCGGCGAAAACGCCGGCGCCGATCATCGAACCGAGTCCGATGAAAACAGCGTCGGCCAGGCCGAGCCTGCGGGCCAAAGGCATCGCGCGGTTCCTCCCATGGGGTCAGTTCGCGAGACAGCGAACCACGCGCCGCGCGTCTGGCATAGGCTCGGGTCTCGTGCCTACGTCTTCGCCGCTGTCCCGCCTGTCCGCCGACGGACCGGTCCGTGACGGCATTCCGGATCACGGCCGCGTGCCGCGCTACTACGCGGTGAAGGTCGAACTGCTGGCCGTCATCGCCGAATTGGGCGAAGGCTGCGCGCTGCCCACGGAACGCGAGCTGTGCGAACGGTTCGAGGTGTCCCGCGCGACGGTCCGGCAGGCGGTGAGCGAGCTGGTCCTCGAAGGCAGGCTGTCGCGACGCCAGGGGAGCGGCACTTACGTCGCCGCGCCGAAGCTGGTCCAGCCGCTCGCGCTGGTCAGCTACACCGAAGGCCTGCGCCGCCAAGGCATCCGCCCCGGCCGCACGCTGATCACGCTCGAACGCCACGCCGCGGGCACCGGACTGGCCGCCGACCTGCGGATCGAACCGGACGCCGAAGTGATCCACCTGGAACGCGTCCTGCTCGCCGACGACGAGCGCGTCGGCCTCGAATCGACCTTCCTCCGCGCCGACCGGTTCCCCACGCTGCCGGAGGACTTCGACCCGGAGCGCTCGCTGTACGCGTACCTGCGCGACGAGCTGGGCGTGGTCTTCGACGGGGCGGAAGAACGCGTGGAGACCGTGCTCGCGTCACCCCGGGAAGCGCTGCTCATCGGCACGAACCCGGCGCTGCCGATGCTGCTGATGCACCGCGTGTCGTGGGGCCCGGACGGCGAGCCGTTCGAGCGGGTCCGGTCGCTCTACCGCGGGGACCGGCTGAGCTTCGTCACGCGGTTGAGCCGCGTCGAGTAGCTGTCGCCTCCCTCGTCGCCGGTTCGTTCCTCGGCCGTTGACCGAGATCGCACTCTGGACCGCCCATGCGGTTCTGACCTTGCTGTTCGCTTGGCTCGGCGTGCTGAAGTCGACGATGCCCCCGGGAGTGGCTGCTCGAGACCGGGCAGACCGGGGTGACGCGTATCCGATGCCGGTCGCTCAGGCTGACCGGCGTCGAGCACTGGCCGCAGATAACAGAACGGTAACTCATCCGGTCCAATATTCGAGGCTGCTTCATCTCGCGTTCCCCGGGCCGACAGGCTCCGTTGGGCGCGGGCGGCGACTGTTGCGGCCGTGCGAATCCTCATCGTTGGCGGCGGCGTGCTCGGCACCCAGCACGCCTGGCAGGCCGTCGAGCGCGGCCACGAAGTCCTTCAGCTCGAACGCGAGCCGGAGGCGCGCGGAGCGTCCGTCCGCAATTTCGGGCTGGTCTGGGTCGGCGGCCGCGCCTCCGGGCCGGAGCTGGAGACCGCGGTGCGCGCCCGGGAGCTGTGGGAACGGATCGGCGAACGCGTGCCCGCGCTGGGTTTCCGGCCCAACGGTTCGCTGACGGTCGTCCGCACGGACGCCGAGCTGGCCGTCGCGCAGGAGGTCGTCGCCCGGCCGGAGGCGGCGGAGCGCGGTCTCAAACTCCTCGACGCGGAGGAGACCCGGGCGCTGAACCCGGCTTTGCGCGGCACCTTCGCCGGAGCGTTGTGGTGTGAGCGCGACGCGGCGGTCGAACCGCGGACCGCGCAGCCGGCGCTTCGGGAAGCGCTCGAAGCGAGCGGCCGGTACCGCTGGCTGCCGGGGCGCGAGGTGCGGAACCTGACGGAAACCGGCGTGGTCGACGATCACGGCGAGCGGCACGAAGGCGACGTCGTGGTGTTCTGCACCGGCGCGTGGCTCGGCGGGCTGGTCCGCGAGATCGCGGGCGAGCTCCCGGTGCGCCGCGTCCGGCTGCAGATGGCGCAGACCGAACCGCTCGGCGAACCGTTGCCCACCAGCGTCGCGGACGGCGACAGCTTCCGGTACTACCCGGCCTATCGCGGCGCGGCGCTCGACGCGCTGAACGAAGGCCAGCCGCAGGGCGAAATCGCCGCGCAGAACGCCATGCAGCTGCTGATGGTGCAGCGCCGCGACGGTTCGCTGACCATCGGCGACACGCACGAGTACGCGCAGCCGTTCCCGTTTGACGTCACCGAAGACCCGTACGAACACCTCGCCGAAGTAGCGAGCGCATTGCTCGGCCGGCCGCTGCCGAAGATCCGCCGTCGCTGGGCCGGCGTCTACGCGCAGGCCACCGACCCGGCCGCAGTGGTGCACCGGGAACGGCTGTCCGGCAACGCTTTCCTCGTCACCGGCCCTGGCGGCCGGGGGATGACCTGCTCGCCCGCAATCGCCGAAGACACCGCAAAGGAGCTGGACTGGTGACCACCGAACTCGTCGTGTTCGACATGGCCGGAACCACCGTCGCGGACGACGGACTGGTCGAACGTGCCTTCACCGCGGCGATCGCCGCCGCCGGAGTGTCCGAAGAGGACGACCGATACGCCGGAATGCTCGACTATGTCCGGGAAACCATGGGCCAGTCGAAGATCACCGTGTTCCGCGCGATGCTCGGCGACGAAGACCTCGCCCAGCGCGCGAACGCCGAATTCGAGGGCTCGTACGGCCGGATGGCGGCGGCGGGGGAGTGCAAGCCGATCCCCGGCGCCGAGGAAACGATCCGCGGCCTGCGCGAGCGAGGCGTCCGGGTCGCGTTCACCACCGGCTTCGCGCCCGCGACTCAGCGCGCGCTGCTGGACGCGCTCGGCTGGCACGACCTCGCTGACCTCGCGCTCGCGCCCGGCGACGGCGTGCGCGGCCGTCCCTACCCCGACCTGGTCCTCGCGGCCGCGCTGAAACTGCAGGTCACCGACGTCCGGGCCATCGCGGTCGTCGGCGACACCCCCGCTGATGTCCGGACCGGCCTGGCCGCCGGCGCCGGAATCGTCGCCGGAGTGCTCACCGGCGCCAGCAGCCGCGGCGAGCTGGAAGCCGCGCACGCCACCCACGTTCTCGACTCCGTCTCCGCCCTCCCCGCCGTACTCGAAGGAGCTGCTCAGTCATGAACATCCGGAAAGCGACCGTCGTCGCTCTCGTCGCGGCCCTCGCCGGCCTGCTGTCCGCGTGCGGCGGCACCGCGGGCGGCGCGTCCGGCGACCAGACCGTCACCGTGTACACCGCGGACGGACTGGAAGACTGGTACAACGCCCGGTTCGCCGAATTCAAACAGCAGACCGGGATCACCGTCCAGGCCGTCACCGCCGGTTCCGCCGAGGTCGTTTCGCGCGTCGGCAAGGAAAAGGCCAACACCCAGGCCGACGTGCTCGTGACGCTCCCGCCGTTCGTCCAGCAGGCGGCGAAGGAAGGCCTGCTCGCCGCGTCCGCGCCGAAGGGCGCCGACCAGGTTCCGGCCGCGCAGAAGGATCCGCAGGGCCGTTACTACGCGCTGATGAACAACTACCTCAGCTTCATCTACAACCCGCAGCAGGCGAACCCGGCCCCGAAGACCTGGAACGACCTGCTCGACCCGAAGTACAAGGGCAAGCTCCAGTACTCGACGCCGGGCGAGGCAGGCGACGGCACCGCGGTGCTGCTGCAGGCGCAGCACGTGTTCGGCGAGCAGGGCGCGCTCGACTACCTCGGCCGTCTGCAGGCGAACAACGTCGGGCCGTCGTCGTCCACCGGCAAGCTGCAGCCGAAGGTCGCGAAGGGCGAGATCCTCGTCGCCAACGGGGACCTGCAGATGAACCTGGCCGAGATCGACAAGAGCGGCGGGTTCTCGGTGTTCTTCCCGGCCGACGCGCAGGGCAAACGCTCCACCTTTGCGCTGCCGTACTTCGCCGGCCTGGTCAACAACGCACCGCACGCGGACAACGCCCGCAAGCTGCTCGACTTCCTGTTCTCGGCCGAAACCCAGGCGAAGGCCAGCGACGCGTACGGCATCCCGGCGCGCACCGATGTCAAGCCGCAGGGCCCGAAGGCGGCGAAGATCACCGCCGCGATGTCCGGTGTGGACGTTTGGACGCCGGACTGGAACGCCGTCCTCGGCCGTCTCGACGCCGACCTCGCCGCGTACCGGAAGGCCACCGGGCAGTGACTCCGGCAGTCGAGTTCCGCGGCGTATCCGTCCATTTCGGAGCGACGCAAGCACTTGCCCCGCTGGACCTTTCGGTGGCCCGCGGGGAAACGCTGGCCCTGCTGGGGCCGTCCGGCTCCGGCAAGTCGACCGCGCTCAAGGCGCTCGCCGGATTCCTCCGGCCGAGTGCCGGACGGGTGTTGCTCGACGGCCAGGACGTCACCGACTTGCCGCCGCACCGGCGCGGTCTCGGCGTCGTGGTGCAGAGTTACGCGCTTTTCCCGCACCAGCGCGTCGCCGACAATGTCGCGTTTGGACTGAAGGCGCGAAAGACGCGCCGAGCGGATGTCGCGCGGCGTGTCGGCGAGGTGCTGGAACTGGTCGGGATGAGCGAGTACGCGCGGCGCTATCCCCGTGAGCTTTCCGGTGGGCAGCAGCAACGGGTCGCGCTGGCGCGGGCGCTGGCGATCCGGCCCAACGTGCTGCTGCTCGACGAGCCGCTGTCCGCATTGGACGCCGCCCTGCGCGAGGACATGGTCGCGGAACTGCTCCGGTTGCGCGCCGAATTGCCGGACACCACGCTGATCTACGTCACCCACGACCAGAGCGAGGCCCTCGCGCTCGCCGACCGGATCGCGGTGCTGCGCGATTCCCGGCTGGTCGAACTCGGTCCGTGCGAAGAGCTGTACCGTCGTCCGGCCACCGAGTTCACCGCGAGCTTCCTGGGCGCGGCGAACCTGATCCCGGTCGAACTGGTGCGCGCGGACGGGGCGGTCGCGACGGTCCGGCTGGCCGGGCGGGAGCTGTCCGCCGAACCGTCCGGCACGCTCCAGCCGGAACGGCCGGTGGCGCTCGGCGTGCGGCCGCACCGGATTTCGGTCGGCGAGCCCGGGCCGGGCACCTTCCCGGCGCTGGTGCGCGGCGTGCAGTGGCGGGGTTCCGGATACCGGCTCGACCTGCGGCTCACCGACGAGGTCGGCGACATCCGCGCCGAGGTGCCGGACAGCCCGGTGCTGCCCGCGGTCGGCGACCGCGTCGGGGTGTCCATTCCGGACGGCTGCCCGCTGGTTGGGGTGGGCGGATGACCGGCCTCGCACTCGGCACCGCCGCGGTCGCCCCCGCCCGGCGCGCCGCGCGCCCCCGCCGGTACCGGATCGGCTGGCTGCTGCTGCCCGCGATCGTGGTCGGCGGCTTCTTCGGCTACCCGCTGGTGCTGGTGATCCTGCAGTCGTTCACCGCACAGGACGGCAGTCTCGGGCTTTCGGTGTGGAAGCAGGTGCTGTCTTCGCCGGAATTCGGCCGTGCGGTGTGGCAGACGGTGTTGCTGGCCTTGGGTTCCACAGTCGGGTGCGTGCTGCTCGGCGGTTTCCTCGCGTTGGTGGTCGCGTTCGTCCCGTTCCCGGGAGCGACGCTGCTGGCCCGGCTGGTCGACACGGTGCTGGCGTTCCCGTCGTTCCTGATCGCGCTGGCCTTCACCTTCCTTTACGGCGGCGCGGGCGTCTTCGGCACCGCTGGGTTTCTGTACTCGCCGTGGGGCGTGCTGCTTGCCGAGATCACCTTCTACACGCCGTTCGTGATGCGGCCCGCGCTCGCTGCGTTCAGTCAGGTTCCGTCGGCGCAGCTGGACGTGGCGGCGAGTCTCGGCGCGCGGCCGGGTCGAGTGTTGTGGCGGGTCGTGCTGCCGGAAGCCTTGCCGTCGCTCGCATCAGGTGCGTGTCTGGTGCTGCTGCTGACGATGAACGAGTTCGGCATCGTGCTTTTCCTCGGCGCCAAGGGCGTCTCGACGTTGCCGATGCTGGTGTACGGCAAAGGAATCGTCACGTTCGACTTCCCGGCCGCGTCCGTGGTCGCAGTGGTGAACGTGGTGCTGTCGCTGGCGCTCTACGCGGTTTACCGGCGAGTGGTCGGGAGGGGAGGCCGTCGTGCTGCTGTGGACGCGGCGTAGCCGGTTGCTGGTGTGGCTGGTGTTCGGCGTGGTTTTTCTCGCGGTGGTGGCCGCGCCGCTGGTGATGATCGTGCTGGCGTCGTTCGCCGGGAGCTGGACCGGGGTGCTGCCCAGCGGGCTCACCGGGGCGCACTACGCCGAGGCGCTGTCCGGCGAGACGTTCGCGAGCCTGTCGGTGAGCGTGCAGACCGGGGTGATCACGTCGCTTGTCTCGGTGCTGATCGGGACCTGGGCCGCGCTGGCCGTCGACCACGCGCCGCCAAGGCTGCGCCGGATCGCGGATTCGCTGTTCCACCTGCCGATCGCGGTGCCGTCGGTGGTGCTGGGGCTGGCGTTGCTCGTGGCGTTCAGCCGTCCGCCGCTGGCGTTCAACGGCACGCGCTGGATTGTCCTGGCCGGACACTTGATGATCCTGCTGCCCTTCGCCTACAGCACGGTTTCGGCCGCGCTGCAACGCGTCGACCCGCTGCTGGCGCAGGCCGCGGCGAGTCTCGGCGCGCGTCCGCTGCGGGTGCTGCTGCGGGTCCGGTTGCCGGTGCTGCTGCCCGCGATGTCCGCTTCGGCCGGTTTGGCGCTGGCGATGTCGATGGGCGAATTGGGCGCGACGATGATGCTGTACCCGCCGGACTGGCGGACGCTCCCGGCGACCATTTTCACCCTCACTGACCGCGGACAGGTGTTTCTGGCGTCGGCGAGCACGGTGCTGTTGCTGGTGGTGACACTGGCCGGGGTGGTGCTGCTGGGGCTGGTGCGGGGAAAGGCTTCGGCCCGGTGAAATAGTTTCCCCGCCCGGGTGCAACCTTCGAGGCCGCGATTCCGTCCGCGATGCATGCGGACTACAGGGAAAATCGTGGGAGCGAGCGCGCTGCTGCTGACGGTCGCGGCGTGCGGGGGCAACGGAACCGTGGCTGCGCCGGTTTCCTCGGGGCCGCCACCGTCCAGTTCGACGTCGGTTTCCTCGCCGCCGCCGGCTTCGTCGTCGGTCGCGCCGCCGCCGACGTCAGCGCCGCCGAAGAGCCGTCCTACCCAGGGCGTGCCGCCAGGGGATACCGCGCCCGCTCCGGGGCAGATCGACGCTTCGGCGCTTCCGGCTGGATATCCCCACGACGTCACGCTCGCCGAGGGCGGTTCGGTCGTGGTGATCCAGGCGGAAGAGGGCGGATGCGACAAGATCAGTGCCAAGGCGGGGGAGCAGACGGCTGCTCGGGTGATCGTGCTCGTGACGATCACCAAGCCGCCGCACGGGCAGATGTGCCCCATGCACGTGCGGGAGATTTCGCTGCCGGTGCGGCTCGCCGCGCCGCTGGGCGGACGCGAATTGGTCCTGAAACCCGGTCCGTGAAGATCGGGTGCAACCCGCCGCGGCGGTCGTCCCGTCCCAGGGGCATGAGGTACTCGACGAAGCTGATCGGAACGACACGACTGGCAGGCGCGGCGCTGGTGCTCACGATGGCGGCCGGGTGCGGCGGCCCGGCGAACATGGCGAACGCACCGGCGTCCGGGTCCGAAACCGCGCCGCAGGGCGGCAGCACGACCAGCAGTTCGCCGTCGGTGCCGCCGCCGGGGAAGCCGCAGTTCGACCCGCCGCAGGGCGCGCAGCGGGTGCCGGACAACCGCGTGGACGGGGCTGCGCTGCCCAAGACGTTTCCGAAGGAGGTTTATTCGGACAACGGGGGGACGGTGCTCGTGGTGCGGGCTGAGGAAGGGGGCTGCGGGCATGCGCTGGGGGAGGCTGTTGAGCAGACTCCGCAGAAGGTCGTCGTGGATTTGAGCGAGACGAAGGCACAGACCGGGCAGATGTGCACGATGGATTTGCGGCATCCGGTGATTTCGGTGGCGTTGGCTGCGCCGTTGGGGGAAAGGACTGTGGTTTTGAAGCAGTCTCCGCCTCGGTGAGGTTGGTCGCGGCGGGTCGGACGGCTTCGTCGGGGGGTCGTTCGGCTCGTCGCCCTGGCGGGCGACATTGCCGGTTAGCGGGTGCGTGGGGCACCCCGAAGCCTGAGTGTGCTGACGGTCTTGGGGTGCTTGTCAAGGCGGGAAAGCGTGCCTTGACAAGCACCCCAAGANNAGCACCCCAAGACCGCAGGGAGGCTTCGTATCGGGGTGCGGGGGAGGGGCTGGGTGCCTCGATCGTTGGGTGCAGCGGTTGCGGATCGTGGGGGGTGGACTTTCTTGGCTGGTGGTCCACAGTGGACACCGCTGGTGCTCGCGATGGCTGTCGGGGGCGCGTCGATGGCTGTGGGGGGCGTGCGGCCTTAGGCTGCGGGGATGGGAACTCGCCAGGTTTCGCGCAGTGCGGTGATCGCTGCTGAGCCGGAACGGATATTCGCGCTGCTGGCCGATCCGGCGCAGCATCCGCTCATTGACGGGTCGGGGACGGTGCGGGCCAGTCGCGGGGCCGCACCTGACCGGTTGTCGCTCGGGGCGCGGTTCGGCATGGAGATGCGGATGGGCGCGCCGTACCGGATTCAGAACACCGTCGTCGAATTCGAGGAGAATCGGCTGATCGCCTGGCGGCACTTCTCCGGGCATCGGTGGCGGTGGCTGCTCGAGCCGACCGGGGACGGGCGGACCGAGGTCACCGAGACCTTCGACTGGTCTACCGCGCGGTCGCCGCTCGCGATCAGGTTGCTTGGGTTTCCCAAGCGCAACGCCGAGGCCATCGAGAAGACTCTCGCCCGGCTGGGCGGGATGTTTCCCGGATGACCTCGGCGTCGCGAGGGGTCAGCGGAAGCTGATCTGCAGGACTGGTTCGCTGGTTTCGGAGAAGAAGTCGTTGCCCTTGTCGTCGATGACGATGAACGCGGGGAACTCTTCGACCTCGATTTTCCAGACTGCTTCCATGCCGAGTTCGGCGTACTCGAGCACGTCGACCTTCTTGATGCAGTCCTTCGCCAGCCGCGCGGCCGGGCCGCCGATCGAGCCCAGGTAGAAGCCGCCGTGTTCCTTGCACGCGGCGGTGACCTGCTTCGACCGGTTGCCCTTCGCCAGCATCACGAGCGAGCCGCCCGCTGCCTGGAACTGGGCGACGTACGAGTCCATCCGGCCGGCCGTCGTCGGGCCGAACGAGCCGGACGCGTAGCCGTCCGGCGTCTTCGCCGGGCCCGCGTAGTAGACCGGGTGGTCGCGCAGGTACTGCGGCATCTCCTCGCCCGCGTCCAGGCGTTCGGCGATCTTGGCGTGCGCGATGTCGCGCGCCACGACCAGCGGGCCGGTCAGCGACAGCCGCGTCTTCACCGGCAGTTGCGACAGCTGCGCGCGGATCTGGTCCATCGGCTGGTTCAGATCGACCGACACGACCTCGTCGGACAGGTCGTCCTCGGTGACGTCCGGCAGGAAGCGGGCCGGGTCGCGTTCGAGCTGCTCGATGAACACGCCCTCGCTCGTGATCTTCGCCTTCGCCTGGCGGTCGGCCGAGCACGACACCGCGACGCCGACCGGGCAGCTCGCGCCGTGCCGCGGCAGGCGGATCACGCGGACGTCGTGGCAGAAGTACTTGCCGCCGAACTGCGCGCCGATGCCGAACTGGCGCGTCATCTCCAGCACCTGCTGCTCGAGGTCGCGGTCGCGGAACGCGTGGCCCAGCTCGGAGCCCTCGGCCGGCAGATCGTCCAGATAGCGCGCCGACGCGAGCTTCGCGACCTTGAGGTTGAACTCGGCCGACATGCCGCCGACCACGATCGCCAGGTGGTACGGCGGGCACGCCGCGGTGCCCAGGCTGCGCAGCTTCTCGTCCAGGAACCGGGCGAGCCGCTTCGGGTTCAGGACCGCCTTCGTTTCCTGGTACAGGAACGTCTTGTTCGCGCTGCCGCCGCCCTTGGCCATGAACAGGAACTCGTACGACGGGTCCGCCGCGTCCGAATCCTTGTGATACAGCTCGACCTGCGCCGGGAGGTTCGTGCCGGTGTTGCGCTCTTCCCAGAAGTTGATCGGCGCCATCTGCGAGTAGCGCAGGTTCAGCTGCTGGTAGGCGTCGAAAATGCCCTTCGACAGCGCCCGCTCGTCGTCGCCGCCGGTCAGCACGCCCTCGGTGCGCTTGCCGATGACGATCGCGGTGCCGGTGTCCTGGCACATCGGCAGCACGCCGCCGGCCGAGATGGCCGCGTTGCGGAGGAGGTCCATCGCGACGAAACGGTCGTTGCCGCTGGCTTCCGGGTCGTCGACGATCGCGCGCAGCTGCTGCAGATGTGACGTACGCAACAGGTGCTGGATGTCGGTGATCGCCGTGCGCGCGAGCGTCGTCAGCGCCTCCGGATCGACCTTCAGAAACTTCCGCCCGGCGGCTTCGACGGTCTCGACGCCGTCGGCGGTGACCAGCCGGTACTCGGTGGTGGTGTCCTTGCCGAGCGGCAGGACTTCGGTGTGCTGGAACGTGGTGGGCGGCACAGCGAGGCTCCTTTGCCCTGATCGGGATTGGCCCACGGTACTCAGCGGGTTCCGCCCGGTCGCACGGGCGCGGCGGCGCTGTGGGATAGCGCACGCTCGCCGCGGGAGGGAGCGGGCAAGGTCGGGAGGCCGGGCCCACCCCGACGGGCCCGACCTCCCGGGGAAAGCGGACCGGGTGCGCACACACCCGCCCGCGTGACTAACGGGACCCTCGCCGGCGCGTTGACCGGACGCCGCCCGGCGGGGGTCGCGAACGCTTGCTACCCACTGCCCGGAAGGGCCAAACGCGGTTTCCCCGATCG
This sequence comes from Amycolatopsis orientalis DSM 43388, assembly GCF_000411975.1. Classification (GTDB taxonomy): domain Bacteria; phylum Actinomycetota; class Actinomycetes; order Mycobacteriales; family Pseudonocardiaceae; genus Amycolatopsis; species Amycolatopsis orientalis_D. The sequence continues at coordinate 18,603 of NZ_ASXG01000115.1, forward strand.
GGTGCGCGGAGTGGTGACGCAGCTGCGGTGAGTAGCGGGAAAACCGGGAGCAATGGGATAAAGCGCGACACGGAAGCGTGATCCCCGTGCACTGGGGTGACTGAAGTGGCTAGTGAGGCTGGTGGTGTTGATGAGGCAATTTGTCGCCAATTCGCCAGGCCTTCCCCCCGCGGCGTCCAGACGAGTGAAATCCAGGCCCGGACACGACAAAACCCCCGGTCCGGAAGCCGAACCGAGGGTCTTGCGCAACCAGCGGCGCGAACCGCTGCCCATCGAAACAATCTTCTGGTCGAAGGTCGCCGTCCCGCCTGACCGGGCCCCACCCCGGTCCCCTCGGAAACCTTGACCTGCCTGCCCGCGCGCTCGCCGCGGCCTGGCTCACCGGTCCCCACCGGTCAGCCCGCCGCGCCAGCCCGAATCAGCCCGCCGGCCGGCTTCTCCGCCCGCTCCGGGGCCGGGTCCCGAATCCCGGTTCCGGAGCGGGAAGAAACTCAGCTGGCGTACGCCCGCAGCCGGTCGGCCCGCTCGCCCTGGCGCAGCTTCGCCATGACCTCGCGCTCGATCTGCCGCACGCGCTCGCGCGACAGGCCGAAGTGCTTGCCGATCTGGTCGAGCGTGCGCGGCTGGCCGTCGTCGAGGCCGTAGCGCAGCCGGATGACGTGCTGTTCGCGGTCGTCCAGCGTCGCCAGGACCCGGCGGAGGTCGTCCTGCAGCAGGCCGGAGATGACGGCGCTCTCCGCGTCGGTCGCCTCCGAGTCCTCGATGAAGTCGCCCAGCGGGGCGTCCTCCTCGGTGCCCACCGGCATGTCGAGGCTCACCGGGTCGCGGGACTGGTCGAGCAGGTCCGAGATCTTGTGCACCGGGATGCCCGATTCGGCGCTCAGCTCCTCGTGCGTCGCGTCGCGGCCGAGCTGCTGGTGCAGGTCGCGGCGGATCCGGGCCAGCTTGTTCACCTGCTCGACCAGGTGGACCGGCAGCCGGATCGTGCGGCCCTGGTCCGCCATGCCGCGGGTGATGGCCTGGCGGATCCACCAAGTGGCGTACGTGGAGAACTTGAACCCCTTGGAGTAGTCGAACTTCTCCACTGCGCGGATCAGGCCCAGGTTCCCCTCCTGGATCAGGTCGAGCAGCGGCATGCCCCGTCCGGTGTAGCGCTTCGCGAGCGACACCACGAGCCGCAGGTTGGCCTCCAGCAGGTGGTTCTTCGCGGTGTGGCCGTCGCGCACCAGCGCGCGCAGCTCCTTGCGGCGCTGCGGCGTGAGGTCCTCGGCGGTGTCGAGCATGTGCTGGGCGAAGACCCCGGCTTCGATCCGCTTCGCCAGCTCGACCTCGTCGGCCGCGGTGAGCAGCGCGGTCTTGCCGATGCCGTTCAGGTACACGCGCACCAGGTCGGCGGCGGGGCTCTGGGCGTCGAGGTCGGCGTCGGCGAGCGCCCCCACGCTCACCCGCTCCTCGGTCTGCTGTGCTGGAATCCCGCGCTCGCGAATCCCGCGCGCTTCGCGTTCGAGAGTCTGGACTGACATTCTGCCTCCCCGGTCACGGGCTGAACGTGTCTCGCCGGCGCCTGCGGAACGGGGCCTGTGGAATCCCGTGCCCGCGGGCCCAGCCGGCTTGGCTGGACATCGGTCTCAACGCTCCGGGAAGGCGAAACGTTCCCGGCTCGCTGAAATGAGGACGGGCGTCCCCGTCCCGCGGTTGCTCCACCAAAACTGAGGTTTTCCTGAGAACCGCGCCGCTGCCGGAAATGCGCTCGAATCGCGCTCGGTGCCTTCGATGTTACGCGGGCGGTGCCAATGTGGTCTAGACCTCAACGAGAACGGTGAACGGGCCGTCGTTCACGCTCTCCACCGCCATCTCCGCGCCGAACCGTCCGGTCGAGACGGTCGCGCCGCGGCCGCGCAGTTCGGCGACCACGGCGTCCACCAGGGGTTCGGCGATTTCCGGCCGGGCAGCGGCGGTCCACGACGGGCGGCGGCCCTTGCGGGTGTCGCCGTAGAGCGTGAACTGCGACACCACGAGCAGCGGAGCCCCGGTCGTCGCGCACGATTCCTCGTCGCGCAGCACCCGGAGCTCGTGCAGTTTGCGGCCCATCGTTTCGACCTTTCCGAGATCGTCGTCGCGGTGCACGCCCAGCAGCACGAGCAATCCCGGTTCTTTGAGCTCTCCGACGATCTCCCCCGCGACGGTCACGCTCGCGCGGGTGACCCGCGCCGCCACCGCCCTCACCGCGGCGAACCCGGCACGAGCATGCCGTGCCGCACAAGTTCGCGGACGATCGGCAACGCGGCGGCGGTCAATTCGGCCGAATCGAGGCCCTGCGCGGCGGACAGCAGCTCCAGCAGATCCGACAGCGGCAGCGCGCCGCGGCACCCGGCGAGCAGCCGCGTGGTGAGTTCGTCGACCTCGTGCTGCCAACCCGGCCCGTCCGTACGGTGCAACCGGCGCACCGTCGTCTCCCAGCCTTCGTCGCCGGGAGAATCGACGCGTTCGAGCAGCACTGTGTCGGGTACCCGGAACGCTACGTCCAACACGTTGTCGCCGTGCGTACGCAGCCACTCGACGCGATCGAGCCAGTTCGCCGCTTCAGGGCCCAGCGGGTCGTCGTAAGCCTGTCGCAGGTCTTCGCAGACAACTGTCGGCGTCTGACCGTTTGCCCGACGCAGTGTCACGAAGCCGAATCCGATGCCCTGTACGTCGTTTTCGGTGAACCAGTCGAGCCATGCCGCCGCCTTGGCACGGCCTTCGGGCGAGCGCGGGTCGATGCCTTCGTCGCGCAGCCAGGTGCCGACGTACAGCCCGGGGTCGGCGACGTCGCGCTGTACGAACCAGGCGTCGGTCTCGGGCGGCAGCCAGCGCGCGACGCGGTCGCCCCAGTCTTCGCCGCGGCGGTGCAGCCAGGAGGCGAGGAGTTGGCCGGTGCCGCCGTCGTTGAGAAAGCTCGGCAGCTGACGGACGACCAGCGCACTCGCGTCGTCGCCGGCCAGGCCGGAATCGCGGTAGGTGTAGTCGACGCGGGGCGGACCGACCACGAAGGGCGGATTGCACACGATCTGGTCGAACCGGCGGCGCGCGACCGGCGCGAACCACTCGCCGCGCAGCAGTTCGACCTCAAGCTCGTTCAGCCGGAACGTGGCCGCGGCCAGGGCGAGCGCGCGGGCCGAGACGTCGGTCGCGGTCACCCGCTGCGCGTGCCGGGTCGCGTGCAGGGCTTGGACGCCGTTGCCGGTGCCCAGGTCGAGCAGGGTGCCGACGGGGCGGCGGCTGGTCGCGCGGATCAGGCTCAGCGACGCGTGCCCGACGCCGAGCACGTGGTCCTCGGGCACGACGTGGCCGAGCATGTCGGCGTCGAGGTCGGAGACGACCCACCACGAGCCCTCTTCGTCGCCGTGCGGGCGGATATCGAGCGCGGCGCGGAACTCGTCCCCGACTGTCCGCAGGATCCCCGCGGCCACCGCGTCGTCCACGCTGAGCGGCGCGAAGGCCGCCGAGACGGCCTTCTCCGTCTCGGCGAGACCGAGCAGGAACAGCCGGATGAAGACGCCGAGGTCCCCGGCGTCGAGGCTCGCGCGGCGGGCGGGTTCGGGCTCGCCGCGGCCGAGCGCCGTGTGCGCCGCGCCGCCGAGCGCGTCGACGACACCGTCGGCGTCGTAGCCGGTGCGTCGGAACGCTTCGCGCAGCCGTGCGCAGACGTCGTCGGAAAGGTCAGGAAGAGGCGTGTTCGTGCTCACGGTGGGTAAGCCTGCCACGATGAGCATCGTGACCACCGAGACCACCGAGCGTGTCCTGGCTCCGCTTGAAGCGGCACTGCCGGAGCTTGAAGCGCTGTACGTCGATCTGCACCGGCATCCCGAGCTGGCGTTTACCGAAACTCGCACGGCAGCCGAGCTGGCCCGACGGCTGACTGAAGACGGCTTCGAGGTGCACACCGGCATCGGCCGCACCGGCGTCGTCGGCGTCCTGCGCAACGGCGAAGGACCGACTGTGCTGCTTCGTGCGGACATCGACGCGCTGCCGGTCGAGGAGCAGACAGGCCTCTCGTACGCGAGCACTGCGCGCGGCGTCGACTCCGAGGGTCGCGACGTGCCGCTGATGCATGCCTGCGGGCACGACATGCACGCGACGTGGCTCTCCGGGGCCGCGCATCTCCTCGCGGCTTCGCGGGACCAGTGGTCCGGCACGTTGCTCGCGTTGTTCCAGCCCGGGGAGGAGGCTGGCGACGGCGCGGCCGGGATGGTCCGCGACGGGCTCTTCGAGCGGGTCGGCCGACCGGACGTGGTCTTCGGCCAGCACATCGTGCCTGGTCCGGCCGGGTGGGTGCTGACGCGTCCGGGCGTGATCATGGCCGCGACCGACACCTTGCGGATCACCCTGCACGGTCGCGGCGGACACGGTTCGCGGCCGGAAACCACCGTCGACCCGGCGGTGCTGGCGGCGTCGGTGGTGCTCAAGCTGCAGACGATCGTGTCGCGCGAGATCGCGGCGACCGAGCCTGCGGTGGTCACTGTCGGCTCGATGCACGTCGGGACCGCGGCGAACGTGATCGCTGACCACGCCGTGCTGGAGGTCAACACCCGCGCCTTCGACGACGCTGTGCTGCTGCGGCTGCGCAAAGCGATCGAGCGGATCGTCAACGGCGAGGCCGCGGCTGCGGGCGCGCCTCAGCAGCCGACGGTGGAGGTCGTCGCGTCGTATCCGGTCACGGCGAACGACGCGGCCGCATCGGACGAGCTGACCGAGGTGTTCCGGGCGCACTTCGGTGCGGAGGCGACGATGCCCGCGCCGTTGGTCACCGGCAGCGAGGACTTCAGCGAATTCGGCCGGGCAGCGGGCGTACCGTCGGTGTTCTGGTTGGTCGGCGGCTTCGACGCACAGCAGGTGATCACGGCGATGACCGAGGGGCGGTTCGAGACCGACGTGCCCTCGAACCACTCGTCCAAGTTCGCGCCGGTGCTGCATCCGACGTTGCGGACCGGGGTCGAGACGCTGGTCGTCGCCGCGTTGTCCCGGTTCGCCCGCCCGGGTGTCGCGCAAGGGCGGTGAGTGAGACGATGGAACGCGGAGGTGGTGCTGTGAACGCACCCCACGGACCCGATCCCCGCCCCGAGCCGGTGCTGATCACCGAGGCCGAGCCGTCGCTCGACGATCAGCTGGCGGCGCGGAAGCGGAAGTACGTCATCATGATGGTGTGCCGGATTCCCTGCCTCGTCCTGGCCGGGCTGACCTATCACACGTGGTGGCTGGCGATTCTTTTCCTGGTGATTTCGGTGCCGTTGCCGTGGATCGCGGTGCTGATCGCGAATGACCGGCCGCCGCGGAAGTCGGAGAAGGTCAATCGGTTTGCGCGGGACGCTCGGCAGATCGAGGGGCGGAAGCATCGGGTGATCGACGGGTAGGTCCCGGTTCTGGGCGGGCGGCTCGTCGCCCTGGCGGGCGACATTGCGCCTTCCGGCGTGCGTGGGGCACCCCGAAGCTTGATTGTGCTGACGGTCTTGGGGTGCTTGTCAAGG
>NZ_ASXG01000116.1 GCF_000411975.1 Amycolatopsis orientalis DSM 43388
CCGCCCCGCGAACCGGCGAACCCGCCACGGCACGCAAGCCACGCCCGCCCCGCGAACCGGCGACCGCTCCCTGAACCGCCGGGGCGTGCCACGGCAAGCAAGCCAGGCCCACCCCGCGGCCTGGCAAGTCCGCCACGGCAAGCAGGCAAGCCCGCCTCCGCGAACAGGTTCAGCCGTGGTCCCGCCGCCAGCGAGACCGCGACCGCACCACCGGGCCGCCCCGCGGACGTCACCGGTTACGGCGGAACAGCTTGTCTCCCAGCCAGACGATCGGGTCGTACTTGCGGTCGGCGACGCGTTCCTTCATCGGGATCAGCGCGTTGTCAGTGATGTGGATGCCTTCCGGGCACACCTCGGTGCAGCATTTGGTGATGTTGCAGAACCCGAGCCCGTGCTCGTCCTGTGCGGCGTCGCGGCGGTCGGCGACGTCCAGCGGATGCATCTCCAGTTCGGCGATCCGCATGAGGTAGCGAGGTCCGGCGAAGGTCTCCTTGTTCTCCTCGTGGTCGCGTACGACGTGGCACGTGTTCTGGCACAGGTAGCACTCGATGCACTTGCGGAATTCCTGCGAGCGCTCGACGTCCACCTGCTGCATCCGGTACTCGCCGGGCTTCAAGCCCTCCGGCGGGGTGAACGACGGGATCTCGCGAGCCTTCGTGTAGTTGAACGACACGTCGGTGACGAGATCGCGGATCACCGGGAAGGTGCGCATCGGCGTGACCGTCACGACCTCGGCCTCGGTGAAGGTCGACATGCGCGTCATGCACAGCAGCCGCGGCCGGCCGTTGATCTCCGCCGAGCAGGAGCCGCATTTGCCCGCCTTGCAGTTCCAGCGCACGGCGAGGTCGGCGGCCTGGGTGGCCTGCAGCCGGTGGATGATGTCGAGCACGACCTCGCCCTCGTTCACCTCCACGGTGAAGTCCTGCAGACCGCCGCCGGTCGCGTCGCCTCGCCACACGCGGAACTTCGCCTGGTAGCTCACGCGGTCCTCCCGGGGTGGTTCTCCAGCTCGGCGTCGGTGAAGTACTTGCCCAGCTCGTCGAGTTCGAACAGCTCGAGCAGGTCCGGCCGCATCGGCTCCTGTTCCTTCACGGCCACGTCGACGTCCGGCACGAGCGGGTTGTCGCCGGGCCGCGCGGAGCAGACGAGCAGCCGGTGCCGCCAGTCCGGGTCCATCGACGGATAGTCGTCGCGGGTGTGGCCGCCGCGGCTTTCCGTGCGTGTCAGCGCCGCCCGGGCGACGCATTCGCTCACCAGCAGCATGTTCCGCAGGTCGAGAGCCAGGTGCCAGCCGGGGTTGAACTGCCGGTGGCCCTCCACCGTCACCTGCGCTACGCGGCTGCGGATGTTCGCGAGCTTTTCCAGCGCCTGCCGGATCTCCCCAGCCTTGCGGATGATGCCGACCAGGTCGTTCATCGACTGCTGCAGCTCCGTGTGCAGCGTGTACGGGTTCTCCGGTGTCCCCTCGGCAGGCGGGTTGAACGGTTCGAGCGCCATCGCGGCCGCGGCGTCCACATCGGACTGCGAAACCGCGGGCCGGTCCTTCAGTCCGTCCACATAGGACGCCGCGCCCAGCCCTGCCCGGCGGCCGAACACGAGCAGGTCCGACAGCGAGTTGCCGCCGAGCCGGTTCGACCCGTGCATGCCGCCGGAGCACTCCCCCGCGGCGAACAGGCCGGGCACGCTCGCCGCGCCGGTGTCCGGGTCGACTTCCACGCCGCCCATCACGTAGTGGCAGGTGGGGCCGACCTCCATGGCCTCCTTGGTGATGTCGACGTCGGCGAGTTCCTTGAACTGGTGGTACATCGACGGCAGCCGCCGCTGGATCTCCTCGGCGGGCAACCGGCTCGCGATGTCCAGGAACACGCCGCCGTGCGGGGACCCGCGTCCCTCCTTGACCTCGGAGTTGATCGCCCGCGCCACCTCGTCGCGCGGCAGGAGGTCCGGTGTGCGGCGGTTGTTCTCCTGATCGGTGTACCAGCGGTCGGCCTCGTCCTCGCTGTCCGCGTACTGGCCCTTGAACACCTCGGGCACGTACTCGAACATGAACCGCTTGTCCTCGGAGTTCTTGAGCACCCCGCCGTCGCCGCGCACGCCCTCGGTGACGAGGATGCCCTTGACGCTCGGCGGCCAGACCATGCCGGTCGGGTGGAACTGCACGAACTCCATGTTGATCAGCTTCGCGCCGGCGCGAAGGGCCAGCGCGTGCCCGTCGCCGGTGTACTCCCACGAATTCGACGTCACCTTGAACGACTTGCCGATGCCGCCCGTCGCGAGCACCACCGCGGGCGCCTCGAACAGCACGAACCGGCCGCTCTCGCGCCAGTAGCCGAACGCCCCGGCGATCGCGCCGTTGTCCAGCAGCAGCTCGGTGACCGTGCATTCGGCGAAGACCTTGATCCGCGCCTCGTAGTCGCCGTACTTCTTGAAGTCTTCCTGTTGCAGCGAAACGATCTTCTGCTGCATAGTGCGAATCAGCTCGAGCCCGGTCCGGTCGCCGACGTGCGCGAGCCGCGGATACGTGTGCCCGCCGAAGTTGCGCTGGCTGATCCGCCCGTCCGCCGTGCGGTCGAAGAGCGCGCCGTACGTCTCGAGTTCCCAGACGCGGTCCGGCGCTTCCCGCGCGTGCAGCTCGGCCATCCGCCAGTTGTTGAGGAACTTCCCGCCGCGCATGGTGTCGCGGAAATGCACCTGCCAGTTGTCGTTCGGGTTCGCGTTGCCCATCGACGCCGCGCAGCCGCCCTCGGCCATCACTGTGTGCGCTTTGCCGAACAGGGATTTGCACACCACCGCGACGCTGAAACCGCGTTCGCGCGCTTCGATCACCGCGCGCAGACCGGCGCCGCCGGCACCGATCACCACCACGTCGTAGCTGTGCCGTTCGACCTCGGTCATGGAATAAGCCACCTCACGAGCTGGGGAGAACTGCCTTGCGCTGCTGGATTTCCGGGGGGTCAGCCCACGAATCGCAGGTCCGAGATCGCGCCGCTCGACACGAGCATCACGTAGAGGTCGGTCAGCACGAGCGTGCCGAGCGTCGTCCACGCGAGGGTCATGTGCCGGGTGTTGAGCTTCGTGACCTGCGTCCAGATCCAGTACCGGACGGGATGTTTCGAGAAATGCTTGAGCCGCCCGCCGGTGACGTGCCGGCACGAGTGGCAGGAGAGCGTGTACGCCCACAGCAACACGACGTTCGCCACGAGAATCACGTTGCCGAGCCCGAAGCCGAACCCGGTGGGACTCTGGAAGGCGACGATGGCGTCGTAGGTGTTGACGAGCGAGACGACGCACGCGACGTAGAAGAAGTACCGGTGCACGTTCTGCACGATCAGCGGCAGCCGCGTCTCTCCGGTGTAGCGCGCGTGCGGCTCGGCGACCGCGCAAGCCGGCGGGGAAAACCACACCGAGCGGTAGTAGGCCTTGCGGTAGTAGTAGCAGGTCAGCCGGAACCCGAGCAGGAACGGCAGCACGAGCACGCCCAGCGGCAGCCAGGACGGCATTTCGCCGAACCAGTGCCCGAAGTGGCTCGAGCCCGGGACGCAGGAAGTGGACACGCAGGGCGAGTAGAACGGCGTCAGATAGTGGTATTCGGGCACCCAGTAGGCGGTGCGCACGAAGGCCCGGACGGTCGCGTAAACGACGAAGGTGGCCAGCCCCAGCACCGTGAGCAGGGGCGACAGCCACCACCGGTCGGTGCGCAGCGTCCGGGCCGCGAGCAGCGCCCGCCCCGGCGCCCGAACGCCGGAGCGGGCGCGGCTGACGTCGTTGTCAGCGGGCGCGCTCACCGCTGGTCGCGCTTGTAGCCACCGACACCTTCGTCGTCGGCGCCGCTCCACAGCGCCGGATCGTAGGGAGTATCCGGAACAGGCACGCGTTCGACGGCTTTCGCCTGGGCGGGCACAGCGGGCGGGTGCCCGTCCAGCTCCGCGCTGTCGATGTCGAGCCGCTCGACGTCATTGGCCAGCCGGCGCACCGCGGACGCGTCGCCGTAGCGCGATCGCAATGCGCCCACGCACTGCCGCAACTGGCCGATGGTGCGCCGGAGTTCGGCGATCTCTGTGGTGGACATCGGAAGCCTCCCTGATGGTGGGGCCGGCAGTTCGGGTGACGATCAACGCCGCCAAGTACGACTCTGCCTCGCGCGGTGCACTGTGACAAGTAGCACATTTACCAGAAGGAAGCATCCTGTACCGGTTGACCTGGGGTTCTCTCGCCGGATAGGGGCCGAAAGTGGGGCTTGGGCCGTCTCCTGGACGTCTTCCGGGCCAAACCCCATGCCGCCGCGCGGTCAGCCGACGGCGATCCAGACAGAGAGTCATGCAGTGATCACCCCGCGCGACAGGGCGCTAGCCAGCCGGATCTTCACCCGTCAGGAGTCTGGTCAGTCCGGCTTCGTTCGCCAGCCGCTGGGCTTTCACCTCCTCCTCAAAACCGGCAGCTGCGGCCGACAGGCGGTGCAGCGAGTCCTCCGAAGACAGCGCGGACTTCGCTAGCCGAGCGATGATTCCCGAGTACGGGGCGGCCTGCTTACCGGCCAGGAAGACGCCCGCGCGTTGGTGCGGGCAGTAAACGACTTCCGTCTCGTCTCGCTGCCGGTACCAGCTGAACGCGCCCTCCGTCACGGCTTGGCTCGGGACGAGGCGGAGCTTCACCGTCGCCGAGGCGTCGATGAGGTGCCGCACCTGGCGCAGCATTACCTCGGCATCGCCGAAGTGGTCCCGCAGCGCCTCGGTTCCGACGAACATCTGCGCCTCGATCGCCCTGGCGCCGAACAGGATCGCGTTGCGGCTCAAGCGGTTCTCGACGACCTGTTCCAGGTTTTCCTTGTCGCGCAGGCCCGGCCCGAGCACCAGGCGCGCGTAATCGGGGGTCTGCAACAGCTCCGGGATCTGCAGCGGAGCCCACACCGTCAGCGACTCCGCGTTGCGCTCGTGCCCGGCCACTGTCGCGTAGTGGGGCGGATCCGCCGGCGACCCCCGCATGACCCAGCTCGACCCAGCCAGTTCGCGGGCCAGCGACATGATCCGTGCTTTCCGCTCGCCGACCACTCCTAGCGCGCCGAGCAACCCGGCCACGTCCTCCAGCGTCGGCACCTGTTCGCCCAGCTCCCAGCTCGACAGCAGCGCCGGGTCCACCCCGACCCATCGCCCCAGCTCGCGCAAGCCGAAGCTCGCGTCGATCCGGGCGTCCCGCAGCGCCCTGCCCAGGGCGCATCGCTGCGGAGCGGGCATCTCCGAATCTCGCATCCAGCGTCACCTCCGGCTGCGGATAGTGCCTGTCATCAATCGAAAACACTTCATTAACCGTCAGCAACGGCAGATACCTGCTGCGGAGGCTGGCTCCGCCGCGCCGCCCGGCAAGGGGTTCTGAATCGATTTTGTTTCCGGCGGATTTCGGGTTACCGTGTGCACCGTCACGTTCCCGCGACGCCAGCGCCGTCGTCTCGCGAACCCGTCACGAGCCGGGAGCTTGAGATGAGCAGCAACCCGAACCCGACCGCCGCGGTGCACCGCGTGCTTGCCGACGTCACTGACCGGATCGCCGAGCGCAGTGCGGGCACGCGGGCCGCGTACCTCGCTCGCAGCGCGGCCGCTTTCGAGGAGGGGCCGGTCCGCCGTGGCCTCGCTTGCAGCAACCTCGCGCACGGATTCGCCGCCATGGACGGCGTCGACAAGCAGGCGCTGCGCCAGTTGCGCGCGCCCGGCGTGGCCATCGTGTCCTCCTACAACGACCTGCTCTCCGCCCACCAGCCGATGCAGGAATACCCGGCATGGCTGAAGAAATCGGTCCGCGAGGCGGGCGGTGTCGCGCAGTTCGCCGGCGGAGTGCCCGCGATGTGCGACGGCATCACGCAAGGTCGTCCGGGCATGGAGTTGTCGCTGTTCAGCCGCGAGGTGATCGCGATGGCGACGGCGATCGCGTTGTCCCACGACATGTTCGACGCGGCGTTGCTGCTGGGCGTGTGCGACAAGATCGTGCCCGGGCTGTTGATCGGCGCGCTGTCGTTCGGGCATCTGCCCGCGGTGCTCGTGCCAGCCGGACCGATGAATTCGGGCTTGCCCAACAAGGAAAAAGCCCGGGTGCGGCAGCTGTACGCCGAGGGGCTCGCGACGCGGGAAGACCTGCTCGACGCGGAAGCCGCGTCGTACCACTCAGCGGGCACCTGCACGTTCTACGGCACCGCCAACTCGAACCAGATGGTGGTCGAGGTGATGGGCCTGCACCTGCCGGGCGCGAGCTTCGTGCCGCCGAACACGCCGCTTCGCCAGGCGCTGACCGAAGAGGCCGGCCGACGGGTCGTCGAGCTGTCCCGAGGCGAGGCGTACACGCCGATTTCGCAGGTGCTGGACGAAAAAGCGTTCGTGAACGGCATCGTGGCGCTGCTGGCCACCGGCGGGTCCACGAACCACACGATGCACCTGGTGGCGATCGCCGCGGCGGCGGGAATCCAGCTGAGCTGGGACGACTTCTCGGACCTGTCCGCGGTCGTGCCGCTGCTGGCGCGCGTGTACCCGAACGGCAGCGCGGACATCAACCACTTCCACGCGGCCGGCGGCATCCAGTTCCTGGTCGGCACGCTGCTCGACGCCGGCCTGCTGCACGAGGACGTGCTGACCGTCGCGGGCCGCGGCCTGCGCCGGTACACGCAGGAGCCGATCTTGTCGGACGGCGAGCTGGTGTGGCGAGACGTGCCGACGCGCAGCCTCGACGAGGAGGTGCTGCGTCCGGTGTGGCGGCCGTTCGCGCCGGACGGCGGGCTGCGGATGGTGGAAGGCAACCTGGGCCGCGCGGTCACGAAGGTGTCGGCGGTCGCGCCGGAGCACCGCGTCGTGGAGGCACCGGCGCGGGTGTTCACGTCGCAGGAGGCGTTCCGGGTCGCGTTCGAGGCCGGGGAGCTGGACCGGGACGTGGTCGTGGTGCTGCGGCAGCAGGGTCCGCAGGCGAACGGCATGCCGGAGCTGCACGGACTGACGCCGGCGTTGGGCGTGTTGATGGACCGGGGGTTCCGGGTCGCGCTGCTCACCGACGGGCGGATGTCGGGCGCGTCGGGCAAGGTGCCGGCCGCGATTCAGGTGACGCCGGAGGCCGCGGTGGGAGGGCCGATCGCCCGGATCGCCGACGGCGACGTGATCCGGTTCGATGCTAGGTCCGGAAGCCTGGACGTGCTGATCGCGGACGACGAATTGGCTCGCCGCGACCTGACGGACGCCCCGCCGTCGGAAGCCGCCTGGAGCGGGACCGGGCGGGAGCTGTTCGGCGCGTTGCGTCGTGCGGTCGGCCCGGCTGACCAGGGCGCGAGCGTGTTCGGCGCGCTCACTCCGGAGCTGGACCTCGCCCGGGGCGTTCCGCCATTCGGAAACGAGACAATGGGCGAGTCCCCGTATGCTCTCCAGACCCAGGAGGTCGGTCAGTGACCACCGGCACGGATCTGCTCGCCCTGTCCCCCGTGATGCCCGTCGTGGTGATCGACGACGCCGACGACGCGGTGCCGACCGCCCGCGCCCTGCTCGCCGGCGGGATCGGGGTGATCGAGCTGACGCTGCGCACGCCGGTCGCGCTGACCGCGATCGAGCGGGTGGCGGCCGAGGTGCCGGACATCGTCGTGGGCGTCGGCACGGTGACGTCGCCGGAGCAGGCGAAGCAGGCCGCTGACGCGGGCGCGAAGTTCCTGGTAACGCCGGGCTGCACGGACGCCGTGCTGGACGCCGCGTTCGACACCGGGCTGCCTTTCCTGCCGGGCGCGAGCACCGTGTCGGAAGCGATGCGGCTGGCCGAACGCGGGTTGAGCGCGCTGAAGTTCTTCCCGGCGGAGGCGAGCGGGGGCGCGGCGTTCCTGAAGTCGATCGCCGGACCGCTGCCGCAGCTGCGGTTCTGCCCGACCGGCGGGGTCACTCTGGAGTCGGCCTCGTCGTATCTGGCGCTGCCGAACGTCGGCTGCGTCGGCGGATCGTGGCTGACGCCCGCGAAGCTGTTGGCGGCCAAGGACTTCGCGGCCGTCGAGAAGCTGGCCGCCGAAGCCGCCGCGCTGCGCTGAGCCGTTCCGGAAACCCGTCGCCTCCGGGTCGGAGGTGGGGGTTTCTTGCTGCCGCAGGGCAGTCAGTCGACCGTCACGTCGTCCAGCAGGCTGGATTCCGCCCCGAACTCGCGTAGCTCGTCGCGGATCACCGTGTACGCCAGGCCTTGCGGGTAGCCCTTTCGCGCGAGGAACCCGAGCAGGCGACGGATCGCGGTCTGCTCGTCGACGTTCCCGAGCGACCCGAGCCGCTTCCGCACCAGGTCGCGAGCCCGCTGTTCTTCGGCGTCCCGGTCGACTTCTTCCGCCGCTTGCGCCGCGATCTCGCCGTCGACGCCCTTGCGCCGCAGCTCCGCGACCAGTGCGGTGCGCGACAATCCCTGGTTGGCGTGCCGGTTGCGGACCCAGGTTTCGGCGAACTCGGCGTCGTTCACGAGACCGGCACGGTCGAGCTTGCCGAGCAGGGTTTCGACGGTCTCGCTGTCGAACCCCTTGCGCTGCAACGCCTGCCGCAGCTCGTCGACCGTCCGCGGCCGGGCGGCGAGGAGGTCGAAGCAGATCTCCTTGGCCTTCTTGGCCCGTTCCTCCGGAGGCAACTCCGCCGGATCGACCTTCGGCACCCTGGCCACGACCGCACTCCTCTTCCCGGTGCCGCCCTCGGACGACGGCACCGTCACCTCTCCATCCGTTTCCGCCACCGCCTCCACCGCCCCGCCACCGGGGCGAATCCCGGCGGGCGAGCGCCGAACTCGCACTGGCTCGGACCGACCAGCACGGCACCGGCGACCGGCTCATGCGTACGCGCCTCAGGCCGCGCCGACGGAACTTCCGCAGCCCCAGGCTCGGGTTCGCACGCCGTCTGCACTAGCGCCACCGCTATCCGCTGAAGCGCACCTGCCGTACGGCCCCGGCCGAACCTCCGGCCAGGGGGACCAGGCCCCGGCGAGCCGTCGCGGCAAAGCCGCATCGGGCTCAGCGGCGGTCCGGCACCCGGTCCGAGCACCGGGGAGGGAACCCGCCGATCCCCTCCCCTCCCCGGATCAGAAGTCGACCGGCGCGGGCACTGCCTCGGCCTCGGCGTCGACCTGCGGGCCGATGCCGAGCTTCTCCTTGATGCGCTTCTCGATCTCGTTGGCGATGTCCGGGTTGTCGCGCAGGAACCGGCGGGCGTTCTCCTTGCCCTGGCCCAGCTGGTCGCCCTCGTACGTGTACCAGGCCCCCGACTTGCGCAGGATGCCCTGGTCGACGCCCATGTCGATGAGCGAGCCCTCGCGCGAGACGCCCATGCCGTAGAGGATGTCGAACTCGGCCTGCTTGAAGGGCGGGGCCACCTTGTTCTTGACGACCTTCACGCGGGTGCGGTTGCCGACCGGCTCGCCGCCGTCCTTGAGCGTTTCGATGCGGCGCACGTCGAGCCGGACCGACGCGTAGAACTTCAGCGCTTTACCACCGGTGGTGGTCTCCGGCGAGCCGAACATGACGCCGACCTTCTCGCGCAGCTGGTTGATGAAGATCGCGGTGGTGCCGGAGTTCGACAGCGCACCGGTGATCTTCCGCAGCGCCTGGCTCATCAGGCGGGCCTGGAGGCCGACGTGCGAGTCGCCCATCTCGCCCTCGATTTCCGCGCGCGGCACGAGGGCCGCGACGGAGTCGATGACCAGGATGTCGAGCGCGCCGGAGCGGATCAGCATGTCCGCGATCTCGAGCGCCTGCTCGCCGGTGTCCGGCTGGGACACCAGCAGCGCGTCGGTGTCGACGCCGAGCTTCTTCGCGTACTCCGGGTCGAGCGCGTGCTCGGCGTCGATGAACGCCGCGATGCCGCCGTTGCGCTGGGCGTTGGCCACCGCGTGCAGGGCGACCGTGGTCTTACCGGAGGACTCCGGTCCGTAGATCTCGACGACCCGGCCGCGCGGCAGGCCGCCGATGCCGAGCGCGACGTCGAGCGCGATCGCGCCGGTGGGGATCACGGCGATGGGCGGGCGGGCGTCCTCGCCGAGGCGCATCACCGAGCCCTTGCCGTACTGCTTGTCGATCTGCGCAAGGGCGAGCTCGAGCGCCTTGTCCTTGTCGGGTGCTGCTGGCATGGAAGTCCACCTCGCTGGTTGGGGCCGGTGTGTGTTCGGTTGTCCAGATCAAGCTTGTCCGGCGGCCAAGCTCTGTCCGGTCCGACGCTACGGGGAGGGACCGACAATTCCAGGCGCGGCGACCGATCTGTGGATCGCTGGCCCCGTTGTGCACAACACCATAGACGAACAGATGTTCGAGGCTCGCGGCGACACGCCCATCGGCCGCGGTTTTCGCCCTTCGCGCCGCCCGGACCGGGGAAATCCCAGGTCAGCGCCGTTCCGGCGGCACCTCGAACTCGACGCAGACCGCTCGCCAGATCTCCTTGGCCGGCGTTCCCGCGCTCAGCGCCTCTTCGACCGTGCGCCCGCCGAGCCCGCTGAACACGTGGTCCTGGGCGAGCATCTCGGCGCGTCCGGACCCGAACTCCTCGGCCATCAGCCGTCGGAACACCGTGATACGCATCGGGCGAATGCTAGCTTTCCCGCGCGAACGGGGATCACTCCCCCGGCTGGACGCTCTGCTCGAAGTAATCGGCCAGCGCGCCCGGCGTGGCCGCCTGCCCGCCGGAATTCACCTGATAGAGGAACCCGACGAGGGGCCGGTCCTTCACCGTGAACACGAGGACCGCCGAGGACTGTCCGGCTGCCGCCGCGTAGTGGCCTTCGAGGGCGTTGCCCTTCCAGTCCGCTTCGGTGCGGTCGCCGCCCGCGGAGGCGAGCAGTCCGTCGGTGTACTGCTTCAGCTCCGCTACCGACTGTCCCTGCACGTACGTCACCTGAGTGCCCGCGCGCCCTGGTGCGGCACACGTCGCCGCGGTCCCGAGGCTCTTCGCCGGCGCGGCCGGACCGTTGCCCATGCCGGGAGCACAGCTGCCGTTCTCCGCGACCTTGCCCGCCAGCTGACGCATACAGCCGGTCAGGCCGGACGAGTCGGCTTGCCCCGGCGTGCGGCACTCCTCAGCGGTGTACGTCGTCACCGACGAGCCCTTAGTGGTGAGGAACACGGTCAGCCCAGCCGCGAGCACGACCACCACAGCCGCCGCGATGCTGATCCACAGCTTGGTGCGGCTCTTCTTCTCCGGCTTAGCGGGCGTGTACGTCGGGAAGTTGGACGGTGCCGGCGAAGACTGGAACGGCGGCATCGGCTGTGGCTGTGTCGGCGAGTACGCCGGGTAGTTGCCCTGTAGCGCAGCAGTCGGCGGGTACGGCGTACCTGAC
The DNA here is from genome assembly GCF_000411975.1 of Amycolatopsis orientalis DSM 43388. Classification (GTDB taxonomy): domain Bacteria; phylum Actinomycetota; class Actinomycetes; order Mycobacteriales; family Pseudonocardiaceae; genus Amycolatopsis; species Amycolatopsis orientalis_D. Next base: position 11,299 of record NZ_ASXG01000116.1, read on the forward strand.
GCCACCTGGCCCTCGACGTTCTGCGTACGCATCGACAGTCCGTCCTTGGCGACGTGCTGCGCACCCAGCGCGACGGCCGTCTCCGGCTGGTCGAGACTCGTGGGGACGACGCCGAGCTTCTCCGCGATCATCGACCCGACCAGCGGCAACCGGCTCGAACCGCCGACGAGGTAAATGCCGGCGAGACGATCCGAGGTCAGCCCGGCCGAACGCAGTGTCCGCGAGAGCAGCTCCACGCTGCGCAGCATTGCCGGACGCACCAAGCCTTCCAGCTCTCCGCGCGTGACGAGCACGTCCTTGAACGGCTCCGGCATCGGCACTTCTGTCTGCGGATGCCGAGACAGTGCCTCCTTCGCGGCCTTCACGTCTTCTTGCAGCGCGCGTCGCGTACGCCGGTCCGCGGTGGATTCAGGGCGAAGCAGCCGCTGCCAACGCTGCGGGTCCGAGTGCGACACCTCACGTCCTACGTGGACCATCAGCGCCTGGTCGACGTCGAGGCCGCCGAGGTCGGGCAAGCCGTCTTCGGCAAGCACTGTGTAGCCGTTCTGGTTCGCGCCGACGACTGCGACGTCGAACGTGCCCGCGCCGAGGTCGTACACCGCGAGAGCCTGCCCTGGAGCCAACGCGCGCTCGGGAAAGGACGCGAAGTGCGCCGCGGCGGCGACGGGTTCCGGCACGAGGACGATGTTTCCGCGAATACCGGCGAGGCGCGCCGCGCTCAGCAGCACGTTGCGGCGCACCGGACCCCACTGCGCGGGGTGAGTGAGCCGGACCTCGTCCGGCTGCTCGCCGCCGAGCTGGCGCGTGGTCTCGTCGAGCACCCGGCGCAGGATCGCGGCCAGCGCTTCGTTGACCGGGACGACGTCCGTGCCGAGCAGCAGTGTCTGCTCGTCGATGCGCCGTTTAGGGTTGGGCTCGAACCGGGTCGGGTCGAGCCGCGCGCGGCGTTCGGCGTCCCGGCCGACCATCAGCGTGCCGTCTTCCCCGGCGAACACCGCGGAGGGCATGCTGGCCGACCCGTCGACCTCTACGACGCGTGGCGGCCTGCCGTGCGCGGAAAGGACGGCAACGGTGTTCGACGTCCCCAGGTCCACCGACAGGATCCGCACAGTAGTTTCCCCTCGACTCAAGCAGTGCTGGCGGAGATGCTGCCACGTGCCCGGTCACCGTGCGTGCGGACCCGCGAAACTCGCGACGCACGCAACCCCGGGAAGCGACGGAACGTCTCGTCTTCCGAGGACGGGGAGGCAATGACAGAGCTAGTGGACAAAACCCGCCGAGAGCAGTTCGACGAGGCCGCGGCGGGCAATCCGGCGCACCCATTGCGGATCGCGGCGGGCAAATGGAGCCGTTCCGGCTATGTGCACGCGGCGGTGCTGTACCTCGTGGTGCGGCTGGTCGGGCTCGGCGCGCTCGCCGCCATGGCCGCGCCCCGGAACCTGCCGCTGGGCGAGCGGCTGCAGTCCTGGGACGGCTGGTGGTACCTGCAGATCGCGGAGCACAACTACACCGGCGTGAGCAATCCGCTCGACGCGGCCGGACTGCCCTATCCCGATGCCTCGTACGGCTACTTCCCGCTGTATCCGGCGCTGATCGGCCTGTTCGAAAAGCTGCCCGGAGTGACGTACTTCGGGGCCGGAATCCTGGTGTCGACGCTCGCCGGAATCGCGGCTGCGACGGCGATGTACCGGATCGGCCAGCGCGTCCACAGCCGTCGAGCGGGGTTGCTGCTCGCGGTGTTGTGGGGCGCGGCGCCGATGGCGATCGCCGAGAGCATGGTGATGACCGAGGCGCTCTTCACCGCGTTCGCCGCGTGGGCGCTGGTCGGTGTGATCGAGCGCAAGTGGTACCTCGCCGCGACCGCGACGCTGTTCGCCGGGCTCACTCGGTCCACTGCGTGCGTGCTGGTCGCGGTCGTGGTCATCGCCGCGGCCATCGACGGGTGGCGGAACCGGCAGCGGTGGAACGCACTCATGTGCGTTTTCGTCGCGCCGCTCGGCCTGCTCGGGTACTGGGGATTCGTCGCGGTGCAGACCGGCAGTGCGACCGGCTGGCAGGACGTCGAACTCCGGGGCTGGAACACGCGTTTCGACGCGGGAGCCGAAGCCTGGAAATGGATCACGCAGACGCTGTTGACCTCGGGCAACGCGTGGGAGACGCTCGTCGTGCTCGTGATGCTCGCCGCGATCGCACTCGCGGTCATCTGCGTGACCGGCCGCCGGATGCCGTGGCCGTTGGCGGCGTACGCGGTCGGTGTCGTGGTGCTGGTGCTGTGCAGCGCCGGGCTGCCTGCTTTGAAATCGAGGTTCGTGCTTCCCGGGTTCGTGCTTCTGCTGCCCGTGGCGATGGGGCTGGCCGGTCGCAAGAAGTCCACGATGATCGCCGCGGCAACCGTGTTCGTGCTGGTCGGGGCCTGGTATTCGGCTTATTCGCTGACCGTGTGGAAGTACGCGATCTAAGCGAATCGGTCACCCACCCGAGGGGATCCGGCCCGGGCCGCCCTGCCCTGGCCCCGGAAATTGTCGGGGGCGCCGCGCATGATGGATCCCGTGGCAAACGACGTGCTCGACCTCTTCTCCCCGGCGACCCGAACCTGGTTCGCCGGGGCCTTCGCCGCCCCGACGGCCGCGCAGGAAGGGGCCTGGCGGGCCGCACACGCCGGGCAGCACGCCCTGGTCGTGGCGCCCACCGGGTCCGGCAAGACGCTGTCCGCGTTCCTGTGGGCACTGGACCGGCTGGCGGCGGAACCGCCGCCGGCGAACCCGCGCGAGCGGTGCCGGATCCTGTACGTCTCGCCGCTGAAGGCGCTGGCGGTCGACGTGCAGCGCAACCTGCGCGCGCCGCTGGCGGGCATCTCCCAGGCCGCGCACCGGCTGGGGCTGCCCGCGCCGGAGATCGAGGTCGGCATGCGCACCGGCGACACCACCGCGGCGGAGCGCCGGTCGTTCGGGAAAACCCCGCCGGACGTGCTGGTCACCACGCCGGAGTCGCTGTTTCTCCTTCTCACGTCCTCGGCGCGGGAATCGCTGAAAGGCGTCGAGACGGTCATCGTCGACGAGGTGCACGCCGTCGCGGGCGGCAAACGCGGCGCGCACCTGGCGTTGTCGCTGGAACGGCTGGACGCGCTGCTGCCCAAACCGGCCCAGCGCATCGGGCTGTCGGCCACCGTGCGCCCGATCGACGAGGTGAGCGCGTTCCTCGCCGGCGGTCGCCCGGTCACCGTCGTGCAGCCGAAACTCGCGAAGACGATCCAGGTGCGGGTGGAGGTGCCGGTCGAGGACATGGCGAACCTCGACGGCCCGGCGCCGTCGCCGATGGAGCGGCTCGACGACCTCACGTCACTGTCGCAATTGCCGTCGGAGGGCGGGATCGGCACCCAGGAAGAGGTGGCCGGCGCGGCGGTGCAGCGGCCGTCGATCTGGCCCGCGGTCGAGGAACGGGTGCTGGAGCTGATCCGCGCGCACCGCTCCACCATCGTGTTCGGCAACTCGCGGCGGCTCACCGAACGGCTCACCGCGCGGCTCAACGAACTCGCGGCCGAGCAGACCGGTCTCGCCCCGGGCGACGCGTTCCCGGCCGAGGCCGTCGGGCAGTCCGGGGTAACGACGGGCGCGGAACCGGTCATCGCCCGGGCGCACCACGGGTCGATGTCCCGCGGGCAGCGCACCCAGGTCGAGGAGGAGCTGAAGTCCGGGCGGCTGCCGTGCGTGGTGGCCACGTCGTCGCTCGAACTCGGCATCGACATGGGCGCTGTGGATCTGGTCGTGCAGATCGAGGCGCCGCCCACCGTGGCGTCCGGGCTGCAGCGCGTCGGCCGGGCCGGGCACCAGGTCGGTGCGGTGTCGTCGGGCGTGATGTTCCCGAAGTTCCGCGGCGACCTGGTGTCGTGCGCGGTGGTCGCGGAACGGATGGCGAACGGGGCGATCGAGGCGGTGCGGTACCCGCGCAACCCGCTCGACGTGCTGGCCCAGCACATCGTCGCGATGGTGGCGCTCGAACCGTGGACGGTGCCGGAGCTGGCGGCGCTCGTCCGGCGGGCGGCTCCGTTCAGTTCGCTGCCGGACGACGCGCTGCACGCGGTGCTCGACATGCTCGCCGGCCGTTACCCGAGCGAGGAGTTCGGCGAGTTGCGGGCGCGGATCACGTGGGACCGGGTCGGCGGCGAACTGCGCGGACGGCCGGGTTCGCAGCGGCTGGCGGTCACGTCCGGCGGCACCATCCCCGACCGCGGGCTGTTCACCGTGATGACCCCGGGCGACGACGGCAAACCCGGCTCGCGGGTGGGCGAGTTCGACGAGGAGATGGTGTACGAATCGCGGGTCGGCGACACGATCCTGCTGGGCACCTCGTCGTGGCGGATCACCGACATCACCCATGACCGCGTGATCGTCGTGCCCGCCCCGGGCCAGCCCGCCCGGATGCCGTTCTGGAAGGGCGACGCCGCCGGACGTCCGCTCGAACTGGGGCGCGCGCTCGGCGCGTTCGTCCGCGAACTGTCCACTTCGGACACCGTGACGGCGAGGGACCGGGCCGCCGCGGCCGGGCTCGACCAACGTGCCTGCGACAACCTGCTGGCGTATCTGGAAGAACAGAAGTCGGCGACCCGGCATGTGCCCAACGACCGCGTCCTCCTGCTCGAACGCTATCGCGACGAGCTGGGCGACTGGCGGATCGTGCTCCATTCGCCGTTCGGCGCGCAGGTCAACGCGCCGTGGGCGCTCGCGATCGCCGCGCGGTTGCGGGAAAACCGCGGCGTCGACGCCCAGGTGGCGCACTCCGACGACGGCATCGTGCTGCGGCTGCCCGACGCGCTCGATGCCGACGGCGGCGAAGTCACCATCACCGCCGACGACGTCCTGCTCGACCCGGAGGAGGTCGAGCAGCTGATCGTGGCGGAGGTCGGCGGCTCGGCGGTCTTCGCGGCGCGGTTCCGCGAGTGCGCGGCTCGCTCGCTGTTGCTGCCCCGCCGTGATCCGCGGCGGCGCACCCCGCTGTGGCAGCAACGACAACGGGCGTCGCAACTGTTGTCGGTCGCGGCGAAGTACGAACGGTTCCCGGTCGTGCTGGAGGCGATGCGCGAGGTTCTGCAGGATGTCTACGACGTCGGCGGGCTGCGGGAGCTGATGTCGGACGTGCGGGCGCGGAAAGTGCGGCTGGTGGAGGTGGAGACGCCTTCCGCGTCGCCGTTCGCCCGCAGCCTGCTTTTCGGCTACGTCGGGATGTTCCTCTACGAGACGGACGCTCCGCTGGCCGAGCGGCGGGCCGCGGCGCTGTCGCTGGATTCCGCGCTGCTGGCCGAATTGCTGGGCACGGAAGCGATTCGCGAGCTGCTCGATCCCGAAGCGGTGGCCGAGGTCGAACGGTCGTTGCAGCGGCTCGACCCGGATCGGCACGCCCGGTCGGCGGAGGACGCGGCCGATCTGTTGCGGTTCCTCGGCGATCTGTCCGTCGCGGAAGCCGCGGAACGCGGGATTCGCCCGGAGTGGCTGGCAGAACTCGCGTCGGCGCGGCGGGCGATCCAGGTGCGGATCGGCGGCGAGGAACGCTATCTGGCCATCGAGGACGCCGGACGGGTGCGGGACGCGCTGGGCGTCGCGCTTCCGGTCGGCGTGCCCGAGGCGTTCACCGAGCCGGTGGCGGACCCGCTGGGCGACCTGCTCGGCCGCTACGCGCGAACCCGCGGCCCGTTCTCCGCGTCCGCCGCGGCGGACCGGTTCGGGCTGGGCGCCGCTGTCGTCACCGGGGTGCTCGACCGGCTCACCGGGGAAGGCAGGCTGGTCCGCGGCGAACTGAGTCCGGTCGGGCATCCGGAAACCCATGGCGTGGGCGTCGAATATTGTGACGCGGCCGTGTTGCGGCGGTTGCGGCGCGCTTCGCTCGCTCGGCTGCGGGCCGAGGTCGAGCCCGTCGAACCGGCGGCGCTGGGCCGGTTCTTGCCCGCGTGGCACGGAATCGGCGCGCGTCTGCGTTCCGCGCCGACGGCCGACGACGTGCTGTCGGTGGTCGAGCAGCTGGCCGGTGCGCCGTTGCCGGCGAGCGCGGTCGAGTCGCTCATCCTGCCCAGCCGGTTGCCGGGCTACTTCCCCGCGCTGCTCGACGAACTCACCACCGCGGGCGAGGTCACCTGGGCGGGCTGCGGTTCGCTGTCCGGCGGGGACGGCTGGCTGGCGCTGGCTCCGTCCGACGTCGCGGATCTGCTGCTGCCCGAGGTCGAGGAGAATCCGCCGACGAGTCCGCTGCACGAGGCGATCGTGGCGGCGCTGGAGGGCGGTGCACTGTTCTTCCGGCAGCTCGTCGACCGGGTCACGCCAGGGCTGGAGCAACCGCCGGACGACGGCGCCGTGGTGGCCGCGTTGTGGGATCTGGTGTGGGCTGGGCTCGTCACCGGCGACACGCTCGCGCCGTTGCGCGCGCAGGTCGCCGGGCACGGGGCGCACAAACCACGGAGGCAAGCGCCCCGCGGCCGATACGCCCGCATGCGGGCCAGCCGTCCGGCAATGCCGTCGCGCACCGGGCCGCCGACCGCAGCCGGTCGATGGGCGCTGACCCCGCCGCGCGAAGCCGACCCGACGCGCCGCGCACATGCCCGCACCGAGGCGTTTCTGGAACGGCACGGCGTCCTCACCCGCGGCGCGCTCGACACCGAACGGGTCACCGGCGGTTTTTCCGGGATCTACAAGGTGTTGCGTGGCATGGAAGACACCGGGCAGGTTATTCGCGGCTATGTCGTCGAAGGTCTCGGTGCCGCGCAGTTCGCCGCGAAGGGCGCGGTCGACCGGCTGCGTGCCCTGTCCAGCACCGCGCCCGCCGCCGCGAGCCGGAACGACACCGCTCGGGCCGTCGTGCTCGCTGCCGCGGATCCAGCACAGCCGTACGGTGCGGCGCTTTCCTGGCCCGCCGCAACCGGCGACACGAAACACCGTCCGGCGCGCAAAGCCGGGGCGCTGGCGGTGCTGGTCGACGGGGTCCCCGCCCTGTACGTCGAACGCGGCGGCCGCTCATTGCTGAGCTTCACCGAGGAACGCGCCTCGCTGCAAGCCGCCGCGGCCGCGTTGTCGACCGCGGTCCGGGAAGGCTGGCTGGGGCAGTTGGCCGTCCAACGCGCGGACGGAGAACACGCGCTGACCTCGGAACTGGCGGAGATCCTCCAGGAAGCCGGTTTCCGGGCGACACCGAAGGGACTTCGTTTGAGAGCTTGACCTTGCCTGGTCGTCGCCCGGCCAAGGCACGACCGCATCCGGCCTGTGGGTCCTGGTCTCGGCCACCGTCCGGCTTCGCGGCGCGGGCATGCTCGGTGTACCGGCGTCAGGGAAGCAGGTGGCATCACTAGACTTCCCGTGGCCCCTCGGTGGACAAAAGGACGTTCGATCATGGCGATGCGCGAGTTGCGCTACTTCGGTGACCCGGTGCTCAAGTCCGTGTGCGACCCGGTGACCACGTTCGACAGCAAGATCGAGGCGCTGGTGAAGGACCTTCTCGACAGCGTGCAGCCGGAGGGCCGGGCCGGGCTCGCCGCGCCGCAGATCGGGGTCGGGCTGCGGGTGTTCAGCTACGACGTCGGCGGGCTGACCGGGTACGTGATCAACCCGGAAATCGTCCACCTGTCCGAGGAAACGCACGAAATCGGCGAGGGCTGCCTGTCCGTGCCGGAACTGTGGTTCCCGACGGTCCGCGCCAAGCACGCCGTCGTGCGCGGCGTCGACCTGCGCAACGAACCGATCGAGGTCGAGGGCGTCGACGTGCTTGCCCAGTGCCTCCAGCACGAAACCGACCACCTCGACGGCAAGCTCTACCTCGACCGGCTCACGCCTGAGCGGAAGAAGCAGGCGCTGCGCGAGGCACGGGGCAAAGACTGGTTCTGGAACCGCTGACCGTCCGCGGCGGCCGGGCGGCGGTGAGCCGGAGCAGCGTCTCGTCGTCCGGACTGGTTTCGATCCGCAGTCCGGCGCGAACCGCGGTCCGGACCATGGCGTCGTTGCCCGGAAGACGGACCGCGGTCAGTTCCGTGGTCCCGCCGGCCTCGGCGAGGGCGGCCAGCCGGGCAAGCAACGCCGTGCCGATTCCCTGGAGCTGCCAAGCGTCCTCGACGAGAAGCGACACCTCGGCCGTACCGTCGAGCTGAGAAATCAGCTGGCCGAAGCCGATCACGTCCCGTCCGCACACTGCGAGCAAGCTCGTTCCGCGCGGCGGCATGAGCAAACGGTGCAGCCATTTCCGGGGAACCGTGCGCAGGCCAGTGTGGTAGCGGTTGAACAACGTCTTCGCCGAGCAGCGAAGGTGCACCGCGCCGATCGCGTCGATGTCTCGCGGAATGCCGAGCCGGAGAACGACCGCGGCTCCGTCCGGACGGTCGAGCACTATCGGGCCGGCCAGGTTCTGCTCCGCCGCGGCGAGCAATTCCAGGAACGCCTCGGCCTGGGCGAGTTCGGGTTCGGCGAACGCCACCCACCGTCGCCGAGCGACGAACGCTTGGTTGTCTCCGAAGGAGAAAACCGCACGGTGTCCGCCTTCAGTGCGCCCCGGGTTGGCCTCGCTGCTCGGGACGAGCGTCACGAGATCGGCAGAAAGAACCGTCCGCAGCATCGGAGCGCGGCAACCCGGATCGACAAGCGCTCGCCGAGCGGCGGCCAAGGCCGTTGCTGCCGGGTCGCGAAGTCCGCGGACAGTGGTTTCGACCGCCGTCTCTTGCACAGCAGTCCTGGGAGTTGTTGCCGGCGCACGTGATTCGCGCGTATCCGCTTCGCCGCGCGGCTCCCCGGTGGCGAGGCCTGCGGTGGCGCTCGGGCCGTGGTGTTCCCCGGCAGCTGTCCGGGGATCAGCACTGAGCGGATACTCCGCGGCAGGCAATCCCCGAAGATCGGCTCCTACGCACGGCTCCCCTGCGAGAGGAAGCGAAGTTGCCGCCGGGGATCCGTCGTCTCCAGAGGCAGCTGGGACATCGGGTGCGGACGAGGCACCTGCAGGTGTTTCCGTGATGAGAGCTAGGAGTTCTCGGGCGGCGGCTTCCGTGGTCAGCGTTTCGGCGGAGACGGTGGAGCGGAGGTGGGGGACGATCGTTTCGGTCAGTCCCAGGCAATCGCCGCCTTCGTCGCGGAAGGCGTCGATCAGCAGATGCTGGGGCAAGCCGGCTGCTGGGCGCAGCACGAATTCGTCCAGGACGCCGCCGGGGGCTGGGTGTCTGGTCAGGCCGAGGATGCGGCATTCGAGGTCGGCCAGCCGGATGGCGAAACGGGCCAGGGTGCCGGGGTAGTCGTCGGAGCGTACGCGTACTCGCCACTCGCGGGTCGATGACTGGTTTTCGCGGGAGCGCCGCGAGTTCGGCTCCGGACGAGCGGGCGGGAGGTGCGCTGACTGGTTTGCGGCGACGTTGCGGGGTGTGGTCGGCAGGTTCATGGACTTACCGTCGCCGACGTACGTAACCAAGGGCGTTCTGTGGTGTTTCGGGTGTGTCAGAGGGTGGCTGGAAAGGCGTGATCTGCGGGAAACAGTGGTGTGGTCAGAGCGGGGGCAGGAGGCGGAATTCGTTGTCTTCCGGATCCGTGCGGTCGGCCTGGGGAATGCGGCTGCTTTCGGCGCGGACGGCTAAGCGGAGGCGGTTTTCGCCGTATTTGGGGGTGTGCGCGCGGAGGAATTCGAGGGTGGGGCCACGGCCGGTTGGGTTGCTCAGGGTGGTGATGGCGGGTTCGTCGGCGGTGATCGGCCACGCGGTGAGCGGGGACCAGAAGCGGGCCAGGCGCGCGGGGTCCTGTGCGTCGACGACGATCGCCGCGAGGGCCCCGGAATTGGCGTATTCCTCGCGGGGTTCGAGTACGCAGAATTCGTTGTCTTCCGGGTCGGCCAGAACGATCCACGGGACGTTCTGCTGGCCGATGTCGATCGGACGGGCACCCAGGGAAACGGCTCGGGAGACCGTTTCGCGCTGATTCGCGCCGGAGGTGCTGGAGAGGTCCAGGTGCAGGCGGTTTTTGCTGGTTTTCGGACGGGAGGTCGAAGCGAAGACCAGGGTGAGGTCGCAGCCGTCGCCGGAGGACGGCTCGACGGTGGCGTCGGCCGGGGATTCCGCGGTGAGCCGCCAGCCCAGGAGGTCGGCCCAGAAGCGCGCCAAGCGTGCCGGTTGTTCGGCGGCGATGACCAGGTGAGCCAGACGGGATGCCATGCCGGCACAGTAGCGGCGAGGACCGACAAAAACGGCGGATCGCCGGGAACAACTGTGCCGGCAAGCGCGGGGGTATCACGCTTGCCGGCACAGCCTGATCGCCGCGGTGGCCTGGAAACAGGGACGGAAACCGAGAAGCTTCCCCACTTTCGGTTCTCGACTGCTACCTGGTGGCCAATCGCAGCAGGGCCCATGCTTGGGCGGACAGCTCGTGGTCGCCGTCGGTGTGGACCATGGTCACCGGGACTCTTCCCCACAGCCAGAGGTACACGTTCGCGGGCGGACCGGAAACGATCGCGTCGGCGGCATCGGCTTCCCGGGGAGAGCAGCGCCAGGCCTCTGTTTCGCCGGGGCCCGCTCGCGCGATCCAGCTGTGGCCGCCGGTGTGGAAACCGACTGTGCCGTGCCGGGTTCCTGAGATGCCCATGGTGGTGAGCTTGTGTCCGAAGTAGAGGGTGAGGGCCTCGTCGACGCCGTCGGCGGCCAGGTCGTCCGGGACCGTCGAGTCTCCGATTCCGGCCGCGTTTTCGGCGTCCACCCGGTGCACGAGCGTTTCGTGGAGCATGCGGCGGCGCCAGAAACCGTGCGTCGGATCGGCGGACCACCACGTGGCGGCTCGGGTGGCCGGGTCGTGGCCGGCCAGTTCGACTTCGAGTTCGGTGCGGGCGGCGGCGTAGAAGTCGGCTACCGGCTGACCGGGCAGGGGTTCGCGCCACAGCTCGGGGCGGCGGCCCTCGCGGATCCAGCCGACCACTTGCCAGTACACGGAACCGACGTGCTTGAGCAGGTCGTGCAACGTCCAGCCGGGGGCGGTGGGCACCGGCGAATCGGGCGACGCCGAGTGCGCCACCTCCCCCAGAAGCTGTGCCTCCACGGAGAACGCTTCGAGCAACCGGCCATGGTCGACCGTGCCGAGTTCACGCGACATGAGCTTCCCCGGACATCGGCAGGCCGTGCACGACTCGGCGGACCAGTTCGAGGAACTGAGCGGTCGCCCGCAGCAGCCCCTCGGCCAGCTCGGCGGTGACCCGGCCGCTGATGCCGGCTTCGGCGGCGGCCCGGGTTTCGGAGTGGTCGGCGAAGAACGCTGACCACTCGCGCAGTTCCGGGGCGACGGCGTCGAGCAGCACCCAGCCGCTGGCCGGCCGGCCCCGCCCCCGGCGCGGACGGCCCCGGACGGCGAGCACCGCGCCCGCACCGCGAAGGGCGGCCAGGTAGGCGCCGATGAAGCGCTCGGCTGGGTCTCGCTCGTTTTCCGCGTGGTCGAGGCCGCGATGCGCCTGGGCCAGAAGGGCGACCGCCTCCGGCGGGGCAGGCGGACGCAGGGACAGCGGAAGCTGCGGCTGGCCCTTCGCACCGGAGCGGCGGACAGGCGGTTCGGCGGAGGGCCGGACCGCGGCCCGCGTGCGGTGAACGACCTGCCTCGGCGACGGCGAGCTGGGCTGGGCGGTTTCGGGAACGTGGTGCACGGTGGGCCTGGGGGCTCGAGCGCGTTCGGGCTGAGGAGCCGGACCGGTGCGGTTCTCCGACGCGAAGGGCAGCGCGGGGGTGGTCGCCGGAGCGGCCGACCGGGTGGAGCTGGCCGGGGAAACCGACGACGCCACGGAGTTGGTTTCCGGTGCGGGCCACGAGCCGGTGCGCGAGGCGGCGGACCGGGCTGAGTCGGCGGACTCCGCGGGCCCGCTTCCGGGCTTTGGCGACGAACCTGGTCCAGACTCTGGAGCAAGCTGGGCAGGGCCCGCCTCAGAACCGGTTGCCGGTGCGGGCAGGGCGGAATCCGCCATCGGAGCAGCAGGTTCGGCGGAGCCGACCGGGGACAGAGAGGCTGCACGCGACGGCCCGGACTCCGCCGCTGGGAGAGCAGGCTGACCGGTGCCGACCGCCGAATTCGACAACGCCGCGGAGTCATCTCCCGGCGCAGACAGGCCCCGACCGGCTTTCGAAGCCTCGGATCGAGCAGAACCAACCACCGACCCAGCCGACGCCACCGCGTCGTCTCCCGACGCGGGCAACAAGCCCCGACCGGTCCCCGGAGCGGCAGGCTGAGCACAACCGGCCACCAACGCAGACAACACCGCGGAGTTATCTCCCGGCGCGGGCAACTGGACCGGACCAGCTTCCGGAGCGGCGGACGGAACAGAACCGGCCATCAACGCAGCCGACGCCGCAGAGCGGGCTCCCGACGCAGGCAACAAGCCCGAGCCAGTCTCAGAATCAGCGGACCGAACAGATCCCGCCACCGAAAAAGCCGACTCCGCGGAACCGCTCTCCGACCACAAATCAGGCTGAGCGGAAGCAGACGACGAGCCCGAAGCGCCAGCCCCCGAAACCGCCGGTTGAGCGGCACTGTCCTGCAGAACAACAGCGCCCGGCCGGTCCACCGGCGCGCCGAACGTCAGCTGTTCGCCTACCGCGCCAGGCCGGTCTTGGCGTGCCTCTTCGGCACGGTCCGCGGGGGACCCGACCGAGACGGACATGGCGACCCTCCTCCTGCTCGGGTGGGCCCGGCCGGGTCCCGAGGTGCTTCCCCCACCCCGGGACCGGCCGGCGCGCTCCCACCGGTATCGAACGTCTGTTCGATCTGTTTCCAGAGTAGCCGCGCCGGCGAGTCCGCTCAACCCCGCCGGCGGAATCCGGGCACGTGGTGCGCGACACGGCCGCACTGGCGTGGTCTCATAACCGGGTGAGCACCCACGACCATCCCGCTGTCGCCAAGGTCACCGCCGCGCTGGGCGAGGCCGGGCAGCACGCCGCCGCTGCCGGAGTGCGGGTGCTGCCCGCCGAAGTGCGCACTGCCGCGCAGGCCGCGGAGGCGCTCGGCGTACCGGTCGGCGCGATCGCGAACAGCCTGGTTTTCCGTGCCCGCACGCAGGCCGGGGCCGAGGTCGCGCTGCTCGCTCTCACCTCCGGGGCGCATCGGGCCAAGGAGTCCCGGCTGGCGGAACTCGCCGGGGTCGCGGAGGTCGGGAAGGCGGACGCGGCGTTCGTCCGCGAGCACACCGGGCAGCCGATCGGGGGCGTCGCGCCGGTCGGGCATCCGGAGAGGCTCGTGACGCTCGTGGACACGGCGTTGCGCGGATACTCCGAGGTGTGGGCCGCGGCGGGGCATCCGAAATCGGTCTTCCCGACGACGTTCGACGCGCTCGTCACGCTCACCGGGGGCACCCCGGGCGATCTCGCGGGCGAAGGGGAGGATGGTCGACTGTGACCGCGATGTCCTCTTCCGGGTGCTCCCGCTACGTGCAGTTCTCCGCCGACGAATTCCGGTCCCGGCTGCCGGAAGCGCTGGCGATCTACGTGAACGCCATGCGCTACCCCGAGGGCACGGCCGAGCAGCGCGCGCCGATGTGGCTGACCCACGCGTTGCGCGAAGGCTGGCGCTGCATGGCCGCACTCGACGACAACGGCGTCCTGCTCGGCATCGCCTACGGCTACAAGGGCCGCGCCGGGCAGTGGTGGCACGAGCAGGTCCGGCACGGCCTCACCCGCCGCGCCGGGACGGAGGAAGCCGAGCGCTGGCTGGCGGACTACTTCGAGCTCACCGAAATCCACGTGCGGCCGGAGAACCAGGGCAAGCAGATCGGCGAGGACTTGCTGCGCCGGCTGCTCGACGGGGTCCCCAGCGCGAACGTCCTGCTGTCCACGCCCGAGGGGACGAGCCGGGCCTGGAAGCTGTACCGGCGCATGGGGTTCGTCGACGTTCTGCGCGATTACCAGTTCACCGGCGATCCGCGGCCGTTCGCGATCCTGGGGCGGTCGCTGCCGCTCGACCCGCCACAGCGCCCGGCCTAGGGCACCGCGCACCCGGACCGGGCACGCGGCGCGCTCGCCTGCCGCAATCGCGAAACTGTCAGGCATGGCCCAGCGACGGGACCACCGTCTTGGCCACGGCGACCGCCTTCGTGCAGGCGGTCGCCGTGTCGAGGCCGCTGGCAGGCTCTCCGCTGAACTGCACGGAGACGAGTTCGCCGTACCCCTGAGCCTCGTCCTCCTTCGGAGTCTCGATCTTGCGCCAGGTCGCGTCGCAGCCGACCACGCTGCTGTCCTCGTCCTTCTTCAGAATGGCCGTGACGCCACCGCCGAGGTCAGCGGGCTGGCCGTCCTCGGCATCTGCGGGCAGGCCTTGGTACAGGTGCACCGACACCTGCGGATAGCGGGTGCTGTCGCCGGACCAGAAGTCGCATTCGTGCAAGCTCTTGGGCTCTACGAAGGACTTCTGCCCCAACGCGGCTTCGACGGCCTGCTTGCTGGCCACCGTGCACGGGTCGGTGGTCAGCACCGAGCCGGGGACCGGCTTGTACTGCGGCGGCGAGGCGTGCAGGGCCTGTACGACCTTGGTCAGCGCCGTGCGGCCGGGCGCGCAGGCGTCGCCGCCCGGGGCCTTGGTCTGGAAGGTGATGCCCAGCGACTGCTCGAACGACGTCACGACCTGACCCAGCACGACCCGGGCTTGTCGCCGTCGACGACCAGCGGAAGGCCTTCGAGCTTCCCGACCGGGTCCTTCGACATGATCAGCTGGTCGCCGACGCGCAGCACCAGCTCGATTTTCCTGCCGCCGGCGTCCTTGACGTCGACGCCGCACTCGCCCCATTCGGAAGAGGAAAGGCTCGACTGGTCCGGGGTCCCGAGGCCGCCGAGGGTCTTGCTGTCCAGGAGCGCGCACGGATCGACCGTGCGCAGGGCCGCCGCCTGCACCGCGGGGTCGGTGATCGGGGGTTTCGCGGCGGAGGAGGGAGCATCCGCGGCAGCGGGGCCCGCGGCCGAGCCACCGCCGCAGGCCGCGAGGAGGGCGAGCAAAACCGTCCCCGCAGCCAGCGTCGATGTCCGGACTATTCGGTTTTTGGTGATCGTGAACGGCACGGTAGCCGGGTCAGTCACCCGTTCGTGGCGAACTGTCGAAGAATGCGGGTATTCCGTGAATGATGCGCCTTCGGTGCGGCGCGGACGCCCTCATCGGGGCTCCGGCCGCCAGTAACCGACCGCGAGCGCCGCGACGAGCAACACCGCGCCCGCCCATGCGAACGCGCTCAGCCGCTCATGCAGGAAAGCCACCGACAGCACGGTCCCGGTAAGCGGTTCCAACAGCGCGGACAGCGCGCCCAGCACCGGGTGTGCACCGCCGAGGCCGCGAAAGTACGCGGCGTACGCGACGGCTGTGGGGACTACGCCGAAGTACACCGCCAGCAGCAGCACGTCGGCACGGGCGGGCAGGCCCATGCCGAGCCACAGCGCGGCGGGGGTCAGCAGCGAACCGCCGATCAGACAGCCGAAAGCCGTGGTAGCCAACGGTTCCAGGCCGTCGACCGGTTCCGCCGTGACGAGCGTGAGCACGGCGAACCCGGTCGCCGCGAGCAGCGCGAAGCCCAGGCCGCCGACCAGCCGGGCAGGTGACGTCGCGGTTTCCGGCGACCAGCGCAACAGCACCAGCCCCGCGACTGCGCCGCCGACGGAAACCAGCGTCCACAGCTGGGGAGCGCGTCGGTGGCACACGGCGGAAAACGCCGTGAGCACAACGGGTGCGGCACCGATCGTGGTCATGGTCGCGATGCTGACCGAACTGAGGGCGACGGCGGCGAAGTAGCTGGCCTGGAAGAGCGCGAAGAGGGCGCCGATGAGAAGGAGCCGGCGCCAGGTTTGCTTGGCGGGAAGACGGAATCCGCCGGTGAGGGCGACATAGGCCGCGCTCGCGGCGCCGCCGACGAGCAGGCGGTAGGTGGCGACGGCCAGCGGGTGCAGATCGGCCTGCTGGGAGAGAAGCGAGCCGGACAGGCCACCGGTTCCCCAGAGCACGCCGGCGACGACTAGGGCGTGTCTGACAAAGCTTTGGTCCAGGTGATCACGGCGTGCAGCACGACCGCCGATCG
>NZ_ASXG01000117.1 GCF_000411975.1 Amycolatopsis orientalis DSM 43388
ACCCGGGTGCGTCACATGCCGAGAGACACAAACTGTGTCACATCAGCTGCGACTCAACACGGACCCTGATTCCCCCAGGGTCCCCCTCACGACCCGCCGTAGTCCGTGAGGGCCCCTTCACGGACTTAGATTCCCTCAAGGAGCCCTTCACGGCCCGCCGATCCGCCCCGTGTGCCCACTCGCCTGCGATCAGCCCCCCTGCCACATCGGGGCGCTAGCCCCACCCACTCCCGAACCGCAGCCGCTGCACCCACCCCTCGAGGCACCCAGCCCCCGCCCCGCAGCCGCTCCACCCACCCATCGAGGCACCCAGCCCCCACCCTGCACCCCGATACGAAGCCTCCCTGCACAATCAAACTTCGGGGTGCCCCACGCCAGCGACGAGGCGCAATGTCGCCGCCAGGCGACGAGCCGCCCCCGTCACCACCGATAATCCGACGTAACCCCATTCCGGTAAACAACGAACCCACCCTGGAAATCACTCCGAGCACCCCCGCTGATCCGGTACTCATCCGAGGTAGGCAACCCCAAATACCCTCTCTCCCACCCCAACGCGGCCCACCGCTTCCGAATCTCCCCCTGCACCATGTGCGCCCCGGTAGCAGGACTCCAATAAATCGACCCACCCCCAGTAAAGTGGTTATACCGAGCACCCCCATTAGGCGTACTGGTCTCATCGGTAGTCGGATACCCCAACCCCCGCTCCCACCCCAGCGAGGCCCACTTATCCCGAATAGCCCCGCCAATCTGATGCGCCCCGGTCGACGGCGTCCAGTAAATAGACCCACCCACCGTGAAGTGGTTATACCGCCCGATCCCATCCGGCGTCACAGACTCATCCGTAGTCGGGTACCCCAGCCCTCGCTCCCATCCGAGCGAAGCCCACTTGTCCCGAATAGCCCCCTTGATCTGATGCGCCCCCACGGCAGGCGTCCAGTAAATCGACCCGCCAGTGAAGTGGTTGTACCGCCCCACTCCGTCCGGAGTCCCAGACTCATCGGTAGTCGGATAGCCCATGCCCCGCTCCCATCCGAGCGCGGCCCACTTGACCCGAATCTGCCCCTGCACCGAATGCGCCCCGGTAGAAGGCGTCCAGTACACAGAAGCTGCCTGACTCCCCGGCGTCCCAAGCAAATGGTTGTACCGGCCGACCCCATCCGGAGTCGAAGTCTCATCGGTCACCGGCGGACCATAAACCTGATGCCCGCCGATCGCGAGATACCGAGCCAAAATCTGCCCGCCGATCTGATGCACCCCGCTGGCCGCGGACCAATACAACCGCCCATTCGCGTAAACCCGATACCGCACCGCACCGTCGACTACCTCGGGCCCGGCTGGCGCACCAAGCAAACTCCGCAACCCAGGCTCGGCGGCATACCGCTGATCAATCGCCGTCACATAGTTGGCAGTCAGCGTCATGTCACCGGTCCCCACGGTGATCGACCACGAGGAAGTAGCCGGACCACCCGCCCACCCAGCGAATTTGGAAACCCCGTCAGTACCAACCGACGCCGCAGTCACGTCAAATGTGGCCCCCTCAGTGACCATCGCACTGCTGACGCCGCCCTCACTAGGAATGCTCAACGCGGCAGGCTGCGTCCCGACCAACGTCAGCCGATGCTGGCGCGGATAAGCGACATAAGTCTTACTAGCCTGCACCCCAGCGCTATCGGTAACCGTTGCGGTGAACTCCATCCGGGAGTCCGTGTGATCGGTAAACGGCACCGTCAGGGTCGGTCCCGCAGCACCATCACCAGGATGCACATGGCAGGCCCCGAGATTCGGGCAGTGCCGGATCAACGACGTCCACGTGACCGGAAGCGCCCCGTCCTCCACGTCAGTAGCCGTCGCAGACAGCGAAACCGGCTCACCCACCGCGAAAGTCTTGTCCGGTGCGGACAACGTCAACACCGGCGAGTGATTCCCCGGCGCGACAGCAACGTTCGCGGTCCCCACCCCGCCAAGCGGATCCGAAACCGTCAACTTCGCAGTGAACGAAGCCCCGTCCCCATACTGGTGACTGACCTGCACCCCGCTGCCGGAACTGCCGTCACCGAAGTCCCACGAGTAGGTAAGCGGATCCCCGTCAGCGTCAGTAGAACCGCTGGCATCAAAGGAAACCGTGCGAGTATCCGGATCCGTGGAGGACGTGGCGTTGGCCACCGGCGGAGCGTTGTTCGTCGAGTAACTCAACCGCCGCAGCACGCCGGCGTTGAGGTCGCTGAACACGATGTCCCCGTTGGGCGCGGCGGAGATCCGAGTAACCCCGCCGACATTCTGGAACGGCGCAGGACTCGCCGGGGCCTGCGTCAGCTTGCCCTGCGCGTCATACCGCAGCGTCCAGATTTTCTGCCCCGCGTAGTCCCCGAAGAAGTACGCACCCTGGTACGCCGCCGGATAAGTCGTGCCGCCGTACACAACCCCGCCAGTGACGCTGTTGCCCTGCGCGGGACCAGTGCCGTGCTGGTAGTCCCACAACGGCGGCGTGTTCACCACGGAAGCACAACGCGCGTCAGCCGAATACCCCGGTGTCTGATGGTTCCCCTCGTAGCAAGGCCAAGCAAGATTCGCGCCCGGCTGCACGACGTCCAGCTCTTCCCACGTGTACCAGCCGACATCGCCGACCACCGGCAGGCCGCTCTTCGAGTCAAGGCTGAACCGGAACGGGTTGCGGAACCCGCTGGCGAACACCTTGCTGCGCGCGGAATCCGGCGCGGCGGCGTTGTAGTACGGATTGCTCGGCACGCCCTTGCCGTCCGCGGTGAGGTGGAGGATCTTGCCGAACGGCGAATCGAGGTCCTGTGCGACGAAGGCGACCGGATTGGTCTTGCCCGCGTCGCCGTTGTCGCCCACGGAGTACCAGAGCGTGCCGTCCGGCGCGGGATAAACCGTGTCGAGACCGTGGATGTAATACGGACTGCCGGGCAGGTCGAAAATCACCTGCTCTCCGGTCAGTCCGGACGGATGACCCGCGTCGTCCAGCTGCACGGTGAACTTTGCGGCGCGCAGGGTGTACTGGCCGTTGCCCAGCGAGACCGAGCGGTTCAGGTAAATCTGGTGCGAGGTGGCGTAGTCCGGCGCGAGCGCGATGCTCGTCAGCCCCATGTCGCCCTGCGTTTCGACCGGGAAGGCCGCGATCCGCTTCGGCGCGCCGCCGCCCGCGGCCGGGACCCAGTTCACGACACCGGACTTGCCGAGGGCCAGCACGCTGTCGTCGGGCAGCCACGCGAAGTCGGTGAACTCGTACTGCCCGAGCCCGGTGGGCAGGTCCCGCAAGACGAACCCCGGCGGCAGCGCCGGAGTGCCGGCTGCTGCCGCCGGGGCGACCGCGGTGACCACAGTGGGGACGGCAACGACCGCGAGTGCGGCCACCAGCAGGGAACGGAGCTTGCGCCAGGCCATTCAGGACCCCTTTCTCAGCGACCGGTAATCGCTCAAAAGGGGCACAGAGTTGCCGCTATCGGGTGATGTTTATTCGACCGTGACGCGTCAGGGCACGACCTGGACCACGTCGCCGACGTGCAGCGTGTTGAAGAACCGGAGAGACGAGGTCGCCGACAGGTGGATGCAGCCGTGCGAGTACACCTTCAGGCTGCCGGTGTGGAACGCGTCGCCTGGGTAGAAGAAGACCGAGTTCGGCATGGGCGCGTCGTCGAACTCCTTGCTCAGGTGCAGCTTTTCCTTGGACAACACGTGGAAGGTGCCGGTCGGGGTCGCGTGCCCCTTGCGCCCGGGCAGCATCGAGACGGGGCCGTAGATCACCTTGCCGTCCTGCAGCAGCCAGGCGCGGTGCGCGGAAAGGTCGACACAGGCGCTGGTGCCCGAAGCGGCGGCGGCCGCGGCGCACGGGACGTCGGCGGTGCTCGGCTCCGGGTCCGCCTTCGGCTTTGGCGTGGGCTTGGGCGTCGGTTTCGGAGTCGGCTTCGCGCTCGTGCTCTCCGGGCTGCTGCTGGTCGCCGGGACAGAACTGCTGGTCGGCGCACTGGAAGACGAGCTGGGCACGCTCGCCGCCGCGGCCACCGCGCCGCCGCCGGAAGCCGAACCAGCCGTGCCTCCGGAGCACGCCACGAGCCCGAAAGCCGCGGCCAGCGCCGCCATCCCCACCAGAACCCTTTTCACGATCCGGTACCCCCGCGTTCGGTCGGGTCGCATCAGGCAGGACCCGTATCACCCGAATAGACGACCATCACCCCACGGTGGTTGCTCGGCAATGGTCACGATCCGGCGTCTCCACCCCCGGGTTGATCCGCGAATCCACCCGGCACCAGCCCGTACGCCGACGAAAACCGCATCGATTCCGGCGAGGCTGGAAGCACACCGGGCAGCCTCCCGGCACCCGCCGACCATCTCCGCGAAGGAACACCGTGAACCTCGGCCCGCTCACCATCGTTCTCTACGTCGCGATCGCCGCGCTCGTCCTCTACCGGGTCGTCTACCGGCAGTGGCGCGGCACGCTGCTCAGCCGCAAGCGCCTGATGACGCTCCCGTTCATCCTGACCGCGATCGGCGTGTTCTCCGCCGCCACCTCATTGCAAAGCGCGACCGCGACGGAGTACGCACTCCTCGCTGGCGACATCGTGGTCCTCGGCCTGCTCGGCGTCCTGCGCAGCTCGACTTCGGTCCTCAGCGCTCGCGAAGGCACGACGTTCGTGAAGGGCACTCCGCTCACGCTCGTGCTGTGGTTCGCCACCATCGGCGTACGCGTCGGATTCTCCTTCATCGGAGCGGCGCTCGGCGTCAGCAGCGCCGTAACGTCTTCGACGATCATGCTCACGATCGGCATCAGCATCGGCGTACAGAACGCCTTCACCTACTACCGCATTCAGAAGCGCGGCCTGCCGCTCTCGGAGCAGACGCCGACGCGCATCAACGCAGGCCGCTAAGCCCCACCATGCGCGCGTACATCCGCGAAGGACTCAGCACGGTCGCCGGGTGCAGGAATCCCGGCAACGGCGGCAAGTCGCGCGCGAAGGGCACGAGATGCGCGTACAGCACTTCCGCCCCAGACGGTCGCATCGAAGGATCCTTCGCGAGCGTCGCGGCGAGAAGGGCGTTCAGCTCCCGAGGTACGCCGGGAACGACTGGCGCTGGTTCCTTCACCTGCTTGTCGAACACCGCGTACGCGGTCGGCCCGGTGAAGACCGGACGGCCAGTCAGCATCTCGTGCAGCACGCAACCCAGCGCGTACAGGTCGCTTCGCGGCTCGGCGTGCCCGCGCTGGATCTGTTCCGGAGCCATGTACGACGGTGTACCCAGCAGCTGTCCCGCACGCGTGAAGCGAGCAGTGTCCGCTTCGCGCAACACAGCGAGCCCGAAGTCCATCACCTTCACGCTGCCGTCCGGACAGAGCATGAGGTTGGCCGGCTTGAGGTCGCGGTGACAGACCGCGCGAGCGTGCGCCGCCGAGAGCACCGCGGCCGCTTGCGCCGCGATCGCCGCCGCCCAGGGCACCGGAAGCGGACCGTGCTCGGCGAGCAGATCGTCCAGGGCCACGCCTTCCACGAACTGCATGACCTGGAACAACCGGTCGTCATGCGTGCCGAAGTCGTACAGCGTGGGCGCGCCGGGGTGGTCGAGCGTGGCGAGGATGCGCGCTTCGCGGGCGAAGCGTTCCTCCAGCTCTTCGTCGCCGCCGGGGAGCCGGAGCAGCTTGATCGCGACGTGCCGGCCGAGCCGCTGGTCGAACCCGCGGTGCACCGAACCCATGCCGCCCCGCCCGAGCGGCAGATCGTCGACCTCGTAGCGGTCCGCGATCAGCATGGGCCCCCTCACAGCGCTCACCCGCCACCGGGCTTCAGCCGTCCTTCGGCGAGTGCGGCAAAGCCTAGCCGCACCAGGTCGCGGCCGATTTCCGCGGTTTGCCGCAAGGCCCGGTCGAAGTCCGCGAGCGCGCGGAACGCGACACCGTACGCACGCTGCGTTTCGAGCGGATGCCGCGGCACCTTGAGCCGGCGCGCGTCGATCCGGGTCGACGCGCTGTGCACCGGGAAGTCCGCGGCGCGCAGGCAGCCGGCGAGGAATTGCGCGTCGAGCAGCTCCGGATCCACGCGATAGCGGGAAAGCGCGGGCCCGAGCCGCACCGGCGCTCCACTATGGACGATCACCGCGCCGGTGACCGACGCGACCACGTCGCCTTCCTGCGCGAACACCGCCGCCGGA
The DNA here is from genome assembly GCF_000411975.1 of Amycolatopsis orientalis DSM 43388. Lineage (GTDB taxonomy): Bacteria > Actinomycetota > Actinomycetes > Mycobacteriales > Pseudonocardiaceae > Amycolatopsis > Amycolatopsis orientalis_D. Next base: position 6,160 of record NZ_ASXG01000117.1, read on the forward strand.
TCGGCCGCGGCGTGCCCGGTCGGCGGACCGCCGATCAGGACGTCGTCGGTGGTCAGCACGGGCTCGTCGCCGTCGGCGGTACGCGGCGGTGCGTGCGTGATCCGCAGCGCGCCCGCCTTCACCAGTTCGCCGACGGTCGTGTGCACCGCTTCGGCCGAAGCCGGTTCCAGCTCGGGCAACTCGATCCCGATCTGCCCGAAAAGCCGTTGCGCGGCAAGAAAAGCCTCCCCGGAATCGGTTCCGCCGGGCCGGCTGGACGGGGTCAGGTCGACGTCGTCGTCGAGGACGTCGATGATGCGTTCGCCGGTGTCCGGGTCGGCCAGAAAGTCCTGCCACACCTGCTCGACCTGCTCGACCTGCTCCGCTGTGGTGTCCGCGATCAGCACCGTCGCGGGCGCGCGCTGCCCCGGTTCCGGTCGTGTGAGCAGCCATAGATCGGTGCCCGGGGCGAGCGTGCACACCGCGCGCAACGCGCCCGTCCGAAGCAGATTGGCCCGGATGCGTTTCCCGCTCCGCCGTCCGGCCGCGGCTCCCGGCATCAGCACCGCTACCGCGCCGCCGGGTTTGACGTGCGCGAGACAGTGCTGCACCCATGCCAGCTCCGACTCCCCGCGCGGCGGCAGGCCGTACTCCCACCGCGCGTCGCCGACGAGTTCCTCGTGTCCCCAGCCGCGCTCGTTGAACGGCGGGTCGCACAGCACGACGTCGGCCAGCCGATCGGCGAAAGCGTCCGCGCGCAACGCGTCCGAGGCGTGCACCTCGGCGTCCGCACCGTGCAGCCGCAGCCGGATGCCCGCGATCCGCGCCGTGTCCGGGTCGACGTCCTGCCCTCGCGCCCGCGTCGCCGAGGCGGCCAGCAGCAGCGAGCCGAAACCGCACGCCGGGTCGAGCACCGTGGCGCCCTTCGCGCCGGTCAGCCGCACCATCAGGTCGGCGTACGCGGTCGGCGTGGTGGAAAGCCGGCGGGCGTGTGCTTCGAAGAACCGGTCGCAGAGCTGCTCGAAGGTCTCCGCCGCGCCTTCGCTCGAGGCGAGCTGGGAGATCAGCGCCAGCAACTCCGGATCGCCGGGCCCCTCCGAGTCGCCCGCGAGGTACTCGCCGACCGCCGCGAGCCGCGCGCCGAGGTCGAGGTCGTCGCCGAGCGCACGCAGCCGTTGCCACGCCTCGTCGATCGGCGCCAGCTCGAACGGACGGCCGCGCCCGCGCAGCCACGCCTGCACCTCCGGCAGCGAAAACAACGGGCTGGATGCCGTGCCGCCCACCGGCTTGGGAAAATCGTCATGGCGGCGCCGCCAGTTGCTCACCGCCGCCCGGCGCACCCCCGCCAGGCGCGCGATGTCGGCCGCACTCACCGCCGCGTCGTCTGCCATGCCGAGCACGATAGCCGACGACAGCGGTTTCCATCGTTTCGCTTGTTAACTCAGTCAACCAATGGTTTCATGGGACCATGGCCACCGAGCAGACCCGGTTCACCCTGCGCTACTCCGCGGGCTCCGACCAAGGGCGACGACGCACCAACAACGAGGACTCCGTGTACGCCAGCGGGCGGATGCTCGTGGTGGCGGACGGGATCGGCGGCCAGCCGCACGGCGAGGTGGCCAGCTCGACCGCGGTCAGCGTGCTGGCCTCGCTGGACGCGGAACTGCGCACCCTGGACCTCACCGCGCAGAACCTGTCGAACCTGCTCTCCGACGGCGTGCGCCGGGTCGCCGACCAGCTCGCGCGAGTGGCCGAGGAAACCCCCGCCACGCAAGGCATGGGCACCACGCTGACCGCACTGCTGTTCGACGGCACCCACTTCGCCGCGGCGCACGTCGGCGACTCCCGCGGCTACCTCCTGCGCGACGGCGAACTCCAGCGCATCACGCGCGACCACACCCTGGCCCAGGCCCTGGTCGAAGACGGCACCATCAGCGCCGCCGACGCCGACGGCCACCCGCGCGGCTCGATGCTGATGAAGGCCCTCCTGAGCACCGGCTCGGCCGAACCGGACGTCTGGGAGTTCACCCCGCAAACCGGCGACCGCTACCTGCTCTGCTCCGACGGCCTCACCGCCGGTGCCAGCGAACCGGCCATCCAGGAGGTCCTCTCCCAGGGCGCGCCGGAGGAAATCGTCCCGCGGCTCATCGCACTGGCCAACGAGGGCGGCGGCCCGGACAACATCACCATCGTGGTCGCCGACGTCGTCCCGGCCTGAACCGGTTCCCCCAGGTCGGACCACCTGCGGAAGGCGCGAGGGCCATCCGGTATTCTTCCCCACGGAGGATTGGCCGAGCGGCCTAAGGCGCACGCTTGGAAAGCGTGTTGGGTTCACGCCCTCGCAGGTTCGAATCCTGTATCCTCCGCAGCGGTAACCAGCGGAAACGCCGGTCGCCCCAGGTTTGGGGCGACCGGCGTTTCCCGTCTTAGTCTCATTTTTAGTTTCAATTGACCCCGGTTAGGCCACCTTCGGTGCCTCGTCTCCCTCGTCGTCCGGCTTGGCCGGAGGTGCCCACAGGAGCCCGTTGACGCGTCCCGCGACGCCACGGCGGATGCGGTCGGTCACGTGCTGGTACCGGGCCGCCATGGCCGTGCTGGACCATCCCATGATGGCCATCACGGTCCGTTCCGGGACTTCCAGGAGCAGCAGCACCGTGGCCGCGGTGTGCCGAGCGTCGTGGAGTCGACGTTCCTTCACTCCCGCTTCCTTCAGCAGAGCTTTCCAGTGGTGGTAGTCGGTGTTCGGCACGAGCGGTTGACCGGTCGGCTTGGTGAAGACGTACCCGGTCTCCTCCCACAGATCGGCAGCCAGCTCGCGTTCCCGGGCCTGCGCCTCCATGTGGCGCACCAGGAGCAGCGCGAGTTCCTTCGGCAGCCCGATCCACCGTTTGCCCGCCCTCGACTTCGTGCCCGCCGTTTCCTTGCGCGTCGCGACCCGCTGCGGACAATAGCCCGCGAACTTCCGCCCGCACGGCTTAGAGCAACCGTGCTTGTACTTCGGACGGAGACGGTTCCGACGCACCCCGATCTCGGTGGCGTGGTGCTCGAAACACTCCGGGCAGAACGAGACCGCGTGCTCGTCGCACGGCTGGTCCCAGCCGTCCCAATTCACATCCGGCCACTGGAGCCCGAGCGCTTCGCCCTGCCGCAAGCCGAGCGCGAGTGCGATGGCCCACCGAGCACTGTTTCGCCGCTTGTTCGCGGTTTCCAGAATGCTCTGGATTTCGTCAACGTCGTACGGTTCGGTCTCGATGTCCTCGACCTTCGGAGCGCGCGCGAGTTCAGCGGGATTGTCCGCTATGATTTTGCGCTTCTTCGCTTCCTTCAGCGCAGTACGGATGGTCCGGTGCACCTGGTGCACGCGGCCCGCGGACGAGCCCTCGCGCATCATCTTCCGATACAGCTTCTCCAGGTGTTCCGCTTCCAGCTTGTCATCGGCGTGAGAACGCTGGAGGCGATGCGCCCCGACGCCCGGAATGAGATGTACACGGCAAGCAACTTCGTAAGCATCCCAAGCATTTTCGGTGATCGTCGGCGGGGCCATGATCTCGTTCAGCCAGTGGTTCAACCACTTTTCAACGGTCCAGTTTTGGCCCGCCTTCCGAACGCGCCCTTCATCGCGCTCGTTCTCCCACTCGCGAACCTTGTTGCGGACCTTGGTTTCGTCCTTCGACATGGTGTGACGGCGGTCCGGCCTCCCGTTGTCCTTCTTGCCAACGGTGACCCGGCCGTGCCAGTGGCCATCCGTTTCGCTGAAATAGACGCTGCTTGAGCCGTTCGGCGCGCGGGTGCCCTCTGGGCGCTTCTTCCTTGCCATTGCATCCCCCTCAGGCGGCGTCTTGGATCGAGTTGCGGACAAGGGTTGCGGCGTAGTCGTCCACTGCGGACACGTGAATTCGGCGGAGGCGACCGATCTGAACTGATTCGAGCTGCCCTGACCGGACAAGGCGGTAGGCGAATGTCCGGCCGATGCCGAGGCGCTCGGCGGCCTCTTCGACGGTCAGCAGGACCCGTGTAGGCATTGGCCGCGGCGCGGGTCGAGCGGCGTCGACTTCGTTGGCTGCAAGGCGTTCGGCGAGTTGGGCGAGAGTGGTGGCGAGCTGGGTGATGTCGTCGGCGGTAGCCATTGGTGGTGAGCCTTTCGGGTCGTGCGGCTGGCGTCGGCGATGCGCATGGGCTCTCCCCCAGGTCTGGTCGAGTTGGTCGCTGATGCGGGAGGGGGTAGGCGTCCCAGCCGTCCCAGCCGTCCCGTCGCAGGTCAGACCTGGGACGGCTGTTTCCGTGGGACGGCACCACCCGTCCCAGCACGGCCGGGCGGGACGGGTGGTGCCGTCCCGGGGATCGGTGCCGTCCCGGGCGTGAGCTGCGCGGGGACGCTTGGGACGGCAGGGACGCCTACCCCGCTGAGGGTTGGTCAGGCGGACCGGGCGCGGCGGATCGGAACGACTCCGGGTGACGTGTCACAGCCGTCCCGCTCCCCCGCCGCCGCGGCCGGGTCGTCGGCGAGGCCGGGGCAGTAGCGCGCCCAGGAGTCGGTGAAGTCGGCGCGGGTGTAGCCCTTGGCTTGCGGCCCGTCGTCGGGACGGATGTTGCCGGAGCGGATGCCGTACTCGCGCAACAGCTTGGCGAGCTTGGCGGGAGTGAGCCCGGTCGGCCCGTATCCGCACCACGGGGCTTCCGGGTCGGCGTTGAGCCGCGCCAGGAGCTGCCCCGTGGTCAGGACTCGCGTGTCGCCGAACGCGGCGTGGCAGTCGGCCAGGAGCCGGACGCGTTCGGAACTGTCGTCGGTCTCGGAGTCGGCGGCGGTGAGGGCGAGGACGGCGCGGCGGGCGCGGTCGGGCCAGTCGGCTCCGGCGTGGTCGGCGACGATGACGAGGGGTTCCCAGGTGTCGGCGGCGCGGTCTTCCACGGGCATCTCCGGTTCGGCGGCTTCCAGGGCGGGCAGGTCGGAGCGCAGCCACTCGGCGAGCTGGTCGGCGAGGGTGCGCAGCGCGGGCCGGTCCCGGCGGTGCCGGTACGGGGCAACGGTTTCCCCGGGGGCGCGGCGGCGCATCCGGGCGATGACGGCGCGGTCCTCGATGGTGTCGGGCATCGCGCCGATCCCCGCGAGGGCGGCCATCGCGAAGGTGGGGATGGACTCCACCCGGTTGTTGGTGGCGTCGTAGCGCTTGGCCGGGCGGTTGCGCTGGTGCCCGGCGTTGAGCAGCCCGCGCAAGTCCTCGTTCCCGTCCGCCTTCGGCCCGAAAATCGTGTCCGCCTCGTCCACCAGGAGCGTGGGCGGGTCGTTGGTGACCGACCGGTAGACGGCGGCGGGTGAGCTGTTGACGGTGATGAACGGGTTGTGGCAGGTGGCCTCGACGATGTCGAGCAGCCGGGACTTGCCGCAGCGCTTCTCCGGGGCGCGGATCACGAGCCGGGGGGCGTGCGCCCACGCCGGTTGGGCGTGGGTGGCCGCGATCCACAGGGTGATGGCGTCGGCGGTTTCCGGGCTGGGCAAGGACACGTAGCGGGTCAGCGCGGTGCGCAGCGAGTCGAGCAGGGCTGCGCCGTCCGGTGTGGACTGTTCGGTGTCGAGCGTGGTCATGGGGTGGTCCTCTCGGTCAGGCGGCGCGGATGCCGGCATGGGCGTGGCGGGCCTCGACCCGCGCCCAGGACGCGGCGGCGGTGGCGCGGATCTGCTGTGGCGTGAGGGCGGGCCGGGTGAACGTCGCGCGGCGGCGGGCGAGTTCGGCGTAGGTCGGGGTGGCGGCGTTGGCGCGCCAGTTCCCGGCGGCGCAGACGGCGTTCGATGTCTGACGGGCGGTGCGGCGGCGGTCCCACTCGACCCATTCGGCGAGCAGTTCCGCGACGTGCGGGCTGGTGGTGAGCTGCCGCCAGGCGGCGGCGTCGGCGACGAGGTCGCGGTAGTCGGCGAACGGGATGGTGACCGGCGGGCGGGCCGGTCCGTGGACCGGGCCACGGGTGGCGTGCGTGGACTACAAGTATCTAACTTGGCCAACCTCAGGCCGGGTTACCGGCCGCCGAGGTAACACGGCTTCTTTCCGGGAGGCCTGCCGGGCACCACATGCCGGATCACGGGAGCAGCGGAGCAGTCCTCGGTTAGCGCGAGACGAGAGGCAGCACCAATGCGCGAGATCACCCGCGACCAGCACGACCAGTACACCGAGTTTGCCTGTGAGCTGGGCGAACCTACCGCCCACCGGATGGCGTTGGTGTTCCTGGATCGCGAGACGGCCGTAGCGATGCGGGCGGACTTCTATTCGCGGCTGACCGATGAGGTTCTTTCGGAGCGGATCGGCGAGGTTGATCAGACGCTGGCCAGACTGGACCGGCTGGACTCGTGGACTGCCGCGGAAACCGAGCTGCACGCGAAGGAATCCGACCGGCTGGCCGCATTGCTGGCGGAGCAGGGATGCCGGAAGCCGTCCATATGGTCGCGTGTCCTGGTGGACTCCGGCCGGATGCTGTTCGCCGGGGTCCTCCTGAACGGCGAATTGAACGTCTACCGCAGCGTGCTCGTCGCCGACGGTGACCCGATGTTCGCCCCGGTCGCCAAGGAGCTTGCCGCTGGCGGATGGGCCCTGGAACACGAGCACGAAGCCGACGACGCGGAGTGGTATTTCGGCCGTATCCGCTGCCAGACCTACCAGCGGGCGGCAAAGTGACCGCCCGGGACTTCGGCATCATGGTCGCGTCGCTGGTGACGCTCGCCGGAGAACGGCGAGCGCCGGAACTGCTGTGCGACGCGCCGACCGTGTCGTCGTCGGCCCGCTGCTGGGTCGAGTGACGAAGTAGATCGCCATTACCAGGGAGATGGCGAAATGAGCTGACGACGGGCCCGGCGCTTGCCGCGCCGGGCCCCCGGACTCTGCTGCTGCCCACGCCGACAGCGGCCCAGTGGACGGCCCGTGTCCGCCCATGCGGCGGCCACGGCGGCACGTGGGACCCGGGCTGCGGGCCGTGCGTCGGCCGCTCGGTGCCTGTGCTGGCCCCGCAACCGTGAACACCAGCTCGCTGGAGTGGGACCTGTGCACCGACTGCACCTGCCAGGAGAAGTGATGCCCGAGAAACGCCGGTATTCCGCGGAACAGCAAGAGAAGCGGCGCAAACGCGCCGTCCGCCATTACTACGAACTCCGCGCCACTCGGCGCGAACCCTTCAACGAGGAGAACCGCAACGATGACCACCAGCGCCGGCGCTGACCACACCGAGGCGCTCGAATTCGAGGGCAGCGAAGAACAGGGCCCCCGCAAATGGCGTCGCGACTGGTCGTCTGCCGTAATGCGAGATGACCGGATGGGAGCGGCAACGTGGGTTACGGCACTCGTTCTCGCTGAGCGTGCTTGGCACGGACAGCGCACCTTTCACGCGTCTCGCCGGACGCTGGCAAAGATCACCGGCCGATCCGAGCGAGTCGAGCGTGAGCACCTGGACACGCTGGCCGCTACTGGCTGGATCGTGGATACCGGCATGAAAAAGAACAGGGCGACGGTCTGGCGGCTTGCCTGGCCAGCCGACTATCGGGAACACCGGGGGCAGCGTAGTGGGCGGACCATCCGCCCGATACGCCCGGCCGAGGCGGCAGACGTTTCGGCTGCATCATCCGCCCGATACGTTTCGGCTGCTTCCCCGAAAGCCCAGGATTCTCGGGACGCAATGGGCGGATCATCCGCCCGATTCTCTAGTAAACAAAGCTCTCTCATGCACCAGGGCACCGACGCTAATGCCACCACACCCTCCGGGGGTGTGGAGACAGCCGGAGTCAACGAGAAGAGCGCCGCTTCGCGCGCTCAACTTGCGATAGCCGCCGACAATGGGGAGTACGCGTCGACCGCAGACGACGAGTCGACCGAGCCGGACAACGACGTCTGCCCGGTTGAGGTGGACGAGCCCGGCTGGAATCGGTTCACCGACTGCACATGCAAACGCGGCGGCCGTCATGCTGACTGGTGGAACGTGCAAGCGTCCGCATGACCGACAAGCCACTGAGCAAGATGGAGGCGAACCAGCGGCGTAAGCCGTTCGGAACCGGATCAATCGGGGCTCCGTGCCGGGCGAGCAGGACGGGGCCAGGGTGGACGAGGCGGGCTGAGTTAGCCAGGCCGGGGCGTCAGCGGGAAGAACGCTCGTCTGGGCGGCCTACTCATCGCTACCCGGCTAGCTCTGGTGCCTTGCCGGTAGGGCATCCGAAGTGAACTCGGTCACCTCGTGTTCCGGATTCGCCGATGGAACAGTGTCTATGGGGTGAACACAGCGAACACAGCGACCAGTCAACAAAGGTCCCATGCTCGCGAAGGTCAACCACGGTTAAGCCGTCGGCGTCAGCCGAACGGCCAAGCTAACCAAGGTTGACTGAGGAACGCCCTAAAGGCCGTTCAGACAACCAGTCTTCCGACAGTGGCCGAGCTTATTTCCTCTTGGCGGTTCCCGCTCATTGCCGGATTTATTTTTCTGCGTTACCCCAGTAGCCCCGCCCATTAGCGGGGCTTTTTTCGTTTCCTGAAAGGAGAGACAAGTGTTTCAGTGTGCGCCGGAGCTGGTCTCCGCCGCTATCAACCGGCAGCTCGGGGACACCCACGGCGAACGCGTCCGCGCGCTGGCCAGGAAGCTCGGGGTAACCGAGCAAGCCGTCCGCTGCTGGCTTCGGGCGGACAACCGGCGGCCGTCCTTCGACTCGACGCAACGACTGCTCCGCATAGTCGCCGAGGTGACCCCGTGACCGACGACGAGACAGCGGGCGCATTCGCCCGCCAGGCCGAGAACTCGGCCGTCCGGCGCACCAGGGCCCGCGTCGTTGTCTGCGACGTCTGCCGCCTGGTGAGGGCCCGAGTGCTGCCCGCCTGGTGTGAGGCCGAGGGCGGTTGGTCGTTGATCGAGCGAAGTGCGGTTCACGTGGCTGGCGATCACGCCGTCTACCCCGACGTGGCCGCGTACCTCGCCGCCAACTCCCAGCTCCGGAAGACGACTACGTGACAACGCCAGTTCCGACACCGCCGCCGACGAAACCGACTCCAGCGACCGGCAAACGCTCGTACCTTCGCGCCGCCGCCGAATACAGCCAGCCCGTTCCGATGGCAGATGTCTCCCGCTATCTCTCGCCCTGCATGGTCGATGCGCTGGCAGTAGACGGATGCTGCACGTTCGTGGTCGCTCATGGCAGCGTCCGCGGCCTGTACGAAATTGTAGATCTCGAAGACGGGTCGGCCGAAGTTCGCGTAGTCCGGACGTGGCACCGACCCGTCACCGTTCAGCGCCAGACACGGAAACCAAGTACGTCCCCCTACTCAACGGCCAAATAGCAAACCCGCGAAGCGCCCCCCCAAAGGCGCTTCTTTTCGTTTAACAAGGAGAAAAATGGCTCTCGAAGACCGTTCGGCCTGGTCCGAATTCGACCACGCGACGGAACGCATCCCCGACGTTCCGAACACCCCCGGCGGCTACGTCACCGACAAGATCGCAGAAGCCGTCGAGGAGATGGCCCGCCATACCGGGGCCGCCGACGACGCGCTCACCGACGCGTACGACGTCCTGCAAACGACACCGGAAGCCCTCGCCGACGAGCGATATCGAGCGGCCGTCTCCGCCGCGCTGGCCGAGGGCAAGGACACCGGCGAGATTCCGTACGAGCTGGACAAGCTGAGGGAGAAGCGAGCCCGCGCGTTGGCGCTAGCTGCTCAGCACACGCACGCCGCGCATTTGTCCCGCAACGCCGTAAGGAAAGCCATCAGGGAGGATGCTCCCGCGTGCGGGGCGCAGGCAGTAGCCGCTTACCAGGAAGCCGAACAGGCATACCTCGCCGCCTGGTCGGCGTTCAATGCTGCCGAGTCTCAGGTCTCGCGGGCCGCCGACGTCATCGGACAGTGGGCGGTCCTCGGCGCCTGGGAGACGAACGTCGTCAACCGGCGGACCGTCCTGAAGAACAACCCTCTCGGCGACATCATCCGACATCGGCGTCTCGTCGATTCGCCGCCCGAAGCCGTCCGGCTCGCCCGGATGCGAATCGACGCCGAGACGAATGGGAGCCTCGACGGAACCGGCGGCCGGGTCGAATAGCCAGCCAGGCGGGCCGTAGGTGCACGGCAGGGCTACCGCCCTGCCCCCTACCTACTCCCCCGAAGGGATACCACCGTGGTCCTGTGCCTCTGCCTCTTCGGCCGGGAGATCATCTCGTTCAGTCTTGCCCGCGAAGACAACTCGGTTGCGCTCGCACTCGGCACCCTCACCGAGGTGGCAGAGGATGACGAGGGCGACGACGCCCCGCCCTGCGGGTTCGCCCTCCCGTGAGACCGGGCTACCGGGTGTGCACGGTGGCAGGGTGCCCTGAGCTGACCGAGGGCGGCGGCCGTTGCCCGTACCACCGAGCCCAGGCAGACCGGGCACGGGGCACCAGTGCCAGCCGCGGCTACGGCGGCAAGGGACACGAGGTGTTCCGCGTGCGCGTGTTCGCTCGTGATCCAGTGTGCGTGCTGTGTCGACGTCGACGCTCGGTGCACGCTGACCATTGGCCACTGAGCAGGGATCAGCTCGTGCTCAAGGGCATGAACCCCAATGACCCAGCCAACGGCCGAGGCTTGTGTCACTCGTGCCACTCGCGGGAGACCGTGCTCAACCAGGGCTCACCGTTCGGTTGACAGGTCACCAAGCATACCGAGCGGTCCGTTTCCAGCTCACGACATCGTGATACCTATGGGGGGTAACCCCCGATGTGGATCACTTCCGGACCGCTGGGGAGGTCTCTGCCGGGTCCGTCAGGTTCAAAAGGTCCGCTTCGGGTAACGACTTACTTCTGCATATCGCGCTGATCAGCGCGAATATCCGTTACCTAGTGCACTGTGGACAATTGGACAACGTGTGTGCCGAAGTAGCCAAGCCACGCTCCGGCGGCCGATGCCGCCTTGCGGGCGGCCAAAGGGTTGCCTCGGTGGTGATTCGAGCGGCCCGCGTCATTGCGGGGCGACGGCTGTTGTCCGTCGGATGCCGAGCGGATCACGGCTTGCCGCGAGTGCCAGCACTGTCGGGGCGAGTACGCGCGGGCGAACGGGCTGACCCGCGCTACCGGTGGGCGGTGCGATTCTTACGGCCACCAATTTTGTGCGGTAAAACACACTCGGAACGCGGATAAAGGGGGTTTTCGCACTGCCTGTTTTCCCAGGTGGGAGCGTTGATCGCTCGGCTTCGCGCACTCGGCCCCCCTGGCCCGGTAGTTCCGGGACGCGGTCGGACAGGACGCCGGTTTTCGAGTTGCCAGCCGGTCCGTTTTGGGCGGTTGCGCTCGGGGTTTCACCTGGTCAGTCTTGCGGCGTGACGACTACCGAAAAGCCCTCGGCGGCAGCGCCGGACCCCACGGAACCGTCCCGCCCGGACGGCGCGCTGACGATGCTCATCGACCGCCTGCCTGAGACCGTGGGACCCGCCTGGTTCCTGGCCGCGCTCGTGATTGCTGCACTGACCCTCGTCGCACTCGCGATGGCCGTTAGCGGCTCGCCGATCGTCGTCGGCTTCGGCGGTGCGACCCTTGGCGGCGGTCTCGGCTTGGCCGGGCTAATCCGCCTGCTCCGCAAGCGAGCGTGAGCCCTCATCCGTCACTACGCGAACCGGCCACGGTGTCCGTGGGGAGGATCGGCTGGGCCTTTCAGCCCTCGCGCTCCTGGGTGTGCTCGCTGGCCAACGTTACGAATTCCTCGACTGTGTCCCCAGCGGCCAGCAGCACGTGGGTGATGTCCCCCGCCCGCCTCCGTGGGTTGCCCTGCTGGTGGGCTGAATAGTGCTCGTCCGCCACGCCTCCGATTGCAGCCAACTTCGAACGAACTGACTCGGCCGACTTCCGCAGTTCGAGCGGCCCGACGATTTTCACCGGGGCGCACCTCTGGTGCACCTTTTCCCACTCCAACAGGTACGCATCATGGGCGGCCTCGATCTCCTGTTCCGATGCCTGATAGCGCGTGGTCCGGACGACCTCACGCGCTTTGTCCATGAAGCTATAGACAGTCGACAGGTACTCAGTGCACACCGTGCGCCGAAGGTCGACGTTGGTGTTCCCTCTCTTGGCCTTCTCCAACTTCGCCTGATTGCGACCCGTAACCAGGTTCGCCGCGATCGTCGCCGCCGCACCGATCGCCGCGCCGCCTGCACCGAACACGCCCGTGATCCATTCGGAAGCCATGGCGAGATTCAAGCACGATGATGCGCTGTCGGGAGGGCCGAACCAATCCTGGGCCGCGGACAGTGGCCGGCATTTTGGTTCACGTCTCTGAACAGGGGTTATCCTGGTCCGTGGGGCGTGCGCCACTGAACCAATCCGGCGCGTCGGGTCAGCGACCGGCTTTCTGCTTGAGGTTGGTCAGCACCTGCCCGGCGATTTGGGTCGAGATCGGGCAGGCGTCGGCGGTGCTGCCGTTGCCCACAGACACGCTGACGACGAAATCGGCGGTGTCGGCGATGCCGACCGCGACCTGGCAGAAGGACGAGACCGGCCCCGGCTTGTCGGAGTACGCGACGGCCGGGTAGCTCTGGATCGGCGGCAGGACGTCGAACCGCTTCATCTGCTTGCGCGTCTGGTCGTAGTACGGGCTCAAACCCTCGTGCCGCTTGTTGGTGAAGTAGATGCCGAGGCTGGCTCCGGCGGTGTTGGACCAGGTGCACGACGCGCCGATGGGCAGCGTTTCCGGTTCGCCGTCGGCGGCGTGGCCCACGTCGTGCGTCACCTGCTCGGGGGTGAGCGCGTCGCACGGGCTCCCGGAGATGACGCTGTCCGGCAACGGGTTCTCGACCTTCGGCGCTCCGCCGTAGGGCAGGGAGCCTGCGGAGGATGATGCGGGTGTGCTGGGCACGGGTGAGGGGACACCGCCCGTGGGGGTCGAGCACGCGGCGAGCAGCAGCCCGGCTGCCGCGACGGGGAGGAGGGTACGGGACTTCATTCGCTCTTTCCTGCTCCGGTGATCAAGCCGCCCTGATCCTCGTCGCTGGCCACGGTGACGCCGAGCGCCTTCTGGATGCGCTCGACCAGCTCGGTGATGTATTCGAGCTGGAGATCGATGTGTCCGCCACCGTAGTCGTAGGCACCGAGTCCCTGGCCGTTCCCGATCATCGCTTTGTGCGCCGCGGCGGTCGAGGGGTCTTGCGACGGCGTCCGCATCGAGCACAGGTACGCAGCCTTGGCTTGCATCTTTTTGAGCTTCTGCTGGACGCCGGTCAGCTTCGTGAGCAGCATACGGGCCTCGTCGGGCTCCAGTACGAAGCCGTCCGGGGCGCTGGCCTTGTCGTCCTGGGTTGCGGCGACGGTGAACGCGGTGTCTTCCCACATGCTCGATCCAGCCCCTCCCCGGCCGCTGTCTGCATTTGCAGACAGTCACGGATGGTATCGGATCACCGACTGCCGGTGGGGCGAAACCGGGAAGGTAGGTTGCCGTCCATGGTGAAGGAACCGCAGTCGGAAGCCACGCGGGAACTGGGCGTGCGCGTGCGGAAGCTGCGGGAACCGCAGGGCATCGGTCAGGAGGAGCTTGCCCGGCGGGCCGGGGTGCACTGGACGTTCGTGAGTCAACTGGAGCGCGGCTTGCGGAACGTCAGCCTGCACAACCTGCTCAAGTTCGCCGCCGGACTCGGCGTCGATCCGGCCGAGCTGGTTCGGGGGCTCAAGCCGCCGGAGGACTAGGCGCGTTCGCCCGTCCGGTAGAGACGGTGGAACAGCGCCAATTCCAGAATTCGCTTCTGCTCGGTGCCCACGATGCCGAGCGCGCCGAGGATGAGGGCGACCTGTATAGGGCTGGGCACACGCTTGCCCTGCTCCCACAAGGCAATCCGCCCCGGAGAGACGCCGATACGCCGGGCCAGCTCGCGCACGCCGAAGCGTCGTTGCTCGCGTGCTTCGCGGAGCGCGTCGCCCAGTTGCCGCGCCGGATCTTCGTTCATTCGCCGGGGTTGTCGTGCTCGGCGCACTCGGGGCATCTCGCGGGATCACCGATTGGCGGCGCGGGTGCCAGCCACCGACGACACATCGCCTTCACGATCGTGCCGTCGGAGTGCCGAAGGACGAGCACCACCAGGTGCCGCCACCCGTCAGTGGTCATCGTCCAGACCGGCGTCACGGCCGAGTACCCGCCCATAGCAGCCCTCCCGAACGCGGCTAAACGCGACAATCGTACGTGAACGACTGTGTTCGCGTATTAACACGGTGGAGTGCGTCACCTGGATGGACGAGTGCGACATCTGCGGGTGAAAGTAGGCAAGTGACTGATCGCCTGCTTCCCACCGCCGAGGCCGCCAAGGCCATCGGCGTCGACCGCCGGACGCTTCAGCGGTGGTGGAAAGCAGGCGATGTCACGCCCGAGGTGGTGACGCCGGGCGGGCATGCCCGATGGGACGTCGACGCGCTCAAGCGTCAGCTACAGGATCGCCGCTAGTCGGATTGCTGCTCCAGGTAGGCGACCGCTTCCGGGGCGGGAACGGGCGAGTGTTCGGTGACCGAGATCTCAAGATCCAGCGGCTTGATCGACAGCAGCCGGACGCCGAACGTGAACCCGCGTTGCTGTATCTCGTCCGCCAGCTCGGGCGCGTCCATCCGGTCGGCCCGTTGCTCCCACGTTTCCCCGGTCGGAATCCGCTCGGTCCGCCCCTCTCGGGGCGGCCGTGACTCCAGTTCGTCTAGCTCGGTCTCGATCGCGTCCCGCTCAGTACGGATTGCCGCCCTGTCTGGTCCGTCAGCCGTCCGCAAGCGTTCGTTCACCCGATCCAGCTTCGCCCGGCAGAGGGCCACCTCGGACGCCGTCGTGTCCGGGTGGACGATGATGTCTACGACGGGTTCTTTGCCGAACGCGGAGATGAATTCCGCTTTCGCTACGTCATCCAGCAAGTCCTCGCGGATGTCTTTCCCGTGTTTGTGCTGGCAGTAGTAAACCCGGCCCCGCCGCTTCTCGTTGCGGCTCCAGAGCTTCCCGCCGCACTCGGCACAGAACACTGTCCCGGCCCAATGGCCGGAGGTCGCTCGGGCGGCCCGGCCGTGTTTTGCCGCCGACAGCTTCTTTCCGGCCCTGGCGAACAGGTCGGGGTCGACAATCGCGGGCACGTCGCCGAGGCCAATGTACAGGTCACGTTCCAGCAAGACGGCTACGGTTTTCCGGGACCACGCTTCTCCGCCGCGTGGTGTGTCGACTCCGAGCCGCTGAAGCTCTCGGGATATCCAAGCCGGGTTGCGGCCGTCTGCGGCCCACTCGAACGCCTGGACCACCAGGTCTCGCACGTCCTCGTCCACCACCACGCGCTTGTGCGGGCCGTCCGGGATCACCTTGTAGCCCCACGCCACTTGCCCGCCGATCCAGTACCCGTCCGCGACGAGTTTGGCCCTAGCGTCCCGGGTACGTTCCATGATCAAGGCGCGCTCTAGTTCCGCGATGGCTGCCATCACCGTGAGGAAGAACTTGCCGAACGGGCCATCTGTGTCGATCTTGTCGTCAATGAAGACGAGGCGCTTGCCGCGCCGCGATAGCCACTCGGCAAGTTCCAGGATGTCCCGGGCGCTTCGGCCGATCCTGTCCAGCTTGGTTGCCGCGAGGACGTCGAAAGGCTTCGGCGGGTTGTCGGTTAGCCACGGCCCTAGTGCGTCCCGGTCGAACGGGGATACCGAGCCGGATACGCCGTCGTCCGCGACCCATCCGAC
Organism: Amycolatopsis orientalis DSM 43388; assembly: GCF_000411975.1. Lineage (GTDB taxonomy): Bacteria > Actinomycetota > Actinomycetes > Mycobacteriales > Pseudonocardiaceae > Amycolatopsis > Amycolatopsis orientalis_D. Next base: position 21,794 of record NZ_ASXG01000117.1, read on the forward strand.
CACGCGGGCGTCCTCTTGCCCCCGCGCCCACGTGCGCCCCTTCGTCTCTTGGCGCTCCAGGCTGGTGGACTTGTCGTGAGACTGGGACAGCCTGCCCGCCAGTAGGATTTTCACAGTGGCCACGTTAACGACTTGAGGTGTGGTCAACGTGCACCTCTTAGGGTCGTGACTCTGCGTGCTTGTTTTTGGGCGCGTTCGGCCAGGGCTAGGGCCGGGCGGTGTCGGCGGCTAGCCGGGTTTTGCGGGTGTTTCCGCTGGTCGGCGCGGGAGTGGTCTAGGCCGCTAGAGTCCTGGTCAGAATGGCTGCGGGTGTCTAGGGGCGGGGTCTAGGTCTAGAGGGGCTCAGATCTAGAGCGCGGCCCGCCCCTAGCCACTCCGTTCGGTTACTGTCCGTTGTTCTGGGCAGTGGTGAGGGCGTCACGGGTGTAGCCGTTGCGGTTGGCTCCCTTGCCCGTCTCCGGGTCGGTGGCCCACACCTGCTTCGGCTTGACGCCCTTGGGCTTGAGCGCGGTGGCGAGGTTCTGCGCGGTCCAGCCGCCGTACTGGCTGGGCCGGAGGTCGGCCAGGCGGCCCACGATGACGTCGGACCACAGCTTGTCCTCGCCGCGCTGGAACACCGCGAGGGTGTCGGCGAGCGGGTCGAGGCGTGCGGCCTCGACGTCGACCTCTTCCCCGGCGGCGTAGCCGGTGACGTTGCCGATGGCTTCGCGGCGGGCACGGGCTCCGGCGATGATTTTCTTGGTGTCGGTGGCGTCCTTGTACACCGACTTCACGATCTTGGCGTCGTCGCCCTCGCCGGCGAGGTAGCCGATGCCGAGGTCGGTGCGGGCGAACATCGTTGCCCGGACACCGTTCTTGTACTGCGACGTCCCGAGGACCATGTCGTTTTCGGTCTGTCCCTGCACTTTCAGGCAGTAGCGCAGGATGGCGTTGGCGGAAATCCCGGTGGGCAGCGACTTCGCGTCCGGGCGCTGGGTGGCCAGGATGGTGATGATGCCCAGTGCCGGGCCGCGCTTGACCAGGTCGGTGCAGATGGACTCCAGTTCCTCCCCGTATTCCTTGTGCTCGAACCAAACCTGGCACTCGTCCACCGCCACGACGATCGGCGCGAGCCGCAAGTCCTTGCGGGCGGCCAGTTCCGGGGTGACCTTGTTGTCCGGGCACACCGACTCCGGCAGGTTGCGGATCACCTTGATCCGGCGGCGCATCTCCTCGCGCAGCTCCCGCATCTCCGCCACCATGCGTTCGATGTCCTCGGGCTCGTCGCCGACGCCGTAGGCGTGCGCGCACGGCGCGACGGCGGCGAAATCACCGGTGCCCTTGAGGTCGAACGCGTAGAGCACGGCGCGCGGGTCGAGCGCGGCGATGACCAGCAGTTCCCGCAGCGACACCGTCTTGCCCATCCGCGGGACCGCACCGATGATCATGCTGGCGAACATCAGCGTGATCTCCACCCAGCGGCCGCGCTGGTCGGTGCCGAACGGCTGGGCCTTGAACAGGTCCACCGTCGCGCCCGGCTTGGCCAGCGGCCACGGCTTCTGCTTCGCCTTGGACATGTCCCGGTCCCCGACCCACAGCACGAGCCGTCCTTCGTGGATTTTCGCGTCCCCTTCCGGCCACACGCACCCGATCTGGCGGCGCAGGCCCGAGGACAGCTCTTGGCGCTTGGCGATGATGTCGCCCGCGGTGACGCCCAGCGGCAAGTCGATGTCGGCGCGCCAGCCGTCGCCGTCGCGCTGGATCGGGTTGGGAAACCCGATCGCGTCCGGCTTCTTCGCGAGGGCCTTGTTCAGCTCGCCGATGCCCAGCGAGCCCAGCGCGGACACGATCGCGTCACTGGTCAGCTTCGGCGTCTTCACGCCGTCCACCGCGCGCCCGGCGACCGGCTTGTCCGCCGGAGCGCCCCACCAGCCCACCAGCGTCATGGCCGACACCAGAACCGTCCAGTTCCAGAACGGCGTGACGTAGGTGATGGCCAGGTACACGATCGCCAGCAGCACCACGAGCCCGACCATGACCGGGGCCATGCGGCGGCGCACGGCCTCGTTGCGGGCCTCGCGCAGCTTCATGTACACCTCGGAATCGTTGCGGTCGCGGGCGTTCATCCGCACCGGCTTGGACTCGCCGTCGAACACCCAGTGGCGCAAGCGGCCCAGCAGACGGCCGA
>NZ_ASXG01000118.1 GCF_000411975.1 Amycolatopsis orientalis DSM 43388
GGGTCTGCTCAGGGTTTGGTTGACACCTCACCTGTGAGGCTTCGGCCTCGCCTGGAAGGATGTCATCGTGCCCAAGCCCTATCCCCGCGAGTTCCGTGACGACGTGGTCGCCGTGGCCCGCCGCGGCGAGACCCCGTTGAAGCAGGTCGCGAAGGACTTCGGGATCTCCGAGTCGTGCCTGGCCAACTGGTTGCGCGCGGCCGAGGTCGAGGACGGCGCCCGGCCGGGCGTGACCCGCGAGGAGTCCGCTGAGCTGCGGGAGCTGCGTAAACGCAACCGGCTGCTGGAGCAGGAGAACGAGGTCCTGCGCAAGGCCGCGGCCTACCTGGCGCAGGGCAACTTGCCGGGAAAATAGCCTTCCCGCTCGTCCGTGAACTGGCCGCGGCCGGCGCCCCTGTGCGGGTGCCGGTCGCGGTGACGTGCAGGGTGCTGGGGATCTCCCGGCAGGCCTTTTACCAGTGGCGCTCGTCTCCGGTCTCGCAGCGCGACTTCGACGACGCGCAGCTGATCAACGCCGCGCTCGAGATCCATGCCGACGACCCGGCCGACGGGTACCGGTTCATCGCCGACGAACTCGCCCGCCGCGGCTACGCCGCGTCGGAGAACCGGGTGTGGCGGATCTGCTCGATGCAGCAGATCTTCTCGCTGCACGCCAAGAAGAAGGGCCGTTCCCGTAAGGCGGGGCCGCCGGTGCACGACGACCTCGTGCGCCGGGATTTCACCGCCACCGCACCAAATTCCAAGTGGCTAACCGATATCACCGAGCATCCCACCGGTGAGGGCAAGCTGTACTTGTGTGCGGTCAAGGACTGCTGCTCCAACAAGATCGTCGGATACTCCATCGCCTCGCACATGCGGGCCTCACTCGCGGTCAGCGCGCTGCGCAACGCGATCGCACTGCGCGACCCGCGCGATGTCGTGGTCCACTCCGACCGAGGTGCTCAATTCCGGTCGGGAGCCTACCGGTCCCTGTTGCGCAGCCATGGGCTGACCGGGTCGATGGGTCGGGTCGGTGCCTGTGGTGACAACGCCGCGATGGAATCGTTCTTTTCGTTGCTGCAGAAGAACGTTCTCGATACTAGGCGGTGGCGCACCCGGGAGGAACTGAGGCTGGCGATCGTGTCCTGGATCGAGACGAAGTACCACCGCAAACGCCGCCAACGCGCCCTGGGCAAACTCACCCCGGTCGAGTTTGAGACCATCTACACCACCGCAGCAGCGGCCTGAGAAACAGTCAGCTCCGGTGTCAACCGAAGCCTGGGCAGACCC
>NZ_ASXG01000119.1 GCF_000411975.1 Amycolatopsis orientalis DSM 43388
GATGTTTCAACGATGCGGTATTCCGCGAGGGGTTCGTTCAGTCCATATGCCTTGAACCCCCGCTTTAATACGGACAGCCATGTCGCCAAATCCTGGCGGGTTCTAATATTCGGCATCCGGATATCACCCGTTTGTTCTCTGTCAATCATCACCGTCAAGCAGCCGATGATCGTATTTTTTAATACATCATCATATGTAAGGCTTACGGGTGCATGAATGGTTTTATGAAGCGGTTCGCCGTCTTGGCTGATCATCTCGTATGCCGTCTTCTGCTTGAAAAA